>CAIXXM010000001.1 GCA_903923395.1 uncultured Acidobacteriia bacterium
AGCTTCCGGGGAGGCTGTGCATTCGCCGCAGTTGGCAGCAGAATCGGAGCTTCGTTGAGAATTGCCGGCATCGTGACCTCCAACAGAATTGTACCGAAATCTTACTTCGGCAATTTCCCGCACCTCCGTGGTCGAAGTAGTTCACTTCTTCAGGCCTTGAAAGCGGCAGCAACCGGGAATTTCAGATCCGGCGCGGCAAGCGGAGCAACGGCTTCTGCTTCCGAGTACACAGCGACATCTAAGTATCGGCCGGCGTGCGGAGCGCGGTGAACGGTCAAAGATCGTCCCTGCAAATCCAAAACCCAGTATTCGATAATCCCGGCGCGTGCATAAAGTGCCGCTTTGGTCCCGAGATCAAAGGCCAGTGTCGAGTCAGAGATCTCAACCACCAGGTGGATATCTTCCGGCTTGGGCTTTACGCAAACAAATTCAGTAACGTCCTGCGTGAGCACAACCAGATCAGGTTGTGGCTCGCTTGTGGGATTGTCTTCCGGAGCAACGTCAACCGGCGCTTCAGGGGCAACAAATTCCGCGCCAAAGACCATCACCAGCCATTTTTGGAGCAGGACCAGCGAAGAAACGTGAGGCCAGTTTTTGCCCATCTTGTTGATGAGATCTCCTTCGATCAATTCATAACGGGTCAAATCCAGGCCAATGGATTCCGCGGCTGCCAGTTCCATCCGGGTCCAGAGCTTCCGGGGAGGCTGTGCATTCGCCGCAGTTGGCAGCAGAATCGGAGCTTCGTTGAGAATTGCCGGCATCGTGACCTCCAACAGAATTGTACCGAAATCTTACTTCGGCAATTTCCCTTCCAGTTCGACCAATCCACCCACTTTTCCCGGCAACACCACTGGTGTCTTCAAGCGGTTCTCGTTCTTATCCTTATCCACGAACTCGATCCAACTCTCGCCAAGAAAGGTCGCACGCAATTTCGGCGACTCCAGGAAATGGAACGGACCGGATTCCCACGCCAGATCCGCAGCCGGTGGAACCACTAAGAAGCGCACAGGCTCCTTGACATAAGTCGTCCCGGAGAGCACAGCCAGGCCCTCATGCAACCCGGCCTCCGCCTTGGATGGAAAGACGCGGAACTGCACTTCGCGCTGTGTCGAAGCACCCACGGCCACCTGCATGCTGGCTGGTGAGAATTCCAGTCCCTCGGCTTCCAGATGCACATCGTAACTTCGAATCTCCGGCGCATTATTCCGGATCACCACGGAGACGTCGCGGCCCGAACGCGCATTGAACGGAATCGTCGCGGGAGATAAAGCCAGCGTCGAAGTGGCCGCCAGCCGTACACCAATGGCGTCAGGGAAACGCAGCGAAGACGGGCGGAGTAACTGCGGCTTCGCATGACTTAGCTGCACACCATCCCCCTCAATCGATATCTCGACATGATCCCCGTGCACGGCAGTCTCCGGCACATAGATATCGAAGACAGTCTCCAGCGGCGATTTCACCTTGCTGGTTACCGTGAAACCAGGCGGCACAACCAGCCGGGAGCGTTTGGCAATCTCCTCTGACGAATACTGCGAGGTCAACAAGTTATGCTCACCAATCACCAACACCCGGGTGAGGTCAAAGAAAGCTGTGGAATCCGGTGGCTCAATCGCCAGCCCGACACGCACGCGGTCGCCAATGCCCTTGCCCTTGGGGACCGTCAGGCGCACCCGTTGCGTATGGGCATCCCAGTCAAACTCAATCGGCTTTCCGCCCGCCACATAGGGCCCTGAAGGCTGACGGGTAAGTTGCAGAATCACTTCCGCAGCCTCTGGCGCGGAAAACTCCATCGCCAGAATACCGTTTTCATATTCCATGGTAGTAAGTTCAGCGGTGGCGTAGACCAAATGATCTGTCGCCGCGAAAGCAGAACAGGCCTTGCACAGAGGGCTGCTGCCAATGGGTACATTTACAGGCAGCCAAAGCGATGCGCCGGCGGGCACAGACACCCGGGGTATCGACAGGATGTGTTTGGAAGGCGGATAGTAGACCTTCAGCCCGCCGGCATACGGCTTGGCGGATGGGTTCGTCACCGCGGCCACGGAAAGGCCCCGGGGCTCCAGGAACTGTTTCACTTGAATCCCGGGCAGGTTGCCCAACGGCATGCGGGTCTGCTTCAACCCGCCAAAACCCGCACCCCAGAAATGCAGGAGTTGTGCGTTGCGGCGGATCGCCAAAGCCTGGGACTTCTCATCTCCAGCGAAGTTCACCAACCCGGCATGAAAGCCATCGGCACGAAGCGTATCCTCCACATCAGTCCAAAGCAGTGAGGCGCTGCCGGCTTCCAATTGCTTCCGGCTTTCCAGCAGAGCTTTGGGGTGCAGCGCGGAAATCTTTGCCACGGGCCCGGGCAGCGCGGCAACCAACGGTCCGCCATGGCTGCGGCTGTAAGGTTCCAGTTCCTGCGGAATCGGGCCTTCCAGATCCGCCTCTAACTGCAGGGACTTCAACAGCTTCAATAGATCCACCAGTTCCGCAGGTGATTTTGCAGGAGGCAGGCTGACATGCTGCACCCCGATGTTCTTCATCCACGCCAATTCGCGCTCCCATAACTGGCGGGGGAACGTGTTCCAGGGAAACTCCACTGACTCCACCCAGCCCGGCAGGGGTGCGGCGGCCAGCAGCAGGAGCAGAATCAGCCGTTTCACAGGGATGCTGACTTGCGAATCCGGTAATCTTCGATGAGCGGCATTTTGATGACGCGGCACATTTCGAATAGACGCGAGCGGGCGCGCGGACCGATACGGTCAGTCAAAGAAGTTCTGTAATCTATTTTGTTATTCAAGACTCCGGAACGGTCATAACTGGTGGAACCTGCCTCGGTATCGAAGAGGTTCGTCGTGGCAATGAGAGGCTTTCGGTGATTGCAACGGTAAGTGATGATGGAAGTCACTGTATCTTCCACCCAGTCCGTTACGCGGTGGGCACCAAGATCATCCAGCAGCAGAACTTCGGCATCCATGGCCACCCGGTAAGCCTCTTTGTCTGAGGCACCGGAGGTCTGGTCATAGCCGGAGCGGATGCGGTCCAGCAGGTTTTGGTAATCGAAGAAGAGCCCCGCAAAACCCTTTTCCATAATGGCCCGGAACGCGGCGACAGCGAGGTGAGTCTTGCCTGTACCGGGGTCACCCATCAGCAAGAGCCCGTTCTTTTTCCCCGCCGGAAACTCGCGGGAAAAAGCGCGCACGGCGAGCAGCACTTCAGCCAGATCGCGATAGCCCACCGGATTTTCGCGCGGCAGCAGGAAGTTATCGAACGACGCGTTCTGATAGAGCGGCGGCAGACCCGCGCGGGAATCGAGACTGGCGGCGCGCTCCACTAACTGACAGGCGCAACGGCTCGCGCCCTCCACGCCATCCCGCTCTACAATCTTCCAGCCGGTACCGCCACACTCGGCGCAAACTTCAGCAGGCATGCCCACCATTATGACGCCTCATTCCACCACCGCAAGAACCGCACCTGCGGCAACACTGTCCCCCGACTGCACCGCAACCGATGCCACCCTGCCGGCCTTGGGCGACTTCAGCTCATTCTGCATCTTCATCGCCTCCATCAGCACGATTCCCTGCCCTGCGGCAACCTCGCCCCCCACAGCAACCAGCACCTTGACGATCTTCCCCGGCATGGGAGCTTTGAGTGTGACCGCACCCTTCGCCCCGCCCGCTCCAGCCGAACCTTTCCACGCGCGCGGGTCTTCGATCTCATACGGCATAGCCAGCCCGTTGACGATGACTTCCCCGGCGAGGACGCGCACCTCATACGAGCGCCCCTCATGAAGCACGGAGAAAACTCCACCGCCACAATCCAGAACCGACGCACCTTCGAGCGGGATCGCTGCTTCCCCGTAGATTTTGATCATCGCTGCAACTCCTGGCGACCGGCCTGCAGCCAACGCGAGGCCGGCGCAGCAGCAGCAACTTCGGACTTGCCGGGTTGGGCTGCGAGAACCGTCGCGGCCACACGGGCCAGAAAAGGATCCTGTTGCCGCGTGAAGCCGCCCTCAGCCGCGAGTTTGGCATCCAGATAGCCGGTATGGAGATCGGCTGTCTGGAACGCAGGGTCCCGCAGCAGAATCTCAAACAGCCAGACATTCGCGTTGATTCCGCCGATCCTGTATTCCGAAAGCGCGCGCAGCAGCCTCTGGCGGGCATGTTCCCTGGTGCCCGCCCAGGCGATGAGCTTCGCCAGAATGGGATCGTAATCGATCGGCACGGTCCAGCCCTGGTACAACGTCGAGTCCACGCGGATTCCCGGCCCGGAGGGTTCCGCCAGTTGCGTGATCCTGCCCGGCGAGGGGAAGAAGTTATTCGCCGGATCTTCCGCGTAGATACGGCATTCAATGGCAGCACCGGACCAGCGCACGTCCTGCTGTGTCAGGGGCAGCGGGTTTCCGCTGGCGATTTCGATCTGCAGCCGCACGAGATCCAAACCGGTGACCATTTCAGTCACAGGATGTTCCACCTGCAGGCGCGTATTCATTTCCAGGAAGTAGAAGCTGGCATCGGCGCCAACCAGAAATTCCACCGTCCCCGCGTTGTAATAGCCGGCCGCCCGCGCCGCCTGCAGCGCGGCTTCTCCCATCTGTTCCCGCAAACCTGGATGCGCTGCCACGAAGGGCGAAGGACACTCCTCGATCACCTTCTGGTGACGGCGCTGTATGGAACATTCCCGCTCCCCTAGATGGATGAGATTGCCGTGATGATCGCCCAGAACCTGCACTTCGATATGCCGGGCGCGCTCAATGAGCTTCTCCACGTAAACGCGGCCGTCGCCGAAAGCGCGCAAAGCTTCGCCGGACGCCATTTCGAAGGAGGCAGACAGATCTTCTTCCCTGTCGACGCGGCGCATGCCCTTGCCGCCGCCTCCCGCCACGGCTTTCAGCATCACCGGGAAACCGATGTCGCGCGAGAAGTGCAGGGCTTCGGCAGCATCCAGCAAGCCTTCCTCCGTGCCCGGCACCACTGGGGCACCGCCGGATTTGGCAACGCGCCGGGCTTCGGTCTTCGAGCCCATCAGCGTGATGGATTCCGGTGAAGGCCCGATGAAAATCAGACCGGCATCGCGCACCGCGGCGGCAAAGCGTGCATTTTCACTGAGAAAGCCATAGCCGGGGTGAATCGCATCCACCCCCGTCTGTCTGGCAGCCGCGAGAATTTTCCCGATATTGAGGTAGCTTTCCGAAGCGGGCGCAGGTCCCAAGAGCACCGCTTCGTCCGCCATGCGCACGTGCAAGGTGGAGCGGTCTGCCTCCGAGTAAACGGCCACCGACCCGATGCCCATTTCGCGCAACGTGCGGATGACGCGGATCGCGATTTCGCCGCGGTTTGCGACCAGAACTTTTTTGATCACCATGCCGATTGTAATCCGGGGCTTATAATCAGCCCCATGAAGCAAGTCTTGCTGCTCACATTGCTGCTCTGCGGACCGCTGGCCGCAGCCGAAACTTGGACCTGGTGGGTGGAAGAGTGTACCCCCGACACAGCGAAAGACACCGGCTGCGCGGCAGGTGACCCGGAACTGGCAAAGTGGGCGCTGGCGGCCTGGGAACGCGAGGCGGCAGGCAAGTTCAAGATGGTAAAGGTGGCATCTCCCCGCGAGGCACGCATCCGGATTCACTGGGCATCCGCAGTGGGCAATCTCTATGGCGAAGCCCGCCCCATTCTCGTCAACGGGCAAAAGGGAGCGGAGGTCTTCGTGCTGCCGGATACACGCGCCCTGGGGCGTGACATCCACCGCGCTGCCTCTGATGACCCCTTGTTTCGCGAAACCGTGGTCTATCTCACGTGCCTACACGAAAGCGGACATGCACTGGGACTGGAACACACAGCCGACTTCGCGGACATCATGTACACCTTCCAGCATGGCGGCAACTTTGTGAACTACTTCGGCAGATACCGGCGGTTGCTGCAAAAACGAGGGGACATCGAGGCTCACTCCGGCATCTCAGAGAACGACAGGGTGGCGATTCGGAAGTAATTGGCCTCAGTGCCGGACTACAGCGGTCCGAAAGCTGGACGTGCCGAGCAGTAACGCTGCGATAGAAACCGCGATGAGATCATCCCGGACGTCCCACCACTCCACACCCATCTGGGTCAGCCTGGTCTGCATCAACTCGAGCGAGACACCAATCGCGGCAGCCAAAAGCACACCGGCGTGACGCCGCCTGGAATCAGGCGCAGCCAACCCGAGAACAAGTGCCATGCCTCCGAAGGCAGTGACATGAAAGACCTCATGCTGCCAGCGGATATTCCCCTGCGCAGCGGCGGCATAGGGGGTAAAGGTGCCGATGGCTTCCTTCTGCTTGCCGGGAAGAAGCGAGCCTGCAATGACCACAACGGTCCAGAGCGGAGCCAGGATTTGAAAAAATCGCCGCGGAATCACAATTTCAGCTTACCCCTCTAAAGGTTTTTCCTGATTTGGCCGATGAACTGCCAAGGAGACAGTGATGGCCTTGATCACGGAACACCCGCTACATGAAGCATCTCCCATTCTGCCGCTCGCAGAGCCCAAGCAAAAGTCCGGCACGGTATTACGCTGCATATCCTGTTTCGGGAAATGCACACGCGTCCGGCGAACACTTTTCGAACGTTGGAAATATGCCAAAGCCTACCAGTGCAATGATTGCGGCCAGCGGCTCTGCCTGCGCGGGGATGCGGGCGACCAGCACCGTGGTGACCGCCGCAGTGCCAGCGCCTGCCCGAGTTGCCATGGTTCGAAACAGGTCACACGATCACGCGGTGTTGACAAGATCGACGCGCTGGCGTCTTTCCCGCCTCCATTTCTTTGGAAACTGCTGGGTGCTACGCTGTTCCACTGCCACCGTTGCCGTTTGCAGTATTACCGGCTGGTCTGAAAGCTAATCTTTCGCGCCTAATCTTTGGCACCTTTGATCCATTCGAGGATCGTGTTGTATTCCGGCGAATCCTTGGTAAACCGGATACCACCGCCATGCGCGAGGGTAGAGGCATTCGTAACGCCCTCGCTTTCGGAGCTGGAGATCGGCTTGCGCAGGATCGGGCTGTTTTCGGGGTCGGTCCCGTCCACCACATTCTTCGCGGTGCCCCAGGTGCCATCGAAGATCGTGTGCGTGGCATGGCAGTTGACGCAGGCATAGCCGTCCTTGCCGCGCTTCTGTAGAATCGGCTCCACGTAACCGCGGAAGTAAGCTTCATCCAGCTTGGCCGCAACCATTTTCGCGCCGGTCTTGGCAACAACAGCCGTCGGCGGCGGTGGATACAACGCACGGCTCACTTCCACAGCTTCCGGAAGGTTCTTCACCTTGGCAAGCAGAGCCGTTGTCGCCGCACCGGCGGGACCTGCGATACGATTCACCTCCGGGAAGCGGTTGTCGCGCACAAGCAGTACCGCGCGCTGCGCAAACATCCGGGTCTGCGCATCGGTCGAATCCAGCAGAGGAGTAATCGCCGCAGCCATACGATCCCGGCTTTCCCCAAAGAAGGCGATCTGCTCGATATCATTGCCGATCCGGCTATAAACCAGCGGACCCGTCTTGCTCAAATCCGCTTCGAGGTTATAAACATCGGCACGGCGCAGAGGGAACTCCACCA
Organism: uncultured Acidobacteriia bacterium; assembly: GCA_903923395.1. GTDB lineage: Bacteria > Acidobacteriota > Terriglobia > Bryobacterales > Bryobacteraceae > BOG-234. Next base: position 7,569 of record CAIXXM010000001.1, read on the forward strand.
GGGCGGAGAGTAACTGCTTCTTCTGGAACTCCGGCCCCTTCTCCAGAATCGCGGCGAACTTACTGGAGAGTCTTGCTTCGATGGCCAGACGCCCCTGAATCGCCTTGTCGCGGTCCGAAGTCTGTCCCATTAGCGGCACCCAGTTGTTGTAGAGATAGCGGATATTCTCGTCGGCGATGTTATACACCGCATCGTGCAGGTTGCTTTCAATCCAGGGATGCTGCGGCTTGCCAAGTGCGGAAAGCACGGTATCTTCGATCTGCCCCTTCGCGGCGGCATCCGGAGTCCAGAACCAGAACTGCCAAATAGCCTTGATGCCGGCCATGCGCACCGTGAGCGCGGGGTCATCCGCCAAACGGGACAGGACGGGGAGGACATCTGACTTCCGGCCGAGCGCCGCAAAATGCTGTGAGAAGACGCGCGCCGCGGTCCAGCGGGTCCGGTCATCCGCCGACGTGAGCGCGGCCTTGAGGACCGAAGTATCCGCATCCGCATGGCGGCTATAGGTCTGGCGCAGCGCCCAGGCAGCATTGCGCTGCACAATCTTGCTGGGGTCGGCAAGAAGCTTGGTGTAAGCGGAGTTAATTTCGCCAAGCCGTCCCAGAACTTCCACGGCGGCGTTACGGAGCAGCGCGTCATTGGAAGCAGCTGCTGCAACCACCTGCTGCAGCACCGCATCGGAAGGCCGGCTCCAAATCTGGTCCAACTGGTCAAGCATCACCACCGGGTCCTTCGAAAGCGCAGTGACCGGCACGGTATCCCAGCCAGCTTTGCGGCCCGCGAGTGGATAATACGCACTCAGCGCCAGCACGCTCATCTGCGTTTCGCGGAACGGGGTGCGGAAGTTCTCGAAGGATTGCTTGGGGTCCATCCATCCGCCGAAGATCTGCTGGCGCTGCAAGAGATACTGCAAGCCCTTCGCCACCTGCGGGTTCGAAGCCGGAATTCCCGCGGCTTGCAAAGCCCACAGCGCGTGGCCGGTCTGGAATTCCACTTCCGGCTGATTTGTCTCAAAACGGGCAGACCATTGCCCGTCGGGACGCTGGAGTTCGAGAATCCGGGCCGCATTCTTCGCGATTTGCGCCTTGTACTTTGTGGAATCGATATCCGCCAGCGCCAGAGTTTGATAGCAGAGGTCGATCATGTTCTTGACCGGCCCGCCCGCAATGAAGTCCCCCAGCCGGGGATCATGATTGGACGCCCAGGCGTACCAAGCTACTTCATGCGCACTCACGAGCGGGGTATTTCCATTGGTCTCATCCGGCGGCAGAGCGGTCCGGCCGGAGTAATAGAGATTCAAAAAGCCATTGATGCCGTCATGAAACTGCGCGCGCGGTTCACCGCTCACGTATTGCTCGAACAGGTTGTTGAGATGGGACATGCGGCCCAACACATTCGCCGCGGCGGAAATCATGCGGGCCCAGGTGGCATCTTTTTCAAAGCCGTAGAACGGGCGTGGATTGTTGTAGAAACGTTCGGTGAGGAACTGGACCTGCTGGCGCTGCACAATGGGATACCCATTGCGCGCGGCATACATCTGCGCGCGCAGCGGAAAGTGCGTGGCGTGACAGGCGACACAGAGCGAGGTCTCCTGATGGACGCTCGAAACACGGTCGAGCGTGCCACCCCGGCGCGGCGTGTTGGCATGCCAGGAATCGCCCGCACCCAGGATGTAATCGAGGGCAGTCCGCACCGCATCCTGCGGCTTGGTGTAAGGCGGCGGGTCATAGACACGCGTCCGCAGCTTGTAATCCGGATGATTCGCGCGCACAGAGATGTAATAAATGCCCTTTTCCTTCAGCAAACGCGGCGCAAACTTATTCCCCGGCAGTGCCTGCACTTCATGCGGAAAGGTCACGGGATCTTCGCCCTCAAAGTATTCCTGCAGTTTCCCGCCGGTCATGCGAAACAGCGAAACATTCATCGGCAGCTGGTCGCGCTCCGTGAGGTCCGCCTGAACGAAAACCAATTTGGGCTGCGCGCCGGTGAACTCGAACTTGTACCAATCGGTACCCGTGGCATCTTCCGCGTTCGCTTTGCGCGCGGTGCCGGGTAGCGGGATGTAGGCGGCATCGTCACTGGTGGCAAAGACCGTCTTGCCCAGTGGAATCTCCTGCGCGTCTTCCCATCGGTGGTTCGGCACGGCACGGATCAACGGCGTGCGGGGCCAGCGGTTGATCTGCAGATGATAGCCGGAGGAAACGCCTTCGGCCTTCACGGTCACTTGCGCCGGCGTCTTTGCCGCGACCCGGAATTGCGTGTAGAAATCAGGATCGCCAGCATGCAGCGTCTTCTGCAGCACCAACTTGCCGCCCTGGCGCAACTCGACTTCCACTCGGGCTTCCGGCGACAGACCACGCAGACGGTCCACGGAGTAGAGAAAACTGAACTGCGCGGCGGGGTCCAGCCCGTTGACGGCCACGGTTTCAGAGCGCACCTGCCCCTGCTTCGAAAGCACAACCGCGGGTTCCTGGGCAGGGAGCGCATTGCTGAGACCAAGCGCAATAGTTAGCGTTAAAATCGTGTGCCGCATTCCATTTATGATATACGGGCAGGCCTCAAACAAATCAAGAGTGGATATGATTATTGCTCATGCGACCAGGCCCGCCAACACTCACACGCAGAACGCTGCTGGCTGCCGGTGCTGCACTCGGCACCGCACTGGCCGGCCCCTTTGAACCGGCACTGCCGCAGCATGCCATCCCCCGCTGGCGTGGCTTCAACCTGCTCGATTTTTTCCAGGCTTTTCAACCCTCGCCGCCCGTCACCACCACAGATGACCTGCGCTGGATCCGCGACTGGGGTTTCAATTTCGTCCGGATTCCGCTCGATTACTGGCTCTGGGTCGACAGCCCGTGGCGTACGCTCGGCAAATTGAATCCTTACCATGTGAAGCGGATCGACGAAGCAGCCTTTGGGAAGATCGACCGGCTCATGGAACAGGCCAACCAGTTCGGCCTCCACGTGAATCTCTGCTTCCACCGCGCACCCGGCTACTGCATTGCAGATGACCGCGAACCGTTCCTGCTCTGGCGCGATGCCCCGGCCGAAGAGGCGTTCCTGTTCCATTGGGATCTGTTTGCCCGCCGTTACCGCGCCGTTTCGAACTACGATCTCAGCTTCAACCTGATCAATGAGGCCCCCGTGCCGAAGGAGGGCTACATGTCGCGCGAAGATTACATCCGCATCATGAAGCGCGCCATTGCTGTGATTCGCCGCACCAGTCCCTCGCGGCTCATCTTTATCGACGGTTTGGATGTGGGCAACACCGTGGTGGATGAGCTTGCCCTGCCCGAGACTGCGCAAAGCGTTCACGCCTATTGGCCGCCGCAGGTGAGCCACTACCGCGCCTCGTGGGTCGATAAGGATTCCAGTTTCGCTCTGCCCACATGGCCTGTGCTGAATGACAATGGCACGGTCAAAATGGGTCGCCAGCAGTTGGAGGAGATGTTTGCACCCTGGATCGCGCTCGCGAAACGCGGCACCGGGGTCAACTGCGGCGAATGCGGCGCCTATAACCGCACGCCCCACGGTGTTTTCCTGGCTTGGATGGAAGACGTGATGCAGATCTTAACGAAATCCGGCATCGGCTACGGACTCTGGAACTTCCACGGTCCATTCGGACTGCTCGATTCCGGCCGCACCGATGTTGCTTATGAAAACTGGCACGGTGCCCAACTGGACCGCAAGCTGCTCAACCTGTTGCAAAATTATTGACGCTCCCAGCCAGACTAATGCTTCTGGTCCACTGACTTTGCAATGGCCGCACCGTATTCCCGTGCCTTGGCCGTAATCGCCTTGGCATCGAGAGTGAGGCAGCGGTGGTCGCGAACGACTTCTTTTCCGTTGACGATCACATCCACCACGTTCGATGCCTTCAAGGCTGAGACCAACTGCGAGTAGACGTCGTAGAGAGGCACTGCATTGGGTGCGGAAAGGTCGACGGTAATCAAATCCGCCCTCTTTCCGGTCTCCAGAGACCCGATCTCTTTGCCCAGTCCAATGGCCTGCGCGCCCTCAATGGTCGCCATGGCAAAGGCGAGCTTTGCCGGCAGCGCCTGGGGATCGTTGCGCACCAGTTTCTGCAGCTTGGAGGCGAGATCAATCTCCTCGAACATATCGAAATCGTTGTTGCTTCCCGCAGGGCCATCGGTCCCCAGACCCACGTGGATGCCCCGGTTCAACATATCGACCACGGGAGCCGCGCCACTGGCGAGTTTCATATTACTGGAGGGGTTGTGCGCCACGCCAACGCCCCGTGTCTGCAGCAGCGCACGGTCCGCGGGAGTGACCCAGACGCAGTGGGCCGCAACCGTAGTGCCGTTGAGAACGCCCAGAGAATCCAGCAACTGCACAGGGGTCATCTTGCGCTTGGCGAAGAGATCTTCATTCTCTTTGCGGGTCTCAGAGACATGAATCAGAAGTGGCACTTTGTATTTGTTCGCGAGGGTGCGGGCCGCCTGCAAGTCACCGTCCGCGTTGGTGTAGACCGCATGGGGCGCGACGGCGGGGGTAATCAGCGAATCATTCTGGAAACGCTGGATGAACTTTTCCGCGTAAACCAGCGCATCGGCGGGGGTCTTCGCGTCAGCGACAGGGAAACCAATGACGGTTTCGCCCAGCACGCCGCGGATACCGGCCTCTTTCGCGACCTCCGCCACCACATCTTCGAAGTAATACATGTCGGTGAAGGTGGTGGTGCCGGAGAGCAGCATTTCGAGCGAAGCCAGACGTGTTCCCCAGCGCACGAAATCGGGTGTGACGTTCTTGGCTTCGGCCGGGAAGATATATTTCTCCAGCCAGTCCTGCAGCTTCAAGTCATCGGCGATGCCGCGGAACAGGGACATGGCCGCATGCGTGTGGGTGTTGATCAGACCGGGGGCGATCAGCGCATCCGGGCGGTCGAGACGCCGCTTGGGCTGCCACGCAGCATCGATTTCTGCTTTTGTGCCGACAGCAGCAATGCGTTCGCCTGTCACGGCAACCGCGCCGTTCTCAATCAGGCGGCGGGTGCCATCCATCGTCACCACATACTTCGCGGAAACAATCAGATCACAGGGAGCGGCGCTCAACGCCAGTGTGCAGAAAAGAATGGCGCTACAAAAACGAAGCATCAAAAGCCCTCGGAAATAATGATCCCAAACGGATGGTCTCGGTCTTGCCATGCAGGTTGCTGAGGACCAGTTCCACATCACCGCAGAACTCCCAGAGAATCTGGCGGCAGGCACCGCAGGGAGGCGTGAGAGTCTCCGTATCTGCCACAACCGCCACACGCCGGAACCCCTTGGCCCCTTCGCTCACGGCTTTGAAGATGGCCACACGCTCGGCGCACACGGTCAGACCGTAAGTGGCATTTTCCACATTGCAGCCCGTGTGGATTTTGCCCGTGGAATCCTCCACGGCGGCACCCACCTGGAACTTGGAGAACGGCGCATGTGCATTCAAGCGAACAGCGAGGGCAGCTTCCACCAGGGCGTCAGTCATACCAGTTGCGGCACAATCAGCCGCAGCAATTCAATCAGGGTGCCCTTCATCTGTTCACCCACGGCGAGAACTTCCGTGTGATCCAGCTTTTGCTCAATGACACCGGCCGCATGATTCGTGACGCAGGAAATCCCCAGCACTTTCATGCCGGCATGGTTTGCGGCGATGGTTTCCGGCACGGTTGACATGCCCACCAAATCGGCACCAATGGAGCGCAGATAGCGGATTTCCGCGGGAGTCTCATAGCTCGGCCCGGGAACAGCGGCGTAGACACCTTCGCGCAGTTCCAAGCCCAACGAAGCACCTGACTTTTTCGCGATCGCGCGGAACTCCCGGCTATAGGCTTCAGACATATCTGGAAAGCGGGGGCCGAGGGAATCATCGTTCTGGCCCGTGAGAGGGTTTTGACCCAACAGATTGATGTGATCAGAAATCAGGATCAGTTCACCGGGCGAGAACTGGGAGTTGATGCCGCCCGCCGCATTGGTGAGGATCACCGACTTTACGCCAATACGTGCCAGCGTACGAATCCCGAACGCGGCCTGCTGGGCAGTGTAGCCCTCGTACAAGTGCGCGCGCCCGGCAAGCACCGCGGTGGAAACGCCGTTGACTTCACCGACAACGAACTTGCCGGCGTGTCCAACGGCTGTCGATTGCGGCCACCCTGGAATGTCGCGGTACGAGATGACCTCAGCGTTATCAAGAGAGTCGGCGAAAGCACCGAGACCGCTTCCGAGAACGACCGCGACCTGAGGCCGCGGGGTGAAGTGGGATTCCAGAAATTCAGCTGTAGTCATTTGTTGTTTAGAGCAGCATGCCGGCAATGCAGGCGGACATGAAGTTCGCCATGGTCCCGGCAATCACAGCACGCATCCCCAGTTGGGCGATTTCGCTTTTGCGGCTGGGTGCCAGGGTTCCGATCCCGCCAACCTGAATGGCAATCGAGCTGAGGTTCGCGAAACCACAGAGGGCGAAGGTCGCGATCACGAAGCTGTGTTCGGAGATTTGTTTGTGCGCCTGCAGTTTGCCAAGGTCGATGAAGGCAATGAATTCGTTGAGAACGAAGCGTTCGCCCAACAGTTCGCCAACGCCCTGGCAGTCATTCCAGGCTACGCCGAGGAGCCAGGCGATGGGAGAGAACACGAGCGCAAACAACAGCTTCAGCGAACCGGGAACCCAGGGCAGGAAACCATGAATCCAGCCGAGAATGCCATCCCCCATCGCGATGAGCGACAGGAAGGCAATCAACATGGCTGCGATATTCAGGGCAAGATGCAAGCCGTCTCCGGCGCCTTGCGCAGCAGCGTCAATCACGTTGACCGCAGTTTGTTCCAGTTTGACTTCGACCTTGCCTGCGGTGACCGGTTGACCCACTTCGGGTTCCATGATCTTGGCCAGCATGATGGTTGCGGGTGCGGTCATGATCACGGCTGTAAGCAGGTGTTCAATGCGGACACCAGCGAGCAGAACGTAGGCAGCCATCACAGCGCCGGAAACGTGTGCCATGCCGCTGACCATGATGGTGAAGAGTTCTGACGTGGTGAGTCCGTTCAGGAAGGGCTTGATGGTGAGAGGAGCTTCCGTCTGCCCCATGAAAATACTGGCCGCTACGTTGAGGGATTCCGCACCGCTGGCTCCCATCACCTTCTGCATCACGGCGGCGAACGCTTTCACGATCACCTGCATGACGCCCAAGTAGTAAAGAATCGAGAAGAACGAAGCGAGAAAGATGATGATGGGCAGCACTTGGAAGGCAAAAACCACACCAAACGGACCCTCTTTGCGTCCGAGTTGCTCACCGAATACAAAGGCGGCACCGGACGCCGAGTAGGCCAGCATCGCGTTTACCGCATAACTGACTGACTTGAAAGCATCACCCAGCTTGGTCTGCAACACCAAAAGGGCAAAGCCAAACTGGAGGACCAAGCCCCACAGCACGACTTTCGGCTGAATTGCTTTTTTGTGCCGGGACATGGCCCAGGCGACCGCGAGAATGACGATGAGTCCAAGTATTCCCGTGAACCGCCCGAGGCCTCCCATGGCGGCTTAGCTCACAACCTCGAGGATCAGTTCGCGCTCATCGGGCTTCGAACTGGAGATGCGGAAGGCATCTTCCACCAGATCCGCTGCTTCGTCGAGATTCTCTTCACCGGTGTAGTAGAGGCGGCAGAGGACCGAACCGGCATCCACCTTCTCACCCACCTTGACTTCGATAATCACGCCAACAGCAGGATCAATGGCATCTTCCTTCGTCCCGCGGCCCGCACCCATCATGGTGGAAGCGCGGCCAATATCTTCGGCCATGATGGCAGAAACGTAACCACCACGCGTGGTAACGATTTCGCGCATCCCGGTCGCGTTCGGCAGCAGTTCGAAACGGTCGAGCGCCTGCGGATTGCCGCCCTGCGCCGCCACAACGGCCTTGAACTTTTTGTACGCGGAACCGTCCATCAGCTTGGTTTCCGCAATCTGGCGGGCTTCATCGAGGCTGCCAGCCTTCTTCGCAAGGAAGATCATGCGGGCAGCAAGCTCAAGACTGAGCCGGGTCAGATCGGCCGGACCGGCCTTTTGCAGGGTCTGCGAAACTTCCATCACTTCGAGCGCGTTGCCTACGGCATAGCCGAGCGGCTGGCTCATGTCCGTGATGAGAGCCTGAACTTTCTTATCGAGACGGCGGCCGATGCCAACAATCGCCTGCGCAAGACGGCGGGCATCCACCTGCTTCTTCATAAACGCGCCATGGCCGACTTTGACATCGAGCACCAGAGCATCCATGCCTTCAGCCAGCTTCTTCGACATGATGGAGGAAGCGATGAGCGGAATCGATTCCACCGTTCCCGTGACATCACGCAGAGCATAGAGGCGCTTGTCGGCGGGAGCAATTTCCTCCGTCTGGCCAATGAAGGCCAGGCCATGTTCCTTGAGCTGTGCGCGGAACTGATCGAGCGTGAGATTGGTATTGAAACCGGGGATGGCTTCGAGCTTGTCCAGCGTTCCGCCCGTGTGACCCAGAGCGCGCCCGGAAATCATGGGAACAACCACACCCGCAGCCGCCGCGATGGGAGCGCAAATCAGACTGGTCTTGTCGCCCACGCCGCCGGTGGAGTGCTTATCGACCTTCACACCTTCGATATCGCTGAGGTCCAGCGTCTCGCCCGAACGCACCATGACGTCGGTGAAAGAACTCAATTCGCGGTCGGTCATGCCATTGAAGTACGTGGCCATGAGATACGCGGACATTTGGTAGTCGGGGATTTCGCCGGTGGTGTACCCGTTGACAAGGTACTGGATTTCTTCCACACTCAGCTCTTCGCCCGCGCGTTTCCGCAGGATTAGGTCGACAGTTCGCATTGGTAACCACCTAGAGTATCACGTTTAACCCTTTGATAGGAAAGGACAACGGCAGGAAACCGGTCCAAATACCGGTGAATTCAACGTCAAAACGTGAGTCGGGCCCCAAACTGGATGTTGCGGGCAGGCTGAGAACTTGTGATTGTGCCGTAGCTGCCGCCTCCGCTGGTGCTGACGTTCGGGTTGCCGAAATTGGTGTGGTTGAGCGCGTTAAAGGAATCGGCCTGGAAGCGCAGATTCCAACCCTCGCGGAGCAGGAAGACCTTTCGCATCGAAAGATCCCAGTTATTCCAGGCCGGCCCCTGGATGACGCCAACACCGGCATTGCCGATGGCAGTTGTTGGAGCGTTCACAAATGCAGCGGTGTTGAACCAATGGTCCGCGCTGCGCACATCTGACGGCAGGGCAACTTCCCCGCCCAGGTATGTGGAGCGGCGGGTGATCCCGGTGGAACTGCCGGTCGGGGTAAGATACGCACCGGTCTGGAATCGGGTGATCCCGCTGACTTCCCAGCCCTTCAGCGCGACGCCAACAAACCCCTTCGAGCCCCGGAAAAGGGGAATCCGGTACGTGTAGGTGCTCACAAACAACTGGCGGCGATCAAAGCTGGCCGGACCATAGTTGAAGTGACGGTTGGAAGTCTCCGCCGCATCACCGCCATCGTTATAAGAGTTCGCTTCGGTCAAGGCCTTGGACCACGTGTAGCTCAAGGTGAACACGGTGTTACCGCGCCGCCGTGTGAGATATGTTTGCAGCGAATTGTAGTTGGCATTCGCGTCGCTGCTGTACCAATTGATGGTTGAGTATCCCTTATAAGGAACAATCGCGTTGGTGCCGGGGCGCGTTGCGCTGGGAATATTGTTATTCGCCACAATGGCTGCGAAACCAGGGAAATTGATGTTGGTCGCGTGAATCTGGTGCCGGCTGACGTTGCCGTTGTAGGTGACGTCCAGAAACATCCCTTTCCAGAGTTCCCTCTGGATGCCGAGATTGTAGTTGTAGGTCACCGGCACTTTGAGATAAGGGTCAATCGCGGTGATTGTTCCCAGCGGGGCGGGTGGCGGCACGGCACCACCGGAGGGTGCCGAAAGATTCGCGTTCTGATAGGTACTGCTGTAAGAGTACGGCGGCAGGTTGCCCTGCGAGTACACCAGATTCCCCTGGGTCCGGTCATGGAAAGAACCGAAGCCGCCGCGCACAGCCGTTCTGGAATCCCTCAACGGGGTCCAGGCAAAGCTGAAGCGCGGCATAAAGAGATTGGCACCGTTATAGAATCCGCGCGGTCCCCAGGCGGGAATCGAGAGAGTCAGCGGACTCAACGCCCCCGGCACACGACCCACCTGATCTGCGGGAACACCGTCGCCAACGCGCACAATGCCGTTGTAAGGATTGCCGGAACCGGGCACGATGAGTACGGATGCCGTCTGTGTGAGTGACACTGCCTGCTTGGGGTCATAGAGCCAGGGAATGAAATTCGACACGTTGTTCCCCACGGTATAGGTGGGCCCGAAGAAGCTGTATCGGACACCCGCGACGATGCTGAAATTCCTGGCCACCTTCCAGGAATCCTGTACAAAGGATTCGTACTGTGAGAAGCGATACATTCCCACTGGATCCGCCCCTGCTTCCGAATAGGTCTGGAACTGTCCGAGCGCAGCATCGGCAAGAGCGAAGCCGGTCGTGTTGGTATTGGCGCTGGTGTTGAAGGCGACGCTGCCATCGTATGCGGTGCGGCCATTTTGATCTTTCCGGTTCCGTATGAAGGCAAAGCCGGCCTTGAATTCGTGTTTGTCACGGATGTAAGTGAAGTTGTCGGAAAGTGAAATGTCCGTGGTGGGGGCCATCAGGTAGACCGTTGCTGGTCCATTGAAGCTCGCAAAGCCACTCACCGAAATATTTGGCATGCCGTCCGGGTACAGTCCATTGCTGTTATACGTCCGCGGGAACTGGAAGCCATAGGTGGAACGCTTCCATGCGTCTCCGATCAAAGGTGTCCGCTGGCTGTGCCATGAGGTGCTGATCTTCGCTTCATTGATCATCCGGGGATTTAGGGTCCACATGTAGCTCAGTTGCGGACCATAACCAGGCCGGATGCGACTGGTTGGCGTGGTGGGCAACGCGGACGCGCCGAAACTTCCGAAGGCATCCACGATGCTGTACGCATCGTGCAGATAGCGGAAGTAGAGGAGTTGATTGTCGTTCAACCGGTAATCAATGCGCGCGATATCTTCCCTGGAGGTGAACGGGTTGGGCATCTGGTAAGTCGCATTATTGCCCGTTGGGGTATTGCTGTAGACGCCAGCCAGCTTGATCATTGCGGCGTATACGGCCATAATTGCCCGGCCATCCGGAGTCATCAGCGAGGTTAGATTCTTCCCTGGAATCGGAGTCTTGGTGCCAGGGTAGTAAATGGTGGTGCTGGTGCGGTCCGAAAAGTCGCCGCGAATTTCAGCCAGTGTGGGCAGGGTTTGCCGGGAGGCGCTGGTGAAACGGCTGATCTTTTTCCACTCTTCCCCAAAAAAGAAGAACAACTTGCCTTTCTTCAGAGGACCGCCATAGAGTGGACCGCCAAAACTCCAGCCGAAATCATTGAAGCGGAGTTTGGGTTTGATGGGCGCAAAGTAATCGCGGGCATCGAGAGCGTCGTTCCGGATCGTCTCAAACATACTGCCGTGAAAGCGCTCGCCACCACCTTTGGTGACCACGTTGATCGAGGCCCCGGAGTTACGTCCATACTCGGCTGAAAAGCCGGATGTCTGCACCTTGACCTGCTGCACAAAATCGACCCCGACGTTGTTGACTTGACTGCCGTTGCTGCCGGAATCCAGATTGGTTCCGCCGTCGACCATCAAGTGCGTACTGTCAGACCGCTGGCCGTTGATGTTCTGGTTGCCAACGCTCAGGCTGGTGATGGTTGCCATCTGGTCCAGGCTGGTCATCGCGACGCCGGGAATCAGAGTGGCAAGCTGCATGTAACTGCGGCCATTGAGGGCCAGATCTGCCACCTGTTCGGAATCGATTGTGCGGGAGACTTCGCCCGAAACCGTATTCACGGATTCGCCCAGCACCTCACGAACCTCAACCGATTCCGTCATGGCGCCGACGTCCATCTTGAAATCGGCGGTAATACGGCCATCATCGGAAAGTTCATAGCCGATGTTCTCAGCGCGGCGGAACCCTTTGGCATCCACTTCCACGCTGTAAGTACCCACCGGAAGACTGGGGACGAGATAGAAACCGCTGGCGTCGGTAGCGGCCCTCCATTTGACTTCAGTGGCACGGTTGGTCACCGTGACCGCCGCTCCGGGCACAGAGGCTCCGGTCTTGTCAGTTACAGTGCCGGAAATGCGGCCATTGCTGTCTTGCGCGGAGACCAGGGCCGCGGCAACCAAAAGCGTGGTGAAGACGATAGAGATTCGGAACATGGAAACCCTCAGCAGTACGTTGGGAATCAGCTTATCCGCATTTCAAACCGCAGGCAACTTTTCAAGAGAACTTTCCCGGTCCCGCGCCACCAAGTGATTGCGTGGCAAATGAATATGACACCGCGTTGAAGCGGATGATTACCCGGCCCGGCAGCGGTTTGCTGAAAGCTTTGACTGGTTACTCGGAACTGCATTGGTTGAATGTGGAACTGCCGGAGGTCACCAACCGCCAGGTGGATCTGCTGGGGGAAGCTCCGGACGGCGAATTATTCCATATCGAGTTGCAGAGCACCAACGAGCCGGGCTTTCTCGAGAGGATGGGCAGGTACAAATTCCAGATCAAGAGCCGGTACGGAAGGTATCCCCGGCAGTTGGTGCTCTATGTCGGCGACCAGCCGCCCCGAATGGAGACTTCGCTCGACGTGCCGGATATGTCGTTCCGGTACCACCTGGTGGACATCAAGGATCTGGATGGGGAGGCTTTGCTCGCAAGCCCTGCGCTGAGTGACAATGTAATTGCGATCCTAACCCGGTTCGGCAGTGAACCGGGTACGGTGCGGCGGATTATCGAACAGATTTCCAGGGGTTCGGCTGGAGAACGGGAAAACGCATTTGCAGGGCTTCGGATTCTCGCAGGGCTTCGCAAGTTGCGGAAAGAAGTGATTCGGGAAGCAAAGAACATGCCTATCACAGAAGACATCATGCAGAACGAGCTGGTTTGGCCCTTCATCGAGCGGGGGATGAGCCGCGGGATGGAACAGGGGATGAGCCGCGGGATGGAACAGGGGATGAGCCGCGGGATGGAACAGGGGATAGCCCGCGGGATGGAACAGGGTCTGGGACAAGGCAGGCTGGAAATCCTGCTTGGCCAAATTGACGAACGCTTCGGCCCGCCCTCCAAAGAGATACAGGAGCGACTGGAAGCTCTCTCCCCCGCCCAGGTCATCGCGGCAAGCAGGAAGATCTTCACCGCGCAATCCGTCGACGACCTCTTCTGTTAAATCAGTCGATTGG
>CAIXXM010000002.1 GCA_903923395.1 uncultured Acidobacteriia bacterium
CCCGGCCGCCAAGCCGGGCTTTCGTCGTTTCTGGGCCTTAGCTCTCCGCCAAAAGAGCAAAATCCAAAGCACGACGAACCGGCGCAACTCTCCGCACCGCAAACGGCAAGGCTGGGGTGATTTGCTGAGTCGGGAAAGATGGGATTTCTGAACCGAGTCACACCCTGAACGCGAGGCGTTCGAGGTCGCCCTGGAGCGTGCGGCGGAGTGGAACAGAAACCGGCCACAAGGGGGGTGGGTCTGGGGGCCAGACGGCCCGTCCGTGTAGTGATCCGCCGCCGCTAAGGCTATCCCACCCTAGACCCTAACCCTCGAAGATCAGCGCTTACCCGGAAGACAATCGATCACCTGCGCGAATGGCGGCTTTCTGGCCCGAACCCAACCGGCACTATCGACCTATTCCGGACCTTTGAGTTGGGTGACCCTCTAGGGACGGAGTTGAGCGAAGCGAAGCGTCATTCGACCCGTGGCTGGGTTCCTCGTACGCGTGGCCGCTACAGGTGCTAGCCGCTGCCCGAACACGCCCAGCTGGCTCACTCCATCAGCGACTTGACGTAGGCGTCCCACTCCGCCGTTGAGCGGCAGACGGCTTCCGGCTTACCGGGCGGCTTCATGATGCATTGAATGGGGGGCTGCTCCCAATACTTCTTGGTGTTGCTTGATACCCAGCTATAGTCGCCGAAATCTGTACGCTCATCGACGTCGAATAGGCTCTGGATGATCGTCTCGTTCGCGCCGTGAAAACTTGTGCTCACCACAACCATCAGACAGCGCCTTAGCGCCGTGCTGTAGTGGTTGTTGTACGTGTCGCCGAGATTGCCCGCGCCGTTTCCTCCGCCCTTCTCCGAGTATCCGAGCGCCCGGAATGCTGCTTCTGCTCGGGCTGCGCATGCGATCTTCGCGGCTGTCTGGCTATTCTCGGACGTGTCCGCCAGCTTCGCCTTGAGTTTGGTATTCTCCGCTCGCAGCGCGCCAGTCTCACCGTGATGCTGCAATAGGAGCACGAGCAAGAGAGCAGCGACGGCCGCTAGGATTCCGGTCAGTATCTTCACGTCACGCCCCGTTGTCCTCACGATGTCGCTCAATTGGCAGCGGCCTGGGTCAACATGCAAGGGAAGCTGCTCGGTTCCAATCTCATGGCCTCACCAACAACACATGCTAGGCCTCGAAAATAGTCGGCTCCCCACCCATCACTTCCGTTGGGGAAGTCCGCTCTGCGGCCCCAACTGCCGACAACCTACATTATCGGCAATTCCACAGAGCAAATTCACAGTGTTCGGAAGTCTCTGCAGCCCGGAATCCGGCGCCGGGGATTCTAGACAGTCTAACCTCGCACGAAACGGCCTCCGGAAAGCCGCACCAGGCCCGCGAATACTGGCCCCAGCCAACGCCGAGCCGAGCCGCAAAGCAGACTCTCCCAAGGCGTGCTGTGGGTGGGAAGTGGACAGTGGCATCAGTAACCGGAGTGACTATGGAAAGGTTCAAAAACGCCTATGCCTCGCCTTGCGACGGTCCGTCGTACAGGTGCCCTTGTTGTTGTTATGTGACTCTGTCCGAGCGTGGGGGGTACGAAATCTGCCCTGTGTGTTTCTGGGAAGATGATGGTCAGGATGACCACGATGCTGACGTTGTGCGTGGCGGACCGAACGATCTGCTCTCGTTAACCGATGCTCGCAGAAATTTTGAAATGCACAGCGCTTCAGATCCGCGGCGGATCAACTTTGTGAGGTCACCCTCCGAAAAGGAAATGCGCAATCGGCGAACGACACGAGAACCGTCCGTCCGCCTCATCTAATGGGACAAAACCAAAACTGGCAGGTTTGCCAGCACGGCAAGAACTGGACTCTCCCAGGCGTGCTGAGGGTGGGTGGGCGACGAAGAACAACCGGCATATACCAAAGCCATGCCGCTATACCTGCCAGTCGATATCGACATCGAGCTCGTCGCCAGTCGTAGCGATCTTGTGGGATTTACGTGGACTGCTTCAGGCATCTGCGCAGACTTCGTGATCCCAGATGATCCTTTGCACTTACTCCAGGTCGCCTTTGACAAACAGTGCATTGTCCGCCTGCTAGACGAAATGCCCCTCAGCACAGAAGAGGACAGTGGCACAAACGAAGGACTTCGAGCAGAACACTTTGCTTATAAGGTCGAGGGCGCCAACTTCGCCCGCTCACAATCTGAGACTTGGAAACTTTCTTCTGGCGCGCCGCTTCATTGGCGGTTTGTAACTGGCTGCACCTGTATGGACGTTCTCTCTTCCGCGCTTCCCACGTTCAGACGTGTGGTTGCGGACCGCTAGAGTCCGATACGGGTTGACCGCAGTCGCGAGATTCCCTCAAAAAGTTGCAGTTGA
>CAIXXM010000003.1 GCA_903923395.1 uncultured Acidobacteriia bacterium
CTGGCCACTGCCGCTCTGGCCCTCATCTTCGCGCTCCGCGACGATCGTAAACCCGTCCCGGCCCCGCACCCGCTCACCGCCAACGCCGCCGAAAACCCGACCCTCGCAGCTTCCATCTCCCCCGACGGCCGGTACCTCGCCTACGCCGACGCCCGCTCCCTGACCCTCCGCACCCTCCAGACCGGCGAAACCCGCACCGTCGAAACCGACGAACGCGCACGCCCTGCCCGGGTCGTCTGGTCGCCCGACAGCTCCCGCGTCGTGATGAGCCAGCAACTCAACGACATCTATCGCCTCCAGACCTTTTCCCTGCTCACCGGCAAATTCACTCCTCTTCGCGACGACGCCAACACGCCGGCTATCTCCCCCGACGGCCGGCGCATCGCGTACACCTCCTCCAGTCACCGCGAACTCCGCATCATGGACGCCAATGGCGAAAACCCGCGCCGAATTCTGTCGGTCGCCGAACCCGACAAAATTTATGCCATGTTCTGGTCGCCCGGCGGTGCCAGAATCTGGTTCGCCCACGTCCACTGGGATAAAGATAAGACGATCACCCGACTCGACACCGTCGACGACCGAGGCGCCAACTCCACCATCGCTGTTTCCGACAACCGCCTCAGCGCGTTCACACTTCTGCCGAGAGGACGCCTCATCGTGGCTTTCGCCGAAGGCACCAGCAGTTTCGCCAACCTCTGGGAAGTCCCCGTGGATTCCGACCGCGGCACTGCCTCTGGCGAACCGCGCAAGCTGACGACCTGGAGTAGCTTCGGCATCTCCTGGCTCTCTGCAACAGCCGACGGCAAACGCCTCATCTTTCTGAACGGAGGCTTCCAGGCCGATGTCTACGTCGGCGATCTCGGGGCCGGAGGAGCGGAACTCACCAACACCCGCCGCCTGACCCTCGATGAAAACAATGACGTGCCGGGGTTCTGGACTCCTGACGACAAATCCATCGTCTTTGAATCCGACCGCAACGGCCGCTCCCAGATCTTCCGCCAGAGCCTCAACCGTACCGAGCCCGAACTGCTCAGCCTCGATTCCGAACAGGACCAGGCCCCCACCTTCGCCGGTTCCTGGATCTATTTTCACCTCGTGCCGCCCGGCGAACGCATGGTCTGGAACAAGCCCGCCGAAATCCGCCGCCTGCCCATCGGTGGCGGGGCATCGGTCGAAGTACTCAAGGACTCTGGCGTCGATGTCGGATGCGCCTATGCTCAGCCCGAGATCTGCGTGCTGGCCCGTCTGCGCGGCAGGACTCTCAGCTTCTATCACTTCGGCCATCAGACCGGACAGGGCACCGAAATCGGCACCATGGAGTTCGATTCCCGCCTCGCGCCCAGCTTTGCGCTCTCATCCGACGGCGCTCAACTCGCCGCTATCGACCCGAAAGGCATCGGCGATCATCTCCGCCTGTTCCCGCTCCACGGCGGTCCGGTGTCTGCGATTGAAGTAACGGGCCGCAAGGGCCTCGAAACCGTTTTCCCCGCATCGGGTCCGGCTGCCAGCGGCTGGTTTGTTTCGAGCGTCACCCCCAATAATGGCGAATACCTGCTGCATGTTACGCCAAAAGGTGAGTCGCAGATTCTGTTCGAGCAGCCCGAAGACGGGCGCGACACCTTCGGTATTCCCTCCCACGACGGCAAACACCTGGCGTTTCTGAAATGGAGCTCCACCCGCAACGTCTGGATGCTCGACGGGTTTTAACGGGGGTTCTGAGCTAGTCTAAAAACATAGATACCGACCGCGCGTGACAGGCGAAACCCGCACTCATCACCTGGTAAATGCTATGTTCAGCCCCCAGACTGGCAAAGTGTCCACGACGCGGCACCAAATCTCAAAATCCCTACTGCCCCAAGCTACCGGGTCCGCATCGCATCGCCAGCACCCGCGAAGTCTTGCGCGAACCCGCAGTGACATCCAGTTCCGTCAAAATCTCAAACCTCGCCGAGGCATCCCCGGCACTCACGCCGCAGCCCTGTAGAATTTTCCCCAGCTTAGTCCCGTCGAAAGCCAGTTCCCCTGCGGTCTCCGTACCCTCCATCGTCGTCCCGGCTGCGATCAGCACCGCGCCGTTACCTTCGAGCGCATCCGTCAGCGCCAGAATGGCGTAAGCCTTGCCCGTCGCCCCCGTCCGGACACTGCCCGGCAGGTCAGCCGGTTCCCCCGGTTTGGGATCGCGGATCACCGGATATTGCGTGTGGCGCCCGGAATCGGTAACCAAACGGAAAGCCAGCTTCGGCTCATACAACATCACCCAGGGGTTCGATGCCGCACTGCCCAGCAGCACCAGATTCCCTGGATTATGCAGGTCAGCCAGTTGGATTTCACGTGCCGACTGCACCACCAACTGCCCCTTCGAAGCCGCCGCCAAACCGGCAATTCTAGCCACCATGCGTGTATCCGCAATGCTGGTCAGACGTGTTTCCGCCAATGAAGTCCAGGGTCCGCGCAGTGCCGTGGGCAGATTTTCCAGCGGCGTGAGAAAGCGCTTGTTCGCAAATTCATCAATACTGGCCGGAAAATCCTGCAGCATGCGCAGTGACCCCATGGAGGCATCGGCCGTAATCACATGCAATGGCCGGAACCCGCGGAAGAGTGCAGCCCAGGGAAGCTCTGCTGCCGGATTGACACCGGAAAGGCCGCGCGACGTCCGCCAGAATTGCACAGCCAGAATCCCGGTCAGCACCACACACGCGGCCAAAGCCAGCATGGCCACGGGCTTCCAGTTCCAGTAACGCACGGCAGGAGCACCCGCAGTTTCTGCCATCCCGGCAGCAGGCTCAGCCGGTACCGGGAGCACCGCTTCCACCGCCGCACTCACGCCGATTCTGACCTCCGGCACGTAGCTGCCCACCGGCAATTCAAACACAACCGGGTCCTGCGGATTCTGCTCGCGATATGCCTGCAGCCGTTTCCGCACATCATTGGCGACCACACGGACCACAGCATCGGAACCCGTGTCGTAACCCGGCTCCCGGCCAAACACCTGGTGCCCGATGACCCGTTCCTTCAGCTCATCGGCCCGGCCGGTCAGCGCACAACCCACCACATAGCGGAACAAATCACAGGCCCGCTTGCTTGGCTGGAAGACCGGACTGGCCAGAACGCGATCCCGCGCCTGCAAGACCTGTTCGCGTTCAGGATAGAGCAGGGCTGCCCGGGCGACGGCCGCACTTTGGTTTTCCGTGCTGTTCCGGCGGCGGTCTTGGGCGGCATTCATCGCCTTCATCGTAACCTATCCGTCACGGCACCTGTTGGTTTCACACGGGAACGCGACAGACGGAACCGTTACGAAGTGAATACGTTTTCTTTTCAACATCTTAGCGGGAGGTTCCGGGAACCACGCGGAACGTTGCGCCGCCCCCGGATCAACGCAATGCTTGAGGTTATTCCAGGAGGAACCATGATCCGTTTCTATTTGCAGGCACTGTTGGCCGCGATCCTTTGTTGTTACAGCGCCAGCGCACAAGACATCACCGGTCAGATTGGCGGTGTGGTGACTGACACCTCCGGCGCCATTGTGCGCGGAGCCACCGTCCACATCACCAATACGAACACCGGCGTCCGCGTCTGGCAGGGGCAAACCAACAGCTCCGGCGCTTATGCCGCCACCCTGCTTCCCGTCGGCAACTACAACCTGACCTTTGAAGCAACCGGCTTCCGGCCCATCCATGTGGACGGCGTTGGGGTTTCCGTCAGTGACCGCCGCCGCGTGGATGCCGTTTTCCAACCCGGTGATGTGAAGGAATCCATCACGGTCAACGGCGGCAATGTCAGCAATCTGGAAAGTGATACGTCTTACCTCGGCACGGAAGTCGGCAAGGGGGAACTGCAATCCCTGCCGATGCCGAACCGCGATGTGCTCAACCTGCTCGCCGCCACGCCCGGCGTTTCGAGCGGCGGCGATCCCTCCGGTGTGACGCAATCCCAGCTTTCCTTCAACGGCAGCCGCACCCTCAATTCGGAATTCACGGTCGGCGGCATCTCCGTCGTGAGCGGCGCCACCGGCGGCACCACACATTACCCCTCCCCGGACGCGCTGCAGGAATTCAAAGTAGTCACCTCCGCTTACTCCGCCGAATATGGCCGCTCCGCCGGTGCCACGGTGAACATGATCGTCGCCAACGGCATCAATCAGTTTCACGGCGGCTTGTATGAATATTTCCGCAATGAATTACTGAACGCCAACAGCTACTTCCGCAACCTGCAAAACATTGCCCGTCCGGTGGACCGCCGCAATCAATTCGGCGGGAAATTCTCCGGCCCCGTGCTGCTGCCCAAAGTCTACAAGGGGAAAGACCGCACCTTCTTCTTCTTCAACTATGAAGGCCAGCGGACTTACAGCCCCACAACACAGACCTCCACCATTCCAGACACAAACTTCCGCGCCGGAGATTTCAGCATTTCCCCTACGCCGGTCTACGATCCCACCAACAAAGCACCTTTCCCGAAGAATCAGATTCCGTCCACACGGTTTGATCCGGCGGCTGTGAAGATGATGGCTCTGCTGCCGAAGCCGAACTCCCCGGGCTCCTTGGATACCGCGAACAACCGTCTTATCAACAACTACGTGCTCTCGGAAAGCATTCGCAGCGGCATTGATGCCACCACGACCCGGATTGATCACAACATCAATGACAAGACCCGCCTCTACGGTTACTTCGATGAATCGAAGGCACCCACCGCAGGCACCGTGATCATTCCCGGCTATCTGGATCCAGGCACAGGCCCGCAGACCGCAACCTCTTACCTCACCTCAGTGAGCCTGACGGAACTGTTCAGCCCTTCGTTGATCGCGGAATTGCGCTTCGGCTTCAGCCGCTTCCACACGGAACAGGTGCCGCCCAGCGCCGGAATTGATGTCCCCCGCGACTTCGGGATCCAGAACGTTCCCCTGCCCTATTCGCCCACCTTCAATCTCTCCAACTGGACCACCCTCGGCACCAACCAGAACACCCTGGCGACTTCCATCGATAACAACTACCAGACCGCGGCCTCCGCGACCTGGGTGAAAGGCGACCACGTCATCAAAGCCGGCTTCCAGTTGCGCAAGAACCAGTTCAATGTCTATAACCCCGGCACCAATCTGGGTGGCAGCTATACCTTCTCCGGCACTCTGACTTCCCCCACGGCATCGAGCGGCAACGCGGTCAATGATCTTGCTGATTTTCTTCTCGGCCTCGTCCAAAGCGGCAGCTATGTTCTGCCGCAACCGATCACTGGACGCCGCAATTACAACTTGGGTATCTTCATCCAGGATGACTGGCGCGCCACCAGCCGCCTGACGTTGAACTTCGGCCTGCGTGAGGAATATGAGTCCCCGCTCACCATGTCGAACCACATGTATTCCCGGATCGATCCCTACACCGGACAACTCCTTGTCGCAGGACAAAATGCCTCGGAAAGCCTCAACCTGCCCACGCCGAGAAAGAACCTCGCACCCCGCACAGGGCTTGCCTTCCGGCTCAACAGCAAGACGGTCATCCGCTCCGGCTTTGGTATCTTCTTCGGGCAGAACTTCTCGAACCTTGGCGGCGTGGTCACTTACACGGGCTTCGCGGTCACACAGAGCTTCGGCAGTTTGGGGAATGGCAAGGCGCAGAACTTCTCTCTTTCGCAGGGCATGCCCCTGATTGCGGTGCAGAACTTCCAGCCGCTCAAGCTGGCTGCGGCAGCCACCGTCGCCAACCCGCTGACGCAGGCTGGTGTGGCTTATGGCGATATGTCGAAGCTCACCAATTCCCTGCAGTGGAACTTCGGTTTCCAGAGGGAAATCACGCGCGGCCTGATTCTGGATACCAACTATGTCGGCACCCGCGGCGAGCATTTGTCTCTGAACCTGAAATACAACAATGTCCCGTCCTTTCAGATCGCAGAGCAGGAAGATGCATCCGGCGCTGCTGTGTCCCTGCAAGCCGTACGGCCTTTCCCCACGGTCTCTTCGCTCTCTGACTTCTTCAACGTGGGCAGTTCGATGTACC
The DNA here is from genome assembly GCA_903923395.1 of uncultured Acidobacteriia bacterium. Taxonomy (GTDB): domain Bacteria; phylum Acidobacteriota; class Terriglobia; order Bryobacterales; family Bryobacteraceae; genus BOG-234. The sequence goes on from CAIXXM010000003.1 coordinate 5,985, forward strand.
ACTCCCTGCAAATCCGCGCCACGCAGCAACTGCGCACCGGACTCAGCTTCCAGAGCTCTTACACGCTGTCGAAATCCACGGATGACGGCAGTGGCATCTATAACTACTCGCAGCCCAATGGTCTCGACGCCGGACAGTTCCCCAACATTTCCCGCCGCATCGACCATTCGGTTTCGGCCTTTGACCGCAAGCAATCCGTCAGCATTGCGCTCCGTTACACTACGGGCGGCAACAAATGGCTCCGCGGCTTCAGCCTCTCGCCGCTATTCACAGGACGCACTGGATTGCCGCAAACCATCAGCCAGACGAACCTCTATCCGGATGTGACACAGCAGCGGCCCAATGCCATCGCCCCGTTGTCGCAGATCTACACAACCCAGCTCACGTCTTCCGGTACTGCCATGCGCTATCTGGTTCCTACCACGGATGCCGCGTTCCCGCTGGCCCCCACCGGGCCGCTGTTTGCCACGATCAACGGCCACACAACGCTGGTGCTTCCCGCCAGCATCGGCACGCTGGGCCGGTATGTGCTGCGGGCGCCGGGTGATATAAACCTCAACCTGGCCTTGAGCCGGCAGTTCCAGATCCGTGAGAAACTGCGCTTCACGCTCCGTGTGGATTCCTATAACTCCATGAACCACACGAACTTCAACGGGCCGTCCGTGGCACTCTCAGTCGCGGCGAACAGTGCGGGCCAGGCGGTCTTCAACTCGCCCAGTTTCGGCCTGATTACCTCCGCCCGCACTGCACGCATCACCCAGTTAATTGCGCGGTTCGATTTTTAGAAATCGAGGCATCTCTTACCGCCGGTCCCGCAGCTTCGAAAGCAGCCGGATCATCTCCAGATACAGCCAGATCAGGGTCAGCATCAACCCGAAAGCGCTGTACCATTCCATGTACTTCGGTGCGCCGCGCCAGGCACCGCGCTCGATCATGTCGAAATCGAGGATCAGGTTCAGAGCAGCGATGCAGGTTACCACCAGGCTGAAGACAATCCCAATCGGACCATGTCCGAAGATGCCCGGAATCTGGACGTGGAAGAAGCCGAGCAGCATGCTGGCGAGGTAGATGAGCGCGATGCCGCCGGTGGCTGCCACAATGCCCATCTTGAATTTGTCGGTCGCCTGGATCACGCCGGAACGGTAAGCCGCCAGCAGGCAGAAGCACGTGCCAAAGGTCAAACCCACAGCCTGGATGGCGATGCCCGGATAGCGCATTTCAAAGATCGACGAAATGGCACCGAGCGCGAGGCCTTCCAGCAGCGCATAAACCGGTGCCGTCACCGGAGCCCACTGCGGCTTGAAGATGGTCGCCATGGCGAAGATGAATCCGCCGATGCCGCCAATGGCCGCGTAACCCATCACGGAAGACGGATCCCCCGTGGCGAAGAATTGATTCCAGGACCAGCAGGCAGTCAGCGCCACCAGGATGAGCAGAATGCCCGCCTTGTTGATGGTTCCGGCCACAGTCATGGCCGTGCCGGTGCCCGCGTAAATACCTTGTGCTTCGTAAGTCTTCTGGCTGAACGCCGGATTTGAACTCTTGAGTTCCATATCGGTAGAAGTATTGCTCCCTGTTCCTATTGTATTGCGAACAGGGAGCACATATTTCTACTCAGCCCGTTTGCGGCTGCGATTGCCGAACAAACAGGCCAGCGCAATCATGCCGAGCCCGATGAGCACGAAACTATCGGGTTCCGGCGTCGCTACAGTGGCGGCCACCGCATCCAGCACCACATTGCCGCCCGTCGCAGTGACGTAGTAGTAGTTGTAGCCGGTGGAGAAATCATTGAGGGTTCCACCGCCGTTCTTCGGAATCGCAGCTAGATCAAAGTCCTGCACTGCTCCGGCCGCGGAAGTCCCGGAATAGAGGAGTGTCATGCTGCTGGTGGTACTACCGGAAAGTGCGGAATTGCTGCCCCAGATCGCGAAAGCGTCCGATCCGGTAATGCTGCCGATTTCGAGCAACAGATCTGTCGCGCCGGCAGACCGGACATTTGTCACGTTCAACTGGATCACGCCCATGGCACCAAGTGACGTGCCCGTCGGCGGGGTGTAGTAAATCTCATGCTGACTGCTGGGGTCACCGGCCAGACCAAGACCCGTCTCGGCGTAGTCGCCTGAAGTGTACTTCGAGTAAACGTTCTGTCCGCTGCTGACAGAACTGATGGAGGCGTCAGAGCTGAGGGTGGAACCCTGCGTTCCCAGCGAAAGGCTGGAGTTCTTGTTGAGATTGAGCAACAACCCGGTCGCCGTAAACGTCTGGCCGGCTAACAGCCCTGTAAAATTGCTGAGAGACGTGTTGGCGACATTAGTTCCGCCGGAATTTGTTTGGAAGGTACTGCAATTGGAAGTAGTGAACCCGGCGCAGAGGCTCTGGCTCGCGTTGGATGCCGCGGGAAGAGTGGCAAGGAAGACGCCGGAAAGGAACACTCTGACTAGTTTTGATTTCATAAAGATACTACTTAGGGTACTAGCGCAACAAACTATATCTCAAGCTTTTTCAATTCCTTACGAGTACCAGTACAACCATTAGGAAGTGATAAATTTCACAAATACACTCAAGTGTCACAACTAGGACAGAGCCCCGGTGGCCAGCCGTCGCAGGCTTGCTCGCGTTCGGTGGGCTTTACTATGCGCTGCCGGAGACCCTGACCATCGGGCCGGGCTGGCTGTTGCCCGTCTTCGTTTCGGTCCTGGCGTTAATCGCACAGGCGCTCCACGCCATGCGCCACACCCGCTGGAATGACGTCATCGCGTACCTGAATCTGGCGGTTGTGACGGTGGCACTGGCAAGTGCGCTGAGCCGGCTGATTCTGCGCCTGCCTTCGCACAAAGACAAGCCGGTGGAACTGCTGCTTGCCGCGGGGGCGCTCTGGATCAGCAACATTCTTGTGTTCGCGTCCTGGTATTGGCGGCTCGATGGCGGCGGACCGAACAGCCGGGACAGCCGCGGGGTTCATCTGGATGGTGCCTTTTTGTTCCCGCAAATGAGTATGCCGCCAGACCTCCGCAAACAGACCGGCGAAGACCGCTGGACACCAGGGTTCGTCGACTACCTCTTCCTCGCCTTCAACACCAGCACGGCGTTCTCCCCTACTGATGTGCCGGTCCTCTCGCGGTGGGCCAAAGCGATGATGATGGTGCAGTCCTTGATCTCGCTCGCCACCGTGGTTCTGCTCGCCGCGCGGGCTGTGAATATCCTTTAGGAATGAAATTCACGCGCAGGAGTGCGGCCGGCATGCTGGCGGCGGCTCCGTTTGCCTTGCAGGGCCAGAACCGGATCGACCGTAAAGCGGTAGTTTCGCGACATAACGTGGTGCTGACGGCGGTCGATCCAACCTGTCCGCTGACCGTGGGCAACGGCGAGTTTGCCTTCAACGCGGACGTGACAGGCTTGCAGACTCTGGCGGCTCACTATGAAGCGAAGGGCGTCCCGCTTTGCACGCAATCCCAATGGGGCTGGCATGCGTTCCCCAACACCACAGGCAAAACTGCGGCCGACTTCCAATTCAGCGAGTTCGAAGTGGAAGGCCGCAAGGTTCCCTACGCGTCCTCAAATAAGGGTCAGGAACCGCTCTACAACTACCTGCGGGATAACCCGCACCGTTTGCATCTGGGCCGTGTGGCACTGGTGCGAAAGAACGGGAAAGCGATTGAACCGGCAGACCTTTCTGCAATCCGCCAGGAGTTGGAACTGTGGACCGGCACTCTGCACAGCCGCTTTGTGCTGGATCGCTTCGAGGTGCAGGTGGAGACTGTCGCCCAGCCTGCGCTGGATGGCTTTGCATGGCGTGTGACCACGAAGGGTCCTTTTACGGTGGAAATCACGTTTCCCTATGGTTCACCGGGGATGAGCGCGGCGGATTGGTCGAAGCCGGAAAAACATAGCAGCACGCTCGAAGGCACCATCATCCGGCGGCAATTGGATCAGGATGTGTACTTCGTGGCTGGCAGTTTTCAGCAAACGGGTCCGCACAGATTTTCTTTGCCTCTCGAAGGGTCGCTTACGTTTGCGAAGGTACCCAAGCGCGGCTTGGTTCCAGCCATTGCGTTCACCACCGCAAAAGAACACTGGGAGAATTTCTGGAGCACAGGTGCCGCCGTCGGGATGCCAGAACATCCGGAACTCGAACGCCGCACGGTGCTCTCGCAATACCTCACCGCGATCCAGTGCGCCGGTTCCCTGCCCCCGCAAGAGACCGGACTCACCTGCAACAGCTGGAACGGCAAGTTCCATCTGGAGATGCACTGGTGGCACGCAGCGCACTTCGCTCTCTGGAACCGGCCCACTCTGTTGGAGCGGAGCATGGCCTGGTACCAGTCGATTCTGCCTTCGGCAATAGCCAAGGCGAAGTCACAAGGTTATCAGGGTGCGCGCTGGCCCAAGATGACGGCGACCGATGGCTTTGACAGCCCGTCGCCCATTGGTCCATTTCTTATCTGGCAGCAACCGCATGTGCTGCACTTCGCGGAGATGTTATATCAACTCGACCCCGCGGCTTTGAGTAAGTACAGCGGACTTGTTTTCGCCACGGCGGACTTTATGGCATCTTATGCGGTGAAGCATGGGGATGAGTACTGGCTCGGTCCGCCGGTGATTCCGGCGCAGGAGAATCATCCGCCGAAAGAGACCTGGAATCCCACTTATGAACTGGAGTACTGGCATGAGGGATTGCGGATCGCCAGTCTGTGGCGCACTCGTTTGAAGCAGCCTGTGCCGCAGAAGTGGTCGGCGGTGCAACAGGGTTTGGCCGCGCTGCCGGTGAAGGATGGCGTGTATCTTGCCCATGCCAACTGTCCGCAGACTTATACGGAGCGCAACCGGGATCATCCCTCCATGCTGCTGGCGCTTTCCATGACGCCAGGGACCAAGGTCGACAAGGAAACCATGCGCCGCACACTGGCGCTCGTCCGCAAGAGTTGGAAGTGGGATCAGACCTGGGGCTGGGATTTCGGGGCCACCGCGATGACCGCGGTGCGTCTGGGAGATTCCAGGGCAGCCTTCGAAATCCTCATGATGGATACGCCGAAGAACAAGTGGATCGCCAATGGCCACACACCACAGCGCGCCAACCTGCCCTGTTATCTGCCTTCGAACGGGGCGTTGCTGGCGGCCGTGGCGATGATGGCAAATGCAAGTTATGTATCTTCCGAAGGGATGAAGCAACTGCTGTGACGATCCGCCTTGCGAATACCGTCGCGGACGCCGCCATCATCTGCCACCACCGGCGAAGCATGTTCCGGGACATGGGTTACACAGACGATGCCGCTCTGGACGCCATGATTGCTGCGTTCCGGCCCTGGGTGGAGGTCCGCCTGCAGTCGGGTGAATATGTCGCGTGGCTCGTCCAAACTGCCACGGGCGAAGTGATCGCAGGTGGCGGGGTGTGGTTGATGGACTGGCCCCCGCACATGATCGGCGGCCCTGGACCCCGCGCCAATATCCTGAATGTCTACACGGAAATGGAGTACCGCGGACAGGGCCTTGCGCGCCAACTGATGGAAGCGATCCTGCAATGGCTGCGGGAAAATCACGTCGGCACGGTGATCCTGCATGCCAGCGAACAGGGACGCACGCTTTACGAAAAACTGGGCTTTCAAGCCACCAATGAAATGCGTCTCCTCTTGCAGTAAGCTCAAATAGCTTACCGGAGACCCCTTTGAACCGCAGAGACTTTCTCAAGACAACCGCCGCCCTCACCGTTGCGGGCACGGCCAACGCACAGGCACGGCCGAACATCCTCATCATCACCACGGACCAGCAATCGGCGGAATCCGTGAGTTACCGCATCGGCAAGAAGTACATCCACACGCCCAACATGGACCGTCTGGCGGCCGGCGGCATGGTCTTCACCCGTGCCTATTGCGCCAACCCTCTGTGCGTTCCCTCCCGTGGCGCACTCTTTACCGGACGCTACCCCACCGAAACCGGCATCATGGACAATGATGACCGGACCAGAGTCCGGCTCGATCCGAAGAAGTTCCCCATGCTGGGCAAGGTCTTTCATGACGCGGGCTATGAGACGGCTTACTACGGCAAATGGCACCTGGCGATACCGGAAAAGCAGGTGGATGTCCATGGTTTTGAGCAATATGAGACGCCACAGGAAGATCCGCTGACCACCAGCAACGTGGTTAAGTTTCTCCAGAAGAAACACGACAAGCCGTTTCTCATGATGGCTTCGTTTTTGAATCCACATAACATCGCGGAATGGTCGCGCGGGCAGAAGTTACCCCTGGGTGAGGTTGGCGCGCCACCGCCCGTGGACCAGTTACCTCCGTTGCGGAAAAATCACCAGCCGCCGCAGGATGAACCGGATATCGTCGACTTGATGCGCCGCTCCTACCAGGCCGCGCCGATGTTTCCGGTGAGCACTTACGATGAGACCAAATGGCGCGAGTATATCTGGGCTTACTACCGGTTGATTGAGAAAGTGGACCGGGAGATCGGGCAGGTGCTCGATGCGCTGAAACAATCAGGCCAGGCGAAGAATACGCTCGTCATCCTCTCGGCCGATCACGGAGATATGCAGGGTTCGCACCGCTGGAACCAAAAGACGATTCTCTATGAAGAAGCGACGCGCGTGCAGTTTGTGATGAGTTATCCCGGCACCATCAAAGCAGGTACTTCGCCGCGCCTGGTGAATACGGGCATCGACTTCATGCCAACCCTTTGTGACTATGCGGGGATTACTCCGCCACCCGGACTGCCCGGCTTGAGTTTGAAGGAGACGGCCAACGGGAAGACGACGGCTGATCCACGGGAGTTCATTGTTGTTTCTGACCGCCTGGTGCAGGGTGCGGAAGTGGAGGGTAAGTTACCGAAACCCGATGGCCGGATGATTCGTAGCCAGCGCTACAGTTACACGGCCTACAGTGAAGGCAAGCGCCGGGAAGCTCTCTACGATCTCGAAAAGGATCCCGGCGAGACGGTAAACCTCGCCGCCAAGCCCGCGATGAAATCCGCGCTGCTCGCACACCGGGCCATGCTCCAGGAATGGTGCAGCAAGACGAAAGATAACTTCCCGGTGCCACAAGCTTGAGAACTTATCTGACAGCCGCCCTTGGCCTCTGTATCGCCGTTACTGTTTCTGCCCAGAACCAGACCTTCAAAGTCACGCTGCTGGGTACTGCAGGACCCTCCCTCGCAATGGAGCACCCGGAGACCGGGACTCTCGTCCAGGCAGGCAATGAAACCCTGCTGTTTGATTGCGGCCGCGGTGTGCCGGAACGTTTGAATCAGCTGGGATTCAGCAACGTCAACAAAGTCTTCCTCACCCATCTGCACTCAGACCACACAGAAGGCTTGCCGGTGCTCTGGATGAGCGGCTGGAATGGCCGGGGCAGCAATAACCTTTCCCTCTATGGGCCAGGCACCGGGCCGGATCAGCCAACGGGCACTGCCGGGCTTGCCGCAAGCCTGACTGCCGCTTATGCCACGAACACGCACATCCGCCGTGACTTGGTGGAAATGTGGAACCCCGCCGGCATCGTGATTGCCGCGCATGAAATATCGGAGGGAGTCGTTTACCAGAACAATGGTGTTTTAGTAAGCGCATTTCTGGTGGACCATGACCCCGTCTCCCCTGCCCTCGGTTACCGCATCGACTATGCGGGGCGCTCCGTTGTCATCTCCGGCGATACCAAGCCATCCGCGAATCTGGTCAAGTATGCGCAGGGCGTTGATTTGCTGATCCATGAGGTCTTCAACGCGGGCCCTGGCAGCACTACACCCACTGCGGTTTACCACACTCTGCCGGAACAAGCCGCTTCAATCTTCCTGCAAACCACACCGAAGCTCGCCGTCTATTTCCACCTCGCACCAGCAGCTTTTGATCCAACGGCCAGAACCAGGGCGGCTGGCTACGCGGGACCACTGCAGGTTGGCGCGGACCTGATGAGTGTGACCGTGGCAAACACCGTAACAGTAACGCCCTGCGATTCCACGGCAACTCCAACGCTGGACGCTGTAACGAACCAGGCCTACAGCACTTCGCTCTCTGTTGGCGACACGTTGATCTTCTGGGGCACAGGCTTTTCAGCCAAAGGCGGGAACGCACTGGTATTCCGGCAGGGTGCGAACGGCACAGGCGCGCCAATGACTCTGGATGAAACAGGCGCAGCTTACTTCTGGGATAACTCGACAGGTCAAATCAATGCGAAGTTATCTGCCGGAATCACTGCCGGGCAGTGGAGCGTCTCCGTCAGGAACGCCTGCGGCGTGACCTCCTCCAGTATTGCTCTCACTCTTCGATAGCTTCGGCTTAAATGACTTCGGCTTCGACTGCGCCACGCGGCTGACCGCGTTCACCAGCTTGCGGATGGGCTGCTTTTCCCAGGTATCGAACAGGATCATTTCTCCATCCCGCCAACTGGAGTAAAACCAACGAGCAAGAATCGCGAGTTTCTCTTCGCGCTCCTGCGGCGTACCCATTGCCGCCGGGATGGAGGCCGCCAGTTCCCTGACCCGCGTATCCAGCGACATCGCCGTGCCCTCGCCGATCTGCAGGGGCAGTTGGCGAAACCCCTGCCAGTAGCCACCGCGGAGCCAGCCGAGTTCGACCGTACCGGCTGACGCAGAACGCGTGACCGTGCAGGCGTGCAGGGCGCTGACATCCCGCACCATTTCATCCGTCAAAGCGAGAACAGCCTGCACCTTTTCAAAACGCTGGTGCATGCGGGCCGCTCCTTCGAAATCCATCTCTTCCGAGAGCCGGTCGCGGGCCGAGGCTGCGGTATCGAGCAGAGAGTGACCGGCGGTGTGGAGGAACTCGCCCACACGCTGGGCTTCCGTACGGTATTCCGCAACGCCCACCACGAGTTGGCAGGGGCGGAGACAACGCGCCATTTCCCCGTAAATGCAGCCGGGATGTTCCAGAGCAGGAACCAAATCTTCCTGACACCGTCGAAGCTGAAAGAGATCAAGAAACTCCGATTCAAAGCGCGCGGCAGTGGAACGGGTGCGGAAGGGTCCGAAATAGACGGCTTTGGCACGGCCCAACCGGTTGGCAACCTGTGTCCGGGGAAATTCGTTGGTCAGGATGAGCTTCACGTAAGGTGGCATCCGCAAACGGATCTCTTTGCGGTAGTTCGCGCCAAGGTGCAGGCGTGCCTGCTCTGTCAGGACAAAGTGCGACTCCAGGGCCGATCCGGTGAGATGGTATTCCACCCGCAGAATTGTGCCACGCAGGTTCAACGCCTTCGAAGGCTTCTGCGCCGTACCCAGCAGGCGCAGCAAACGGCGTCGCAGCACATTGGTCCGGGCGAGATACGGTGTGCCTTCTGCCGGCCACAGCAGGAATACCGCCGGGGCATTGGGGATCTCCTGCAAGATGCCGTCGAGTTCGGCAGGGTCAGGAGGAAGGGAGAAGCAAATCATCGGACGCCTACCCAGTGTAGCGGCTGCATTTTGCCACCACCCCTGGTGCAAATCAGCCGCTTGTGCAGCGGAATTCACACCTGTGCGGGCATTTTTACTGCCCACACAATGTCACGGTCTATTGTTTTCAACAGCTTACAGAATGGCATCCACATTGCTATGAAATTGCGTATTCACGGATTAAGACGATGCCACTCTTTGCTATCACCCGCCCCGGACTCCTCGCAATCGCTACCTCAGTGATGGCGCTGTGGAGCTGCATTGCCTTTGAAAAGTCGCTGATCCGCTCCGGCGAACAGGATGCCATCACGAGCCAGCGGCAGTTAATCAAGCTGCGGCAAGGCATGATGCCGGTATCGCACCCGGTGGATGCGCCGGCGAGAGTGCTGCCAGCACTGCTTTAGGCTAATAAAGAACATTTGCGCCGAAATTCGGCATGCCACCCTGGACCACGGTGCTGGACCAATCTGTCAGGCGCCCGCGGTCCATCTTCCAGAACGCACCACAAAGCTGGAAGTATTCGAGCACAGACTTGCGATCCCCTGCGAGGATCAGATCCCGGGCGAGGGTCATATTCGGTCCGAAGGAATTCAGGTTGGGCGAACCGGGCGTCTTGCCGGCCGCCAGCAGATATCCCGCGGCAGCTTTGACATCGCCGTTGTGCAGCGCGACTTCCCCCATCGCGACGTTGGCATCGTGAATCGCGTTGCCATAGTTCCAGGATCCCCGGAGTGACATCTCGGAATCCAACAGAAACTTGGCATACTTCGAGGTGCGCTCCCAATCCTGGGCGACCAGACAATCTTTGATCAAATGTGTCGCAGCCATAAAGCGGTAGTTATCGCTGCCGGCTTTGACAAAGGCTTCCTCCTCCAGCAGCACCAGGCTGCGGGCTTGCGTGGCTCTATCTTCTGCTTTCACCGTGCCACTCAGCCGGAAACGGTAGGTATTCAGACGCTGGGACATCGCGACATCTCCACCGTTGGGCCCCTTCACGGCCTTGTCGGCCAGCCCTTCAGCGAAACTTTGAACATCGAAGGAAGGCGTGACAAAGCGTTTAGCCTGTCCAGCCAGGAAGGCGAGCTGGTAAGCACCCTGCAACAATACGCCCTGAATTTGGTGTTCGGAAAGGCGCTTCCGGCACTCCAGCGCGGTCTCTGATTTTGCCTTTTCAACCGATGCGCCGGTCAGCAGACCATTACTGGTGACCGTGGTGGCACCGAGGGAGCAGGCGGCATAAAGCTGCCCGAGTTCGTTGGCGATCTGATAATCCGTGGGCGTGGATTTCAGGCGCGATTCCAACTTATCTGCTGTGGCAAGCGGATCAGCAAGATATTCCTGCAGATGCGGTGTGACCTGCATCAGTAGTGATGCGAGCACGGCAACGGGGAAAGCGTATAACATGGTGGAAGCCTCTACACATGAATTTACTATCGTTTACGCCGTGTAAGCGTTACATTTTGAGAAAAATCCCCGCCGGAGATAAGCGTATGAGAATCGCAGTCCTTGCGGCCCTGTTGGCCGCCCCAGCAATGTTTGCGCAGGCCCCGGCACAGCCGGCCGCGCAGTTCACCAGTGTTTCCGGAACCATTTCGGCATCCGATGCCGCTGCCAGGAACTTCACGGTCAAAACCGCCACAGGCGACTCCGTGGTGAAATTCGATGACAAGACCGTTTTCCTTCGCATGGCCCCCGGCGAAACGGATCTGAAGAAGGGCACCCCCATGAAGGCAACGGATGTTGCTTCAGGAGACCGTGTGCTTGCCCGTGTCCGCGGCGGGGCGGAAGCCGTCGCGACGACGCCGGCTACCCGCATCATCATCATCAGCAAAGACGCGCTCGCCAAGCGCGATGAACAGACCCAGGAAGAATGGGCCACCAAGAGTGTCACTGGCATTGTGCAATCGGTTGATGCCGCGGCGAAGACCGTGACCATCAAGCTGAAAGGCAAGGATGTGGTGGTGGACGTGAACGGCAGCGTGAATTACCGCCGTTACAATCCGGATTCCGCAAAGACCACTGACCTCAAGGACAGCACGCTTTCGGAAATCGTTGCTGGCGACCAGTTCCGCGTCTTGGGTGATAAGAACGAAGACGGCAGCAAGATCAAGGCCAGCGCCGTGGTGACCGGTCTGTTCCGGACGCTGGGTGTGGTTGTGAAATCCATTGACCCTGCGGCAGGCACCATCACCGGCACCGATGCAGCCACCAAGAAGCCCGTTGTGATCAAGGTGACCGCGGATACGGCGGTGAAACGTCTGCAACCGATGTTCGCCATGATGATGGCGCGGCAGCTGAATCCGAACTTCCAGGCTCCTGGTGGTGGACGCGGCGGTCAGGGTGGCGGCGCGGCTGCGGGCGGGCCCCCGGCTGGTGGTCCCCCGGCTGGTGCTGGCGGCGGTGCGCCGGGTGGTGGCGCGCAAGGTGGTGGCCGTCCCGGCGGTATGGGCGGACCCGGCGGCGCACGCATGGACCCCGCGAAGATGCTCGAATCCCAGCCTTCCATCCAGCTGGCGGAACTCAAGGCCGGTGATGCCCTGATCGTTTACGGTCTGGCCACGTCAGATCTTGCCAAGCTCAACAGCCTGAACGTGATTGCCGGTGCGGAAATGATTCTGACCGCGGCACCGAAGGGTGGAGCCGATCCTCTGGGAGGCGCCTGGAACTTCGGCGGCGGTGGCGGCGAAGGCAACTAACCCCACAGCATTACCAAACCATAAAGAATCGGTGCCAGGCACCGATTCTTTATGGTTCTTTGATACGAGTAGCGCCCGGGATGTGAATAGGGGATTACGGCCCAAAAGTGCTAAACTAAGATCTGTAATCCCTTGGGGGCGTAACGGTTTCGACGGGATTGGATCGCGATGTGGCGGCGTGCCGGGTTTCGAGCTCCCGTAAAACGATCGAAAAAACACAACTGCCAATAACATGCAGTTTGCATACGCTGCTTAATTAATTAAGCGGCCGCTCTTGCCGGTGAGCCTTCGCGCTGGTAAGCAAGCGTCATCTTGAAGGATAGGGAGCAGGCTTCGGTCCGTAGCTGAGCCCCGAGATCAACCGGACTAGGTTGTTGCTATCTTGCCGGTTCTCAGGCAATGACCGAAACTCCAGAATTGAGCTACGCACGTAGTCTCTGCATTTCGGACTTTTTCGGACGGGGGTTCAATTCCCCCCGCCTCCACCAAAACACTCGAAAAAGCAAAACACTCGAAAAAGAAAGCTAGCCTCGCAAAAATATGGAAGTATGGATTTTCCCGCGAGTACTGGTACAATAAATCACATGACAGTTTTGTAACATCCTTGACCGAACCAGGGCCCGGCGTTTCCCGCCGCAAAATGGAGTGCACTTCGTACTGACGCAAGACGAGGTCTCACTCCCGACCACCTTCGAAAGGAATCAACAATTTGCTCAAGCGTTTCCTGCCCTCAGGCTTTCTTATCTGTGCCGGGGTACTCAGCATTGCGGCCGCATCCGCGGCAGTCGATCAAACCGACGTCACCAAAGTCCGCAAGAAAACTGACCTGCGTGAGACTCTTCTCCGCAAGTTCTTCAAAGACAATCACTGCCCCGCCGAAAAGTACTCCAGCATCTTCCTGAAAGAAGCGGATGAACACGGCCTTGACTGGCGCTTACTTCCCAGTCTCTCGTTTGTGGAATCCGGGGGCGGCAAGACAGCTAGAAACAACAACCTCTTTGGATGGGCAAACGGCAAACGGCAGTTTAACTCCATCAGCGAAGCGATCCATCATGTTGCCTCTACTCTTTCCCATGGCAAGTCCTACCGGGGTAAAGATTTGGAAGCGAAACTCTTCACCTACAACCACCGCGCCGCTTACCGTCAAACCATTCTTGACATGATGACGAAAATCGCGCCCGCGCCGGTGGATGGCCTGTCGGAATAACCGTTCCCTGGACCCGCAGCCGCAAATTCACACTGTTGTTGCCATTCTGTTGTTTGACAACCCTTGGCCCCGTCTCTATAGTGATTAAATCGCCGGGTTGCCGGACTCCGGCATGCACGGTCACACGGAACGGGTTCAAGGGCTGACAGTTTGACAGACAACGATTTGCAGGAAGTTCAAGATCCGCGCGAACCGCTCGTCGATCCAGACGAATACGAGCACCTGCTCGAAGATTTCAGTCATCTTGCTCCGCCGTCGCGGAATGAGGTGCTGGAAGGGCGTGTCCTGAAGATATCGGGAGGCGGCATTTACATTGACGTCGGCTACAAAACCGACGGCATTGCCCCGCTGGAACAGTTCCTGGATGCCACCGGTAAATGCACCGTCAAACCCGGGGACACCGTCGAGGTCATGTTTGAGGACGGTCATACGTCCGAAGGCTATGTTCGTCTGTCCCACGAAAAGGCGTCACGCCTCAAGATCTGGGACCAACTGGAACAGGCGATGGAGCAGCGCCTGAATATCCTCGGCAGGATCACGGCCAAGGTCAAAGGCGGACTGCAGGTAGACATCGGTGTCCGTGCGTTCATGCCCGGTTCGCAACTCGATGTGCGTCCGGTGCGGGCGGTAGAAACCTTCATCGGGCAGGACCTGCCGGTCAAGGTTGTCAAACTCAATCGCAAGCGCGGCAACGCTGTCGTCAGCCGCAAGCTGGTCATCGAAGAAGAAATACTTGCCCGCAAAGCCCATACTCTTGAGTCGCTGCAAGAGGGTGTCGTCATCACCGGCACCGTCAAGAATCTAACCGATTACGGTGCCTTCATTGACCTGGGCGGCATTGATGGCTTGCTGCATGTGACCGATATGTCCTATGGGCGGATCAGTCATCCCTCGGAACTGCTTCATGTGGGTCAGGATGTGACGGCTGTTGTGCTCAAGTATGACCCCGCGAAAGAACGCGTCTCGCTGGGCTTGAAGCAAATGGTTCCAGACCCGTGGGAAGGTGCGCGTGACCGGTACCCGCTGGGCGGCAGAGTCTTTGGACGCGTGGTCAGTGTGACCGATTATGGCGCGTTCGTGGAACTCGAACCCGGCGTCGAAGGCCTGATCCATATCAGTGAAATGACGTGGTCGCGCAGGATGAAGCACCCCGCCAAGGTGGTCAAACCAGAGGACCAGGTAGAATCCGTCATCCTCGAAGTCAACCCCAAAGACCGGCGGATCTCACTCGGGTTGAAACAGCTCGAAGCCAACCCCTGGAGCACCGTCAGTGAGCGTTATGCAGTGGGTTCCGTGGTGGAAGGCCGCGTCCGGAACATGACGGAGTTCGGTGCTTTCATTGAAATCGAAGAGGGTATTGACGGTCTGGTCCATATCTCTGACCTTTCCTGGACCAAGCGGATTAAACACCCGAACGAAATTCTTCGCAAAGGCTCAGTCATCCAGGCCGTGATTCTCTCGATTGATGCGCCCTCCAAGCGGTTGTCACTGGGTGTGAAGCAACTGCAGCCCGATGCCTGGGAAACGTTCTTTCAGAGCCACAACGTAAATGATGTGGTCAGCGGGAAAGTACTGCGCCTGTCGGGTTTCGGAGCGTTTATTGAGATCGAGGAAGGTGTGGAAGGTCTGTGCCATTTTTCAGAAGTCCCCGGCTGGGGCGGGCGGAAAACCGACCCCGCGCCGCTGACACCCGGCGACACGCTCGAATTCAAAATCATAAAGATGAATGAGTCCGAACGGAAGATCGGTCTCAGCGTCAAGGCTCTGGTGGACGATGCGGAACGCCGCCGCCTGGAAAACTACACACGCAGCGCGTCGTCGGCCGCGAATGAATTGCTTTGACAGCCCACGGGTAGAATAGGCACCATGCGCCTTCCCGCTCTGTTTCTGCTGTGTCTGACAGCTCTTCCCGCACAGACTCTGCTTGTGCTGAACAAAGAGGATTCGAACCTCGCCTTCCTGGACGTGAAGACCGGCAAGGTGACCACAACCGTCCCTGTGGGCTTCCAGCCGCATGAAATCACGGTGTCCGGGGATGGCAAATTCGCCTTTGTTTCCAATTACGGCAACGGACCACAACCGGGTAACACCATCTCAATGATTGATCTTGCCGCGAAGAAAGAACTTCGCCGCGTGGATGTGTCTCCGCTTGGGCGTCCTCATGGCATTTTCTGGTCAGAAGGCAAGGTGCTGTTCACGTCGGAAGCGAACAAGCTCATTGCGCGCTATGATCCGGTCGCAAACCGCATGGATTGGATGCTGGGCACGGGCCAGAACACCACGCATATGGTGGCTGTGAGCAGAGACAGGAGCCAGATCTACACCGCCAATATCGGTGCCAACACCATCACCATTATCGATGTGGCGAAGAACTACGAAGAAACCGTGGTGCCGGTCGGCAAAGGGCCGGAGGGTTTTGATCTTTCACCGGATGGCAAACAGCTGTGGGCCGCGCACTCGCAGGACGGCGGAGTTTCCATCATTGACCTCAACGCAAAAAAGGTCACCGGCAACTTTGACGCTGGCACGAAACGCTCCAACCGCCTCAAGTTCACGCCGGACGGCAAGACCGTACTCATCTCTGATCTTGCCGCGGGAGAACTGCTCTTCATCGATGTCGCAACGCGCAAAGTGGTCAAGAAGATCCCGGCGGGCAAGAGCACCGAAGGCATCCTGATCACACCCGATGGAGCCACGGCTTACGTTGCGGCAAACGGGGACAATGTGATTCTCGTGGTCGATCTGAAGTCGCGTAGCGTGACCGGGAAACTGGAGCCGGGCAAAGGGCCGGATGGGATGGCACTGCTGCCTTAACCGGCAGTGATTCCGGCCAGGGTTCGTCCTTCCACGTGCGTCCGCAGCCGTAAATGTGAAAGCCTTCCGCGGGTGCGGATTGCGGCCGGAACCATTGATAGCCCATGGCCCAGGCATAGAAGAAGGGATTATCGAATCTCCAGGCCACAGCGGCACCCAACACCGTGTCAGCATCCCCGGTCAAGAAGTATCCGGGAGTTTCCACCTTTGTAAACAGACTGGCGTAGACGTTCGAGGCGCGAACGTGCTGCGCGGCACCCGCATAGACAGCGAGTCCGAACAGAACGGATCGGAGTGAGATCACTTATATCGAGACAGTGGCTCCGGCGGCGCTTCTTTCTCAACTATTTGCGGCTCGGATATATACTTCATTCGACGTATGAAATCCGTGGCAGTCCTCTCTCTGCTCTGCGCCGCCGCGCTGGCTCAAGCCCCGAAGTTCCGGGCTTACAACTACGATGAGTCAAAGGTTGGGGCCTATTCCCTGCCCGACCCGCTGCAATTGGCCAGCGGGAAACATGTCACTTCCGCGAAGATCTGGAAAACGCAACGGCGTCCGGAACTGTTGAAGCTGATTGAAGCGCAGATGTTCGGCAAGACACCCGCCGGCCCCTGGCATGTGACTTACAGTTCGCCTGTGGTGGAGAATGCGGCACTGGGCGGCAAGGCCATACGCAAGCAACTGACCATGTCCATAGAAGGCCATGCCGACGGCCCCCAAATCCATTTGCTGCTCTATTTGCCGGCGAATGCGAAGAAGCCCGTGCCGGTGGTTCTCGGCTTGAACTTCAGCGGCAACCATACCGTCTCGCTTGACCCTGGCATCGAAATGCATGAAGTCTGGGTCCGGAATAAGAAGCAGTTGCCTGCCCCGGAATCACGCGGCACACAAGCGGAACAGTGGCAGGTGGAAAAGATCCTGGCGGCGGGCATGGGACTCGCCACGATCTACTATTCGGAGATCGAGCCGGACTATGTGGGCGGCATGAAGGAAGGGGTCCGCTCGCTCTTCTTCCGGGCCGGGCAAACCGAACCCCCTCCCGACGAGTGGGGTGCCATTGCGGCATGGGCTTGGGGCTTGAGCCGGGCCTTGGATTACATGGAGAAGGATAAGCAGATCGATGCCAGGCATGTTGCCGTGTTCGGCCATTCACGCCTGGGCAAGACGGCGGTGTGGGCGGGTGCCCATGATACCCGCTTTGCCGCAGTGATCTCGAACAATTCCGGCGAAGGTGGCGCGGCGATATCCAAGCGCGATTACGGCGAGACCATCGAACATCTCAATGTCGCGTTCCCGCACTGGTTCTGCGGAAATTACAAGCAATACACCAATCATCCAGAAAACCTGCCGTTTGATGCCCATGAGCTTCTCGCATTGATTGCGCCGCGCCCGCTCTATGTGGCCAGCGCGGAAGAAGATAGAGGTTCTGATCCGCGCGGCGAGTTCCTGGGAGCGCTGCACGCGGGTCCGGTATATGAACTTATGGGGAAGAAGGGACTGGGAACAGACCAGATGCCTGGTCTACACCAGCCCATACAGCATGATGTCGCCTATCATGTCCGCGCGGGAAAGCATGATGTTACTGCCTATGACTGGGAGCAGTACCTTGCATTCCTGAAGCAGCACTTCAGTAAGTAATCACTTCGCCGCCCAGAAGTATCAAAGACAAGATATCCTGTTGCGCCGGATCAAATGTTACGGGCACCAGTTGGCCTTGAAACAGCTTCTTAACCGTCAGGCTCATTAACTTGCTGGCAGGCTGGCGTTCGCCCGACTGCCGGATGACCGCGCCAATGTTATCCCCCGCAAAGACCGTGGTCTGCTTCCCGTTCACAGTAACTGGAACCACGGGATTCACTCCGTATTTCTTCGGCAGTCCGACGCAGAAACCGTTCTTCCAATCTGTACAGGAAGCGACAGTCGCACCAAATTCCTGCTCCGATTTTGCGCCGATCACCAACGCCGTGAAATCCGAATCTCCAGCTTTGAAGATCAGGCGGTAGAAGGCCGCACCCTGCAGCGGTCCGAAAGGATTAACGGATGGTTTGTCCGCCAACTCTACCTTGCCGCCAATGCTCCGTTCCGCCCGCAAAGGCACAATCGAGTAGCCACTGGTCTTCTTCTCCAGACCGAACCAGGAGGTCTCGACCCCAACAACGCTCGACGTGAACGAAGCCGTCACGGTCAGGCTGTTACCGGCACCTGTAGTCGCCGCATCCTGCAGGATCGGAGCATCTTCCGGCGTTCCTTGCTTCAGGATTGGTGTATTGAGGCGAAGTTGCATGGGCGGCTCCAGTGCGGTTTGTGCATTGGTCCGGGGACGCAGCAAGCGCAACCCTGCATTGACCGGCAGAGGCACCGCCTGCAGCATGGCTTGCGCCACCAAATCAGCACTCCCCGCATCCAGGCAACCGGCCGACTCCAACTCCCGCATCCGGCTCCCAAGCCAGCCATCGGACTGCTTCAACAGGGCCTCGCGGTCCACCGTCAGAACCAGTTTTCCTTTGCGGTACATCACGCTGACGCCGCCGGACGCCGGAGGACAAGTCCGCTTCCCTGCCGCCACCGGTAAAGCAACAGGTTTGACGGGAGCCTCCGCTGAAGCCACACCGGGCGGCACCAGGATATTTCCCGCGAGGCGGTAACTATTATTCGCCGGACCTTTTGCGGCGCATCCGCTGAGCCACAACGCCGCGGCTACTGCCCAGAAACCGCTTCCTGAAAAGCGTAGCGCACGGGATTCGCATCGCCGTTCTCCAGCCCTGCACGGTTGATCATCAAAATGTAAATCCGTTTCTTTACCGGGTCGATCCATGCCTGTGTCCCATAAGCGCCGCCATGTCCATAAGTTCCCGCCGATAACATCGAAGTAACATCGAGCGGTGTTCTTACCACACCTGTGCCGAATCCATACGCCATGCCGGGCGTAAAACCAACATTCATTTCAGGTGTGGTTTGCACTGCGGTCATTGTCTGCACGGCAGCTTCCGAAAGATACCGCTTCCCGCCCTGCATGCCTCTGTTGAGCAGCAGCTGCGCGAACTTCGCGTAATCTGACGCCGTGGTGAAGATGCCCGCATTCGGGGCGGCGTAGCGGTCGCGCGACGCGGGCTGTTGTCCGTAGAGAATGCTGATGGTGGTTTCCGCGAAGTGATCCCCTTCCCGCTTCACCGGATGCACCCATTGCTTCATCTGCGCCTCAGAGAGATAGAATGCCGTATCCTTCATCCCCAGAGGTTCGAAGAAGTGCGTCCGCAGGAAGTGCTCATAAGTTTCCTGCGAGGCTACTTCCACAATCCGGCCGAGCATGTTCATCCCGGACTGGCAGTAACTCCACTTACTCCCGGGTGCAAACTTCAAAGGCTTTGAGGTAATCGCAGGCACCATATCTCCCAGCGACTTCGCAGCAGCGCCTTCTTTGTCCGTCACTTCAGAAAGGCCGGAAGTGTGAGTCAACAGATGCCGCACCGTGATTACCTGCGGAAACTTGCTGAACTCAGGAATGTATTTCGAGACCGGATCATCCACGCCAATCTTCTTTTGATCCACCAGCATCATGATGGCCGCAGCGGTTACCGGCTTCGTCATGGACGCTATCCAGAACATCCCGTTCGCGGGCATCGGCTTCGTCATCGCCGCATCCGCGAACCCAAAAGCCTGCGCCGGGCCGATAGACTTTTCATCGGCAACCACCGTCACCATGCCGGGTACAACTTTCTCTTCCACAAGCGACTTCATGCGTTCCTCAAGAGACCGCCGGACGGGCGCTGTGAAGGCCTCTGTCGCGGGAATGAATTCCACCGGAACGTCCTTGATGAAGGTCTTGATCCACCGGGCGCATTCGTTCATCCCCTGCTCTTCTGACGGCACATGGCCGAGAATGATGAGCGCCTTCTTCATGCCCTGCGCAACGGCATCCTGCACATAAGGGACAGTCTCCCACTCGCGGGTTTCACCAATCACCAGAACATCTGTATCCGGCTCCCGGAAAGCACTCAGTTGCGCGGGCGTGCCTGCCGCACCGGGCAACAGGGCAATCCGCCGGACCTGCAAATCCGGATTGCCGATGATCCGCATCGTCCGTATGTGCAGCCTGTCACGCGTATCGGCCGCGAATTCTTCCAGCGTCACCGCCGGCATCGTGAACCGCTGCGGATTCTCCGCCGACTGGTACTTTCCCCAATTCAACGCGGTCACCATTCCGGCAAGAATGCCGTCGGGCCGGCGTTTGTGCCAAAGGTCATGGAAGCGGAACACGACCATGTGGTGGTCTTGTATGAACTTCGCCTTCGCCAGATAGACCGGATCATTCACGAAATCATCGGTCTTGTCGAGGTGGTTATAGAAGGTGGGCTCGTGCGTGATGATCAGGTTCTTGCCCGCTGCGGCCGCCCGTTGCAGGACGTCCATGGTGTCCATAAAAGTGGTGGCAATCCCGGTGACCTGCGTCTCCGGATCTCCCGCCTTGATGGTGTCCACAGTACCCGCACCAACGGTCTGGCCGGTTGCAGCCTTGATCTTTTCCAGTAGCTCGCGGGCCGTGGCTCCAGAGCAGGTTGAGGCGATGAGGAAGAAAGTAAGCAGGCGGATCACTTGGCAATCATATAACTGCGGATTGCGGTGGAGATGAAAGCCAACACGAGCGCTGGGATTCTTTCCCCAAGGCCGGTTGCCTAATCGGCACTTTTTACCTCCAGAAGGAAGGCATCTCGACGCGCGACGTAATCATGATTGAGCTCTGACATATATCGAACATAGAAAAGCAAATTACCAGTACCGACCAACCAATTGACAAATAGCGCTAACACGATCTTCAAGAGCAAGACAACCATAAAAAACACTGGCTGCCACTCTATTCCCGATTTTAGCTCCAATCCGAGAAACCCATAGCCGAATTGAGCAGTTGCGTAGCCATACATGGCAATAAGAATCCAGCGAGGTGGCCGTAACAGCCTACTCTCAAGCCTGCCGACAAAAAGCGACATGGCTATACCTGACAGTGCGCCCACACAGATATCGCCGCCAAGAATAAGTGCCTGATTGTTACCTGAGAGTTGCCCTGCGCACTCAACACCAATAATCAGGAGAACAATTCCTACCCATTTTATTGGATCGCCCTTTTGATCTGGATTTGAAACAGTGATAAAGCACTGCCAAAACCCTATAGTGGAGAAGCAGTTCCCGGTCACCTCAACGACGTGCAAAACCTTTAATTGATCCTGCCCGGCAACGTAACCTTTCTGCCTCAAGACTGCCTCGATTGTGAATATCACATATAGGGATAACCATGACACCAACGTAAATAGCCATGCGTTTCGAAACTCCTCCGTAGCCTTAAGTGCCTCCCTGAGTTCGGGCTTCAAGCTCGGAAAGGACTTGGGCACCGAAAACAGTAATGCCAACACCATTAGTAGCTGAAGAACATGCGAGTACAGCTGCAGCTCCATTGAAGAGAGCGACCCTTGTGAGTGCCAAATTAGATTGAGTGCAAGATTCAAAAGTGCGATGACGACGGGGAGCGTAATAATCCCACTTTTCTGGCGTATCCAGTCCTCGAACGAGGGGAGATCGGATGCAGAGTACGAAGATCCTGAAATGTTTGCGGCTGGGCTACTCATAGCAGAACTATTCTATTTAGGATCGTCAAATATTAGCACAAGACGGCCACGTGGCAAACTATTCTTTGCACTGGGGACCAATGACGTTATGGAACCACGATTCAAGTGGAGCAAGTAACGCCTTCTGCTTTCAATTCGTTCGTATTGGCCGCGGATGCAGCAAGAACTCGTCAATGCTACCGGCTTTACGTTGAGAGCCAGCAAGCCAGCTTACATCCCATTCGGCAAGCCGCTCACTTTTCTTCGGAACATAGTGTCCAGGTTGCGGTTCGTCGATCCACTCCAACTGCCGGATCAACACAAGCGGCTTTTCCGCACCCTTCGTCTTCGTGGAGAAGACCGCTGCTGGTTCATACTCCGCGAACGCGACAAAGTAATCTTTCTTCCCGTTCCAGGGAACCGCTCCCTTTTCCGGGTGCAACCAGACACGGTATTCAAGAACATCGTCGTAGAAGTAGCCAACACCGTTCCCTGCCTCGATGACGTAAGACCCGACGCGGGATGGATTCACGGCCGCCGGGTAGCTACTATGTCCAGTGATCGAGCGGTCCGTTTGAACAAGCGCAAGACCGGCAGGGGACCTCGGAGTACATCCTGCCAAGCTCAGGGCCACGCAGAGCCACCAATGCTTACTTCCCCCAGCCCGCATCCAGCCCCAGGAACGCCAGCGCATATCTTCTCCCCAACTCCCGGGCCGAGGCTGAATCGAAATGTACGGAATCGCCCTTGTCCTTCAAGCCCTCCGTACTCACGAATGCCGTGTGCGGATAAGACAGCGGCAGCAGGGCTTCCTCCTGGTTCACCAGGTCCGCAAATGGCTGTTTTTCCTTCACCAAAAACCGGCCCAATTGTCCGACCACAACCGGCACGCCCTCTAGCCCAAGCTCCTTCTGCATGGACTGGATGATGACCGTCCAGCGCGCCCGGTACGTCTTCGCCAGTTCTTCCTTGCCGGACTCTGCTTCGCCCTGGTGCCAGAGCATACCGCGGATGCGGCCGTTCTTCATCGCCACGCGCGCACGCCGGATGGCCTCGGTGTAAAGCTCCCCGCCGACCTTCCATTGCTCCAGGCTGGTCCCGCCAAAGGCCGCAGGGATCAAGCCGATCTGCGCGCCGGGATTCCGCTCCTGCAGCGTCTTCGCAAAAGTCCGGCCCAGACCGACACCGGCAACATCCGGCTTATCCCAGTGCAGAGGATCCACAGCGGGCTTCCATTGATCATCCTTGCCAAGAGCCCAGATACCGGCGATGGGCGCTGCATCCTGCGGCTCCACCTTTCCGCGCCCTGCCATGTTTGACTGGCCGATGAGCAGGAATAACTCCAGCTTCTGCGGTGTCGCGGCAGGCTGCGCGAGCAAAGTGACACTCAATCCGAATAACACCAGTAAGTTGCGCATAAGTTACTTCTTGTAAGTGACGTGCCAGATCTTCTTGCCGCCATCGTCTGATATCAGGATGCTGCCATCCTTCAATTGCAGCAATCCGACCGGACGGCCCCAGACTTCCTGCTTATCCGCGCCGAGCATCCAGCCAGTCAGAAAGTCACGCTGCTTGCCCGCGGGCTTGCCGTTCTTGAAAGGGACAAACGAGATGGAGTAACCCACACGGTCCGCACGGTTGCTGGACCCATGGTTCGCAAGGAAAGCACCGTTCCTGTATTCCGCGGGGAACTGGCTGCCGGTGTAGAAAATGAAGTCGAGCACGGCGCAATGCGGTTCGAGCGGCAATTCGGGAGCAATGGTCTTCGCGACCAAATCCTTGCGCTTGTCTGCGTCTTTGATGCGCGGGTCTTCATGCGGCCCGAGATAGGCGTAGGGCCAGCCGTAAAAGCCGCCCTGCTTCACAGACGTGAAGAAATCCGCCACCAAACCATCGCCAAGCTCGTTGCGTTCCTCCACTGTGGTCCAGAGCACATTCGACACGGGATTGAAGCGCAGGCCCACGGGGTTGCGCAGACCCTTGGCGTAAATGATGCGGACTTTGCCATCTGGCGTGTAACTGTCAATGGCAGCGCGGTCTTCAGGATCACCCACAACCAGATCACCGGAAGAACCCACCGTCACGTACATGCGCGAACCGCTCTTATCGAACGTGATGGTGCGGGTGACGTGGCCCTTGTCATACCCGGTCAGTGCCACTACTTCCTCGCCGGGTCCGGCGGTCATTTCCTTGGCATTGTACTTATAACGCTTGATGGAGGTCGGTTCGCCCACATAGACCCAATCTTTGTGGAAAGCCACGCCATAGGGGCGGTCGAGGCCACTCAGCAGCACTCTCTTTTCACCTTTGTGGAGCACGTAAACCGAACCCCTCGCCACGGTGTCGCTCACCAGGACTTCGCCCGAAGGACCCTCCGCCATGAAACGGGGCCGCGTGAAACCACTGGCCAACTCCTCCACCGAAAACCCTGCGGGAACAGTGAGTTTCGCGCCTTCCGGACGCGGGATCACCTTGGCGGGATTGGTCACGGAAGGTGTCGCATAAGGGGCCGGCAACTGGGCCAGTGCCGCAAACGCCGCGGCAGTGAAAAGCAGAGTAATCTTCAGCACGGCAACCATTCTACAGTTGCCGCTTTCGCCGCGCGCGGACAAACCTGAATTGTTTGGCGACCCTCACGCATCACTAACCCCATCACAATTTATGCGAATTCAATTCCTGAGCTTTTGGGCCATTCTCGGCACGAGCGTGCTGTTTCTTACAACGGCAGCGTGCGGGGACAAGAGTAAAGCCGCGGGACCACCGGCATTCCCGCCCTCGCTGGTCTCTTACATTGAAGTGCAGGCCGAAGATGTGCCCGTTCTCGCTGAGTATCCAGCGCAGACTTTTGCCCGCGACACGGTTGAAATCCGCGGCCGCGTGGATGGCTATATTCAAAAGCGTTTGTTCGAAGTCGGGCGCGATGTCGCTGCCGGACAGGTCCTCTATGAACTGGATGCCCGGCCCTACCTTGCCGATGTTGCCAAAGCGAAGGGTGATCTCGAAAAGAGCCAGGCCGATTTGAAGTTCGCGCAGGAACAGGTGGCCGTGCGGCAGGCCGAAGCCGACCTCGCCCAGGCCCAGGCCAACCTCGTGAAGGCCCGGCAGGACGTGACCCGGTTGACGCCTCTGGTGAAAGAAGAAGCCGCCGCGCAACAGGACCTCGACAACGCCCGCGCCGCACTCAACGCCAACCAGGCCACAGTCGACGCGAAGAAGGCCACGCTCGAACAGACCAAGTTGCAGGTGAAGTCGCAGATCGCGACCACAGCAGCGCAGGTGGAAGCCAACAAAGCGCTGCTGCGCACGGCGGAATTGAATGTGGAATACGCCACAGTGCGGTCTCCCATCGCCGGACGTATTGGCGACTCGTTGATTCAAGTCGGCGGTCTGGTTTCGAAGACTTCCGCAACTCCGCTCACGACTGTGGTGCCGCTCGACCCCATCTGGGTTCGCTTCAAAGTGAGTGAGTCAGAATACCTTGCCTATGTCCGCAAGGCCGGGCGCGATGCCATGCAGAAGACGCCGTTGACCATGGTGCTGGCCGATGGCACGGAGTTTCCGGTGAAGGGTCACGTGCAGAATACGGTGAATGCGGTCGATTCGAAGACCGGCACACTCGAAATCCAGGCGACCTTCGGCAACCCCGCCCATACCTTGCTGCCCGGGCAGTTCGGGCGCATCCGCTACGTCACCGATGAGCGGCACAACGCGATCCTGGTGCCGCAGCGTTCGGTGCAGGAACTGCAGGGTGCGCAATCGGTCTTCATCATTGACGCCCAGAACAAGGCGCAGGTGCAGCCCGTGGTCCCGGCAGAGCGGACTGGCAACCGGTGGATCATCACGCAGGGGCTGAAGCCCGGGGACAAAGTGATTGTGGAAGGCACGCTGAAGGTCCGCCCCGGCGCGCCTGTCAACCCGATGCCCTGGAAACCGGAGCAGGCAGGAAAGTAAGATGGCAAAATTCTTTATTGACCGGCCCATCTTCGCGATTGTCATCGCGCTGGTGATCATCATCGTTGGCGGCGTGGCGATACCAACGCTGCCCGTTGCCACTTACCCGGAAGTCGTGCCGCCCGTGGTGCAGATCACCGCGGTGTATCGCGGCGGCAACTCGCAGGATCTCGAAAAAACCGTCGCGCAGCCGATTGAGCAGCAACTGGTGGGGCTCGATGGCATGCTTTACTTCTTCTCACGCTCCTCGAACGACGGCGTGATGACCATTGACGTGACCTACGAACTTGGCACGGATATCGATCTGGCCACGGTGAAGACGCAGAACAAGGTCAACATCGCGCTCCCAATTCTGCCTCCTGAAGTGCAGCGCCAGGGCGTCACGGTGAAGAAGGTGTCGTCAGCGTTCCTGATGGCGGTCAGTCTCACTGCCAACGACAATCGTTACGACGATCTCTTTCTCAACAACTACGCAACCATCAACCTGGTCGACAAAGTCGGCAGCATTCCCGGCGTGGGTGATTCCCGTCTCGCTGCCAGCCAGAACTACGGCATGCGCATCTGGGCTAATCCGGAGAAGATGTCGAAGCTGGGTCTGACGGCTACCGATATTTCAAATGCCGTGCAGGCGCAAAACAGGCAGAATCCAGCGGGTGCCATCGGACAGCCGCCCGTGGGTAAAGGGGCGGAATTTCAGTACCCGGTGAACGCGACCGGGCGCTTGACGGAGCCCAAACAGTTTGACGACATTGTGCTGCGTGCGCAGCCCGATGGTTCCCTGCTCCATCTGGGTGATGTCGCCCGCACGGAACTGGGCGCGCAGGATTACAAGACGTACAGCCGCACCACGGGCAAACCCTCGTCGATCATCATCGTTTACCTCTCGCCCGGCGCGAACGCCGTGGAAACAGCGAACCGCGTGAAGGCGTTCATGGATGAAGCAGCGAAATCCTTCCCGAAGGGCGTCGAATATGCCGTGCCCTATGACGCGACGAAGTTCGTGCGCGCTGCGATCTCAGACGTTGTGACAACGCTGTTCATCGCCATTGGCCTGGTGATTGTGGTCGTCTTTATCTTCCTGCAGAACTGGCGGGCGACGCTGATCCCGCTGCTTACCGTACCAGTTGCTGTGGTCGGCACTTTTGCGCTGTTCCCCCTGCTGGGCTTCAGCATCAACATGACCAGCATGTTCGGGCTGGTGCTGGCGATCGGCATCGTGGTCGATGACGCCATCGTGGTGGTGGAGGCGGTGCAACACAATCTGGATGAAGGCATGTCGTCCAAAGCGGCAACGCTGAAGGCGATGGCAGAAGTTTCGGGTCCGGTGGTGGCAATTGCAGCCATTCTGGCTGCGGTCTTTATTCCTGTGGCCTTCCTCGGCGGCATCAGCGGCCAGATTTACCGGCAATTCGCGCTAACCATTGCGGCCTCTGTGCTGATCTCGGCGTTCAGTGCACTTTCGCTGAGCCCGGCACTCTCCGCGATGTTGCTGCGTCCCCGCAAGGATACAAGAGGCCCGCTGGGCTTTGCGTTCGGCCTCTTCAACAAGGGCTTTACCTGGGCCACCAACGGCTACCTCGCCGGTGTTACCGTTTTGATTCGCAGGTCTTTCTTCGCACTGGTCGGACTGGCGGGGTTCTTCGTGCTGGCTGGCATGCTGTTTAAGGTGCTGCCTACTGGCTTCCTGCCGGATGAGGACCAAGGTGTCTTTTTCACGGCGGTGCGGCTTCCCGATGGTGCTTCTCTGGAACGGACCCGCAAGGCGACCAACCACGTGGAAGAACTGCTGCGCAATGCTCCCGGCGTGCAGGACGTCACAACCTTCGGCGGTCTGGATCTTCTGACGGCAACCAACAACTCCAACGTAGCGACCGTGATCGCGACCCTGAAGCCCTGGGAAGAACGGACCACGCCCAACCTGCAGTTCGACGCGGTTCTCGGCGGCGCGCAGATGAAGTTCTTCGGCATCCCGGAGGCATTCGTCTTTGGCTTCGGCTTGCCTCCGATTCTGGGCCTCGGCACTTCCGGCGGGTTCGAGTTCATGCTGGAAGACCGCACCAATGGCGATATTCACCAACTGGCGCAGATCTCAGACCAGTTCATTGAGGAGGCCGGCAAGCGCCCGGAACTGGGACGCATCGTCAGCATCTTCCGCGATACCGTGCCGCAGTATGATGCCAAGCTCGATACCGACAAGGCACAAACGCTCGGCATTCCGGTGACTGATGTCTACAACACGCTGCAAACCTTTCTCGGCGGGCTCTATGTGAATGACTTCAACCGCTTCGGACGCACCTGGCAGGTGCTGCTGCAAGGTGAACAGGAATTCCGTGACGGCCCGGACGATATCAACCGTTTCTATGTCCGCACCGCGACTGGCGACATGGTGCCGCTCAGCACTCTGGTGAAGATCACCCCCGTCTCCGGACCCGAAGTGGTCTACCGCTACAACCGCTCGCGTGTTTCGAAACTCATTGGCGGTGCGGCTCCGGGTTACAGTTCGGGCCAGGCCATCAAAGCGATGGAAGAAGTGGCGGCTAAGGTTTTGCCCCAGGGTTACGGCTATGAATGGACAGGCACGGTTTATCAGGAAAAGCTCACGCAGGGCAAGGAAGGTTTTATCTTTGGCTTCGCGGGCATTCTGGTGTTTCTCTTCCTCGCCGCACTGTATGAAAGCTGGTCGATTCCCTTCGCGGTCATCTTCGCTGTGCCTTTGGGGATCTTTGGAGCGCTGACGGGCATCTGGCTGCGGCACTTTTCGTACGACGTTTATACGCAGATCGGCATCGTGACGTTGATCGGGCTGGCGGCGAAGAACGCCATTCTGATTGTGGAATTCGCCAAGCTGAAGCGCGAAGAAGGGGCTTCGATTGTGGAAGCCGCCATGAAGGCAGCCAGCCTGCGTCTGCGGCCCATCCTGATGACCTCGTTCGCCTTCCTGCTGGGCGTGGCACCTTTGCTGCTGGCGGAAGGTGCCGGGGCCTCCGCACGGAGGTCGCTGGGTACGGCCGTCTTCAGCGGCATGGTCGCGGCCACGGTGCTGGCTGTGTTCATCGTCCCGGTGCTTTACGTTGTGATTGACGGCATTGCGGAACGGGGACGAAAACCCAAGCCCGCACAACTCGAAGCGGCATCCGCTGCAGGAGGTAATGACTAATGAGACGCATTCTCGCCCTCACTTCTTCCGCCTTCCTGCTGGCCGGCTGTGCGGTGGGTCCGAACTACCAGAGGCCACAAGTCCCGTCACCGCCGCAGTTCCGCGATACGCCTGCTCCCGGGCCGGAATCCATCGCGGACACCAAGTGGTTTGATCTTTTCCATGACGAGCAACTTACCGGACTGGTCAAGAAGGCCCTCGCGCAGAATTATGATTTGCAGATTGCCTCCGCAAGGGTGCTGGAAGCGCGCGCCCAATTGGGAATCACGCGCGCCAAAGGCTTCCCGGAAGTAGACGGCAATCTCAGTTTCAATGCCGTCAAACCGACTTCTGACGGTGCCACCACCTTCATCAAGCCCGGTACGAACCTGGATTCCAGTTACACCCAGGGCGGCTTCACGCTCAGCTGGGAACTCGACGTTTGGGGTCGCATCCGCCGCTTGAATGAAGCCGCACGCGCGCAATATCTCGCCACGGAGGAAGCTCGCAAAGGGGTCATTACAACCCTCATCTCGGATGTAACTTCGAATTACTTCAATCTGCGGGAAGCTGACCTCGAAGTCTCGATCGCAGAGAAGACCAAAGCCATTGCCGAAAACAGTCTGCGCCTAACTACCGTGCGGCGCACTGGCGGTGTGGCAACGTCTCTCGATGTCAGACAATCGGAGCAACTGCTCTATTCGGCCACATCCCAGATTGCAGCAGCCAAGCGGCAGACCGAACAGACCGAGAACCTGCTGAGTCTGCTGGTGGCACAGAACCCGCAGGCCATACAGCGCGGCAAGGAACTCACTGCCATCACGAACCCGCCCGCTGTACCGGCAGGGCTGCCTTCTGCCCTGCTGGAACGACGTCCGGATATACGCCAGGCCGAACAGAATCTAATCGCGGCGAACGCCAACATCGGTGCGGCCAAAGCACAGTATTTTCCGCAGATCACGCTGACTGGACTGCTGGGAACGCAAAGCCGCCAGTTGATGAACCTGTTCACGGCCAACGCACGCAACTTCAATATCGCCCCGGGCTTTACCGTGCCAATCTTCGAAGCTGGCCGTTTACGGAACGGTGTGCGGCTGACCGAAGCCCAGCAGAAGGAAGCACTGGCGGCGTACCAGAAGTCCGTGCTGACTGCGTTCCGTGAAGTGGCGGATGCTCTGGCAGCCAGAACACGGTTCGCGGAACAACGCCAGCAACAGGAACTGCTGGTCAAGGCGCTGGCCGATTCCCAGAGGCTCTCGACACTCCGCTACAAGGGCGGCCTGGACAGCTACTTGCAGGTCCTCGATGCCGAGCGCAATCTGTTCGCCGGGGAATTGGCCCTCGCCAAGATCCGGCGCGACGAACTGATCGCCGTGGTGGATCTTTACCGGTCACTCGGCGGCGGTTGGCAGCAGTAAAGTTCCTGCACTCGTGTGTGGATGGCGGCAGGCACCAGATGCCGCCATTCACGGCCCGTCTTGATGCGCTCGCGCACTTCGGTGGAAGAGACCATTTCCAAAGCTTCGCTCAGAGGAAGCGGCAGAATCCTGGTGGCGTGGGCAGGTTTCGGGATGTAGCTGCTTCCTCTAGCGGCCACGAGCATCCAATATCGTTCCAGCATCCGGTCGATGAAGCCATCGACACCGTAGTCCCAGTTCACGATCCGTTCGGCGGCATCTGCGCCACAGACAAACGCCAACTCCACTTCCCTGCCGAAGACCTCCTCCGCTTCTGCTCCGATCTCCGCAAAAAGCCCGCCTTCCGTCACCGCAACTCCTAGCTGTGGATACATTTCCACCGATTTCAGAAGCAACTCAACACGCTCGGGAAGCGTCGTGTGAGAGTAGGTCTTGTGCGGAAGCTCACGCGGCAGGGTAAGTATGGTTTGACCGGCCCAGGTGAGCGCGGCCTCCGCCATGGCAAGATGCGCTATGGTGGGCGGGTTATAGGCACCGGGAAACAGAGCAATCCGGGTGGCGGTTCCCTCCGGGCGCTTGAAAAATTGAAAAGGCACTGCTTTCGTTTTAGTACATTGGAGAGATAAATGTTCAGCTGGATTTGTCCGCAGTGCGGACGTGAAAACCCGCCGTCGAGAACGGAATGCCCGAATTGCGAGGAATTGGCGAAGCAGCGCGGGGCTTATCCGCAACAGCCAGTACCGCAACAGCCCGCGGGTTATCCGCCCCAGCCGGGTCAGCCGGTACCGTATCCGCCGCAGTATGCGGGTTATCCGCCACAGTATGCAGGCTATCCGCCGCAACAGCAGCCGGGTGGTTATCCTCCGCCGCAGCAGCAGTATCAGCCGCCGGTACCGGTGCAGACACCGCCGCCTCCACCGCCGCCTCCACCACCACCGCCGCCTCCGCCACCTCCGCCACCTCCGCCCCCGCCCGCGCCGGAGCCAGCTTATGTGCCGGTGCCGGAACCGCAGCAGCAATATGCGCCGGCGCAGTATTCACAACCGCCTTATGCACAACAGGCTCCCTACCAGCAGCCCGCCGCGCCACAACAGCAGTATGCACCGCAGCAGGCGTGGCCGCCGCCCGCCAAGAAGGCTCTTCCGGCCTGGCTGGTGACGGTGCTTGTGGCCGCCGTCATTCTGGGCGCTTTCAGCATCTTCTACTTCGGCTACATCAACAAGCCGGCTACACCGGCCGAAAAGGCTGGCGTGGAAAATCCGGCCAATCCATCGAAGGCGAAGGTCACCAATCCCCTGCAAAAGCAGTTGGAAGTGGTTGGCATCCGCCTGACCAGTGACGCGAAAAAGAGCCCCGTGGTAAAGTTTCTCGTGGTGAACCACGGCGGACAGATTGATGGTCTGGCCGGCACGGTAACTCTCTGGGCCAGCACGTCGCGCTCAGAGGAGGATTCCATCGGGTCCTTCTCGTTCAAGCTCCCGCGGATCGGCTCCAATGAGTCGAAAGAACTGACAGAACCCCTGAAGACGAAGCTGAAGCTCTATGAGCTTCCCGACTGGCAGAACGCCAACCCGGATCTGCAAATCACCGCGCCCCAGTGAGCCGCAAACAAAATTTCTGTGACATGTTTCACCCGTGGATAACCCGGCTGACATGAAACGTTAAGGAAAGCGGCGCACTCTGGTATCAGATGCAGGCCAATCTTCATCTCCATCACGCGAAATCGGTGGCAAAGAGATTCCGAACCGGGATCTCTCTGCACAGCCACACTTGCTATTCGAAAGAGACGCTGGGCTTCGTTTACCGGTATGCGAAGGATTCCGGTTTGCTCAACTGGGCCATCCGGCGCGGCGAACGCCAGTTTGAAGCGCGCAAGGGCAGGAAACTCGACTTTGCGAAGGCCTGGTGGACGCCTCCAGTTGCTCCCCGTGATGCCTGGGAGCTCGAAGCCTCGCAGATCCGCGAGTACGGCCTCGACCCGATTGTTTCCATCACGGACCATGACACGATCACCGCGAACCTCTCTCTGACGGAGATGCCCGGCTTCGAAGATACCGCCATTTCCCTGGAGTGGACCGTGCCCTACCGCGGCACTTTCTTCCATCTCGGCATTCACAATCTGCCGAAGGACCGCGCCGCCGCGTGGATGCAGGATCTTGCGGCCTGCACGGCGAACCCGCTGGAGAGCACGATTGGCGCGCTCCTCGCTGAACTGGCCAGCTTGCCCGGAACGCTCAACATCTTCAACCACCCCTGCTGGGATGAGAAAAATATTGGCGGCTCCACGCACCAAAATGCGGTGCTGGATTTCATCGCGGCATACGGCAAGTGGCTGCATGCCGTCGAACTCAACGGACTCCGCCCCTGGAAAGAAAATCGTGACGTGCTGGCGCTGAGCCGCGAGACCGGCATACCGCTGATCTCCGGCGGTGACAGGCATGGCATGGAACCGAACACGGTGCTCAACTTCACCAACGCGAAGTCCTTCAGCGAATTTGCTGCCGAAGTGCGCGATGGCCACAGTGAAGTCGCGCTGCTGCCCACCTACGGACATGCCTTCCGGCTTCGCATTCTGCGTGACTTGCAGGACATCCTCTCTGACCGCCCTTCGCACGGCATGGGCTGGACGCGTTGGGAACAGCGTGTGTTTTGGGAAAATCATCTGGGCGAAGTGCAGTCCCTCGCACAGATCTTTCCAGAGAAGACGCCCATTCCGGTGCAGGTATTCGTCAGTGCCGTGGCAGCGCTTCGCAAGCCGGTCTTCAGCGGCCTGGTAAACCACTTGTGGGGGCAGGACGATCAAGTTGGCCTGGAACCCGCCAGTGTTGCCATGCCGGTGGCAGCGGCAGAAGCGGCGCGGGCTGCCTAAGCGGGCACGAAGCGGGCCAGTTCCCTGTCTTTGCGCACATGATCCACATCAAACCACTGGTTGTGGATCACAATCCAAACACCGGGCGGCAGTACGCGCGCCCCAAACAAACTCTCCGTCAGGTTCTGCAGCCCGTCCGAACGCTCAAAGCCCAGCGGGGTCATCGCACCGGTCAGGATGACGGGAAACCGTAGATCCTCCAGCTTCTGCTTCAGAAGACGTCCGGTTTCGACCATCGTATCGGTGCCGTGCGTAATCACCACAGGCGCTTCGGTGACTTTGACCTTCACCACGGCGAGAATCAACTCACGGTCTTGCGCGGTCATTTCCAGACTGTCTTTGTTCATCAGGCCGGTCACTTCAATGCGCGCATCCGGCAGGCGGAGACTTTGCAGATAGCGGTCGATCTTGCTGGTAAGATTCTCCACCCTGCCGCTTTGTTCGGAATAGATTTTCTCGAGCGTGCCGCCCGTTGTCACCAAATGGATTCGCATTAAGATGTGCCGAAGAGGAACCGCAGAAGCAGAGGCATCCGCCTTGCCCATGCGCCTTCATTATGACCCGCGCCTTCGTCTTCGAAGTAAATCAGGTTCAGATCAAGCGTCCAGCCACGCTTCATGAGCAGATCGCGCAGCATTCTCGCGTCACGCACCATACGCCTGGGCCGCGCGCCTTCCTCCGTGCCCATATCGAGCCAGATACGGGCTTTCTGGTGGGCTGCCAGGCGGGGCGCAAGGTCTTGCAGGATTTCAAGAATGACGCCATGATCCCACCAGATGGAAGGGGACAGCACACCAAGACGCCCGAAGACTTCCGGATGCGAAAGTCCGATGTAGAGAGTTACCAATCCACCGAGCGATGAGCCCGCCATGCCGGTATTCGCTGGTCCCTTCAGGACCCGGTAATGCCGCTCAATAAAGGGCATCAATTCTTCCAGAATCATGCAGGCGTACAGGCAGCCTTTGCCGTCCGAAGTGCCGTAGGGACCGCTGGTGGGCGTGTATTCATGAATCCGGCTGCTGCCTGTGTTGTAAATCCCCACCATGATCAGGGGACGGATGGCACCTTCGTGGATCAACGCTTCGGCTGCTTCATCGGCCCGCCATTCCGAACCACCGAAGGCAGTGGCCGAGTCAAAGATATTCTGCCCATCGTGCAGGTAAAGTACCGGATAGTGACGGCCTGGAGCGGAATCATAGTCCGGCGGCAGATAGACGATCACATCGCGGTCATCCGGCAGATATTGCGAATGAAAGTTGTGGTGATAGCGAAAGTTGCCGGTGAGGGTATGCAAGCGGGTCCGAAAAGATGAATTCTCAATAATTAATGTACCGAAGCGGGCACGGCAGTCGTACTTTGAACCATACGAGGGATTTCATGCGCATTGTGCTTCTTCTTACGCTGCTGGTGTCTACCGGTGCAGCCCAAACCGTTCCCGCGGAAAGGCCGGATGCCAAGGCGATCATCCTCAAATCGCTGAAGGCCGAGGACTTGACCGACAGTCAGGCTGTGAATTACACATACCGTTCCGCGGAAACCATCAAGGAACTCGACGGTAAAGGTGTGGCCCGAACCACGAAGAACACCGTGCATGAAGTGCTGTATATCGGCGGTGCACGCTTCAATCACCTGATCGAAAAAGACGGCAAGCCGCTGACGGGCATTGATGCCAAAAATGAACAGGACCGCCTCGACAAGGCCGTTGCCGATGCCGCCAAACTCACAGATGCCGAGCGGGCCAAAAGGCGGGAAGCCGAGATTGCCAAGCGCAAGAAAAACTTCGAGGAGCGGAACAACGTTCCCAACGCCTATGACTGGACCTTCCTCCGCGAAGAGAAACTGAACGGCCGCGATACCTATGTGGTCCACGCGTCACCGCGCAAGGAATTCAATGGCAAGAATGCCAACCTGCTGCGCAACTTGGAAGGCGATCTCTGGATTGACAAGGCCACGCTGCACTGGGTGAAGGTGGATGCCCATGCTTTGGGAAATTTCTCGATCGGACTGTTTCTCGCCCGGGTTGGCAAAGACTCACAGATTCATTTTGAAACCCAGCGAATTAATGACGAAGTCTGGCTGCCGAAATCCGTGGCGGTTCGCGCGGATGCCAGATTACTGCTCTTCAAGAAGCTGAACATTGAGCAGGAAGCACATTTCTCCGGTTACAAGCGGTACAGCACGGACTCGCGCATCGTCTCCACCGAACAGCCATAGAATTGCGGTACCCTCATTGGTTTGAACTCCATGTACAAACCAATCTTCCTGACCGCGCTTCTTGCCGCTTCCCTTTCCGCCCAGCAGGGTATGGGCCGCCGGGCCGCGCAGACACCCACAGCACCCATCGCCGCAGCTCCGGCACAGGTATCACCGGCTGCCCCGCCCAACGGTTCCGCAGCGCTGGAACGCTTCTCCGCGACAAAGCACTCCATCACCATCAACGGGAAGACCATTCCGTATACAGCCACCGCCGGCACGCTCGTTTTGAAGAATGACCAGGACCGCCCCACCGCGAGCATCTTCTTCGTGGCTTATACGCGCGATGACCAGCAGGACAAGACCAAATGGCCCGTGACATTCACGTTCAACGGCGGCCCGGGCTCATCCTCCGTGTGGTTGCATATGGGAGCGCTGGGACCCCGCCGCGTCGCCATGGCCAATGCCGAGGGGGAGCAACCCGCGCCGCCCTTCCATCTGGTCGACAACGAAGATACCGGGCTGACAGTTACAGACCTGGTCTTTATCGACCCGGTGACCACCGGTTTCAGCCGCCCCGCACCGGGCGAAAGCGCATCCAACTTTCATGGCTTTGATGGAGATCTCCAATCGGTGGCCGACTTTATCCGCCTTTATCTGGTGAAGTTTGACCGCTGGAGTTCGCCTAAGTTCCTGGCTGGCGAAAGCTATGGCACAATGCGCGCCGCCGGACTGTCACAGGTTCTGCTGAATCAACACGGCATCTATCTCAACGGCATCAGCTTCATCTCCACCGTGCTCAACTTCGGCACCATTAACTTCGACCCCGGCAATGAGCTTCCGTATGTGCTCTTTCTGCCGACTTATACAGCCACCGCCTGGTATCACAAGAAACTTACTGGAACGTTGCAGTCGAATCCGATCGCCAAGACGGTGGAGGAAGCCCGCAAGTTCGCCCTCGGAGAATACGCCACCGCACTCATGAGAGGCGATTCCCTGCCCCCGGCGGAAAAGGCAAAGATGGTGCAGCAACTGGCCAGGTTCACAGGTCTCCCGCCCAAATACATTGAGGAATCAAACCTGCGTGTACCGATCCAGCGGTTCACCAAGGAACTGCTGCGCGACCAGCGCACCACAGTTGGCCGCTATGACAGCCGCCTCAAGGGCGCGGATGCGGATGCCGCCGGAGAACGCGGCGAGTATGATCCCAGTTATGCCGCCGTGCAGGGCGCTTATACAGCAGCGTTCAATGACTACGTGAGGAATGAGCTGAAGTGGGAAACGGATCTCACTTATGAAATCCTCACCGGCAAGGTACAACCGTGGAATTACTCCCGGTTTACGAACTCCTATGTGACGACGGCTAACATGCTGCGCTCCGCCATGACGCAGAATCCGGCGATGAAGGTCATGTTCCACAACGGCTACTACGATCTCGCCACTCCCTTCGGTGCCACGGAGTATGTGGTTGACCATCTCGGCCTGGAGCCTGCCGTGCGCGGCAATGTGAAGTTCACTTACTGCGAAGCCGGACATATGCTCTACATGAAGAAGAGCTGCCTCGACACGTTGCATGAAACCATGGAAGGGCTCTACAAAAGCGCACTGCCTGCGCGCTGAACTTAGAGCCTGACAATACCGCGTTCGATGGCTTTCACCGTGGCCTGGGTGCGGTCCGTCACGCCGAGTTTCGCCAGAATGCTGTTGACGTGCGTCTTGACCGTACCCTCTGAGATACAGAGATCATCGCCGATCTGGCGGTTGCTCATACCGCCCACGATTCTTTCGATGACTGCCTGCTCCCGCGTCGTCAAGCCGCAACCAACAGGGCGGCGGGCCAGCCGCCCGGCAACATCCGGGGGCAGACAGCGCTTGCCCAGATGAACATCGCGTATGGCCCGTAAGAGGCCCTCGCGTTGTATCTGCTTTAGTAGATAGCCCGCGGCGCCGGCTTCCAAAGCGCGGTGGATATCTTCATCGCCATCATAAGTCGAGAGCAGAATGATCTTTGCGCGCGGATACTCTCTGCGAATCGCCACTGTGGTTTCCACGCCATCCATGCCGGGCAGCCGCAGGTCCATCAACGTAACATCGGGCTGGAAGTTGCGGAAATGCTGCAGCGCCATGTTGCCGTTCTCGGCTTCCGCCACAACTGCCATGTCCCCTTCAGCGGTGAGAGTGCCGATGAGCCCCATACGGACGAGGAAATGATCATCCACCAGCATGATACGGATCTTGGTCGAGTGCATGATTAAACGCCCTGCCGCGGGAGCCGGAAATCCACAATGGTGCCGTTGTGGCCGCTGCGGATCTCCAATTCGCCCCGAATTTTATTAGCCCGCTCACGCATGCCGAGCAGCCCGAAATGCCCGGAAGCAGCCGTCGCCAAAGACGGTTGTGGCGAGAACCCGATGCCATCATCACAGACCCGCAAGGCCACTCCGCGCGGGTCAAAAAACACAGCGATTTCGATCTTCGTCGCGCGGGCGTGCTTGATCGCATTCGTCAACGCTTCCTGCCCGATACGCAGCAGCGTTGTGGCGGCATCCCTGGGCAGCACGGCCGGCGGACCCTGCACTTCCACCTGGATCTCGGGGGCTCCAGCCGTGGCAAATTCGAGCGCCATGCGACGCAGCGCGGCGACAACATCATTCTGATTTTCTGTACGCAGATCACGCACCGCATTGCGGGCTTCCGCCATGCAGTGGCGCGTCATGCTGCGGGCCAGTTCCAGGCCCTGTTCTGCCTTCTCCGGCGCAGCCTTCCAGTGCACGGAAACCGTGTCCAACTGCAACATGACGCCGGTCATTCCCTGCTCCACCGTGTCATGCAGTTCGCGGGCAATGCGGTTCCGCTCCGCCAGTACGGCTGCGAACTGCCGGTGCATGCCCTCCACGCGGCTGCGGTAGACCAGCCAGATGATGCCGCAGACGGCTGCGGCGAAAAGCACGCGCATCCACCAGAGTTCGTAGAAGTGCGCTTCTTTGAGAAACGTCAAGACCGCCGCGTTTGGGCTCCACACGCCGTCACTGTTGGCTGCTGCAACGCGGAAGGTGTAAGTCCCGCTGGGCAGGTTCGTGTAGAAAGCCTCTCTCCTGCTGCCGGCATCCATCCAATCGGGATCATAGCCTTCGAGCTGGTACTTGAACCGAACGCCCGAAGGGTTGCCAAGGTTCAAGCCCACAAACCGGAATTCCAGATCGCGAACTCCGGCGGGCAACCGGGGCTTTGCGCCCAAAGCAGGCATACGGTCTGCCAGAAACGCTTCGATCACCACCGGGACGGGCAAGGGATCAGGGCGCGCGGTCGCAGGGTCAATGCGAATGAGCCCGCGCAAGCTGGCAAACCACAGGCGGCCATCCTGCGCCTTCCACGCCGAACGCATTTGGAAGCCATTCGAGGTCGGTTCGCCGTTCGCATGTTCGAGAAACCAGACTGGAAGCCGTGGACTGGCACCGGGCCGGTAATCCAGCAACGCGGTGGTGGGAATGCGCGAGAAGCCGCGGTAGCCCGAGAGCCAGAGATGCCCCTGATTGTCGTCCAGAATGGAACTCACACGGTCCTCCACCAAACCATCGGCAGAGGAGTAGTGGCGGAATCGGTCATTCTCCAAGCGGCAGAGACCTTCCGAGGTCCCGATCCAAACACCGCTCGCATCCGGGAAGAGCGAAGTCACTGCAGTGGAGCAGCCGCTGTTCTCCAAGGGGTAAGCCTTCACGTCGAAACCGTTTTCGAGGCTGTTGATCCGGTAGATGGTACCGGCATCGGAGGTCGCCCAGACCGTGCCGTTGGCATCCTGCCGGAGCGCACCGGTTCGAACACCGGCCAGCGGCGTCCCCAAACCAACCTGCTCAGTCTTACCATTCTTGATCCGTACGAGCCCCGGTACAACGCCTGCCCAGATGGTGCCGTCGCGGTGTTCCAGAAGCGAACTGACGATGCGGTCAGGGAAATAAACCTGCACTTGCCTGCCCTGCACGCGGCGCAAGCCCTTCCCCAGCGTCCCGATCCAGAGAACTCCGGCGC
The DNA here is from genome assembly GCA_903923395.1 of uncultured Acidobacteriia bacterium. Classification (GTDB taxonomy): domain Bacteria; phylum Acidobacteriota; class Terriglobia; order Bryobacterales; family Bryobacteraceae; genus BOG-234. The sequence goes on from CAIXXM010000003.1 coordinate 45,274, forward strand.
GGTCCCGCAGGATGGAAGTCACCGTGCCATTGCCCCAAGCCTCCACCGGTCGCAAGACCTGACCATCATGCAGATAGTTGATGCCATCACCGGTGCCAACCCAGATATTGCGGTCACGGTCCTCAAACACGGCGCGGACCAGATCACTGCGCAGCCCTTCGCGACTGGTGAAGACGGTGAACTTCTCGTCTCTCAAGCGGAAAAGCGAGCCATCCGAAGTGCCGAACCAGAGATTGCCTTCCCGGTCTTCAAACGTGCAGCGGATTTCATCGGAAGTGAGGCCGGATTTGGAAGTGAGCGCACTGAAGCGGCCAGCGGTCATGCGGTTCAAACCACCGCCCTCGGTGCCGATCCACAGGTTGCCGTCACGATCGCGGGTCAGCGGAAAAGCCCGCTCATGCGAGAGACCCTGCCCTCTGGCAAAGACGGTCCAATGGCCCTCCCGCAGGCGGGCGAGACCACCCAGAGTGGAGAACCACATGGAACCATCCGGGTCTTCCAAAATGGCGCGGACATCATTGCTCGGCAGGCCCTGCCGGACTGTAAAGCGCACCGCCGCACCGTTTTGGAAGCGAGTGACGCCGTCCCCGTAGCTGCCCACCCAAATACTGCCATCGCGGGTTTCCGTAATCGCTTTGATGGTGGAGCCGGGGTCCTCTGCCGCGGCGAAAACATGTAATTTGCCGCCGGAAAAATGCATCAAGCCCGAGCCGTTCGTGCCAATCCAGAGCGAGCCATCGCGGGCTTCATGGAAGACGCGGATGCCGCGCACCGGCAGTTTGGGCAGCGGATAGGCAGTGAATTTCCCCGCCCTGTACTCCACCATTCCCGCACCGCCTTCGGTGGAAAACAGCACGCTGCCATCCCGCCTGGTCTCTATGTGGTTGACATTCCAGCCAATCAGACCGCCGGAAGCCTTCCGGTCATACAGTTGAAATTCTACGCCGTTGAAGCGGACAAGCCCCAGGCGCGTGCCGAGCCACAGATAGCCGTCGGCGGATTGCGCAATGCAAAGGATTCCACCGTTGGCTATGCCCTGCCGCGCCTGCCAGGATTCCAAGCCGTATTGTGAAAGCTGCTTCTGCGGATCGAGTGCGTAGACCCGCGGGAGAAGCAACAACGCTGCAACCACAGCCCGGCGGAAAGCAAACACCTCAGAATTCCAAACGCAGTGCCATCTGGATCTGCCGCGGGCTCTTTGCGGTGGTGATGGTGCCGCCCACCGTGGTATCCACCTGCGGGTTGGGCAAGCCGAAGTTCGCGCGGTTCGTGATGTTAAAAGCCTCTGTGCGGAACTGGACGGCCTTGGTGTCCTTAATCCGGAAGCGGCGGGAGAGTCCGACGTTCAGATTGAAGAAGCCCGGGCCATCGAGTACGTTGCGCCCGGAGTTGCCGTAGCGGAAGCCGCCGACGGGGACGACGGGAAATGCAGATCGGCTAAACCACTGGTCGGGCGTGGGGTTGTCGAGAGCACCCTTGGCGATTCTGTCAGGACGCGAAGCACCGCCCACCGTAACATCGTAATTCGCCACCTGCGGGTTAAACGGCAAGCCGGTGTAAGCCGAAGAGGTACCGGAGATCTGCCAGTCTCGCAGCAGATAGTTTCGGGAGAAGGACGGCGCCCAGATGAAGCTGGCAAGGAAGGTGTGGCCGACGTCGAAATCCGACCGGCCGCGTTCCGCACCCAGGTTCCACGGATTCTGCGCGGCAAGCACACCGGCGGTGTTGGAACTCAGGTCGATCGACTTGCTGTAGACATACGTGGTCCGCACAAACATCTGACGGCTCAAACGGCGGCGCAGAGTTACCGTTCCGGAGTTATAGATGGAATTGCTGACGTCACCGATGATCGTGATGCTGGAGAAGTACGGGAAGGCTCTGGGTCCGAGGCCAACACCCGTGATCAAAGGTTGCTGATTTAGATTCCAGCGCTGCGGCAGGTGTGTGCCTTTCGAACCGGCATAGGCCATTTCGAGCACAATGCCTGCGCCGAGATCCCGCTCCATTGTGAGATTGTAAGTCTGCAGATACTGCGTGGGGTTCTGGTCCGGAAGACCGCCGGGGCTCGAAATGCTGGCAGCTTTTGTCTTCGCCACGGGGAAAGGATCAGATACCAGCAACAACAACGGGTTGGTGGAAGTCGCCGTATAAGTCAGTGTGTTGGCCCAGGGGTAAGTGTTGCTGTAAGAGAGATAGCGGTAGAGGGAATCAGAGCCATAGAAAAGCCCGTAGCCGCCGCGAACTACCGTCTTATTGCCGAAGGGCCGCCAGGCAAAGCCGAAGCGCGGGGCAAAGTTCTTGTAATTGGTTTTGGTGATGCTGGAGGGCAGTCCAACAGCGGACGCCATGGTGACGTATTGGGAAAGTCCGGTGGCCTGAATCGCGTTGTTGAAATCGTTTTGCGACAGCACGCCGAGACCGGCGATCACCAGCTTGCCCGTGGAAGGTACGAACGCGGACCATGCCCCGTATTTTTCCACCGGCTGCTTCATGAGCTCATAGCGCAGCCCGACGTTGAGCGTCAGCCGCGGGGTGATCTTGTAGTCATCCTGCACGAAGCCGGAGTAATTCGAATCCAGGAAGTAACTGGAACCAACCTGCGTCAGTCGGCGGCTGGTCTGCGCGTACCCGAGAACGAAATCCGCCATGGGGTCATTGGTAAAGCGGCCGAGGAAGGTCATGCGCCCGCGCAGATCGGAATAGTCGTGCGTGAAGTACTGGAAGTGTAGAAAATCCATGCCGAACTTCACGGTGTGTTTCCCGTGCACCCAAGTCATGGAGTCAGCCACCTGCAGGTTGTTATAGGACCAAACCTTGGGAAGGTCATACGCCGGACCCAGATCAATGTAACCGCTCACCGAAAGATAGGGCAGGCCGGTATCAATGGGGTCTTTGGTCGCGCCCAGGAAGCCTGCGGCGGCAGCAGGATCATTGGGCAGGATCTGGATCAACTGCTGCAGCGTGCTGCGGGAGAAATTGATACTCGCTTCATTGAAGAGCGTGGGCGCGAAGATATGCAAGTAACGGATGCCGGAAAGCAGACCGAACGTGTTCTGCGTCGACGGAAACGCGGCCACAGGAGAGCGGGAACTAATGAACGGCGCCGTCGTCGGGGTGTTATTCCAGAGTGTGCTGAAGGTAATGCGGTCATTAGCCCCCAGCGCTTCATCCACTTTGAAATTGAACTTATCGAAAGGATTGGTGGAATTCCCCTGGGCGATGTAGTTATTCACATTGCCGCTGACATTCGGTGCGGGGTAATTGGCTCCGAGTGCCTTCGCGACAGGGTCCAGCCGCGTGGCAGGGATGATATTCCCGGGGAACGGCACGCTCTTGGCCAGCGGATCCACGATGACCTCAGGCTTGCCAAATGCATCCACCGCCTTGGAGAAGTTACCGCTCAGGAATGCCGTCTGCGGAACAGCGCCGCGTGAAGTAATGCCGGAGATGGATCGCTGGGATTCCCAACTGGCCAGGAAGAAGGTCTTGTTGTGGCCGTTGTAAATCTTGGGAATCCACACAGGACCCGTGAGCGTTGCGCCGAACTGGTGCTGGATGAGCTTTGACTTTCCTGCATCAAAGAAGTTCCGCGCATCCAGCGCATCGTTGCGCATGAACTCATACAAGCTGCCATGGAACTGGTTGCCGCCGCTTCGTGTGACCATGCTGAGCACGCCGCCCGCGAAGCGCCCATACTCTGCCGAGAAGCCGGAGGTGATCATCTTGAATTCCTGCACACCTTCGAGCGGCGGACTGACCATGACATTCAAATTGCGCCGCTGCGTGTTGTTCATGCCGTCCACCATGAAGCTGACGTTGTCCGCCCGTGCGCCATTGACGGAGAACTGGCCATCGGTATTGTCTGACTTATTCACCACCCCGGCCGTCTGGTAGGCCAGATCCGAATAATTCCGCCCGTTGAGCGGCAGTTCCGCAATTTCGGCATTCGAAGTCACATTGCCGCGGGAACCGCTCTCCGTGTTCAAGGCCTCTGGAGTTTCCGAGATCGTGATCGTCTGGCCAGCCGTGCCGATCTGCAACTGGATGTCAATGCGCTGCTCCTGGTCCACATCCACATCAAACTCGCCGTGCTTGTAGGTGGCAAAACCCTTGGCATCGGCTTCCAGCGTGTACTTGCCGGGAATCAGGAACGGCACCGTAAAGTCACCGGCGGTATTGGTGATGCCATTGCGCACTTGCGCGGTGGTTGTGCTGGTAATCCTGATGGCTACAGAAGGGACCACGGCACCGGAAGCATCCGTAACGCGACCGACAACACTTGCCGTTGGGGTTTGGGCCCAAAGGGGGCAGAGAGCAAATAAAGACAACAGAGTCCATCGCATAGTATTCCGCCATAGTTTATCGGGTCTGGCCGCCTGGTGTCTCTAACTAAAGGCAGAGGGAACAGCTTTGGATTCAGTGTAAAATCGCTGAGGACCCAAGAATTTGCTTACCATCGAAACCTCCATCTCCCGCAGACGCGCGATCGCAGCGCTCGGTGCTTTCGCCCTGACCGCGAAAGCCGCACCCGCCAGGAAGCCGAACGTCCTCTTCTTTGCCGTGGATGACCTCCGTCCGGAGTTGAACTGCTACGGCAAGACGTGGATCCACAGCCCGAACATTGACCGCATCGCAAAGGACGGGATTGTCTTTGACCGCGCCTATTGCCAGCAGGCGGTCTGTTCGCCGTCGCGTTCCAGCCTGTTGACCGGAACACGGCCGGACAGCACCAAAGTGTGGGATCTGGTGACGCACTTCCGCGACGGCGAACCGAACGTGGTCACGCTGCCGGAGCAGTTCAAGAAGAACGGCTATTTTGTGCAGGGTCTGGGGAAGATTTACCATCCCGGCTTTGATGATCCGCAGTCGTGGTCCGTGCCCTGGGATACCGCGAAGGCCCCGACGTATGCCAAGGTCAAGACCGCCGACATTGCTGATGATGATGATGCGAAAAAGGTGAAAGCCAAGGGCGGCCCTGCTTTCGAAGCAGGCGAAGTGGCAGATGAATTCTACAAGGATGGCCAAGTGGCACAGATGGCGATTGAAGCCATGCGCAACATCGCGAAGAAGCCGGAGCCGTTCTTCCTCGCGGTCGGTATGGCCAAGCCCCACCTGCCCTTCGTTTCGCCCAAGAAGTATTGGGATATGTATGATCCGGCGAAGATTGAACTGGCCCGGAACCCCTACCACGCCGAAGATTCACCAGCCTACGCACTCACCAACAGCAACGAGTTGCGCAATTACAGCGGCATTCCCAACGAAGGCCCGATGCCAGATGCCCTGGCGCGCACACTGAAGCATGGTTACTACGCAGCCATCAGCTATACAGATGCGCAAATCGGCAAGGTACTGAATGAACTCGAACGTCTTGGCTTGAAGGACAACACGATCATCGTGCTCTGGGGTGACCATGGCTGGAAGCTGGGTGAACACGGCGAATGGGCCAAGCACAGCAATGTGGAGAATGACACCAATGCGCCGCTCCTGCTCTCTGTTCCGGGCATGAAGAAAGGCATCCACACGAACGCACTGGTGGAGTTTGTGGACGTGTATCCCACGCTTTGCGATGTGGCCGGCATCCCCATTCCTTCCCATGTGGAAGGTGTGAGCGCCAAGCCGCTGCTCAGTGACCCGAAGCGCCCCTGGAAGACCGCGGCGTTCAGCCAATACCCGCGCGGCAAGAAGGTGATGGGCTACAGCATGCGGACCGACCGCTACCGCCTCACGGTGTGGCTCGATTACAAGGACCGCGCGCGGGTGGATGCCGTTGAGCTTTATGACCACCAGGCCGACCCGGAAGAGAACCGCAACATCGCGAATCTTCCCGCCAACAAACAACTGGTGGCCGGTTTGATGGAGCAGTGGAAAAAAGGCTGGCAGGGCGCGAAGCCCAAAGTTTAATTCAGCTTCGCGCGTCAGGCAGGTGTGGCGGCTCCTCGCCGTTCGCCCGCCTGGCGCTGCAGTCCGCGGAAAGCCAGTTCAGAAACAGGTTGCTCAACCAGCACGAAGGCAATTCGTGCGACAACAATACTGACCACCAGGCCCAACAGCTGGCTCACCCAGAAGACCTGTGGCAAATACGCTGCAAGCCCCAGCTTCGGGATAATGAAGAACCGGAACAGCTTCAACGTCAAGCCATGCGTGAGATAGAACGAATAGCTCGCCGCACCCAATTGGAGCAGCCAGCGGGTGGAAAGCAGTTGCTTCCACCACTCCGGCCCGAACCGCGAAACCCAGAGCAACGCCGCAAGACTCAATGAAGTGATTGCGAAGCACAGGATTGGCTGGGGAATGGGGCCCGTATCGGGCCGTTCCAGCATCAGTAGCGTCCTGCCGGCCACTCCGGCGAGAAACAGAAGCAGCGCCCAGGGCACCAGCCGTGCCGCCTGCAGAGGACGCGTGGATGAATACCCTTCCACCGCTTCGAGCATCGCCATGCCAGTCCAGAAAATTGCGGTGCGCGGTTCCCAGTAACCCATCCGTTCCCCGACCCAAGCCCAGAGCAGCGCGGCAACGACGAGCGTGCAGAAGCGGAAGATTCGTCTGGTTCCCAACGACCGGAAGCAGCGGACAACGGCGTAGCCAATCAGATAGAACAGCACCACAAAGCTGAGCGTCCAGCTCACATCCACCAACAGCCTGGTATGAAAGACCGGTGCCATGAGCAGCAAATTCCCCACGAGAAACTGCAGGGCTTCGACGGGGTCCGCCGGCAACTTCGAAAGCCGCGGGAACACAAAGCAGCCCCCCAGATAGAGGCATACGGTGAGTAGATACATGGGATAAAGCCGCAGCAGCCGGCCTTTGAAGAATGGGCCGAACGCGCTGCCGCGCCGCAAGGAGCCATAGGCGAAGAAGCCGGAAAGCAGCATGAACAAGCTGCTGCCATAGGTGGCGTCGGCATCCACCAGCCGCAGGAAGAAATGGCCAGAGCCCGAGGGGGCCGCGAGGTCAGCCCAAACATTGCTGAAATGCCCCAGAAAGACGAACAACATCGCGATCCCCCGCAAGCCATCCATCTGGTGCAGGCGCCGCGAGGCAGGACGAATTTCCGGCTGCTGTAACGCCGGAAGCTCCCCTCGCCGGCTCACGATATGAAGACGGCGTTCTTCAGCCGCTTCAACCACTCCCGCGGAACCCCTCACACTCGCCTCCTGATAGCCCATCGCACGACTCGTAAGATCTGGACGTACTGGTACCAGTAAACAGGAGAACTCTGGCTTTGTCCAGAGCAGTCAACCCCAGTAAATTACGCCCATGGTTCGGAAGAGCTCTTTTGGAGCGACCTGCTGCGGGAGGGGAATAACGCACGATTGAGAAAATTCTTCGCCATGGAATCAATCACTTAGGCCTGGAAAGACGCAGCAGCCGCCATTCGCGGGGCTACTGTTTGATCGGGAAACGTCTTCCAACTCCACGCGTTTCCAACAAGGAGCAAATTATGACCATCAATCCTCTCGGACGCGTCAATGTCGCCACGCCAGGCACCCCGGTGCCGTTGACGACAGCCAACACCACAGCCTCAAAGATCTTCTTCCAGGTCATTCCGGGACTCACCGGCAAGACCTATATCGGCAAGGCCGGCATGAACAAGAGCACCCTCGCTGGCGTCACACGTATCCTGTGGCCCAATACCAGCGGAGGATTCTCAGAAGGCTTCTTTCTCGAAACACAGGATGGTGCCGACACTTTGCGTCTCAGCGACTACGCCGTGGATGCAGACGTGGCCGGCGAGGGCCTGCTGGTGACCTACTGGCAGGAATAACCACGGGTTGGGGGAACATCCTTTCGCGGCCGTCTGGGGAGGCGGCCGCTCCCCCATATTGCTGCAATTGTAAAATCTGTGTTAGACCACATTTTGGAGACGTAAAGGGTATAGATTAGTACGCATCTATGCTTACCAGGTGCGCTTCTGCTCATCCCCCGTTTTTTAGTCCTATAGCCAGTCTGCTGCTCTGCAGTCTGATCCCTTTTGCATCCGCTTTCGCGCAGACCGGCCAGGGCCACGTCAATGGCCGCGTTACGGATGCTTCGAGTGCTCCCGTTCCCGCCGTCGCAATCCATCACCAACCCCGAAACCGGTGTCAGCTATGACACGCAAACCTCCAGCCAGGGCATTTACAGTTTTGAAGCGCTGAACCCCGGCCGTTACAAGATTGAAGCCAAAAAGACCGGCTTTCAAACCTCCCAAATCGAAGGCCTCTACGTCTCAGCCGATCAAGTGACCACCGCGGACATGGTGCTGCGCGTGGGCGAGGCCAAGACAACGGTCACAATTTCCGCTTCCGCTCCGCTGCTCAACGAATCCACACAAACTGTCGCGACCACCATCGAAAATCAAGTGGTTGCGGAACTGCCCTACACCGAACGCAGTTCCCTCTCAGCCGTCACACTGGTCGCAGGCGTTTACGGCGACCCCGGCCAAATCGGTCAGATTGGCACCGAAAACCCGAGCTTCAACACGAGCAACGTCACACCCGGTGCCCAGCTCACGATTGGTGGTGCCTGGCAAGGCCGCAGCCCGATTCTGGTGGACGGTGCTGACGTGACACAAGCCAGCTTCCCCCGGGCCGGTCTCAGCGTCTCCGGCGAAATGATCCAGGAAACCACCGTCATCACCAACGGCATCCCCGCGCAATACGGCCTGACCGAGGGCGGCTTGATTATTCAGGCCACAAAATCCGGCACGAACCAGTTGCACGCCACCGTCACCTACCGCCATACGGACCCGGGCTTGAATGCCTTCCCCATCGGCGGCACGCTGCCCGCTTCGCAACACCAGCAATTCTTCGGAGGCTACGTCAGCGGACCCGTTTGGCTCCCCAAGATCTATAACGGACGCAACCGGACGTTCTTCATCGTTGGCATCGAACCCGCGCGCGTTTCGAACAAAGTATCCGGCTTTGCGCAGGTGCCAACGCCGCAGGAACTCGCCGGGGACTTCAGCAACTCCATCTCGCTGCTCAACACCACGATCCTCACGAATCAGGGTGCCGCAGCCGCGCTGGCAGCACCCCGCGTGGGTGGTCTCTATTACCAAACGCCCATCAATTCGAACGGTCTTTCCAGCGGGGCCTACTACGCCAGCACCACGCAGTATGTGCCCATCCCCGGCAATAATGTGTCCGCACAACTGGCGAAGAACCCCTTCGCGCAGTATGTGATCAGCCAGATGCCGACGCCGTCGAAGCCCGGACTCTTCACTTATCTGACGCCCGATGGTCTCTGGAATAACGCCGGTTTCAATGCTTACTACCAGCGCGGGATCAATAACATCGATAACCGGTATACGTTCCGCATCGATCACACATTCTCCGGCACGGATCACGTTTTCGCCAGGTATTCGGACAACCCGATCACGGCCAACCGCTACTACAGCTTCCCCACAACGAATCCACTTGATGCGGTGCCCAGCGACAAGTCCTATGCCAAGAACTTCGCGATGAATGAAACGCACGTGATCAGCCCGTCTCTGGTGAATGAGATCCGGATTCTCTATATGCGGAATTACCAGATCCGCTCGGAAACTGACGCGGCCCTCAGCCAGGACTGGGGCGCGAAGTATGGCCTGGCTCCGGCGACCTCCGGTGTTGGCTTCCCGCGCGTCAGCTTCGGCTATAGCTTCAACGGCATCGGCGCGGCCAACTCGCCGAATACGGAAACCGATGAGAACTATCAGTTCTCCGATGACATTGCCTGGACGAAAGGCAACCATTCGATGCGCTTCGGTGTAGATATCCGCCGTCTGCAATCGAATATGATCGACCTCGCCGGGGTGAATGGCGGTAACTATAACTTCGCGGCAACATCTACCAACAATGGTTCAGTGGGTGGCAATGCGCTGGCATCCATGGATCTCGGCCTGATTCAATCCTATTCCGCAACTCCGGTGGAAGTGCCAGCCTACTACCGCTGGCATTACTATGCAGGTTTCGCGCAGGATGACTTCAAAATCCGCCCGAACCTAACCCTGAACATTGGCCTGCGGTATGAAGTGGAAACGCCGCAGATGGAAAAGTACAACAAACAGGGAACCTTCGTGCCGAACATCTCCGGCACTTTGAACGGTACGGCAGTGAATGGTGCGTTCTGCTTCTCCGGCACCTGCGGCCTGGGCAAGACGCTATTCCCCACGAACTATATGGGCTTTCAGCCCCGCATCGGTATCGCCTGGCACCCGTTGCAAAGAGTCACTTTGCGCGCCAATTACGGCATCAACCGGGTTCCGCTGACCGGCTATAACAGAACGCCAAACCCCGACTTCAACGTATCCTCGGCCACAGTGGGCGGAGCCAACGGCGGAGTTAACCCCAACGCCGCGGTCAATTACCTGACCAACCCCGTCACACAGTTGACGTCGAGCCTGGCCGCGCTGACCACCACCGGACCAAACTTCACCGTACAGGGTGTCACCATTCCGTATGTGGTGCAAAACAACGTCGTCCCCTATTCGCAGCAATGGGCCGCCGTGTTGCAATACCAGGCCGGCACGAACGCGCTGCTCCAGATCAGCTATCAGGGACTGCGCGGTGTCCACCTCATCAGTAACTTCCAGCCGCCGTTGAATGCGCCGTCGTTCTCCACTATCGTGAGTAACATCAACAACGGCTATAACTTCTCACAGAATATTGCCAATCCATTGGGCATCACCGCCAATGGCACCGTAGTCAACGAGACCCGGCTGCAGGCGTTGAACCCCTATCCCAATTTCTTCAACCAGACACTTACCGAGTATCTGAACCGGCAGGGGGATTCCATCTACAACGCGCTGTATGTGAACTACACGTACCGCTATAAGTTCGGCCTTTCGATTGTGGGAAGTTATTCGTGGTCGAAGTCGATTGACGACGTGGGTGGGGACAACAACCTGCAGAACTCCAACTCCTTCGCGCCGGCGCCGCCGCAATACACCACGAACCTTCGCCTGGAGCGCGCCGTTTCGTCCTGGGACATCCCTTCGAAGCTGACCTTCGGCTATACCTATGAACTGCCTTTGGGGCGGGGCAAGCTGCTGTCCACCAAGGTCCGCGTGCTCGATGAGATTATTGGCAAGTGGAACAACTCGGGGACGTTCAATTCCCAATCCGGCGAGCCCTTCAGTGCGGTGCTGGGGAGTGCGGGCTACTATGTTTCGACCACCAACGGAGCGGCAGCATTGCCCGCGGGCTATAACCTGCGCCCGAATATCAACCCCGATGTGCCGTGCGTGAATCCCAACTGGCGGGCCAATGCACCGAATACGCCATATATCAACTCCGCTTACTTCTCGGTTCCCGGTTCGCTGGGCGATCCAAGCTTCGGCAATGCGCCGCGCACGAACACCGGGTGCCGTGGGCCGCGGAGCACAACGCTCAACGCGAAGCTGACCCGCCGGATTGTTCTTGGCAACAACGAGAAGCACTTCTTGGAGCTGGGTGTTCTGGCATTCAACGCGCTGAACCACCCGATCTACCTGCTGCCCAACGGCAACACCAGTGCCTTCAGCGCATTCAATTCCGGCTCGATCACGAACAAATCCGTTGCGCCGTTCACCACGCCCACATCGTTTGGATTCGTGAACGCAAACGGAGCTTTATCACGGCTGGTGGAGTTGAGTCTGAAGCTGAACTGGTAGGGTTTAAACCAGCTCAATGCGCAGGTCACGCCCAATCGCTTTGGCCGCCCGGGTCAAAGTCTGCAGCGTGACCGAAGCAGTACCGGGAGCGAGAAAGCGGTCGAGAGCAGCGCGGCTGGTATTCATTCGCCGCGCCATCTCGACTTTGGTGACCTTCCCGTCCGCCATTGCCTGCTGAATTTGCCAGGCGATCGTTTCCTTAATGGCGATCGCGCGCGCTTCTTCCAAGATGCCTTCCTCAGACAGAAATTCGTTGAGCGACGGACCGATATTTGGATTCGACTTTTTCATTGCTGGACCTCCTTCATGCGCTCCCAAGCCAGCTTCAGGTCCTGGGCAAGAATTCGGAGTCGAGGTAGCAAGCGGAAGAGCACTCATCTGCAAGCTGAGGTACTTACTCCCTATTTGCGATCTTGGGTACGCTCCTACGGACGGTAAGTCGCCGCCTGTTTATCCGTCTCCCAAACCTTCACTTCCGCCACTTCCGCCGGGACCGTGAGCCGCAGTTCATCCTTCAGCTTCTCAGCGAACCACTTCGCCATATTCTCAGCCGAAGGATTCAGCCACGTGAACGGTTCCACTTCGTTGAGGTGGTAGTGGTCAAACGGCTCCAGAATGGCCTTCAGTGCCCGCTTCATCTCGGTGAAATCCACCAGCATGCCGGCCTTGTCGAGTTCCGTGCCCCGGAGCGTGACCATCACGCGGTAATTGTGGCCATGCAGCCGCTCGCATTTGCCTTTGTAATCCCGCAGGTAATGCGCAGCTGCAAAGGTATGTTCCACGGTAACTTCAAACATCGAAAAATCTCTCCACGTCGGCGAATTTCATCGTAAAAGCGTAGTCTGGCAGGCTGTCGAAGAAGACCTGTCCGTAACGCGTGGTGGTAATCCGGTTATCCAGCAGCGAAAGCACTCCGCGGTCGGAACGCGTCCGGATCAGCCGTCCGAAGCCCTGCTTCAGGGCAATTGCCGCCTGCGGAATCTGGTAGTCGTAGAACGGATTGCCCCCGGCATCCTTCACACTCCGCACGCGGGCCTCCACTACGGGATCACTTGGCACCGCAAAAGGCAACTTATCAATAATAACGCAGCTCAACTGCTCCCCCGGCACGTCCACGCCCTGCCAGAATGACGACGTTGCAAAGAGCACGCAGTTCGGCGTCTCGCGGAATTCATCGAGCAGCGCCATGCGCGGTGCCGTGCCCTGCATCAGCACCGGATACTCAATTTCGAAGGACACACGGTCATACACCGCGCGCATCTGTGTGTAGCTGGTGAACAGCACAAACGCACGCCCCCGGCTCGCGCGCAGGATGCGGATGATCTCCTCCGCCGCGGCAGCCACATACCCTGGACTCTGCGGGCCGGGCATGTGGTGTGGCACATACAACAGCGCCTGCTTCTGATAATCGAAAGGGCTTTCGACCACAAGAGTCCGGGCGCTCTGCAAGCCCAAGCGGCCCTGCACAAACTCAAACCCTCCCGCGACCGCCAGCGTGGCTGACGTCAGAACAGCCGTCTCCACCTTCGTCCATAGATGCTCGGCCAGAATCTCCGCGACATCAATCGGCGTAGCCTGAAGGAAGATCCCTCGCCCGCGCCGCTCCACCCAGTAAACAAATCGTGCATCCTGGGATTCAGCCAGGAACTCCAGCGCACCGCGGAGTTCGAGGGTACGCCGGTGCAAAGGAATCACCTCCTGGGGCGGTTCCGAGAGCAACTTCAGGTGAGATGCCAAGAGGTCGAAAGCAATCTTGAAATCCTCATACAGGCTGCCGTTCGCCTCCAAAAACTCCTGCCGCTCTGTGAAGCTCGCGCGACCCTCATTCCCCGGGAGTTGCCCGAAGAACTGCAGCGAAATCTCCTCCAGACGAATCAGCGTCCGATCCAGCTCATCACTGGAAAACTTGCGCACGCGGGAGATCGCACCGATATCTCTCCGCAGATCCTGCACGCGGTAGTTGCTGATCCAGAAGCCGAAGTACTGGCCGGCGGTGTCTTCAATTTCATGGGCTTCATCAAAGACAACGGCTTGGTATTCCGGCAGAATACTGGCCATTTCCTCACGCCGCACCGCGACATCCGCAAAGAAGAGATGGTGGTTGACGATGATGATATCCGCCTCGGCCGCCCTTTGGTGCATGAGGGTAATGAAACAGCGCTCGAACTGTTTACACTTCTGGCCGGCGCAGAGTTCACTTCGGGCATCGATCTTGGCCCAGAGCGAACTGTCTTCGGCGAGTTCACGGATCTCGGCACGGTCGCCAATCTCCGTCTCCTTTTCCCAGTCCTGGATGATCTGGAACTGGTTGACCTCCTCCATGCCATTCAGCACAGGGGCGTTCTCGGCATCGTAGATCTTCTGGCGGCAGGCGTAGTTGTTGCGGCCCTTCATGTAGCAGACCCGCAGCTTGCGGTCGAGAACCTTTTCGAGAAACGGGATGTCGCGGAAGTAAAGCTGTTCCTGGAGGGCTTTGGTGCCCGTGGAAACGACGACGCGTTTGCCTGACAGCAGCGCGGGAACCAGATAGGCCAAAGTCTTGCCGGTGCCTGTACCCGCTTCCACGATCAGGCGGCGGTTGTTGAGCAGGGCGTCTTCAACGGCCTCGGCCATGGCCAACTGGCCGGGACGGCTTTCATAGGCAGGATGCGCGGCGGCAAGCGGTCCGTAGCTCTGAAAGAACTTCTTAACTGTGAGAGGAGCCTTGGACACCAGAAACCATCATACCGGCGGGGCAAATACAACGTGGTGGTTCACCACGACCCGGACAACTTGACCCCTTTGGCAACCAGCAACTGCTGCAATGCAGCCCTCTTGTCGGCAGATAGCGCATGTGACGGCACTGAGATCAAAAAAGCATTCCCGGATTTGAACACAACACCTTGTTTGCGACCGTAACATAGGGTGAGCATCGCCCAGTCCAACTGGTTGTCAAATCCTGGTCCCTTCAAGTGAATGCCCGTTTCTGAAAACTCGTACGTGTGTGTGCCTTCCAAACCTCGCGCGCCATGCACCTGAAGCAACGTCAGCCATGCGAATGAAGCGACAACCAAGGGGGGAGCGACAATCAACCCGCCAAGTGCCCACGGGAAGATCATTGATCCTGCAAACAGCGACACAATGATGCCCAGCGAAGCCAAAAACCAGGGGAGTACAACGAAGAATCCAAAAGCCAGAGCGAAATTGGCGGGTTGCGACCGGAGTCCGACGTACGCGCTCCGCAGGATATCGGCTTTATTGGGATGGAAAGCTATCGTCACTGCCATTTTGATCAATCTACCGGCGCGCTATTGATCCACGCAGGATACCACCCTCGCCGCATTGCTATCATTGAGTCATATATGCCGAACGAAACTCCCACGGTAGTGGTCGTGGGACGGCCGAATGTCGGCAAGTCCACCCTCTTCAATCGAATCACAGGTTCCCGGCGCTCCATTGTGGGCGACGAGCCAGGCATCACGCGCGACCGCATCTACGGCCAGGGCAAGTATGACGGCAAGAAGTTTGAACTGATTGACACGGGCGGAATTGTCGTCGCCGATGCCGAATACATTCCGAGCCAGATCCTCCGCCAGGCGAAGTTCGCCCTGGACAAGGCCGCTCACATCATCTTTGTGGTCGATGGCCGCACCGAAATCTCAGGGCTCGATCTCGAAGTCGCCTCTTTGCTGCGGAAGACCGGCAAGCCAGTCTCACTCGCGGTGAATAAGATCGACGTGGGAGCGAAGGAAAGTCTGATGTATGACTTCCACCGCCTGGGGATCAAGGACATGTTCGGAGTCTCCGCGGAGCATGGCCTGGGCATGGAACAACTGCTGAGCCACGTCACCGAAGGCTTCCCGGAGGAGACGGAAGAGGAAGCAGCAGCCGACGCCGCCAAGGAAGCACAGCGCCCCATCCGTGTCGCCATCATCGGCCGCCCGAACGTAGGTAAATCCACGCTGTTGAACGCTCTGACCGGGGAAGAACGTGCCATTGTCTCGCCGATTGCGGGAACAACGCGGGACTCCGTGGATGCCACATTCGAACACAAGGGGATTCTCTTCTCTTTCGTGGACACCGCGGGTATCCGGCGTAAAGGCAAGACCACGGAGATGACGGAAAAGCTCTCCGTCGTGATGGCCCGCCGCAATATCCGCATGGCGGATGTGGTGCTGCTTATGACCGATGCTTCCGATGGCATCGTCGGCGGCGACGCTACCATTGCGGGCTACGCGCATGAGGGGGGCCGCGGGGTGATCATCTGCGTCAATAAGTGGGACCTGGTCACAGCCCGGCAGCAGACCGAATTCGAACAGGACCTGCGCGATGAACTGAAGTTCCTCGAATACGCGCCCGTGGTCTTCATGACGGCGAAGGATGGCAAGGGCGTGAGCAAGCTCTTCAGTATGATCAAGCAGGTCAATGATTCGGCCTACAAGCGCGTCACCACCGGCGAATTGAACCGCTTCGTGGAAACACTGCATTACGACGAGAGGAAGATCCTCTACATCACGCAGGCTGGCTGCCGTCCGCCGTCGTTCGTGCTGTTTACGGATAACCCCGAGCCGTTGCACTTCTCAAACGAACGCTTCCTGATCAATCAGTTGCGCAAGCGGTTTGGTTTCATGGGAACGCCGATCAACCTGAAGGTCCGCGGACGCACGAAGCGCCGCGACCGCAAGGTCAAGGGCGCGTATGATCCGGCCAAGTTGAAGAAGGGTCCACGGGCGGGCCGGAGTTAGGCCCGCAACAACCAACCTACAGGGCTGGGACTTCGATTAACTCCACCGAACCGCCAGCTACTGCGTGCCACGCCACACTGGTATCAAACGTAACCAGCCGGCCGCCATTTTTCTTGGCCAGCCCGGCCAGATAGACATCCGTGAGTTGTTTCGGGCCGGCGATGCGCCCGGAGAGGACCATGGCCGATTCCGTGATCGAGAAGGAGTCCGGCCAGAACTCATGTTTCCAGGTCTGTGGTGCCTTCATGGCCCGCAGAGTCTCAATCGCTTCAGGAGCGGTGATCCGGCTCCCATGGTAAGACTGTTGCGACATCACGCCGATCATTCCATTTTCCGTGATTGGACAGGTGGCCCAAGTGCGATAAACCTGTGTCGCCGTCCACCTGTGTATCGAAGGGTGAAAGACATGCTCCGGATCCGCGATGGCGACGAGTACATTGACGTCAAACAGCCATGTCACGGTTGAAATCCAAGAGTCACATCCTCAAGGTCGGCTTGATAGAGCAGGTCGTTGACGTGCTCAGCGGTTACAGGCATGGAAGCTGTCCGTCGCGGCAGAATGGGGAATCCATTCCTTGTCTCCAGCGCGACAGGTTCAGGGCGGAGACTATTCCAAGCTAAATCACAGATTACGGCGGAAAGAGTTTGGCGGCGGATTTCAGACAAAGCCATAGCCGTCCGCAGAAGTCCGTCGTCCAAATCAATCGTCGTTTTCACGACTGCATCATAGCATCGGATGCAGCCACATTGATTTCGGCACATTCGATGCCGTCGAAAAAAATAAGCGGGCGGAAAGCTCTTGCAGCAATCCGCCCGCTCCACAACGCTTACAATTCCATTTCCTAAATCTTGACCGCCTTGAAGCCGCCCTTCGACCGGTCATAGAGCCAAATGGCGCCGAAGACGATCAAGAGTACCGCCGGCAGAATTGCAACTGCCCGGAATGACAACTGCGCAGCCTGGCCCAGCAGCGCTTCCATTGCAGGACCCTGCGGCATGGCGGCAAACTTCTCCGCACCACCCGCCAGTTCCACCTTCTTCGTATCGAAGATCTTGCCCATCAGCGGCAGGACGAAGTTGATCGACAGCGTTCCGGCCGTTCCCATCAAGCCCATCAGCAGCGCACCGCCGCGGGGGAAACGTTCCGAAGCCGTCGCCAGCATCGTCGGCCACATGTAGCAAACACCGGTGCCCCAAAGCGTGGCAGCCAGCAAGCCGGTGACAGGATCATTTGCCACACTGAGCGCCACCAATCCGAGCGACGCCAGCAGGCAACTCACCCAGAGCAAGCCAATCGGCGACAGCTTATGCACGGCAGCACCGGCAAAGTGGCGCATCACAAACATCAGGCCTGAGACGTAAACCAGCAGCCAGATCCCGCGCATGCCCACGGTGCGGGTCAGAGCAATGTCCACCCACTGGCCGGGTGCCAGTTCGGAGGCAGCGGTCAGGAACATGGAGAGGAAGAAGACGATGAACATCGGCCGCAGCAGTTCCTTGAACATTTCGCCCATGGAGACGCCGGAAGCCTGGCGTTCGGTCGGCGGGAACTTCACGCCGATGCAGAGCAGAATCACCAGTGTGGCGGGAATCAAGGTGACCATGAGCTTCAGTTCCCATGCAACGTTGAAATTACCCAGGAACAGCCCCGTCAAACCGCCGCCAATCAAACCGCCCGGCCACCAGGCATGCAGTTCGTTGAGCTTCGCGGTCTTGTCATCGGGGTAAAGCGTGGCAGTCAAGGGATTGATCACCGTTTCCACCAGACCCCATCCAATTCCCAGCAGCACAGCGCCAAGATAGATCACATGATACGGGTCACCAAGTGCGCTGAGTGCGCCCGCATTCGTTACCACCAGGGTACCCGCGATAAAACAGGCACCGGACAGCGGCAGCAGCAAACTCATGCCGATGTAATCGAGCAGCGGACTGCCAATGGCAATCGTGAACGCAAATCCCAGGAACGCGACGCCCAGCACCGAGCCGATCATTTCGGCCGAGTGGGCTTTATCAATGGGATCAAAGAAAATCCGTTGGATATCACCGGCGACGGTGGCGCGCAAAGACGCGCTCATTCCGGCGGTGAAGAGAGCAAGAACGCTGACCCAAAAGAGACGCGTTTTGTTATATGCGGCGTGGCGGTCCGCAACAGGGGCGGCGGCTGGAGCACTCATGAGAGGTACAGCATATCATTATTCGGTGAAGTTGTTTTCAGCACTCCTCTTGTTCGCCGTTTCCGCGTACGCTTCTCCACGCAGCTTGTTTGACGGCAAGACCCTGCAGGGCTGGGAAATGAGCGGTCCACGCCGCACTGCTTCGACCGAAAATGGGCAATTGCGCATCTCAGGCCGGGGCCATGCACCCAACTGGGTCCATACGCAGGCAGAGTTTGAAGATTTCCAGCTCAGGTTCGAATACAAGCTCGCGCAGTGGGCCGAAGCAGCGGTGCTCCTGCGCGCTCCACGCACGGACCGCCCACAGCAGGCGGGACTCGCCATCATCCTGGCGCATGACTTCCACAACGAAACGACACCCTACATCACGGGGGCCATCGCCGGGGCGAAGAGTCCATTGCACACCTTCCCGCCGTCCTTCGAGGTTTGGCATACCGTCGAAATCCAGGCGCGGGGAAGTCGGCTGAAGGTGGTGATCGATGGCATCACCACGCAAGATCTCGACCTCGCCGCGGATCCTTTGCTCGAACACCGCTTGCGGCGTGGCGTCATCGGTTTTCCAGACATGGGCTACGCGTATTCTCTGCGGAAGATCGAAATCGAAGACTTCGGTTCGCCGACCAGGTTCGTGCCGCTGACGGGTATCGCGCAATGGGGCAAACGCGGTGATTCCGGTGAGTGGCAGGAACATGGAGACACCATTGAAGGGGCCAATGGCCACAGTATTCTTTACGCCCCGCAGGAGTTCGGCAACTTCGAACTCACCACGGCAGTGCGCAGTCACAACCGGGTGAACAGCGGCATCTTCCTGCGCGGGCAACCCACCGGACCCAACCGCGGCTTCGAAGTCCAAATCTATTCGACGGTCGATTCCGTGTATCCAACCGGCAGCATCTATGGCCGCTCGCGCAGTACTCTGCAGGCGGAACTGGAGGAGCGCTGGTTCCTGCTACAAATCCGCGTCGTGGGCGGGACGTGCCGCGTCTGGGTGGACGGCGAAGCGGTTGCTGCGTTTGATGCGCTGCCCCGGGAGGTGCTGGCACCGGGGCGCATCGGCCTGCAAATCCATCTCGAAAATGCCAGTGTGGAATTCCGTGATCTTCGTATTCGCCCGCTTCCCTGAGACCGTTATACTTGCTTCAAACGATGCGAACGCTGTCTCTGCTCATGCTCTTTGGCCTGCTGGCCTCCGCTCAGGAATACAAACCGGGACCCGATTCCCTGCCCCAGCCCGGTGTCCCTGTGGGAAAAGTCACGAAACATGTACTTGCGCCCGGCAAGTATTATCCCGGCACGCCACATAACTACCAGGTGTATGTGCCCGCGCAGTATGATGCCAGCAAGCCGACACCGTTCATGATCTATCTCGATGGCGGCGGTGCAGTCGGGAACGGAATGCGCGTCCCGACCGTCTTCGATAACTTGATTGCCAAGAAGGACATTCCGCCGATGATCGGGATCTTCATTGACCCTGGCGTTTTGCCTGTGGTCAATCCCGAAGCGATGAACCGCTTCGAGCGCGTGTTTGAATACGATTCGCTCAGCGACCGGTTTGCCAGCTTCTTGATCGACGAAGTGATTCCGGAAGTGTCCAAGAGCTATAACCTCTCGAAGGACCCGAATGACCGCGGCCTCTCCGGCAACAGCACGGGTGCCGTGGGTGCCTTCATGGCCGCCTGGAACCGGCCCGATCAATTCCGGCGTGTTCTGAGCTTCATTGGCACCTTTGTGTCCATGAAGGGCGCGGATGCGATGCCAGCTTTGATCCGCAAGACGGAACCGAAGCCCATCCGGGTACATTTGCAGGCGGGCAAGAATGATCATCTCGCGGCGGATCTTCCATTCGGCACTTTCTATGCCGGAAGCTGGCCCGTAAATAACCAGGTGATGTTTGAGGCACTTTCTTACTCGGGTTATGACGTGAAGTTCGAACTGGGCAACGGCGGGCATGACGGCAAACAAACTGCGGCAATCATGCCCGATGCATTGCGCTGGCTCTGGAGAGGCTACCCC
>CAIXXM010000004.1 GCA_903923395.1 uncultured Acidobacteriia bacterium
CCTTCAAATCCGAACCGTTCTTGGATACACTCTGTCATAGCAAAGGCCGTTCTCCTCTCTGACTCAACTCGTTCTAGACAAACCAGTTATGCCAGATCAGACGGCCTTTTGCCTAATATTGGTGAGAATTCCGGGCTAATCTTGCGCCTAATCGGCAGGCAACATGAAAAAGTGGATTCATATTTTCTTAATTCTCGCGGCAGCACTGGTTGTTCCAGCGATCTTAACGGCGGCTTCCATCACGGTGCAGGTCGCTGACCCCGACGGTGCGGCTGTGGCCCGCGCGACGGTGACGGTCACCCCGGATGCGGGCAAAGCGACGACGCTTGAAGGCGATGGCAAGGGGCGCTTTACTGCCGCTGGATTCAAGCCGGGCAAGTATAAGCTTGTTGTCCAAGCCCCTGGACTCGCGCCGTTTGACAGCAGTCTGGAGGTGGGTGCGGACGACCTGCAGGTTCCGGTCAAACTGGAACTGGCCCAGTTGGAGACCTCCGTTGAGATTGAATCCAAGATCTCCCGCCTCGCCAACAGTGACCCTTCATATGTCGCCTTGCGGAAGGGTGCGCCGACGGATACCTATGAGGTCAAAGATCTGAAGATCATCCGGGAGAATGCCGTTCTTACTTTGAATGGCAAGGTCACGTTTGGCGAGCCCGTGCTGGGCAAAGTGGTTTACGCCGTGTTCGAGGGCGATGGAACGTTGAATCTTAGTCCCGTTACCCCGGATGAGAGGCGCTTCCTGATGGATCGAACGGGACAAGCTCCTCTGACGGAGGACTTCAAGACCGCAGCTTTCTTCTTCACTGACGTTTTTCGTGACCAGGTGAAGAAAGATGGCAAACCAGTTGCCCTCAGTACTTCCGCAGCTAATGTTCTGAAGGATTTCCGCAGCCGCCTGCATACGCGTCCGCAACCTGCCCGAAGTTTTGCGGAGCAGATAATGAGCTCCAATGAGTCCAGCAACGTGGAGGCTAAGTTACTGGCGGAGATCTATCACACCGCACCCAGGCAGATGTCTTTCCGCGCCTATCTGCATGGCACCAAGCGCCGCGATCTGCGCTTCATCCTCGATACGCGGGGCGCGCTGCCGGACCTGCCTTCTCCCGAAGAAGTGGCACTGGTCAACGTGGACCCGGGCGGCACCCACGATGGCATCCTCTACATGACCCATCTGTACGGCGAACTGAAGGCAGGCAAGGCCACGCAAGAAGAGAACAGGCATGCATTTCAGGCCGAACACTACAACATCGAAACGGCGATCGCCCGCAGCGGACGCTTGACCGCGGTGACGGAAATCACGATCAAAGGCCGTGAAACAGGTGCCCGCGTCCTGTTCGTCGACCTCCTTCCGAATCTGCGCGCCAGCAGGGTGACGGTGGCAGATCAGGAGATTCCTTTCATCCAGGAAAGCCGCAACGTGGATGGGGCCTTCGCAGTGATTCTGCCCAAGGCGATCGCGGAGGGTGAGTCGGTCAAGGTCAAAATCGAATACAGCGGCAATAAGGTGCTGGAGGATGCCGGCGGCGGGAATTTCGCGGTCAGTGCGCGCACCAGCTGGTATCCCAACATCAATACGTTTCTCGACCGCGCCACTTACCATCTCACTTACCGTATTCCGAAAGCCTTTAACCTCGTCAGCGTGGGCAACCTGAAGCGCGAATGGAAAGAAGGCGACTATGCCGGCTCAGAGTGGGAGTCCACGCAGAAGCTTGCGATTGCCGGCTTTAACTATGGGCTATTTAAGAAGAAAGGCATCATGGATGCCGAGGCCAAGTATCAGGTGGACGTGTTTGCCACCTCTGAAATGCCTGGTGCGATCCGGCAATTTGCCAACGCGGATGCGATGTCCCCATCCTCAATGGCACAGAACGCACTGGTAGATACGCAAAACTCCATGCGGCTATTCAACCGCTGGTTCGGGCCTCTGGATTACGGCAAGATATCGATCACGCAGCAGCCGCAATTCAACTTCGGGCAATCCTGGCCGACGCTGGTCTATCTTCCGGTGAGCGCGTTTCTTGATTCCACACAACGTTACCTGCTCATGGGGAGCAGCACATTCAAGTTCAATGATTTCATTGAAGAGGTGACTCCGCATGAAGTGGCCCATCAATGGTGGGGACACGAAGTCGGCTGGGCCTCTTACCGGGACCAGTGGCTTTCAGAAGGCTTCGCCGAGTTCTCCGCCAGTCTATTTGTGGAGACTTTTGACAAGAAGGGCGACAAGATACGCGAGTTCTGGGAACGGCTGCGGAAGCAGGTTCTCGATAAGAACAGCTTTGGTTTTACGGCCAATGATGCGGGTCCGGTGACGCTTGGTATCAGGCTGAACTCTGAGAAACATCAGGCCGCTTACCGGCGCATGGTGTATCCCAAAGGTGCCTACATCGTGCACATGCTGCGGCAGTTGATGTTTGACTCCAAGACTGGAGACGAGGATTTCATCGCGATGATGAAGGACTTCGCGGCGACTTACAAAGACCGCAACGCCAGTACCGAGGGTTTCATGCTGGTGGTTCAAAAGCATATGAAGCCGACCATGAACGTGGCAGGTGACGGCAGCATCGGCTGGTTCTTCAACCAGTTCGTTTGGGGACAGGAAATTCCCAAGTACAAGCTGACCTCTGAAGTGAAGGCCGGGGAGAAGGGCGAGTTTGTCGCCACCGTGCAGGTCACGCAGAGCGGTGTCTCTGACAGTTTCGTGATGGCTGTGCCAATCTATGTCGAGGTCGACGGCCGCCAGATCCGCGCGGGAAGTGCAAGATTGAAGGGGAATTCCACCAGCCAGCCCATTGCACTGCGGCTGCCGAAGAAACCGTCGAAGGTCCTGCTAAACGCGAGGCACGACGTTTTGTGCTACCCCGAATAAAGCGCAACCGGACTGGTACCCTGAAGGGGAATGTCCTATTCGGAGTCGTTCTTCGCGTCAAAGTTTCAGATCACGCGCCGGGATTTGGAGAATTATCTGTCGGAAGCCCTCAGCAGGGGAGGGGATTACGCGGACCTTTACTTTGAATATCTGTCGACGAGTAATCTTTCGATTGATGAATCGATCGTGAAAAGTGCCACGCAGGGCGTCTCTTTGGGCGTTGGCGTCCGTGTGATTTCGGGGGAACGCACGGGTTACGCGTACTCCGATGATCTGAGTCCTGAGAAGATCAAGCGCGCAGCCCAAGTGGCGGCGATGATAGCTTCCGGCCCTGCGAAAGTGGACAAGTCCAGTCTGCACGAAGGCGGCAGGCGCAATCTCTATCCGGTATTGACCGCCCCGAATGAGACAGCGTTTGAGGAGCGTGTGGCTCTGGTGCAGCGTGCGGATATTGCAGCGCGCACCTATGACAGCCGTATCTTCCAGGTGCAGGCCACTTACGCGGACAGCCTCAAGCATGTGATGGTGGCCACCAGCGAGGGCGTATTGAGTTTTGACCGCCAGCCGCTGGCCCGGCTCAGCGTTTCCGCTTTGGCCCGGGAGAATGGCGGTGTTCCGCAACAGGGTTACTCGGGCGGCGGCGGGCGGTATGAGCTGGAATATTTCCAAACCTCCGGCACCCCCGAACGGTTCGCGGCGGAGGCTGCGCGCCAGGCGCTCGTCCAGTTGGATGCCGTCGAAGCCCCGGCTGGTGAAAACGTTGTGGTGCTCGGGCCGGGCTGGCCCGGTGTTCTGTTGCATGAAGCCGTGGGTCATGGACTTGAAGCGGATTTCAACCGCAAAGGGGTTTCTGCGTTTTCGGGCCGCATTGGCCAGCAGGTGGCCAGTCCGCTCTGCACCATCATTGATGACGGTACGATGCAGGGCCGCCGCGGCTCTCTCAACGTGGATGATGAAGGCAACGAAACACAGCAGAATGTGCTGATCGAAAACGGCATCCTGCGAGGCTATTTGCAGGACCGGCTTTCGAGCCGCATCACCGGTGCCGCCGCGACTGGCAACGGGCGTCGCGAGAGCTACGAACACATCCCGATGCCACGCATGACCAACACGTTCATGCTGGCCGGCCAGAGTGACCCGGAAGAAATCATCCGCTCCGTGCCAAAGGGTTTGTATTGCGCGAATTTCGCCGGAGGACAGGTGGATATCACCAGCGGCAACTTTGTGTTCTCGGCCTCAGAGAGCTATCTGATCGAGAACGGAAAACTCACCCGGCCGGTGAAGAATGCCACGCTTATCGGCAACGGACCGGAAGCAATGAAGTACGTGAGCATGGTTGGCAAGGACCTGAAGCTGGATGAGGGCATCGGCATCTGCGGCAAAGAAGGTCAAAGCGTTCCCGTTGGTGTGGGCATTCCCACGGTCCGGATTGACCGTATGACCGTCGGAGGCACGGCGTGAGCGCAGTGGACCTGGACGCACTGACGGGCATCGCACAGGCTGCAGTTCGCCTGGCGCTTGAAGCCGGAGCCACGGATGCGGAGTGCACGATCTCCGAGGGGAGTGAGTTTTCCGTTGCCGTTCGGCTGGGAGAAGTCGAGACGTTGAAGGAGGCCAGTTCCCGTGCGGCCGGTTTGCGTGTGCTCATCGGGCAGCAAATGGGGGCCAGTTACACCTCAGATCTCGGGGACGATGGCATCCGCCAAATGGTCCGTTCCGCGATGGAACTGGCGAAGTTGACGACGGGAGATCCCTTTGCAGGACTGCCGGATGCGTCCGAACTCGGCAGTATTTCCACGGACCTCGGCCTGTATTCCGAGTCGGTTGCCACGCTCGATACGGCCTTTAAGATCGATCTGGCGAAGCGTGCCGAAGCTGCGGCGCTTGCCTTCGATCCGCGAATTACGAACTCCGAAGGCGGCGGCTTTGATTCGAGCACTGGAGCGCGGATCTTCGCGAACTCCCGTGGTTTCGCGGGGGCTTACCGCTCCACTTATTGCTCATTGATGGCAACACCCGTCGCGTCTCTCGATGGAGCGATGGAGCGCGACTACTGGTACAGCACGGCGCGCGATTCGGAACGTTTGGAGAGTCCGGAGCAGGTTGGCAGGATTGCCGCGGAGCGCACCTTGCGCCGTTTGGGTGCTGTGAAGGTGGACACGCAGAAAGTGCCGGTGATCTTTGATCCGCGCATGGCCCGTTCCTTTCTGGGTGAGATTTTCCAGGCCGTGGATGGCCGCTCGATTTATCGAAGCGCGTCGTTCCTGGCGGGCAAGCTGGGCGAAAAGATCGCTGTCGATGGGTTCACCCTGATCGATGACGGCACAATTCCTGGTCTGTTCGGGTCGCAGCCCTTTGATGATGAGGGCGTGCCCACGCGGAGGACCGTCGTGATTGAGCGCGGTGTCCTGAAGAGCTATCTGCTGAACAGCTACACGGCTCGCAAACTGGGTATGAAGACCACGGGCAATGCGAGTCGCGGTGTGACGGGAAATGCGGGCATCGGGCACGGGAACTTCTATCTGGAAAACGGTTCGGTCAGCCCGGAGGCCATGATCCAGGGTATTGCGAACGGTTTCTATGTGACCGAAATGATCGGCAGCGGCGTCAATACGGTGACGGGCGATTATTCGCGTGGCGCGGCTGGTATGTGGATTCGCAATGGGGAATTGGCGTTCCCTGTGTCGGGTGTGACGATTGCCGGTACCATGCAGGAAATGTTGACAGGGATCACTGCAATCGGCAATGATCTGGAATTCCGCGGTTCCGTGGCCGCGCCGACCTTGATGATCGGAGAGATGACTGTTGCAGGACGTTAAGATTTCGCCCGTCACTTTCGTGGTTGCGCTGGCGGCAATGCTGCTTTTGGGCTTGCTCGGCTGGTTTGCGGTCCGGCCCAAGCCTGTCGCGCAACCTGCGGTTTTGACGGAGGAAGGTAAGGCGTATCTCGACAGCCTCGCTCTTTCCGATGTGCATCTGCAGGCCGCGGAGAGCTATACGCAGGCGCGGCTGGTTGAGATCCTCGGGAACGTCACGAACAACGGCCAGAAGACCGTGAAACTGGTGGAAGTGGTTTGTGTTTTCCGGGATACCAATGGCGTTGAGACGCAACGGGAACGCGCGTTTGTGGTGGGGGGCCGTCTGGGGTCTCTGGCACCTGGCAAGACGTTGCCATTCCGGTTGCCCTTCGACAACCTCGGCGAGGCCTGGAATCAGGCGATGCCCAGTCTGGTGATCGCACAGATCCAATTCGAATGATGCACGGGGCTCTCCAGTACGGCGCAGCGTTCGGTGCAGGCTTTCTGGCGTGCATGGTGAACTCTGTGGCGGGCGGTGGCACGCTGCTCACGTTCCCCACCTTGATCTGGCTGGGGCTGAATTCCGTTACCGCCAATGCGACCAGTACCGTTGCGATATGGCCCGGCTCTCTCGGCGGTGCGTTCGGTTACCGCAAGGAGTTGGAAGGTGTCGACCGGAAGATGCTGTTCCTGGCCTTGCCAAGCTTGCTGGGCGGCATCGGCGGGGCGTGGCTTTTGCGGTTTACGCCGCCTGCCGTTTTCGACAAGCTTGTACCCTGGCTGATCTTGTTTGCCACATTGCTGTTCATGGTGCAGGAGCCGGTGCAGCGCTGGCTGAAGGGTTCGAGCGGCGGGGATCATCACGGTACAAAATGGTTCGCCGGTGCCATGCTATTCCAATTTTTTGTCTCGGTGTACGGTGGTTATTTCGGCGCCGGCATTGGCATTCTGATGTTGGCGGCGCTGAGTATTCTCGGCGTTGTGGACATCCATCTAATGAACGGCATGAAGAACTTTTTCGCGTTCTGCATCAATGGTGTCGCGGCGGTCTACTTCATCGTCGCCGGAATGGTGACCTGGCCTTTCGTCCTGGCGATGGCATTCGGCGCAATCCTGGGCGGCGTTCTGGGGGCCGGAGTGGCCCGCCGCATCGGACGCGCTGCAGTGCGGAAGATCGTGATCGGCGTAGGGTTCGCCATGGCTGCTTCCCTCTTTTTTAAGCACTGATTCCCCGCCGCCGATACAATAGCATCCATGTCCATAACGAGACGTGAGTTATTGGGTGCGGTGGGCGCGGCGGCAGGCGCGGCGGCCCAGCAGTCCGGGGAAAAGCTGAATGTCCTCTATGTGATCCTGGAGGACTGCGGCCCCAACTTCGGGTGCTATGGCGAGAAGCTTGTCCAGACACCGAACCTCGACCGCTTCGCTTCGCAGGGAATCCGCTTCACGCACACCTTCTGCACGGCCCCCGTCTGTTCCGCCAGCCGCTCGGCGCTGATGAGCGGAAGGTATCAGAACAACATCGGTGCGCACAATCACCGCACTTGGGACTGGCATAAGAAAGTGCTGCCTGCCCCTGCCAGGCATGTGTCTGAGTGGTTTCGGGATGCGGGTTACTTTACCTGTAATCTGCAGCCGCCGCCCGGGAAGCGCAAAGGACTGCAAGGTCCACTGGGCAGCGGGAAGGTCGATCTCAATTTCTTTGCCAATGGTACCGACAAAGAGAAGTTTTTTGATGGTTATGACTGGAATCAGCGGAAGGCAGGCCAGCCCTTCTTCGCCCATATCACGATCATGGAAACCCACAAGGGCCAGGGTTGGAACGTCGCCCGGCAGCGTCCAAAATCTGAACTGGTGGACCCTGAGAAGCTGAAACTGGCGGCCTATTATCCAGACAGCCCGGTCGTTCGGGATGAGTATGCGAACTATCTCGACGCGGTTCATCTCTCGGATGGATACCTGGGGCTGTTGCTGCAGCGGCTGGAAGATGACGGCCTTGCGAAGAACACAGTTGTGGTTGTGTCCAGTGATCACGGACCACTGTTCCGCGGCAAGCAGTTCCTCTATGACGGTGGAACGAATATTCCTCTCCTCATTCGTTTTCCGGACGGGCGCCATGCGGGGCAGGTGGATGAGCGTTTCGTGAGTGGCGTGGATCTTGCACCGACTTTGCTCGGGTTTGGGGGAATCCGGCCGCCCGCCGGTGCCATGCAGGGCCAGGATATCTTTGGTCCCGAATATAATGCGCGTCCGCACGTTTTCACCGCGCGCGACCGCATGGATGATTCCATCGACCGGATGCGCGCCGTGCGTACGAAGCAGTACAAGTACATCCGGAATTACCTTCCCGCTGTTCCTTACATGCAGCCAAACGAGTACAAGGAACAGAATTACCCCACTTGGAATTTGGTGAAGGAGTGGGCAAAGCAAGGCAAGCTTACCCAGGAACAGGCGCTCTTTGCGTCCGCGGTGAAGCCGATCGAGGAACTGTTCGACGTGCAGTCCGACCCGGATGAAGTTCACAATCTGGCGGGCGATCCCAAATATCGCGTCACGTTGAAGCAGATGCGCGGACTTGTGGATGGCTTTGTGGCTGAGAATGACAAGCAAGTGCAGTGGGAAGACCCCGTGGATATCTATCTTGGTTATCGAAAGCACCTGCCCGAAGACCAGGTTGCGTAGAACCCGGCGGGAGCTTAGTAAACTAAAAGCATTCTGAACGTTCTCTCGCGACGCGATTTCTTAGCCCTTGCGATTGCCGGACGCCTCTATGGCCCGGAGCGCAGGCGCTATACTGACCCGGCCACGGAATTCGATATTCTGCGCCTCACTGACCCCGCGTTTGCTTCGGGCTTTACCCAGCCAGGCTTGCGCCAGTTCACCCGCAAGGGAGAGTCGCTGCTGCATTGGAGTGACCGTTCGGGCTCCCGGCAGGCTTATCTTGCGGATTTGAAGGACGGTGGCTTCCGGCAGTTGACGGATGTCCAGGGTCTGCAGCACCGTATGATCTCCCTGAGCGCAGATGACAAGTCCCTTTGGTTCGTGGATGGTCAGACACTTTTTGATGCTCCTCTTTCGACATTGAAGGCCCGTGAGATCTATCAAGCGAAGGGTCCGGTCCGCCAACTTGCAATTCTGAGTGATGGTGCGGCGGGACTGCTCATCGGAAATGAACTGATCCGGGTGGCACCGAAACTACCAGTGAAAGCTGTTCCACTGGAAATGGAGGTCTTATCCATCCATGCGCGGCCAAGACATCCACAGTTCCTGGTGACGGGAAGTGACCAGGCTCTGTTGGTGGACGCCGCTGGATCGCGCAAACCGCTCAAGCTGGAAGCCGGCAAGAATGAAGGCTTTGCATGGACTCCTTCAGGTAAAACCTTCACTTATCTGCATGTTCCGGAAGATCCCCGGCAACTGATCACGCTGCGCGAGAATAACCCGGAGGAAGCGACCGACAAACTTCTGGCGAAGACGAGCCAATTCGCTTCGGCATCGGCGAATACGGACGCTTCGGTCTTCACCGGGTCCAGCCGCAGCAAGGCTTCGCCTTACGTCCTGATTCTGCTGCGGGTGACGCGGAGGGAACTGACTCTGTGCGAACACAGGTCATCTGACCCTGCCTCTGTGCAATCCTTCTTTGCGCCGGATAGTCAGTCTGTTTTCTTTCAGTCCGACCGTCATGGGAAGTCCGCCATCTACCGCGTGAAGGTGGAGAAGTTTGTCGAGGAGACGGAACCGGCTGGTTAGCCGGCGAATACTTAGGAGACGCCGATCTTCCCGGCCAACTCAGCGGCAATCTGTTCCAGGGTTCGCGCTTGATTCGACATTTGTGAACTGGCGGAAGCGCTTTCCTGCGCTGCTGCCGCCGTATTGTGAATGGCTTGATTGAGCTCACTGACCCTGGTGGCCACGCTGCCGATATATTTAGTTTGCTCTTCATTGCCTGACCGAACGCTGTTTGTGAGTCTGAGCAAATGCCCGGTCCGTTCCTGGATGTCACGGAAGACATTCTCCACCTGTTGGGCACAATCTGCTCCGGAGAGTGATTTCGCGAGTGAATCACTCACCAGAGATTCCGTATTGCGGGCGGCTTCCGCGGAGCGCCGCGCGAGGGTTCGCACTTCGTCCGCAACCACAGCGAACCCGAGCCCTTCTTTCCCCGCATGTGCCGCTTCGATGGCAGCATTCAACGCTAGGATATTGGTCTGGAATGCAATTTCCTCGATGACCTTGATGACCTCGGAGATCCGCGAACTGGAATTTCTGAGTTTCTCCATCGCGCCGCGCATGGTTTGCACGGTGATATTGCCTTCCCGGATCAAGCGGTCCACTCCGGCAACTTCCGCGGCGGTATCGACCGCTTGGGCCGAACTCTCCCTGGAGAACTGCGTGACCTGTTCGGCCGAGAACGCCGCTTCATGCAGCGCCGCGGACTGCTGCGATGCGGTGTTGGCAAGAGACTGGCTGGCGGACGAGATCTGCGTTGCCGCCCCGGACATTTGGTCCGCATTGACTGCCAACTCGCGCACCGTACCACCCAGATACTTGTGGAAGGATCGCAGCGTGTGCAATGCCATGATCGCGGCGAGCAGTGTCGCCGTCACACCACCCGCCGCAGTCCAGCCGGCCTTTGCCCTTGCTGCCTGCATGCGCGCCGCTCCCAGTTGCAGATTCTTTTGTTGGATCTTCCAGAGAGTATCCCGGGCCTCATCCATGGCGAGAGCCGGAAGCCGTGCTTCCTTGGTGGATTTTGCAGCAGCTTCTCTTGCCTGGCCACGCTTGCAAAGATCGATCACCTCCATACTCACGCCAACCCATTTCGCATGGTTCGCCGCCAAGCGCTCCAAGGGTGCGCGTTCTTCCGGGCTTTCGGCCTTGGAAAGCAACGCCTGCAGTTGTGTGTCACATTTGAGCCTTGATTTCTCGAAGCGTACCAATTGTTCCTGCAGGATGGATTCCTGTTCGCTCATGGCGTAGACCAGGATGTTTCTTGCTGCCACCCGAAGGCTGGCCAATTCGAGGTTCAACGCGCCGTAACTATCCAGTTTGGCCGCAGGTCCCCCGATCACGTTCCCGGCTTCGCCGGCCAGATTTCCCACTTGCCAGAAGCCCAGCCAAGCCACAGTGAAGCCCACCGCCGCCATGCACGCGGAGGCAACCCCGAGTTTCTTCAGAAGTGTCATCGCTGCCCTAAAATCTCTTGCTCATGTAGAGGAACGGATAGACGAAGCCGGAAGTCTTCTTCGCTTCTCCCAAGTACTCGCCGGGGAAAAGGTTCGCCACGCCGATGCCGAACAGAATTGTCTTCGAGTAGGCATAGGCTGCATTCGCTTCAATCCCTTCCCCCACATGGGAACTGGTGGCAGCGGTATTGTAGGCCGTCCGTGTGCCGGCGATGTTATAAAGCCCGTCCTGCGTATTGGCAAGCCAGTAATCCCGGAAGTCCACGGAGAGCTTCAGCGGCTTGAGTATGTTCCAGGAAACCCCTGCCCGGGCATCTTTCAAGTTCCGCCAGACAAACTGCCCCGTGTAACTATTCATGGGCTGGTTCAGGCCGTACATGAAGTCAAATGCCTGGTGCGCACTATCCTTCCTGCCGCTGTCGCCGGAGGCAAAAACATATTCCACCAGAAACCGTGGATTTCCCGGGATATGGCTTGCCGTCCACCCCAAAGTAGAAGCGGTCGCCCAGGCCCGCACCTGGTCATTGGCATAGGTTCCCATCTCGTGGACGGCCTCGGCGCTGTAGTCAAACCCCCAGTTACCTTTGCCGGTAACACGCAAGCCCGCCGCCAGCGTGTCGGCATCTCCAGACTTGCCGTCCTTGCTCTTCACCCCCAATTGCGTTTTCGCGATGAAATAGGGCTCTACCGTTCCGGCAGGGAGCAACCGGGACCACGTGGAGTATGCGGCGTAGAAATGTTCACCGGGTTTGTGGCGATCCATCCGCTTCGGGTCCGCAAGGACGACCGAGCCCGCAGCAACGTCGAGGTTCATGCCGCCGCCCCGCATCGAGCCACGAATGACATCGTATGTCTTGGGAACGTTGCCCCAATCGGAAGAGGCGACTAATCTTCCAGAGCCGAGAGTCAACTCCTGCCGGCCCGCGCGCCCCCAAACCGGCCCTTCCTGTTTACCGAGTTCCAAGTAAGCCTGCCGCAGGTCAAATGGATTGGCATAGGATGATGTCGGCACGGTCTTATATGCCATGACCCTGGCGTCCTGCGCTTCCGCCAGGAGCCGGAACCACGAGACCGGTTCATACGCCAGAGAAAGCTTGACGCGGGTAAGAACGTAAGAGTTGGCGGGTGTCGGCGAGAAGTCCGTCCCGAGTGTGGATTCCCACCGTGCCCGCGCCGCACCGTGCAGCGTGAAATGCTTCGTCCAGTAATCGGCGACGATGTTGTGTGTTGGAACAGGGTCAGTGCTGTCAGCATTCTGTGCCTGCAGCGACCATGATGTCAGCGCCAGCCCTGCGAGCGCGAATCCCTTGCGAAGGGCTTCCCGTGTGGTCATATCCACCTTTCAGCAACAGGCTGCAGGTGTGTGATTCACTCACACACGCTGCCTCTGCCTGCTGTTTTCTATCGGCAGATATCGTTCACAGGTTTAGGCGTTTGTTGAAAAAATGCTGTGCGAGTCCCGCTTCCTTGCGGGCGCGGCTCGCCAAGTGACTGATCTTTTCAACAGGCACTTAATGCAGATGGAAAACTTAAAGCAATTCTTCCCGGTTCTTCTTCTCGAGAAGCTTGACGATGTCGCCCACCTGCTGGGCACGGCTCCGGTCCGCGACCAGAAGAGCGTCGGGGGTATCCACCACGATCAGGTCTTTCACACCCAGCAATGCCACCAGCTTCTTGCCGGCGTCCACATAGTTGCCGGTTGCATCGGTTGGCAATAATTCCGATGTGGAGGCATTCTGGAATTCATCACGGGAGAGCAATTCGTACACGGCATTCCAACTGCCAACGTCGTTCCATGCAAAGTCACCGCACGGCACGCCCACCACGTTCTTGGCGTGCTCGAGCACAGCGTAGTCGATGGAGATGTTCTCGCAAAGCGGGAAGACCTCCGCTAACCGGGCACCGAAGTTCCTGGCACCGAAAGCGGGCAGGCTCGCGATCAGCGTCGCGGTCTTGGGCAAGTGCTGCCGCATGGCCTCCAGGACGGTTTCCGCCTTCCAGAAGAACATACCTGCATTCCAGAAGAAATTTCCGGCTTTGACAAACTTCTTTGCGTTGGCGAGATCCGGCTTTTCACGGAAGCGGGAAACCTCCACCACACCGTTCGTGCCAGCCTCCGTGCCTTTGGGGAATTCGACATAGCCGTAGCCGGTTTCCGGCCATCTGGGCTGGATCCCCAGCAGGGCGATCTTGCCCTTGGATGCCGCTGCAAAGGCGGGCTTTAGAGCTTTGACGTAACCCTTCGGATCGCCAATCACATGGTCCGACGGGAAGACACCAAACACGGCATCTTTATCAATCGAATGGAGAATATGCGCTGCCAGAGCAATCGCAGGAGCGGTGTTCCGCTGCGCCGGTTCCGCGATGATCTGCTTCTTCGGCACGCCGGGCAATTGTTTCACGATTTCACCGCGCACAAAGTCATTTGTCAGAATCCAAATGTTCTCTGGCGGTACGATCGGGGCCAGCCGGTCAACGGTTGCCTGGATTAGCGAGCGCTGGCCCGTGATGGTGAGAACCTGTTTCGGGTTGCGCTTCCGGCTGCGGGGCCAGAATCTTGTGCCCCGGCCACCAGCCAGGATCAAAGCGTAGTAATTCGATTTTGCCATTCGCTCTTCAGTGTAAACAAACGCCGCTAGCGGGAATGCTCCCGGATATTGAGAATGGTGGAAGTCGTGACCACGTCGTGGATGGGATGACGGAACTCCAGGCTCATGCCGCGCCCCACATATGCAGTTTTCAGTAACGTTCCGCCCCAGTTCGAGCCCAGCAGTTGGACCGCAACCGGCTCGGGGCAAAGCTCCGGATGACCCCAGATCAGAGCGGAACCCTCTCCCTGGTGAATCAAGAGATAAGTGTGATTGCGGGTCTCCACTTCCAGGCAGCACCCGTGCGGCACATCGGCGAGAAACACACCGCCTTCGATTTCGGACTGAACGATTTGGTTTTGCAGCGCTGCATCGACGTGGCATGTCGCTGCGGGCACGAATAACCCGGAAAAAGCTCTCACACTTACTTCAGCGCAAGCCAGGCCAAAAAGAGGCCATCGGGTTCGACATCTTCCCAATAAGAAATAAATTGGCTGTGCACGGACCGGCAGTCTTTCGCCAGATAGCGCTCAATCTCCTTGCGGTCGAACCACTTTTCCCACGCAGGCGTATCGAGCTTGCCCCAGTGCTCGGCGTTCTTGTCAATGATGACCAGCTTGCCGCCCGGCTTCAGGACGCGGCAAAGTTCACCAACGGCCTTCTCGATTTCCACGGCATGCTCCAGCGACTCGGTTGCATAAACGCAATCGAACATCGCATTGGGAAAAGGGATTTCAGTCAGAGTTCCGGTCTTTGTGGGAATCTCATCCGGAACATACTTCAACATTTCCGGTGAAATATCCATTCCCCAGATTCCTGCGGTCGGATATTTTTCATGCAGGACACGCGCAAACCGGCCCTTGCCGCAACCGGCATCGAGTACGGTCAGGTCATCGAGCGGCCCAAAGTGCTTGAGCAGGATTTGCACATGCTGAATGCGCGGGTCGATGGTGGAGGGAAAGTGCTCCTCATCGTGCGACGCTTCGTCAAAGCTGCGCCGGATCTTCTCACGCAGTTCAGCGTCGAGTTTGGAGGGTGGGGCGGGTTGTGCCGGGGCGGCTGTCTTTCCAAACAGCCGCCCGAAAAGGTTCTTCACGCTCACGCTTTTGTCAGGAAGATGGGAAGTCCGGCCTTCTTGGTGTAAGTCGGGCGGTACCGCTCTGTGTTGTACATGGTTGCGATGTCCACCTTGCGGGGACCGAGTTTGGGATCGGGAATCGGCTCAGCCGAGTAGCAGCCGTGGTTGATCGCCATCATCAGGCCGTGCTTGCCTTCTTCGAGCAGATCCATCGCCATGCCGGCGAACGTTGAGGCTACCATTTTGTCGACAAAGTCCGGGCTGCCGCTGCGAAGGTCGTAGGTCAGGTCGCTGACGATGGTCTCTTCGCCGGTGCGTTTCTTGATTTCGTCGGCCAGATCCTCGCCGACGTTGGCCTTCTTGCGATGGCCGAAGGCATCGGCTTCACCTGTTTCGCGGAGGTTGTAACCGGCCCATTCCGCACCTTCGGAAAGGATAACCAGCGCGTACTTGCTCGGGTTGGAGTTCTTATCCTCCATAATCAGGCTCACGAGCTTGTCGAGATCCACCTTGTATTCCGGGATCACACAACGCATGGAACTGATGTAGGCGGTATAAAGTGCCGTGTAACCAGCGTCGCGGCCAAAGATGCGGAAGATGCCGACGCGCTCATGGGAGCCAACCGTGGTGCGCTGGCGGTCGATGGCATCGTTCGCCCGGGATACCGCGGTCGAGAAACCGATGCAGTACTCGGTATTCCGCACGTCGTTATCCATGGTTTTCGGAATTGCGATGACTTTCACGCCCAGGCGGTCCAGGTGTGCGGCGTAGCTGAGCGTATCGTCGCCGCCAATGGCGATCAAATAGTCCAGTTCCAGCGTTTCCAGGTTCTTGAGCACCCGCGGAGACATGTCGAAAACGGTGGATGTGACGCCGCCCTTGGTGTTCAGGGCACTCTGGAACGTTTCGCCCGCGAGAAAATCGGGGACCTTCTTCATCTTCAGCGGATTGGTCCGCGAACTGTGCAGATAGGTGCCGCCGGTGCGGTCAATCGTGCGGGTATTCGTCCGGTTCAACGGGAGGACGTACTTCTCCACGCTTGCCGGATCTTCGAAATTCAGGTGGGTGAGACCTTCCCAGCCGCGCCGGATGCCTGTAACTTCGCACCCCATCTCGCTGGCCCGGTACACGACTGTCTTGATCACGGAATTGAGGCCGGGGACGTCGCCGCCGCCAGTCAGTATTCCGATGCGTTTCGCCTTCATCATCACTCCTGGAACAGGGTTGGAATTATTGAACCTTTATTCTACTTGTGCCCCTCACAGGAAGGGCAAAACCAGCGGCGATCAGTGCGAGCGAGATCCATTGCTCCAGCACAAACGGCCCGCCGAAGGGGTTCGAAGCATCATGGTCCCGCAGGTATTCCACGCCGAACCGCACCACGCCGTAGAGGATCAGATAGAGCCGGATAATGCCGCCATCGGCATGTGGTTTCTTCCAGCGCCAGTAGAGGAAGGCGCAGATCACTGCTTCGGCGAGAGCCTCGTACAGTTGCGTCGGGTGCAATGGAATTCCGAGCGGGACGCCCGTGCTCTGCGCATCCGGGTTGGTGAACGTCACCGACCAGGGCAGACGAGCCGGTTTCCCCCAGCAGCAACCAGCGGCAAAGCAACCCAGCCGCCCGATTCCATGGCCAATGGCAACACCCGGTGCGAAGAGATCGGAAGTGGCAAGCCAGGGCAGGCCCTGCTTTTTCATGTAGAAATACGCAAACACCAAAGCTGCAATGAAGCCGCCGTAGAAGATTCCCGCCGATTGCAGGGTGGCCATGGTGAAGATCGTTCCCGGATGGGCGCGGTAATCGGGGTCCAGTGCAATCATCATGAGCTTGGAGCCTCCCATGCCCGTGAGTGCGCAATAGACGCCCAGGTTGACAATCTTTTCGGAATTCAGGCCCTTCTCTTTGGCAAAGCGCGAAGCCATCCAAAGAGCGACGAGAAAGGCGGTTGCAACGAGAACCCCGTAAGCGGGGAGGCGGAAGCTGCCGAGCTGGATCAGATAGGGAAACATTTAAGCCGTCACCTCGTTCCGTGTGCGCCACATACTCAGGATCATGAGCACGGCACCAATGAAAATTGCCGTATCTGCGAGGTTGAACACGTACCAATGATACGTGCCGAAGTAGAAGTCAATGAAGTCAGTGACGCTGCCAACGCGCACGCGGTCGAAGACGTTGCCGACTGCTCCCCCGAAGACGAAGGAGAGTCCGTAGGCCGTGAGCCGGTCGAGACGGTCGATCCGCCAGAGCATGGCCGCAAGGATCACCAAAGCAATGACAGATACGGCCACCAGAGCGAGGGTCCTGTGTTGTGACGTGCTGTCCGCGAAGATGCCGAATGCGACGCCGGGGTTTTCCGAACGCACCAGATTTAAGAGTCCGGGAATCACGTGTTTCGTGTCGTAGGCATCGAATTTGGATTCGATGTACCACTTCGAGGCGCGGTCCACGGCGAAGACGGCCATCGCTGTCAGGAATGCCGCCAACCGCCGTGCGCTATGCATTGCCGGAGATCTCTCTCACTGCGGCTGCGCACGGTGCGCAAACGGCGGGCAGTGCGGGGTCTGAGCCGACATCATTGGTGTACTTCCAGCAGCGCTCGCATTTCACGCCATCCGCGCGGGTGATCGTCGCCGTTAGTTCTGCTCCCGCGGTCACCGTCACTTGCGAAACGATGAAGATAGCGGGGAGTTCGGCGGCGTACTTCTGCAGCAGCGGAAGCAGTTCGGGCCCGGCCGTAAGTTGCACATGGGCTTCGAGAGGCGCCCCAATGAGCTTTTCCTGGCGGGCCGTATCGAGACTCTTCAGCACGTATTCGCGGACTTCAATCAGCTTGGCCCAAGGTTCGAGCCGTGCGGGATCAATGCCTTCGAGCAGCGCGGCGGCTTCCGGGAAGTAAGCGGTGTGTACGCTGCCAGTCTTGCCCAAGTGCTGCCAGACTTCCTCTGTGGTGAAGCTCAGGATGGGTGCGAAGAGCGGCGCCAGGGCTTCGAGCAAACGGTACAGGGCGGTCTGGGCACTGCGCCGAGACTTGGCGTTGGGGGCGGAAGTGTAGAGCCTGTCTTTCAGAATGTCGAAGTAAACGGAACTGAGATCCACCGTCGCGAATTCCGAGACCGCACGGTAGACCTTGTGGAAGTCAATCTCATCGTACGCCGTGCGGCACCTGGTGACCACTTCCGCCGCGCGGGCGAGAATCCACTGGTCGAGCTCGTGCAACTCCGCTCCGGGCACTGCGTGTTCCGCGGGCTGGAAGTCATGGATGTTGCCGAGCGCATACCGGAAGGTGTTGCGCAGCTTTCGATACGACTCCGAGAGCCGGGTGAGGATGGTGTTCGAGAGCCGGACGTCCTCAGTGAAATCCACGGAACCGACCCAGAGACGCAGAAGGTCTGCACCGTAGTCTTTGATGATGGTCTCTGGCGGAATATCGTTGCCGAGCGACTTGTGCATCGCCTTGCCGTCGCCATCGAGCGCCCATCCATGGGTGGCGGAAGCGCGGTAAGGCGCGGCACCCTTCAGGCCAACACCAATCAGCAGAGAACTCTGGAACCAGCCGCGATATTGATCGCCGCCTTCGAGATACATGTCCGCGGGCCAACTCAGACCATTCTCTTCGGTGAGGACGGCAAGGTGGCTGGAGCCGGAGTCAAACCAGACATCGAGGATGTCATTTTCTTTCGTGAAGTCCGGTGCGCCGCACTTCTTGCAGGTGGTTCCTTCGGGCACGAGTTCGTTCGCGGTTTTTTCGAACCAGAGATCGGCGGAGTGCACCTTGAACTGATCCACAACCGACGTCAAAATCTTGTGATCGGTGATGGTTTCGCGGCATTTCGCACAGTAGAAGACCACGATCGGCACACCCCAGACACGTTGGCGGGAGATGCACCAGTCCGGGCGGCCGGAAACCATGTTCGAAATACGGCCTTCGCCCCAGCCTGGCTTCCACTTGACCTGTTTGATCGCTTCCAGGGCATGGCGGCGGAAGTTGTTGTTGTCCATCCCGATGAACCACTGTTCCGTTGCGCGGAAGATGGTCGCGTTGTGGCAACGCCAGCAGTGCGGATAGGAGTGTTCGATGACCTTCATCGCGAGCAGAGCGCCGCGCTCTTTCAGGATTTCGATCACGATGGGGTTGCCTTCCCAAACGGTCTTGCCCAGAAGTTGCTCAGGGATGCCACCCGGCGCACCTTCGGCTTCGTAGAAACAGCCGCCGCCATCGACAGGGCAATAGACCGGGAGGCCATACTGCATACCTGCGACATAGTCTTCCTGTCCATGGCCTGGAGCGGTGTGGACCGCGCCCGTACCCTGCTCCAGAGTGACGTGATCACCCAGCAGGCCAAGGGCGTCGCGCTCCAGGAACGGGTGCCGGAATACCGTCCGGTCGAGCTTTTCGCCCTGGAACCGGGCGACGACTTTGGCATCCTCCCAGTTGCAGTTCTTCGTGGTCGCTTCGAGCAGGTCTTCGGCGACGATGTAGACCGCGCCCCCGGCTTCCACGCCAAGATACGTGTACCTTGGGTTGTAGGCGATGCCGAGATTTGCCGGCAGCGTCCAGGGAGTTGTTGTCCAGATGAGACCGTAGACTTCTTTGCCTGCGAGCGCCGCGTCAATCGAGGCGGCATCGGAGGTGAGTTTGAAGCGGACCCAGACCGAGGGACTCTTGTGATCCGCGTATTCGGTTTCTGCCTCGGCGAGCGCCGTGCGGCAATGGATACACCAATTGACGGGCTTCAGTCCCTTGTAGACGTAACCCTTGTCGAGGAAGTCGACAAAGGCCTGTGCGATGACTGCCTGGTACGCCGGGGCCATCGTCATGTAGGGATCATCCCAGCGGCCAAGGACGCCTAAGCGCTTGAAGTCCGCGCGTTGCAGGTTGACCCATTTTTCGGCGTATTTGCGGCAGGCGCGGCGGATCGACGCGGCGGGCATCTGTGCCTTTTTCGGGCCAAGTTCCTGATCCACCTTGTGCTCAATCGGCAGGCCGTGGCAATCCCAACCGGGGACATACGGAGCGTCGAAGCCGGACATCGTCCGTGACTTGACGATCATGTCTTTCAGGATCTTGTTGAGAGCGGTACCGAGGTGAATCCGCCCGTTGGCGTACGGGGGACCATCATGCAGAATGTAAACCGGCTTGCCCGCGCGGGATTTCCGAATCTCGCCATATAAATCCTCCGCCGCCCAGCGCTCGAGCATTTTCGGCTCGGTTTGCGGCAGGTTCGCCTTCATGGAAAAATTGGTGCGCGGCAGATTCACCGTCTGCTTCAGATCTACGGAGTCCAGGTTCATTTGGGGGATTTCTCCATTATACTGGCGATCAGGAGAAGAGCCACCCGATGCCTGTTCCCGCGATCATTTCGAAACTCACGCTGCTGGGTCTCTCGATTCTGCAGCAGTCCGCGATGGTCAGTAATCCATATGCTCCTGGATCGATCAGCAATACGGTCTGGCTGATGTTGCATCCCTCCAGCGATGCGGGGGAGTGGTGTGGTTCGCTCCGTATGCCATTGCCACCGGTCGCTATCCGGCAATAGCTACTTCTTGCCGCCGGGAAGATGGTCGGTCACGAACTTGGGTAGCCAGGAAGACTTTTGTTCCGCAGGTTTCGCGGGCTCTTTTTTCTCCGCTGCTTTTGCTTCGACCGGTTTTGCTTCCGTGGGCTTTGCTTCCGTGGGCTTTGCTTCGGCAGGCTTGGCTTCCTCTTTTTTCCCCTCCGCAGGGAACGGTTGCGGCTTGGCTGCTTCTGTTTTCGCCGGTTCCTTCTTTTCCGGGTCTTTTTTCCCGGGCTCTTTCGCGCCCGGTTCCTTTGCGTGTTCTTCTTTCTTGGCCTCTTCGCCTTCCTTCTTTTCCCCTTCTTTCTTTTCGCCCTCTTTGGCTTCCGGTTCTTTGGCTTCCGGTTCTTTGGGGGCCGGTTGATAGCCGATCAGCAGCGTCACTCTGCGGTTCGCAGGATCTTCCGGCGTTTGTGGCAAACGCAGGCTTTGGTCGGCAAAACCACGCACCTGCCGGACCTGATCCTTTCTCAATCCGTTTGCCTCCATCCAGCGCCGTGCTGAGTTCGCCCGGTCTGTGGACAATTCCCAGTTGCTGTAATCGTCGCCGGGGAAAGGCTTGGCGTCGGTATGTCCCTCCATTGTGATGGGATTGGGTAACTTGCCGATTTCTCCCGCCAGCAGTGCCAGCATTTCCCGGCCTGATTCCGTGGGCTTCGCACTGCCAGACTCAAAGAAAGTCGCCTTACTGCCTTCAACCAGTTCGACGCGCAGGCCTTCACCGGTAACCGTAATGTGGACCTGCTCTTTGATCCGCTGGAAGGCCGAAACATCCTGGATCGCTTTTTCGATCTTGTCCTTCAACTTATTCAAATCATCCTTGGCGACGGAAAGGCTTTCCCCACCCGCTCCCCGGAGACCATTCCCGACTTCCTTGCCTTTGCCGCTTGGGTCAGTGAAGTAGCCGCCGACCGCCTTTTGCACCTGTTCGCTGCTGCTCAACAGCCACAGGACGATAAACAGGGCCATCATGGCAGTCACGAAATCGGCATAGGCGACTTTCCACGCCCCGCCGTGGTGACCACCATGACCGGCGACCTTTTTCTTGATGATGATGACGGGCTGTACGGGTCCGCTTGACATCCTGTTAACCCTTCGACCCGCGGCAAGCTTCTTCCATCGCTTTGAAGTTTGGCCGGCATTCGTGCGGGATGGAGCGGCGCGCGAACTCCGCGGCGATGATCGGGGCCATGCCCTTGGCAAACGCCATGAGCCCGGCGCGCAACACCCCGTAGAAGGCGGATTCCGCTTCGGCAGCCTTGGTGAGGTTTGCAGCCATCGGGCCCAGCACCCCGTAACACATCAGGATGCCGAGGAAGGTTCCCACGAGCGCCGCAGCGACTTTGTGGCCGATTTCCTCCGGTGGGCCACCCAGTGCACCCATCGTGATGACAACACCGAGAACCGCAGCTACAATCCCCAGACCTGGCAGTGCATCCGCCACCGTGGCCAGCGCTTGAATGGGCGCGAGACTCGCATGGTGATGGATCTCGAGATCGGTCTCCACCAAGGCATCGAGATCGTGAGGAGCAACCACGCCGGAAACACTGGTGCGCAGGGTATCGCAGATGAAATCGAGGACGTGGTGGTCTTTGATCAGCTTCGGATAC
The DNA here is from genome assembly GCA_903923395.1 of uncultured Acidobacteriia bacterium. Lineage (GTDB taxonomy): Bacteria > Acidobacteriota > Terriglobia > Bryobacterales > Bryobacteraceae > BOG-234. Next base: position 21,686 of record CAIXXM010000004.1, read on the forward strand.
TTCGAGAAAACGGCACTTTTATCCGGTGCCTCGATGTCTTCTTCAAGCTTGGCCATGCCGCTCTTCCGCGCGAACTGGAAGATGTCATGCAGCAGTTTAAGGCCTTCAAGGTAATAGTCTTTGGTGTATTTCGAACCGCTGAGGATGCCCAGCAAACCTGTGAAGATCTTGATCACTGTTGGCAGCGGGTTCGCGATCAGCAGCGTCCCCAAGGCCGCGCCGCCGATGATGACCAATTCGGCGGGCTGCACCAGCACCATCAGCTTCCCTTTTTCCATGAGGAAGCCGCCTACGATAGAGCCAAAGACTACGACTAAGCCGATGATTGCAAACATTACTCTCTTCTATCGGCGTAGAGGGGAGAAATCTTTAACGGGTGTAGCGGAAAAATCAGCCAGCGTTTTCGATTCGCGCGAGCCGGGCTTCATGTGATTCCACGATCCGGGCAAGCGAACGGATCGACATCGCGTCTTCATTGGAGACCGCGACTAGTTTGTTGACTGCAGCTGTGAGCTCACCGATCTGGCGGTCGTGAGACTCAATGGAATGGAGCACGAACTGCATCCGCTCTTCGATAGTCATATTCAGGAGTTTATCAACCCAACGGGTTCAATTTCGCGGCAATGGACTCCACATCATAGACGCAGCCGCCCCACGTCCCGCCCGAAGCATTTTGGAGCAGCGCCCACAGTTTGGTGTCATTCGGCAGTAACGGATCCGCTGCCAGATCCGCACGCAGCGGGCGTTCTGCCAGGAGCCGGTCGCCGGATTCCATCGTGCCATCTTCGCCCACCAGATGAATGGAGCCTTCGAGGTTGTTCCGGTCAATCGTGATTTCAATCAAATCACCTTCCCGGACCTTGCCGATGGGGCCGCCCGCCAGCGCTTCGGGCGTGACGTGGCCGATGCATGCGCCCGTCGAAACGCCACTGAACCGGGCATCGGTGACCACGGCGACATGTTTGCCAAAGGAGAGATGCTTCAAGGCCGCGGTGACCTGATAAATCTCTTCCATGCCTGAGCCCATGGGGCCGCGGCAGATCAGGACAATAATGTCGCCGGGCTTGATGGGGTTCTCTCCCTTGCCCTTGACGGCGGCAATCACATCGGCTTCGGTCATAAAGACACGTGCCGGGCCGCGTTTGCGGTAGACCCCGTCTTCTCCGACTACGGACGGGTCAATCGCCGTGGATTTGATCACGGAGCCGCCCGGGGCGAGGTTGCCTTTCGGGAAAGTAACCGTGGAGGTCAGCCCGCGGCTGCGCGCCTGATCCGGCGACATGATGACGTCTTCGGGGTCCACGGCGTCGTTCGTTTGCAGGTGTTTCCGCACTTCCGCGCGGCGTTCGGAGTTCTCCCACCAATCGAGCATGGTGCCGAGAGTTTCGCCGGTCACCGTGAGGGCATCGAGTTCGAGCAAACCGGCGCGTCGCAGGTGCAGCATCACTTCCGGCACGCCACCAGCCATGAAGACCTGCACTGTGGGGAAGTACTTCGGCCCATTCGGCAGGGCGTCCACAAGCCGGGGGATCTCGCGGTTGATCCGTGTCCAGTCTTCGACCGTGGGACGGCGGAGTCCGGCAGCGTGCGCAATTGCCGGAATGTGGAGAATCAAATTCGTCGAACCGCCAAAGGCCGCATGGACAACCATCGCATTGTGGAGGGATTTCGCCGTGAGGATGCTACCCATCGTCAGTCCACGGGATTCCATCTGCAACGCAGCGCGTGCCGAGCGGCGCGCCATATCGAGCCAAACCGGCTGTCCGGAGGGCGCAAGTGCCGAGTGCGTCAGGCTCATGCCCAGTGCTTCCCCCACCACCTGCGACGTAGCCGCCGTACCCAGGAACTGGCAACCGCCGCCAGGACTGGCGCAGGCCCGGCAGAGGTATTCCGCTGCGTCTTCGAGCGAGAGTTCGTTGTGGGCGTACCGCGCCCCCACGGATTGCACGCGGCCCGCATCTTCACCTTGTTCCGCAAGCAATGTGGTGCCGCCCGGAACCAGAATGCAGGGCAGGTTGGGTGTCCCAGCCAGGGCCATCATCATGGCGGGCAAACCTTTATCGCAGGTGGCCACCCCGATCACCGCCGAACGCGTGGGCAGCGAGCGGATCTGGCGCCGGAAGACCGTGGCGGCGTCATTCCGGTAGGGCAGGCTGTCATACATGCCGGGCGTGCCCTGCGTGCGTCCATCGCAGGGATCTGTGCAATAAGCAGCAAAGGGCACGGCGCGGTGCTTTGCCAGTTCGACGGCAGCTTCCTGCATCAACCAACCGACCTCCCAATGACCCGTGTGGTAGCCGAGCGCCACCGCCGTACCGTCCTCCTTGCGGATTCCACCATGTGTGGAGAGGATGAGCACTTCCTTCCCGCCCATCAGCGCGGGGTTCCAACCCATGCCGGCGTTCATCGCCCAGCCGAAGAGGTCGCCGGAGGGGCGTTCGAGCAGCATCTGCGGGGTGATGGGGAGTTGCCCGGAAGCGCCAGGGGCTTTGGAACGAATCTTGTAAACGGAGGGGTCGGAGTCAGTCAGTTGGGCGAGAGAGAACATCTGGTTTTGATTCTATTATTTACAAATTGCCCGGCCGGTGCCGGCGTGGGAAGTGGTGTCCCAGAGCAGCGTCTGTTTACCGGTCGCGCACAGGACTTCCGCCGTGTTGGCGCTCTGGTGAATGTGGAGCATGGCACCCTTGGAGTTATCCACGCCGCGGCTGAGGCCGGTATCCATCAGAAAGAGCAGGCCCCAGCGCTGAAACGCTTCGCCGGGTTGCCGCGCGATGTTGTCTTCAAAGACAACCGTGTTGGGCTGGTGACCCATCACGAAATGGTTTACGCCCATGGCCTTCGCGAAGCCAGCGAGCAGATCCTTTTCGTGAATTTTCGGCAAGCCCATGTCGATCCAGGGCTTGCCGCCGGGTCCATTTTCGCCGAGACGGGCTTCGAGCAGGGAATTGGGATCGGCCAGCATCTGTGTCCCCCAGCCATCCTTCTGGATGCCGGCGCGGATCTGCCCGTCGAGTTGCGCCAGTGTATGACCGTTGGTGTTGCCGCCGTGCGAGAAAAACCAGTCATTCACGCGGGCTCCGGCTGGCAGGCTGCAGAGGAAAGTACCAAGGTCCCCCTGGCAGGCAGCAACCTCTTTGGCGGAGGTGCCTGCCTTCTTGAGTTCCGCCCGGAAGTCATCGAATTTCTTGGGGCCGGAATCCGTGAGAAATTCGGCTTCATGGTTGCCTAACACGGCGATGACGCGGCCGCCCTGCGCTGGTGCGGCAAGCTGCAGGCCCCGGATGGTGCGCAGTGTGTCGACCATCCGGGGGCCCTTGTCGATCATGTCGCCGAGGTAGACCAGAACGGCCTTGCCGCCCGTCCAGGAAATGCCGTCATCTGAAAGTTTGGCGGCTTTGAGGAGGGCGAGCATGCGTTCCACATCGCCGTGGACGTCCCCGATCGCATAGATATCTTCCGCGCCATCGACTTGCAGAATCGCCGGATGCGTATTCCAGTCGCGGGCCGATTTCGCTCCGGCAAGGAAGGCGGCGAGCGGCAGGTGCTGGTCTTTGATGGCGGCCGCGATGATGCTGGCGTTCAGTTCCGCACCGGCGCGGCTCGTGTGTGTGTGCGGGTCACCGAACATGGGCTCAACTTTTTCAGGGCCAAGCTCTTCGTATTTCTTCGAGATCAGCTCATTGAGATCAATCACGGCAACGTGCTCTGCCGCCGCGACCTCACGGGCCCACACGGCATATTGTTCCCTGGCAATCTTGCCGTCTTTCCAGGTCTTGCGCGGAATCAGGGTGCACATGACCGGTGTGGCCCCCGCGGCTTTGGTCTCCGCAATGAACTTGCGCAGATACCAGCCATAGGTATGGACGGTCTCATGCTGTTTGGTGATCGGGTTGTCGATCTCCTTCGTCTCTTCGCCCGAACCCTTCAACGTGCCGCGCGCCCGTGCGGCGTCATCGAGCGGTCCGTTGTCATTGTGGCCGAACTGCATCATGACGAAGTCGCCGGGTTTGATCATCGCCTTGACACGGTCCCAGTGCCCCTGTATGAGGTAAGTGCGGCTGCTGAGTCCACCAACGGCGCGGTTGACGACGTTGATTTTCGATGTGTCGAAGAGGTCGACGAGCGGCTCACCCCAGCCCCACTGGCCCCCCGCGCCATCGCCGCGTCCGTTGCGCACGGTCGAATCTCCAATCAGAAAGAGTGTGGGCAGGGCAGGGTTCGCCGGAACCGGCATTTTCATGGGCGCACCGTTCGTGGAGGTGACAGGCGGGTAGGGCTCGACGGCGCGGCCTTTGTCCGAGAGCAGTGCGATAAACGGGGAATTCTTCATGCCCTTCAGGCCGGCCACGACGAGTTTGGCGTTGAGGTCAGCACCCGCCGGACTGGTATGTGTGTGGTCTTCCGGGAACAGGAGTTTGACCTGCGACTCGCCCATTTCCTGGTATTGGCTGGCGATGACCGGACTGAGGTCGAAGAAGGGCGAGTTGGTCTGTTTCCCGATGGCTGCGGTCCATTCGCCATACTGGCCCAGCGCGCTTTCCACCTTGCCGTCTTTCCAGATGTTGCGGACGGTGGGGGAGAGCAGGATGACGGTGGCGCCTTTACTCCTGGCTTCATTGGTCATCTTGCGCATGTAGAAGCCGAAGGTGTGGACGGTTTCCTTCGAGCCATCGGCGACTGTGACTTCCTGGGTCTCTTCGCCGAGTCCGGGCAGGGAAGCGCGGAACTTGGGTTTATCGGGCGCGCCGCCGTCATTGTGGCCGAACTGGAGCAGGACGTAGTCGCCGGGTTTGAGTTCGGCCATGACTTTGTCCCAGAGACCTTCGTTGACGAAGGTGCGGCTGCTGCGCCCGCCGCGGGCCCGGTTCAGGACGTTGACCTTGGAGGCATCGAAGTAGGAGGCAACCGGATCGCCCCAGCCGCGGTGGTCCGTGTTGTTGGCGGTGGAGTCGCCGACGACAAAGATGGTGGGCGTGGCCGCGAGACAGGCGGTTGCGGTAAGCAGGAGAGCGGTGAGGCGGAACATCAGGTCTAGTTTAGCTGGAGAGGGGAGGGTAGGTGGGGTGGGGATGGCGGGAAAAGGTTGGTCGGGGCGGCCAGATTCGAACCGGCGACCCCCTGCGCCCAAGGCAGGTGCGCTACCAGGCTGCGCTACGCCCCGACAATCTACTGCTTACACCAGTTTAAACTACCGGGATCGCATTTTGGCATTTTGCGTGCTCCCCATCCGTCCAGCCGCCCATGAATCGTCCCCAAACCCTGATTTACCACCTCCTGTTGAGAACTTTTGCCGCAATGGTGCTGCTGCCGGTGGGGCTTTCTGCCGCAGCGAACTATACCGTTCTCGGCTGGACCGAGTTCGGCGTGAATCCCATGGAGCGGGGCTATTCGGTCTTTGCCATTTATCCCCCGTTCGTGACCATTCATGCCCAGGTGGTCGATGGCTCCGGGGTGCTCGTAAAATCGGGCAGCGGGATTCAGGTCACCTATGAAGCGCTCGCCGATCCGAATGCCAGCACCAACTCAACCTCCACCGGAAAGACGGATTTCTGGACCTATGCCAAATCGCTGTTCGGCTTGACCACCGGACCCGATACAGGAATCTACGGCGCACCGATGCCCGGTGCCACCCGCCAGCCCATGCAGTTTGAAGCTTCTCTCAACCGCTTCACGGCCAAGGGCGTGCCGTTCACGCCTTACGATGACCAGCGGAACATCAATTACTACCCGCTGCTGAAGATCTCCGCTCTGGATGCCGCGGGCAACGTGCTGGGCAGCGCGCGCCTGGCGATTCTGGTGTCGAACGAAGTCGAGTGCCGGAGTTGCCATGCGTCCGGCGCGAATTCCGCAGCCCGGCCTGCCACGGGCTATGTCAATGATCCGGACCCGAACCGGGATTTCAAGCTGAATATCCTCGCTCTTCACGATTCGAAGAACGCGCGGAACCCGGTGTATTCGCCGATGCTCGCCACAGTGGGTTACTCAACGGGTGGCTTGTTGCCGACAGCTTCCGGCGGCACACCGGTTCGCTGTGAGGTCTGTCATGCCTCCAACCGGCTGGGTACTCCAGGCCAGGCCGGGGTGGAGGCGCTGACCACCGCGATGCACGGGCATCACGCCGGGCTCATCGATCCCAAAACGAACGACACTCTGGATAATGCCACGGACCGCGCTGCCTGTTACAACTGCCATCCGGGTGCGGCCACACATGGACTGCGCGGAGCAATGGGCCACTCGGTGGCGGCGGACGGCTCGGTTCAGATACAGTGCCAGAGTTGCCATGGAAACCTGTCGGCACTGGCTGATCCGAACCGGCAAGGCTATGTCAACCTGCCGAATTGCCAGGCCTGCCACACTACCACGGCACCTTACAGGCAGACGAACGCGTTTGTCTCCGGCGGGAAGCTCCGGACCACCAGCGATGCCACCTTTGCCACCACAGGCAATGGCCTCTTCAGTGCGTCCGTGGGGCATGGCGGCTTGCAGTGCTCGGCGTGTCATGGTTCCACGCATGGTGAGTTTCCAAGTGGCGCGGGCAATGAGAACTTGCGGAGCCAGGATGCGCAGGGTAACTCCGGTGTGATTGCCGATTGCACGGTCTGCCACAAGAGTGGAGTAACATCGTCGAACGGCGGTCCGCATGGCTTGCATACCGTGGGCATCAACTGGGTTTCACTGCATCCGGATTATGCCGGACGGGGCGCGGCAACGTGTGCCACTTGTCACGGGCCAGGGTTCCAGGGCTCGGTATTGTCGCGTGCTTCGGTAAACAGGAGCTTGAATACCAGCTTCGGCACAATCACCATGTTCCCCGGCTATCAGGTGAGTTGTTATACCTGCCACCTGGGTTCCGGCGGAAACGGAAGGAGCGGCCCGGGACTTACTCTGAGTAACACCTCTGCATCCATAACCGGCGGGCAGAGCGTAACTATACCGGTAAGTGGAGTAACCAGCAGCACGTTGCGGATCTTGCAGCAAACTCTGAATGGCACCGCCCATGTTTCAGGAAGCTCCATCATCTATCAAGCCAATCCGGATTTTGAAGGGACGGATCAAGTGACTTATGCCGCGGTGAACAGTGCGTATAAGGATTCCAATCTGGCAGTGGCGACAATCAAGGTAACGGCACCGTCGCGCCCTGTCTTTCCAGCAGCGGGCGTGGTAAGTGCGGCCAGTTATACCGGACCGCTGGCACCGGGTATGATCGCAATTTTGCAGGGGAAGGGTCTGGGGCCTGCCAACTTACAATCTTACGAACTGAATTCGGGAGGTTTCTTTGAGAAGGCCATCGGCAGTTTGAAGGTTTTCTTCGACGGCGTTGCGGCACCTTTGCTCTATGGCCTGGATGGGCAAACGGCGGCAATTGTCCCTTACTCCGCAGCCGGCAAATCAAGCACGAATATCACCGTGCAATATAACGGGGCCACTTCCGCCGTGGTTGCCGTGCCGGTAGCTGCGACGTCGCCCGGCGTATTCTCAGCCAATGCTTCCGGTCAGGGCCAGGCCGCCGCTTTGAATCAGGATGGCACGCTAAATTCCGCTGCGAATCCGGCTGCCGCAGGGTCTGTGGTCACTCTGTATCTCACTGGCGATGGCCTGGAGACACCGCAGACGGCGGATGGCCAACTGAACATCGGGACCTACCCGGCGACCGCTGCTCCCGTGACAGTAACTGTTGCCGGAAACCCTGCCGCGGTTGCTTATGCCGGGGCCGCACCCACTGCCGTCGCCGGCTTGATGCAGGTGAACTTTACCGTCCCTGCCAACACGCCTTCGGGCACAGCAGCCGTTGTGGTCAGTTGTGGCGGAACGCAGAGCCAGAGCGGGATCATGATCCAGGTGCGCTAACTCGTGATTGCCTCATCGCCCAGCCTGCGGTCATGCTGCAGGTAGTTCTGGATGTAATCCGCGACCGCATCCCGCAGTGGTGTGACCGGCTCGCGATACCCGGTGGCTTGCAAGCGGCTGATATCCGCCTGCGTGAAGTACTGATATTTTCCGCGCAGGGCTTCGGGCATGTCGATAAAGTCGATTTCCGGCTCGCGCCCGAGCGCCGCGAAGACGGCATGCGCAAGATCCAGCCAGGAGTGCGCGATTCCAGACCCGACGTTGAACAGACCGCAGCGGCTGCTGTCTTCGGCCAGGTGGATCGTCATGGCGACAGCGTCTTTGACGTAGAGAAAGTCCCGGCGCTGCCCGCCATCAGGGAACTCGGGCCGGAAGCTCTTGAACAGCTTGATCCTGCCGGTCGTCTGCACCTGATGAAATGCCTTGTGGACCATGCTGCGCATGTCGCCTTTGTGATCTTCATTGGGTCCGAAGATATTGAAGTACTTCAGGCCCGTGATGCGATTCGCATAGCCTCCGGCAAGGGCGTGCTGGTCGAAGAGATGCTTCGAGTAGCCATACATATTCAGCGGCCGGAGGGTATGCAAGCCGCGCTCTTCGGTGAGTCCGTCTTCGAGGGCGCCATAAGTCGCAGCTGAGGAAGCGTAGACAAATCTTGCATCGTGCGAGAGTGCCCAGGAGGCCAGCTTTTTTGAATATTCGAAATTATTGCGGATCAGATAACTGGCGTCAGTCTCCGTGGTGGCGGAACAGGCCCCCAGATGGAACACGGCGGCGATATCTTCGAGGTGGCTGTGGCGGGCTTCCACCGCAGCCAGAAGGTCATCTGCTTCCATGTAGTCTCTGAATTGCAGAGGAACCAGATTGCGCCATTTCTCTGAGGTTCCCAGAACATCAGAGATCAGAATATTGTCGTACCCGCGGCGGTTGAGCGCCCACACCAGCGCACTGCCAATGAAACCAGCCCCGCCTGTCACCAGGATTTTACCGCGACCAAGCATAAGAAACGAGAATAGCAGCCGTAAGACAGGTGCCTGTGGTGATTGGACTCAGCTCATTGGACGCGGAGGATCGCGCAAGAAGCAACGGAGTCAATGTCCACTCCGGTGCCATCCTGCACGTCGTAAACTTCCAGGTCTTTCTCCTTGCCATCGGGCAGATACAAACTGGCACTCGTAAACTTCCCCAGCAAGTGTACTGTGATGTTGTCGATTGGATAATCGGCATAGTTCACCAGTGCAACCACTGCCGGCCGCCCGGCTGGCGCGGCGTGAAAGCTGGAAAGCACGGAGGAAACATTGAACAGGCGCACGCCGAGATTCCGGCGCCCGATGACATCAGACACCTCCTGCCACATGGCATCCAGCAGTTTGAGTTGTTTCGCGTCCAGTGTGTTGGCGGTGCTGTTGGCCCCGAAAGCATCCTGCCAGCCTGCGGGTGCCGTGAGCATTCTGCCTCCATTCTGTTGCCAGGTGCGCAGGACGTCTTTCTGGGCTGGTGTAAGTGCTTCCGGTTCCACGTTCAACGTGATCGAGACGCCGTCGAGCATCCGCGGGGAAAGGAGTGCCGGTGACACGGGCCGCACGGGTGTATGCTTCGTCGAAATCATGTCCATTATGCCCCCGGAGATCAGCGCACCATGTTGTTCATCCTGCAAAATTGCGAACTTGCCACCCGGGGGAAGGTCGCGCGTCAGGGGGTGTTGCTCAAACCATGTGGTGAGCGCGGCGATGCGGTTCCAAGTCTTGACCGCGCGCGGGTCCTGCCGGGAAAGCGCGGCGGTGAGATTGCTGTCGAGGGAGATGATCCAGTGCGCGCCGGCCGCGGCGGCATCCGCGACGGCCTGCAGGTAGCGTTCCGGCAGGATGACCTGCTTTTCCGGTGGCCGGATTCCCAGCCAGATCTGCGCGCCGCCGCTCATCATGCGGGCGGCCTGCAGCAGGCCCATGTTGGTGTTAATCCAGGCAGAACCCGTGGGACCCGCCTTGGATTTTCCATCGTCCTGAATTTCGATTCCGGGCCACACGCCGGAGGTCGTGGCGAGGATTGGTTCCTGCGAGCCAAAGTTCATTCGCGTGGCGGGCGTGATTTCGACGAGAAGCGCGTTCCGCCCTTGGATCTCCCCGCGCAGCCTGGCCGCAAGAGGCGCCGGAAAATCACCTTCGAGCACGATGCCACGCGCCTTGGCATCCAGCAGTTTCTGGACTTGCCGGGCGGCATCGGGGCCAGGCCGGACGATCCCCAGGGCGAGCAAATCCCTCTTTCCCGCGGCTTCGGCCAGGGCAGGGAATTCGGGGCCTGGTTCCATGAGCAGGCAATTGACCGCCGACCCCTGCAGCAGGGAAAGCGCCGCAGGGTCTGCGAACTGCCAGCGCATGGGTACCAGTCGCGCCGGCTCGATGGCAGCCTGCGCCGCGGCGGCGAACAGCAAGCCTGCAAGCAGGGGAAATCTCATGCGCCTATGGTATCGCCGGGGAGTTTGGCTTGACCGGGATCTCAATCGCTTTGTCTTTCGTGGTGACCCGCAGATAGAGCCCGGCGGCGAAGAGATTCGGGCGGTCCTGGGGCAACAGCGTCTCCGTCCCGGTCAATTGTGTGAAGGGGTGATTGGCAAGAACGAAAATGACCGGGCCCGGACCATCTTTGCCATGCCGGTGCAGTGTTGCGGCGAGATTGCCGTTCCGGGTCGAGATGGTGTACTTGAACTCGTTGGTGGCGGGGTCCAGCGTGAAGGAAGCTGTCACGCCGTTCGTATTTGTTTGCCACCGGATCACGGGCAAAGTGGTGTCCCGTACCCCCAGAGCGGGCGTCAGGGCCGGAGCTTTCCGGTGATGCGTGGCCTGCTCATAGTCATAGGCGTATCCGACGAGCTTGCCGTCATCGAAGGGGCGGCCGAACAACTCCACGCCAATGGGCAAACCGGCATTGGTGAAGCCAGCGGGGATACTAATTGCCGGGAAACCGGTGCTGGGGCTCATCTGGCACGTGGAACCGGGTTGCGTCTCCCCGACCTTCGCAGGAATACGGCGCATGGTCGGGTAGACCAGCACGTCCAGCTTCTGTTCCTCCATGACCTTGAGAATGGCAGCGGTCACGGCGGCGCGCTTGGCTTGTGCTTTGCGGTACTCGTCGGAATCGCGGCCCGGTGAATTCACGCGAAGCCGGAAGTTCGCCTCCAGTTGGACATGGTAGAGGCCTTTGTCCATGATTTCTTTCAGCGAACTGACTTGCGCGGGCCCATATTGCTTCAGGTAGGCGGCCAAGTCCTCTGCAAACTCAAAGCCGATGAGGGAATTCGCGGCCAGTGCGGCGTTCAATTCCGGCATGGGGACGGAGATGGCAACCGCGCCCTGCTTCTTCATGTCATCCACGGCGGCGCGCACCAGTTTGATCACTTCCTGGTCATCGGTGGAGTCTCCGAAAAGGGGTTCGAGGATGCCGATGCGGGCACCTTGCAGCGCTCCCTTCTTGAGAGCATCGCGGAAGCGGGGACGCGTGACGCCAGGCTTCACCGTGGCGGGGTCCGCGGGGTCTTCACCGATCGTTGCATCGAGCACAATCGCGAGATCTTCCACCGTGCGCGCCAGCGGTCCGCCGGTATCCTGCGTGATGGAGAGCGGCACAATCCCCGCGATGCTGGAAAGCCCTTTGGTGGGTCGCAGGCCAACCAGGTTGTTATGGGAAGAGGGGATTCGGATGGAGCCGCAGGTGTCAGAACCCATCCCCACCGCTGCCAGGCTGGCTGCAACGGCGGCACCCGTGCCACCGCTGGAACCACCCGGATTTCTGGTGGGGTCATACGGATTGAGGGTTTGTCCACCACCGGAACTGATGGTGGTGATTCCTGAGGCGAGTTCGTGCAGATTCGATTTTCCGAGAATCACTGCGCCGGCTTCGCGCAATTTCTTCACCTGGAAGGCGTCGGCATTCGGGAAAAAGCCGAATAGCGCCATGGAGCCCGCGGTTGTGGGCATGTCCGTGGTGCTGTAGTTGTCTTTGACGATCACGGGAATCCCATGCAGCGGCCC
>CAIXXM010000005.1 GCA_903923395.1 uncultured Acidobacteriia bacterium
CCTTCAAATCCGAACCGTTCTTGGATACACTCTGTCATAGCAAAGGCCGTTCTCCTCTCTGACTCAACTCGTTCTAGACAAACCAGTTATGCCAGATCAGACGGCCTTTTGCCTAATATTGGTGAGAATTCCGGGCTAATCGCGTGACTCGGAGGCGTGCCAGCGGCGCAACGTCATCCAGCTCACCGCGCTGACCAAGCCGAACAGGGCGAGTCCCAGCACCGATGCCAGCAGCACGGCGGCAAAGACCTTGTCGACCCGCTGCTGCGTGCGGGCCACATCGACCACCGACCCAAGCCCCTGGCCGCCAATGAATTCGCCGACGATCGCACCGATCACGGCGAGTCCGCCGGCGATGCGCAGTCCTGTGAGAATTTGCGGGAGTGCGGCGGGGAAACGGAGTTGAAAGAGGGTTCTCGCGGGACTCGCACCGTACAACTGGAAGAGGTCGCGCAGGGCAGGGTCAGTCGAGAGAATCCCCGTGAGGGTGTTCGCGATCACCGGAAAGATGGAGACCACAAAGGCGGAGGCGATCACCGTCCGCAGACCGTATCCAAACCAGATGACCAGCAGCGGGGCAATCGCGATCACAGGTACGGTCTGAAAGAAGACAGCGTAAGGGTAGAACGCGCGCTGCACTGCCTTGGACGACGAGAGAAATACCGCGATTGCGATACCCGCAACCGTACTGAGCGCAAACCCGGCCAGCGCGGCTTCGGAGGTCTTCCACAACGCCCCGAGCAGTTCCACGCGGTTCACCAGGAGCGCCTGTGCGATGGCGGACGGTGCAGGTAGAAGGTAGCTCTTGACCAACCCCATGCGGACCGCCGATTCTGTGGCACCGCACAGCACGATGAGCGGCAGGAGCGCGGGAAAAATTCCCAGGAGACGGCGCTTCATTCTTCCTCCATGGCTTCGAGCAGATGGCTGATTTCCGCGGCCAGAGCCGGATCGGTCCGGAACGAAGCATAGCGTTCGAGGGGCAGGTCCAACTGACGGTCCAACTTGATCTGGCACTTGCGGCGGGTCAAGACCACGGCGCGGTTAGCGAGAAATGCTGCTTCACTAATCGAATGCGTGACGAAAATCACTGTCATGCCGTGCCACTGCCAGAGCTGGCGAAGTGCGACATCGAGGTGGAAGCGGTTGACCTCATCGAGAGCGGCAAACGGCTCATCCAGCAGCAGTAATCTGGGCTCTGTGGCGAGCGCCCGTGCGAGAGAAACGCGCATCTTCATGCCACCGGATAATTGCGCGGGATAAAGGCTTTCCGTATCCATCAACCCGACCAGAGCAAGCGCCGCGCGGGCCTTCGCTTCCCGGGCGGTCCGGTCAATGCCCATCAGTTCGAGAGGAAGCGCGGCGTTGTCCAGCACGCTGCGCCAGGGGAGCAGGTGTGCGTCCTGGAAAACGTAGGCGGTCTGAAAGGGATTGTCCGGGGTGATGGAAAGAGTGCCGGAATCAGGCTCCAGCAAGCGCGCAATAATGCGCAGCAACGTGGATTTGCCGCAACCGGATGGACCGAGAATGGCCAGGAACTCTCCAGCATTCACCTGGAGGTCCATGCCTTCGACCACGATGCGGTTGGGTTCGTAGACCTTGCGCACCTTTTCCAGTGAGACTGCGACACCTCTGGCTGTTGGAACCGGGGATTCGCTCATTTCCTTATAGGATGCCCTGCCACACTCCGCGATTGCGAGAATGAGGAGAGTGCTGCGCCCGTGCCGTTCCTACGTTGAGATTTCCCGAGCTGCTATTGCTTCCAATTACCGCGCCGTTCGGGACCTGGTGGGACCGGCAGGCGTGATCGGAGTGGTCAAGGCCGATGCCTATGGCCATGGCGCGTTGGAAGTGGCGCGTGTGTTGGAGCGCGAAGGAATCCAATGGCTGGCGGTGAGTTCCGTGGAGGAAGGTGTGGCCCTGCGCGGGGCCGGCATCGGCACAAGGATTCTCGTGATGGCCGGGGTGATGGCGTGGGAACGCGGGGCTGTGCGGGAATACCGCCTGACGCCTGTACTCCATTCCCTGCGCGAACTTCGGGACTTCGCGGGGATGAATGTCCATCTGAAGCTGGATACGGGGATGTCGAGGCTGGGTACGGCCGCCTGCGCGGGCGAGATTGCGGAGGCTTTGCGGGATGCGCCTTCGACACGTTTGGAGGGGCTGCTTTCCCACTTTGCCTCCGCGGCCGATTTGAGCGGGGGGCAAACGCCAGAGCAAATCCGGCAGTTCCATGCGCTGGTGAAATCATTGCAGGAGCTGGGGATCCGGCCGCGGTTGCTTCACTTTTCGAGTTCGAATGCTGTTGCTTACCCACGCCGGGATGCGTGGTTGTCTCTGGTGCGCCCAGGACATGCGATTTATGGCTATCTTTCTCCTGCGGTTGAGGCACCAGCGCTGCAGGTCAGGCCCGCGCTGAGCTGGTATGCGCGCATCATTGAGACAAAAGAGATCGCCGCGGGCACCAAAGTTGGTTATGGCGGAACATATGTTGCACGCCAGCCGATGAAGATTGCCGTAATTGCAGCGGGTTATGCAGATGGAATTCCGCACAGGCTCTCCAACCGCGGCAAAGTGATCGCGGGTGGGAAGTTCGCGCCCATGATTGGCACGGTCTCGATGGACCTGACGACGATTGACATCACCGCGTCACCCCACTTATGCCCTGGCGATGTTGTCACGCTCCTCGGTTCGGAGGGCGGAGTAAGTCTGGATGCGCAGCAGATCGCCCGCCTGGCAGGAACCATCTCCTATACCGTACTGACGGGCATCCGGTCGCGGGTCAAAAGATATTACACGGATTAAAACATCAGCTTCAAGGCAAACTGGAATTGACGAGGGGTGCCGCCGCCTGTCGCACCCTGATTTACCGGTGCTGTAATTACCCCGAAGTTCGCGGGCACGGAGATATCCGCGAGCGGGTTTCCGTACTGCGCCCGGTTGAACAAGTTATAAATCTCCGCACGGAACTGTGCCTGCAGCCTTTCTCTGTAGTGGAAGGTACGGGACACGGCGGCATCCATTTGCATCAGGCGTGGTCCCCGGACAAGATTCCTGCCGGCATTGCCCCATCTACCGCTGGCAGGCACGGCAAAAGCTGCAGGGTTGATCCAGTTTGTGGGAGTCTGTCCGCCGCTGGGGATCAGCGACACTCCGGGGATCAGGTTGGGGCGTTCGGAACTGGCGACGGCATATCCATCCGGAAGATCACCGTTGGCGCGGTCCACCGTGACGTTCACCGGCAGACCGGAACGGGCACTGAAGACTCCGCTCGTCTGCCAGCCTTTCATCAGCCAGGGCAATTGATAAACCGCAGTCGCATTCAATGTCTGGCGCACATCAAAATCACTACTGGCACGGTCGCAGGCGCGGCAGGAAACGTTCTGGACTGTATCGGAATCGCCGCCCCCGATACCGCCGTCATTGATGGAATGCGACCAGGTGTAGTTAGCGGAGAACAGGAATCCATGGCTGAAGTTTTTTCTGGCTCCCAGTTGCAGCGACTGATAGGTGCTGTTGCTGTCATTCTTCCGGAACTCAATCACGCCGAACTGCGGGTACGGACGGATGGTCGTGAAGGGATAGTAAGTGTTCTGATAAGTGGTCGTGAGAATGTTGGTGCCCTTGTTGGCGGCGTAGTCCGCGTTGAGGATAACCCCGCCGGCAAGCGAATGCTGAATGGAAGCTGTCCAGGAAGAGATATAGAAATCCTTCCTGTGCCGGTATAGATCCCGCGGCGTGACAATTCCACTCGCGGTGGCGACGTAAGCCTGGATCGGATAGGAGAGCCCGGGAGAACCGGCTGCAGTAAGGGTGTACCGCTGCACGTCATTCTGATACGGCAGGTTCTGATCATCTTCCTGTCCGTCGGAATGGTAGAGTCCGGCTCCAACGCGGACTACCGTGTTACCGCGTGACCAAGCCAGGCCGAGTCTCGGGTCGAAGTCATTGTAGCGGGGGAAGGTAAAGGGGTCAGTATTCTTGCAGTAACCACCGCACGTTTCCAGGTCAAAGGGAATTGCCCGCTGATTCAGTTCATGCAAGACATTGAAGAAGGAGTACCGGACGCCCGCCGTGAGAGTCAGGCCGGGAGTCATTTTGTATTCGTCCTGCAGGTAGGCGAACACCTTGAACTTTCTCAGCCGCTTGAGTGGAAGCTGCGCGGTATAAGATGCGTTGTCCAGCGAATTGTTTTGAAAGTTCGTGAGGCTGGTATAGGTCAGCGTGCCATTCTCTGAATTACCCTGATTGAGGCGGATGGGGCGGTACTCGATACCGGCCTTGAAAATGTGGCGGGCCTTCACATAAGTAAGATCATTCAGGAAGTTGAAGGTGGTCCCCTGACCATCCGAAGTGCTCGATGCACTTAGTGCACTGAGACCGGAAATCTTGACCGCGAACGGGACTCCGCTGAATGTCGCCACATGGTACTGGTCCTGATTTATTGCGAACTTGAACTCATTGACCAGAGAGGGGGAGAAGACGTGGAATAACTCCGCCACTCCGTTCTTGATTTTTGTATCCGTTTCCTGCCGTGCGGACAATACCCCGGTGGGTATGGTGTAATCCGCTTCGTCCGCTGTGAACCGGAGAAAAGCGGCAGTTGAAGCGCTGAAATGATGATCAAGCCGGACGGAGCCGGAGTCTTCGTTGTCGACCTGTTTGGCACTTGCGACGTAATTGGAGACATTGGCGTTCACCGGCGAACTTCCCTGCGGATAGGCCGCCAGAACCTGAGTCAGAGCAGGGGACTTCGCCAATGTCTGCGCGTCGAAAGCCGCGCTGGGAACCAGTCCGATCTGCGTCTGGTTCCGGCGCTGCCGCAGGCCTTCATAGTCCGCGAAGATGAACGTCTGGTTCTGTATGATCGCGCCCCCTGCGCTGCCTCCGAACTGGTTCAGGACGAACGGAGCCGGGGACTTTAAGTCAAAAGGAGACCGGGCATCGAAGAAGTTATTCCGAAGATAGTCAAATGCGGAACCGTGGAACTGATTGGTGCCGGAGGCGGAAGTTACTGCGATTTGTCCGCCTCCCGTCTCGCCGGTATCGGCATTGAAATTTTGCGTTTTCACTTGGAACTCAGCGATGGCATCGAGCGGGATTGCCAGTCGGACATATTGCTTCTGAGCTTGATTCAGAACACCGGAAGCATCGACCCCATCAAAGGTGAAGTTATTATCGTCCAGGCCGTGGCCCGCAAAGCGTACGGACCGCTGGTCACTGGATCCCGTGTCCACGGCTCCAGGAACGAGGGCTGTCAGGTGAGACCAGTTGCGCCCGTTCAAAGGCAGTTCGGCAACCTGAGCCTTTTGAAAGACCTCCCCAACTGCGGCACTGTTCGTCTCCAATTGCACCGCCGCGTCCGAAACCACAGCCGATGACGAGATCTCTCCAACTGCGAGCCTCGCATTCAATGTGCGCGTCGTACCGATGCTCTGCTGTACGCTGCTGAAGCGCTCCGGCTGGAAACCATCCTTCGAAAAGGTCACGGTGTAGAACCCAACGGGCAGGCTGTCGAGAACATAAGTGCCGTCCGCGGTCGAGCGGGTTTGCCTCTCCAGGCCGGTCGCAGGTTCGCGGGCGATAACCGTGACACCGGCGATCCGAAGATCATGCTGGTCGGTCACCGTGCCAGTGATTGCAGAACGGTCCGTTTGGGCGGCGAGTTGCAGGCTGAGGATCAAGAGGACGGGAAGTTTGGCTCGCATGATTCTGAAGATTTCCTGAAAACCGTATGGTCCCAATGCTTTGTTGCGGCGCGATGAACGGGCCGTGAATATTCCCCACTAAAGCTTCCGTCCCGAACTGCCGATGAAACCTCTGAGGCAGGAACAAATGACGAAGTGCGGCTGGATTTGCAGAATTCTCACATTGATCGGCCTGGCGCAGTGCCAGGGCCTGTTTGGGGCAGTTGCACCGCAAATGCCAGTGGCCTTCATTCAAAATGTGGGGCAGACCGATGCGAATGTGCGGTTCCTGGGAACCGGCCCCAAGTTCCATGCCATGTTTTTTGACCGCAGTATTACGGTACAGACGGGTGCCGCAAGGATGAACGTGCAGTTCCGTGGAGCAAGTGCGGCGGTACTCGTGACCGGCAGCCAGCCCACGGGGGCGGTCGCCAACTATATTTCCGGCAATGACCGCAGGGATTGGAAGACCGGGCTCCCCATGCAGGGCGAAGTCCTGTACAGCGGGCTTTGGCCGGGCGTGAATCTTCGCTACCGCGGCGACGGGGGAAGTCTGAAGGCGGAATATCTGGTGAAGGCGGGTGCGGAAATTGGAGAGATCCAAATTTCCTACTCCGGCAATGTGAGCATCGAGAATGATGGCTCACTGCTGGTCCGGGGAGAACGCGGTGACTACCGGGAGGAACATCCTGTGCTGTATCAGGTCTCGGCGGGTCGCAATGTGGCGGTTACCGGAGGCTTCCGGATGATCAACCGGAACACCGTTGGCTTCTGGGCGGGGTCGTTTGATCACTCTCTGGAATTGGTGGTGGATCCGGTGATCACCTACAGCACCTTCTTTGGAGGAAGCTCGCAAGATAGCGTCAACGGCGTGGGGTTCGATGCGAATCTGAACACCTATATCGCGGGGTTTACGAGTTCAAGTGACCTGCCTGTCGTCAACCCGGTCAAGCAACGCGGCGGCGGAGTGGATGCCTTTGTGGCCAAGTTTGGAGTGGGCACGGGGAAGCTTGTGTACTGCACGTTCCTGGGCGGGTCAGGCGATGACCGGGCTTTTGGGATCGCGGTGAATCCGGCAGGAGAAGCATTCGTCACGGGCTGGACCTCATCGACGAATTTCCCGGTGCAGAATGCGATCCAAAGTCACCTTGGCGGCAGCCGGAGTGCCTTTGTCACCAAACTGAATGCGTCCGGGAGCGCGCTGTTGTATTCGACTTATTTCGGCGGTGCGGGTGTAACGGTGGGGAACTCCATCGCGATCGATCCGGCGGGAGAGGCTGCGATTGGAGGGGACACCACCTCTTCTGGACTTGGAGGCAGCGGAACCTTCCAGAACACCTTGAAAGGCGGGCAGGATGGCTTCATCCTCAAGTTACAGCCCTCCGGCGCCAAGTCCGTGTTTGCGTATTACGGAGGTAGCAATAACGATCACATTGCCTCCATCAGCCTGGATATCTATGGCTCCATCGCCATTGGGGGCAGTACATTCTCGAATGACATCCCCACCGTCTCCGCCTATCAGGCTTCGAATGCGACGGGACAAACAGGCTTTCTTGCCTATATGCCCGGCAACGCGGCGTTCCTGTTTTGCAGCACGTATTTCGGAGGATCGTTCGGCTCCTCCACGCATCCAGAAGGAGTCACGGCGGTTGCGATTGATACCAACTCCACCGTAAGTTCCGTCTACGTGGCAGGCGTAACCAGTTCACCTGACTTTCCAGTGACCGCCGGGGCCTATCAGACCACTTTTGCGGGGGGCAGTGATGGATATGTTGCACGGTTCACAGCGGTTGGCGGATTACTTGCCTCGACTCTGCTGGGTGGCAGTGCTCTCGACGGAGTCAACGCCCTGGCGCTGGACTTCTATGGAAATCCGCACATAGCAGGTTACACGGCATCTCTGGATTTCCCGGTGGCACGCCCGGTGCAGGCATCGAACAGAGGGCAGCGGGATGCCTTCGTCGCGAAATTCGATAAGACGCTGGATAAGTTGCTTTACTCCACCTATCTGGGTGGCTCAAGTGCGGATGCCGCAAATGCGATCGCCGTGGATGCCATGTGTACCGCCATCGTCGGAGGGCAAACCGGGTCCGCGGAATTCCCGCTGGTGAAGGCGGAACAGACCGCAAAGACAGCAGCACTCACGGGCTTCACGACAAAGATCACCCCAGGCTGGACAGCCGTCTGGTTCTATCACGGACTCTGGTTCATTGATTCCTCGCACAGCCGCGGCTCGGACGGCACATCGTTCGCCGGTACCGTGTGGGGCTTCGGACAGACCGGCGACATTCCCATAGTGGGGGACTGGAATGGTTCGGGGAAGAAGAAAATTGGAATCTTCCGGAATGGCACATGGATTCTGGATTCCAACAACAATGGACAGATTGACAGCGGCGACCGGACCTTCACCTTCGGCCAGGCTGGTGATTTTCCCGTTGTCGGGGACTGGGATGGGAGCGGGCAGCTCAAGGCTGGATTATTCCGCAATGGCACGTTCATTCTGGACTACAGCGGGCACCTGACTGGAACATACACAGGAAAAGCCGATGTAACCTTCTCATTCGGCCAATCGGGGGATATTCCGGTGGTCGGGGACTGGAATGGATCGGGGACTGCGAAGGTCGGAATCTTCCGCTCCGGTCAGTGGCTCGTGAACTATCCCGGAGATCAAACGACGATCACCACTTATAACTACGGGGCTGGCGGGGACTTCCCACTTACCGGAGATTGGGATGGGTCAGGCGCGACGAAGATCGGTATCTTCCGAAATCCAGCCTGGTGTTTCGATTACGATGGCGATCATGTGCTGGGTAATCCCGGTTTTACGGAACTGATCTTCTGGTACGGTATCTCGGGAGCCTGGCCACTGATTATGTGATCTTGACTGCGTCGCGGAACATGTCGAGCAACTGCGGAATGGAGAGCTTTTCCGCACGCAGTGAGAGGTCGTGAGCTGAACTTACGTCATAGTGCCCGGCCAGATTATTCCGCAGCATCTTCCGCTTTTGCCGGAAGCAGACGGCCACAAAGGTAAGAAACCCGTCTACGTCCTCCACCTCGGGCAAACGGGGAGTGAATTGGATCACTGCGGAATCAACCTTCGGAGGGGGCTGAAAAGCCCCGGGCTTCACCGTGAAGAGATACTCGCATTTCGCAAGAAACTGACACGCCACAGAGAGAGACCCGTATTCCTTGTGGCCGGGAACCGCAGTCATCCGCTCCGCAACTTCTTTTTGGATCAGAAATACGGCATGGCGAAGCAGGCCCGGCTTCCGGAGATAAGCCGTGATCATTGCGGTAGCAGCATAGTAGGGCAGATTGCCCGCCAGCACGCCGGGTCCCCAACGGGTGAAATCTACATGCAAGGCATTCGCTTCGAGCAACTGCAGTGATTCCCCGAACCGCTCCCGCAAGTGCACGGCAAGTGCCGGGTCGAGTTCAATCGCGATGGTTTCCGCAGCCAGAGGGATCAGGTGTTCTGTGAGTGCGCCCTTGCCCGGGCCAATCTCAATCACCCTCTCCACGCCATCTCCGCACGCAGCTTTCGCGATACGGATCAGGGTCTTGTTTTGCACAAGGAAATGTTGGCCGAGCTTTTGTCCTGCCACTTAGCGGTTCACTAACCCTTCACACGGCAATGCTGGATATTCACCAGAATCTTGCCCGTGACCGGATGTCCAAACCGCGTTGCCGGACGGAAGCTGCTGTAGAGCACCAGATTCCCGATCTCGAGCATCTCCGCGGCAGACACGTTGCCCTGCGGCGTAACATCGCGCACGCTGCCCTGGTCATCCACCGTCAATTGCACCAGCATGTCTCTGCCCTCCTTCGCGGGGTGCGCATCGAACGGAGACAGATAGTCGAGCACGACTTCGGTGTAATATCCCTGCGGCGCGTCCATGCCGGGATAGTAATCGATATGGAGAGCATCAATGATCACGAAGAAGCAAAGGAAAGAGGCGAGCAAGCCACCCGTTGCGGGAATTGCCAGCGGCTTCAACAAATTGTCGAAGGTCATCCGGGCGCGCACCATTGCTTCGTGCAGCCACTTCGCCACCGAATTGCGGAGCCTGCGGCGGGAATGTTCGCGGGAAGCCGCGACAGCGAGCCGCACAGCCAACATCGGCGGAGGCGTCCTTCTTGGCAGGGACCGCAGACCTGCACTCAAAAACTTCACGTCGGATTCTTCCAACTGACAGGTCTTGCAAGATTCCAGATGTGCTTCCAGGCGGCTGCGCTTGTGCCGCGCGAGCCTGCCGGAAGCGAGGTCCCAGAGCTGATTCAGGTACGAATTGCAGTTTTGGTTTTCCATCACTTCACCGGCCTCGGTACCAGTTGAATTGCAGGTTGGGGTGCGAGTCGCGCGGAGAGAGCTTTGCGCAGGGCTTCTCGGCCCCGGAGAATTCTTGATTTGACAGTGCCGATGGATACTTCCAAAATCTCGGCAATCTCTTCATAGGGAAGGTCTTCGATCTCGCGCAATACCAGCGCGGAGCGGAAGACCGGATTGATGCTTTCGAGCGCCTCTTCCAGCAGAAGCTGCGCCTCGCGGTTCATCGTGAAATCGAACGGTGTCTCGCCGGAATCGGTCAAAGCCCGCTCACGGGTTTCGTTATCCTCGAAGGTTTCGTCGAGCCCCGTTTCGCCGCGGCGGTGACGGAACAGCCAGCGCCTGCGGTTGTAAGATTCGTTGACAGCAATCCGGTACACCCAGGTTCTGAGGCTGCTCGAACCACGGAAGTTGGCCACATTGCGGAATACTTTGAGAAACACTTCCTGTACCACATCACAAGCATCTGCCTGATCATTCAGGAGGCGGTAAGCAAGATTGTAGACGGGGTTCTGGAAGCGCACAATCAGCTTTTCATAAGCCGACTGGTCACCGGCCTGCAGCGCGGCAATGAGCAACTGATCTTCCCGGGCCGCTTCCGCGTCCGGTGTCAGGTTCGAATTGAGGTTGAGGTAGTAGGTTCCCGTCACGGATTCCCCGAATAGCCTCCAAGGTAACAGACTCCGGGGGAGCCGCGAAAGTTCCCGGCTGCAATTTGATTACAGGAAGTGGATTCCCTGTGCCAACGGCAGTGCGCCGGACCAGTTGATGGTCGTCGTCTGCCGCCGCATATAGGCCTGCCAAGAATCACTGCCCGCTTCCCTGCCGCCTCCCGTATCCTTTTCGCCGCCAAATGCCCCGCCGATCTCCGCTCCGCTCGTGCCAAGATTCACATTCGCGATCCCGCAATCACTGCCGACGTGGCTGAGGAAAATCTCGGCCGTAGTGAGGTTCCTGGTGAAGATGGCCGAGGAAAGGCCCTGCGGCACATCATTGTGCCAAGCCAGAACCTGCGCCAAGGTTTCGAATTCCGTCACGAACAACACGGGGGCGAACAGTTCCTTCTGCACAGCCGGCAGACCCGGGGGCGCAAGAACCAGAGTTGGTTCAGCAAAAGCGCCGCCCAAATGATTCCCTCCCCTGAGCACGGTTCCACCTTGCGCGCGAATTTCGTCGAGCGCATTCAACATGCGGGCCACGGCGGCTTCGCTCGCCAGCGGACCCATCAAGGTCTCCGGCTCCATGGGGTTTCCAATGCGGATTTGCCCGTAGATCCGCCGCAAGTTTTCAATAAACTCCGCCGCGATACCCTGCTGCAAAAATAGACGCCGGGTGCTCGTGCAACGCTGGCCCGCCGTGCCAATCGCCCCGAACACGGTGGCGCGCAACGCAAGTTCCAGATCGGCATCATCCATCACAATGAGACCGTTGTTCCCACCCAATTCCAGCAGGGATTTCCCCAAACGTGCCGCAACACCCTGTGCGACGTGCCGGCCTACTTCCGTCGATCCCGTAAAACTCAGGAGCGGCAAACGCCGGTCATGGATCATCGCCTCGCCAATCTCTTCGTTCGACCCAATGACCAGACTGAACACGCCATCGAAACCATGGCGGGTCATCACGCGGTTCACCAGATGCTGCACGGCGAGCGCGGTCAGCGGCGTCTGCGGCGACGGCTTCCAAATCACCGTATTCCCGCAAACGGCCGCAACAAGCGCATTCCAGGCCCAGACCGCTACTGGAAAATTGAACGCAGTAATCACCCCGACCGGACCGAGCGGATGCCAGTGCTCATACATCCTGTGCCCCGGCCGCTCACTGTGCATCGTCTTGCCATAGAGTTGGCGGGAGAGGCCCACCGCAAAGTCGGCAATATCGATCATTTCCTGGACTTCGCCTTCACCCTCCGCGAGGATCTTGCCCATCTCCATCGTGACGAGCGCACCAAGCCAGCTCTTTGCGGCCCGCAGTTCTTCGCCAATCTGCCGGATGATCTCGCCGCGCTTCGGTGCAGGTGTCATCTGCCAGCGCGGAAATACATGGCTCGATTCAGCAACAACACGCTCATAGTCGCCCCGGGTTGCCTGACGGACTGAACCAAGCACCGAGCCAGTGTCCGGCGTCAGGGAGTCAATGACCGGACCGCTGGTCTCGATCCAGCGGATCGAACAGGCTCCCGGATTGGTCTGCTGCAAACCGAGTTGGGCAAAAAGATCTGATACGAGCATTCCGAGTCAGGATACATGGCGCAGGTCTACTGCACCAACACCTTGTGCGCACCCCTGGGTAAGAGGACGGCGCAACCAACTGTATCCCTGCACTGTACAGCTACCGGAACACCCCCTACCTCCAAACGCTGCGGCGGCCTGTCAAACCGCGCTATTGCCCGGCTTTCACTCGTGTATTCGAATTGCAGCCGCTTGCTCTGGTCATAGGCCGCCCTTCGCAGCGCAGCATTCAAATCCACCAGCCGGACTGCATCCCGGCGGGGCGCCGGCTCCACCACATGCACGCCTGCGGGCAAACGAATCATACCGTTCGAAATCGCGGGCCACGGCTGTCCATCCACAAGCGCACCTTCACCGGGCCAGCGCATTTCCACCCCATAAGGCGAATCAACCGTGACCTTCCGCTTCTCCTGGACCACACTCGTCACCACAGCGGACGATGCCGGCAGCAACTGCAGATCCGGCTTCAAAATACTGTTCTCGAAGTACAGCGCCACTCGGTGAAACGCACTGGACGCGAGATGGACCAGTTCATAAAGCTCCAGGCCGGTCTGCTGTTTGGTGGGATAAACATCCTGATAACGGTCCACGATGTTGATATCGATCGCCAGTTTCTCTGTATGCCCGGTGAGCGGTTGATAGCGCTTGGCGATTTCCGGATACCGCTGCGGCCCCAAGTTCCAGACCGTCGCCGGGTCTTCAATCAGGAACGAGAACGAATGCGAATCGAGCAGCGGCAAAACACGCGCCGCATCCGCACCGATGGAATCCGTCATCCCCGTGTCGAAGCGGTCATCCACATGGGTCAGAACAATGTCGAGATCCGGCCGGAAGCTGCGGAATCCCTCCACCGCAACAAGCCACTCCTGCTGCATGTTCCGCGCCAGTCCAGCCCGCCAGTCAAGGAATTTGCGAAGTGACGCAGCATCATTGTGCTTCCCCCAAATCTCTATGGGGTCCCAGCCAGCGGCGGACTGGAACTGCTGGCGCGCATCGTCATTCATCGGCGTAAACCGCGCTGGATTCGAAGCACCTTCGAGCGACTCGAAATACAACTCCGCCAGGTTCACACCATCCCAGTCGAAGCCCCGGATCATCTGCTCCAACCCTTTACGGATGGCTGCCGTGCACTCCCTGTTCTGCAGGTTCATCAATTTCCGCCAGTCCAGTTGCGCGTCTTGCAGCGCAGCCGTCTTTTCGCGCCATTCTGGATGCGCATTCCAGAAGGTTTCGGAAACATGTGGCAGTTCCACCCATGCGTAAACCAGGACGCCATGGCGATGGCAGGCGGCGATCAAGCGCTGCAGGTAATGATCATCGCGGTCGCCGTCATAGAAGTGCCAGGCAGCGACATGGAGGGCGGAAATACCTGCGTCGCGCCATCGCTGGGCGAGATAGTCGAGGTCGGCGCGGGTGCGGTAGGAGTAATCGAAGAAGGCCCAGAGCCGTGAATCGCGAAAAGCGGGCTGTACACCCAAGCTATACAGCGATTGCAGAAGATACGGGAACCGCTCATACCCGTTCTTCCCCGGACTCGCCGCCAGCCACAGAACCGCGCCGGCGCCGATCTTCATGCCCGCTGTCAGAGGAGCCTTCGACCAATGCTCCCTGGCAAAGACGTGCGCCTGCCGGGGCAACTCATAAACGGGGATTTCAAGCTTGCGCTCCCAAATGATCGGGATTGCGGGGTTGTTCTCGTCATCCACATGAACAGCCTGCACCGTCTCGGTCTTGGGCCGGAAGCCCAAGCTGGCAGCCAGCGGGGAAGAACCTTCCAGCACCAGGACCGCACCGCCTTCCACGCGCGCGCGCCAATCCGCGGCAGCGGGTGTTCCCGGCAATGCCACAAAGATATCGGCTGCGGGAGCAGGGCCCGGTAAGTGTCCGCCAGACGACAGGATCAACGGCCAGGCACCACCAGCGGCAGGATTCCCAATGACCGTAAATGTGCCCGCCTGCGCCAGCACCGCACAGAAACACAGCCAACTATTTCGTAAACGCATACCAGACCCCCGCGCGAAGATCCCAGAAGTTCGGACGTCTGGGGTTGTTGATGTTGGTGAGATAGATGCCCCGAATCATGGAAGTCGTGAACGCGAACGAAGGAGGCGCTTTCGCGGGCCGCAGGCGTATGCCGGGCCCCGTTTCGATGAAGTTGGCCCAATACTGATGTTCTGCGTCCACCGTCGCGTTCCAATTCCAGAAGACTTGGGCACGAAGCGGTGCGGGTGGTGCTGTCCAACCGGTTTTGTTCTGGATCACATTCAACCAGTCATTGTTGAACTGGCTCACATAGACACTGTCGAGGTTGGCCTCATGAAAGAATCCGGTTTTCCCAGAGAGAATCGAGGCGCCCCGCGATCGACTCCACGCCACGCCCCCGCGAATATCTTTGCTCGCGGTCTTATACACATAGCCGAGGGAGCTGCCGGCTTCGAACCAACCCGTCATGCCATGCCAGTACCTGGTGGCGACGCCAGCCGCGAGAATGAATGAGCTCTCGGAAAGCGTCTGCGTCACGCGTCCCTGGGTATAAACCCGCGTATCCCCCACGAAGCGAACCGAGAGATAAGGCCGGATAGGCAAATCGCCCCATTTGATCTCGGACTTCACTTGTCCATAGCCAAACAAGTCGCTCCAGCGCGTGGAATACATGGGCGCGATCCAGACAGTGGTGCGAATCCGCTCGAGTCCCGGCAGCAGACTCCGGTAGGCTTTGTCTGCTTCGCCTGCAACCTGGGAATCTGCTGACTTGCGGGCAATTCCGAACCAGCGCAGGGCCTCTGCATCATCGTGCAGCATATTGTTGGTCCAGCCCAGTTTGAGAGCGATTTCTGCATCGACCGGATTCGCCTCGCGGGCCTGCCGGTAATAGTGCAGCGCATCTTTGAGGAAGCCGCTGTCATAGCTGCGTGCCGCCAGGATGCGCGGATCAACCGCATTTGGCTCGGTCGCGCTGCGGTCTTCGAGAATCGTTGGCTGATTCAAGGCCATTCGAATGCGGTTTGCAACAACGGGCGGCGCATTTTTCAGCACCAGATCGAAGAGAGGCGCAGCTTTAATTTCTTCCTTGTCGCGCAGGTAGAGCAGGCCCAGTTGTGCGGCCGCCACATAGTCATCCGGAGTTTGTTCCAGAATCTGTTCGAACTCCCGTTTGGCTGCGTCAGGAGAACTCTGTCCCTTTTCCGCCATGCTCAACAGCAGATACGCGAGTTCCCTGTGCAACTCCACATTCTTCGGATCCAGCGCCAGCGCATTGCGGAACTCGTAGACATAGGGATAGCGCTCCGGCAGTTTTTCCCTCGCGAGTTCCGCCGCGCGCATTTCGCCTCCCCGCGAAGCAGCCAGCAGCGCCGCATGTGCGCCTTCGGGATTATTCCGCGCCTCCTCCACCCTGGCGAGATCGAGCAATACAGACTTGCGCTCCGTCAAGAGCTGATAGGCCGCCAGGTAGTTCGCGGCAGCCAGGGCGAATTCCTCACGCATCTCCGCGAGTTGGGCCAGTTCGAAGTGTGCGCTGAACGTGGGCTTTGAGGTGGCCAGGACAGTCTTCCAACGGGCGATTCCGGACACCAGCGGGGCATCGATGTTCTGGAACGCCTGGAGTGCCGTGGCGCGGCTTGCCGGGTCGCCCGTTTCGCTGATGCGCTGGAAGATGCGGCGGGACTCCGCCTTGCGGGAAGGTCCGTCCTCTTTTGCTTCATATAAGAGAAATGCGTATTCCAGAGCTGTATGTAAATCAGCAGAATCCAGTTTTACGGCAACGCCGAATTCTTCCCTCGCTCCGTCAGTATCTCCGGTCTTTAGTAGCGTGTATGCAAGATTTTTATGGATGTCAGTCCGTTGCGGTGATAACTTGGCCGCAGCGCGGAAGGCTGTAACGGCAGCGTCATAATCCTTTGTTTTCAGGGCCTCAAACGCGCGGGCCAGATCGTTATACGCCGGATCAGGGGACTGGCCGCACAATAATGTTGCGGCAAGCAAGTAATAACAAAAGCGCATGACACCTCCACGGAAGTGTAGTGCCGGTTACAGGGAAAGATTCGCAAATATTTTTATCGTGGTCATTGCGAGAATCGATTTCCATTTCCATCAGGGGTTTGTAAGGATAGAGTTGTGAGGAGCGCTGCTCCCCACCCCTGACAGAGAAGACCGGCGTGCCTGAGACAAGAGGTCCCTCGCATCCGGCTTGCAGCGAAGGCCCGGTTACCGTGTAATAACGGTCTCGCCTTCATCCCCTGGACTGTGCACTGCCTACCGGCATAAGCACTGTCACCCGTCCGTCCGCATTGCGGAAAGCATGCGGAGACATTCTTGGCCACAAGTGTGCGCCAACCGCAATTTGAAAGGAAAAGTAATGAAAATCGCAGCCCGTTTTGTCTCCATCCTCTCCCTTGCCGCCCTGTCCCTCGGACTCGGCACGGCAGGTGCGCAGGATATCCAGACCGTAACGGTCAAGTTCCCCTTCTCCGTCACCGTCGGCAGCCGCACGCTGCCCGCAGGCGACTACACCATTAGCACCTTTGATTTTTCGAGCGATGCCCCGATCTTCCTGGTTCGCGGCGCACACGGCAGCGCGATTGCTTTCGCCACTGCCCGCACCGAAGCCGCTCCGCATACGCTGACAAAAGATGATGTGGTGCTCGCTGTGGATGGTGACAAGCACATCCTGACCCAGGTTCGCCTGCAGGATACCGACAGCGTGTACGAAATCGTCCGCCCCTCGAAGAAGTAACTTGCATGGAAACGGGCCCTGCCGCGGGAAGATCTCCCCTGCTGCGGCTGGGCCCGTTTTTTTACCAGATTCGAACGACGTGAAACTCGTCGAAGACTGCATCCACGCTGATCACGGGCATATTTTCCGCCTGTGATTGCGCGATCAGCATGCGGTCAAAGGGGTCTCTATGTTCCCCTGGCAGCAAGCCCGCCCGCTGCGCATGATTCAACCGGACAGGCAGATCCTTGAACGCGAGCACTGGAATCACATCCCCGAAACTCATCGCCAGGACCTCTGCCCCGGGCCACTTCCCCAAGCGCACTTTTGTCGAGATTTCCCAACCCGTCACCGCGCTGACGTAGACCTCATTTTCAAAGCTGGCAATCACCGAACGGGCCTTCGCGCTCAGCTTCGGGTCATCCGTCGCCCACCAGACAAACGTGTGGGTATCCAGCAGCACCTTCACCAGCTATTCCCAGGCTTCCAATTCAGCTTCCGGAAGCGGGTCAAAGTAGAAGGCATCCGGCAATGAAACAGAGTTCTTCAGCAACCCCGGCGTGCGTTTGCCCGGGCCCTTTTTCACAGGCACCAGGCGCAGCACCTCTGTCTTGCCCCGGGAAATGATGACCTCTTCCCCGCGTTCTGCCTGCTCAATGAACTTCGACAGGTGGGTTTTTGCTTCGTGAACCGTTGGCATGTGCTTAGCTAAGTAAATCTTAGTCCACCCAAAAGCTTTAGTGAACGCTCTTCTTCATCGAGAAGTACACCGGTACGCCAAGAAGCACAATCACCAATCCCGGCCAGGTTGTTGGTCCGCGATAGACGAACAGGGTGATCAGTATGGCAGTGGAACCCAGAATGTACAGCAGTGGCACCACTGGATATCCCAGCGTCTTATAGGGCCGCTCCACGTTCGGACGGGTCACACGCAGGCGCATTACGCCGGCAATCGTCAAAATGTAGAAGATCAACGCGGCGGAGATCACCCAATCCAGCAGGTTGCTGTAAAGGTTGCCGTACTTGCCCGTGGAAGAATCAAACGTCCGGGGCAGCACCAGCGCCGCCGACCATATCCCCTGCACAATCAATGATTTCGCCGGCACGCCGGACTTGTTCAGCGTTCCCGCCGATTTCAGGAACAACCCATCCATCGCCATCGCGTAATACACACGCGGCCCGGCCAGCACCAGCGAGTTGACGCAACCGAAGGCGGAAACCATGATCGCCACGGCCATGATGGAACTGCCCCAGCCCGGCCAGATGGCTTCGAGCATCGCGGTTGCCACACGGTCGGCAGGCGCACCCTGGATCGCCTGGATCGGCAGCGTCATCAGGTAAGCCACGTTGGCCAGCAGATAAATTCCCATGACGATCACGGTGCCCAGCACCAACGACCTCGGCAGCGTCCGCTTCGGATCCTTCACTTCCGCGGCAGCGAAGGTGATGTCATGCCAGCTATCCGCCGCGAAGAGTGACCCCGTCTGCGAAACGCAGATCGCAATGAACAATCCAAACGATGTTGCCGCCGTGAGACCCGCGCTCACCGGTGTCAGGTTGAACTGGTCCCAAAAGTGGCCAAAGTTCACGTCAATGGCATGTGCGTTGCGGCCGATGGTGAACCCCGCAATAATGAGCCCGAACAACGACCCGAGCTTCGCCACCGTGAACGTGTTTTGGATGATCTTGCCGTACTGAATGCCCTTGGTGTTGGTCCAGGTCAGCAAAGCGATGATACAGATCGCCGTCAACTGTGCCGTGGAAAGAGAGATCGCGTAACTGGAGCCCAGTTGATAGGGTCCCAGGATATAGTTTGATTCCGAGATTACCGGGAACAGCAGGCCGGAAAACCGCGCGAAACCCACGGCCACAGCAGCAATGGTACCGGTTTGGATCACCGTATAGAGAGTCCAGCCGTAGAGGAAGCCAATGAGCGGTGAAAAGGCTTCCCGCAGATAGACGTACATTCCGCCTGCTTCTGGAATCATGGATGCCAATTCGCCGTAGGAAATTGCAGCGGCGATGGTCAGCAATGCGGAGACCAACCAGGCAACCAGCAGCCAGCCGCCACCACCCAACATGCGGCTCATATCGGCGGAGACAATGAAGATGCCGGACCCGATCATCGTCCCGATGACGATCATGGTCGAATCAAACATCCCGAGGGCGCGGACAAATCCCTCTTGCTGGTTGGCGGGCTTGGTTCCAGTGGGCTGGCTCATAGTGATTCGTTGATTGTACCCAAGCGGGACGAACAGCATGGGGTGCCGTAGTAATCCTAAGTTCGTTGCCAGCCCGCGGGACTACACTTGGGGCATGAGGTGGTTCACAGGACAACTCCTCGGGCTCGTACTCTTCGCACAACTCCTGTGTCCAGTTTCCCTCTGCTTCGGTGCACCGCGCGCGCACCACTCCTGTTGCGAGCCGGATTCCAAGACATCCTGCCCTCGTAAGATGGAGCAACCCTGCCCCTACCTCACGCTGCAAACCGGCAAGGTGGAGACGAAAACGGATACCGTGCCGCCGCAACTCTCCGTCACAGTGATCCACCGGGCAGACACCCGTGCGGAGTTCCTCCCACAGAGCAGTGCCGCCGGTTACCAAACAGATCGTTCACGCCTCTACCTCACCAACCACAATCTCCTGATCTGACAAACAGGGAAACGCCCCGTTCGTTTCACCGTGTCCCTCAACGAAACTTCAGGAGAAAGAAAATGAAACAGGTAACGACAGTTCTACTCACGCTGGTGATGGCCTTCGGTGCCACGCTGGCCTTCGCCGCCGGTGCAGGCTGCTGCAATGGAGCGCCCTGCTGCAACGGCTCTTCCTGCTGTAACATGCACCATAGGAAGTAACTTAATCAGCGTTCGAAGAGAATACCCACACTCGGCAGGACCGGAAACATGGTCATAAAGCTCGGATAGGCCTGTCCGGTCTTGCTGTTATATCCGCCGAAAGAGTCAAACCGCTGATTGGTGCGGTTCGTAAGATTCACACATTCCGCATAGAGAGTCCACTTCCACTTATCGTGAACATAGGCTTTGTTCAACCGGAAATCGAGCCTCTGGTAAGCGGGCAGCCGTAACTGATTTCTGTTCTGCGAAAGATAGTAGAGCCCGTTGGTTTCCTTATAAAATCCGGGTACAGGGAAGCCACTGCCATACAGCCATTTCAAACTTACGTTCACTGTGGGCCGCAGCCGGTAACTGCCGAACACATTGACCGTGTGCTTCTGGTCATTATCCGTGGGGAACGTCAAATGCAGAACCCCGTCCGTCACCTTCGCACGGCTGTAGGCATAAGAAACCCAGCCCGTGAAACCATTCGCTGTACGCCGCTGCAGGAAGACTTGCGTACCCCTCGCATAACCGCGCTGTGAGTTGACCGTGGGCGCTGAGTTTGGCGCAAAGAAGATTGCCCCGTTCGAAAGAATCCGCGGATCGAACAGCGGACGCCACAGCAGATCCCGGTCCTGCCGGTCATAGAGCTCAATCTTGACGCGCGTCTTGTCATCAAGCGCCTGCTCCAGGGCCAGTTCGTAGTGCGTTGCCCGCTCTGGAAGCAGCCGCCGGCTTCCAAATACTGACCAGCTCTGCGCCAGCTGCGGGAACTGCGCATACTGCCCCCACGCGAGTTGCACCTTCGTTGCCCGGAACGGCTGCACGGTCACAGAACCATACGGGGAAGCGACCGAAACTCCATTCACATTCGAATGATCTTCGCGCACACCGGCCGCGAGTTGCACCATGCCATGGAATAGCCCGACTTGCTGCTGCACATAGCCGCCCGTCCGTGTTCCAGTGCCGCGGTAACGGTCTAACTGGACCAGTACGGGAGGGTTACTCTGGTATTCGAAGTTATTGCCATCTTCCCGCAGACGGCGCATGGAAGCTCCGAAGCTGCTGACCGTGCCGGGCGACCATGCATAAGTCGCATCTGTCCGGGCGTCCCATTCGCCATAACCATCCCCGCCCAGAGATAATCCTATTGGATTGCTGGACGTCCCGCGCTCGCGCATCCAGGCCGCGCGGGTCTGGAAGAGGAACTTCGAGTTCGGCGTGAACCGGTCTCCCGCATTGACCATGGTGAAGTCAAAGTTACTCAACATCAGCGAGTTCACGCCCAAAGTACTCTTGGCGGCGGAACGGTCCAGCGAGGACATCGCTTCAAAGAAGCTGAGAGTCAACTTATGGCTGGAGGAAAGATCATAACTCAAGCGGCCCTGTCCATCTGTAAACCCAAAGGCCAGCGCCGTAACATTGGTATCAATGCGGTTCAGCAGATATTGCAGATAGCTCTTGCGGAAGGAAGTAATCCAGCGGAGTTCATTCTTCTTGCCCGCGGAACCCTCCACCGCCACACTGGTTGCGGTAAAGCCGGTGCTCACGTGGAACGAGAGGTCCTTGCTGCCATCGCGCGTTCCAATGGCGAGAATGCCTGCCGTGCGATCGCCATACTGCACCGGCCACGCCCCTTCGTAAAGGGTCATATCTCCCACTGTGTCGCCATTGAAAACAGTCAGCGAGCCGTGTGTCCCCTGCCCTTCCACCATGTGGAACGGCTCATGCAGCAGGATGCCATCGAGGAAGATCCCGATGCGGTCAAAGCCTGCACCGCGCAGCGAGAACTCTGAGTTGAAGTCGTTGTCAGAGGTGACGCCCGGCAGGCTCTGGACGGCCCGCAAGGGATCGTCCGCCAAAACGCCGGAAAGGTTCTTCGCCTCAGTGCCAGTGAGGGTTAGCGCTGCGGGGCTCTCCTGATGTTCCAGATCGTAGACGCCTGCGCTCACATCCACGCTGTCTTTCCGCGAAGCAGACGGGGTGAGCATCACGTCGAACACGCGGCTCTCGCCTTCTGCCAGGGTGAACTCCTGGCGCTCCAGGTGATACCCCACAGTGGAGACCGTCAGCGCATGGCTGCCTGCGGCAAGGCCTTGCAGCAGGAACGTGCCATCGGCCTTGCTCTCCGTCTTTGCGCCGGTGTCCGTGAGCCGAACCAGCACGCGCACCAGCGGCTCATGGGTTTTCGAATCCACCACGCGCCCGCGCACCTCCCCGGTTTGCTGTGCCCGCAGAGTAAAGATCAAGACGAAGAAAAGCGTTAAATTTCTCACCGTCTCAAATCGTATCGCTTTTCCCGTGTAACCTTTTCTCTGACCGTGAGTTTTCTCCACTTGAAGGACAGAAAAACGGATCACGACCTCATGACCGCCGTGGCGCAGGGAGAACTCGCGCTCATGGGGGAGCTCTATGAGCGCCGGCACCGCATTCTGTTCCGGTTCTTCGTCCGCCTCACTGGGCGGCAATCCATCAGCGAAGACCTGACCCATGAGGTGTTTCTGCGTATGCTGCGCTACCGCCAGACCTACAGCACGGTGAGCCGCGATGAGAAGGGCTTTGAAGCCTGGATGTACCGGATTGCGCGCAACGCCTACGCCGACCATGGCCGCAAGAATTATCGTGAGTCGACCACGGAAGAGACCTTCGAGTTCTTGGAGAGCGGTTCGCCGAGTCCCTTCGATTCGGCCTCCCGCAAACAGGAGACTGCCCTGCTGCACCGCGCCCTGAAGGTGATGTCGCCGGAGCGCCGTGAGCTTCTTGTGCTCACCCGGTTTCAGGGCCTGTCCCATGAACAGGCCGGCAGGATTCTGGGCTGCGAAGCGAACACGGTCAAAGTCCGGGTCTTCCGGGCCATGAGAGAAATCAGCAAGATCTACCAGACCTTGCAGAGGGAGAAAGCATCTTGAACTGCGATTCCGCCATACTTGCACTCACTTCCCGCTGGAACGGCGAACTGACTCCAGCCGGGGACCGCGACCTTGACGCGCATTTGGAACTCTGCGCCGCCTGCCGCGACGAAGCCGTGCGCCTCACGGCCGTCTGGAAGGAGTTTGACAGCCTGCCAGTGCCTGAACCCAGCCCGGCCATGCGCGTCCGCTTCCGCGATACCCTCGACCAGTACATTGCCGACCACGAACCGCACCGAAAGGC
Source organism: uncultured Acidobacteriia bacterium (assembly GCA_903923395.1). Classification (GTDB taxonomy): domain Bacteria; phylum Acidobacteriota; class Terriglobia; order Bryobacterales; family Bryobacteraceae; genus BOG-234. The sequence continues at coordinate 22,950 of CAIXXM010000005.1, forward strand.
CTTCGCCTGGAGGTGGCCGATGTTCTGGCAGGTCGCCGTTCCCGTCTGCACACTCCTGTTGGGGCTGGTTGGCGGAGCCATTTGGCAAAGGCTGGGGCAGGACCACAGCGAACTGGCCACACTCCGCAATGAAGTTACCGCCACCCGCGAAATGGCGGCCATGATGCTGCTTCGGGATAACACCGCTTCCGCACGCTTGAAAGGTGTCGACTACACGGGGCGCATGCCACGGCTCGATCCCGTGGTCACCAGCGCACTGATGGAAGCAGCGCGCAATGACAGCAACGTCAATGTCCGTCTGGCCGCCATCGATGCTCTGACGCGCGCCGCGGGTGACAGCAATGTCCGTGCCTCTCTGGCACAATCCATCCCCGCACAGGATTCCCCTATGGTGCAGGCCGCCATCATTGACTATCTTGTGGATGCTCATGACCGCCAGTCCTCTTCCGCACTGCGGCAGCTTCTGGCACAACCGCAGCTCGACCCGGCAGTAAAGCAACGCGCCAGCCAGGCCTTGCAAATCCTCAGTCAGTAACTTCGAAAGGACCAAATGAAAACGCTTCTCACCTTTACCGCCCTCAGTGTGTTTACACTCGTCGCCAGCGCCGCCTGGGATGATTTCAAGCTTGAGGATAAGTCAACGCTGCAGCACAGTTTCAACGCCACACGACTCCTGGACGTGGATAACATCAACGGCTTCACGGATGTGATCAGCGATGGCGGCAAGACCATCCGGCTCGAAGGACAACGCATCATCCGAGCCAAAGACCAGCAGGCCATGGAGCTTGCCAAGAAGGAAGTTACTGTAGATTTCACGGAAAAGGAAGGCACCGCGCGGGCTTATGTCAACGGCCCCTTCCGCTCCCGCGAACGCACCAAACGCGACTATCAGGTGACTTATAACTTCACCCTCCATGTACCCGCCGCGGTCGACTTACAACTTCGCTCCGTCAACGGACACGTCAGCGTAAAGGATGTGCGCGGCAAATTTGACATCAACACCGTGAACGGCAAGCTGGATATGACCGGCATACGCGGGTCCGGCAAGGCACGCGCGGTCAACGGCGCCACACATGTGGAGTTCCTGGAAAACCCTGCTGCGGAGTGCTCAATAAGCACCGTCAATGGCAAGATCGATCTCACCCTGCCCGCCAAGGCGAATGCGCTGCTGAAGTTCAAGACCGTCAACGGACATGTCTACACCGACTTCGAAGGCATGTCCGGCACCATTACCGGACGGCTCGACCGCGGCACGCCGCGCGAGTTCAAGATCGGTTCCGGCAATCCAGTCATTGAGTTGCAAACGGTCAACGGCGGCATCCAGATCAAGAAGGGGAAATAATGGGAAATATGAAATGGATCGTAGTTGTGCTCGCGCTGCAGGGTTTGGCGCTGGCGCAGGACAAGATCAATGTTCCTCTCAGCAAGCCCGGCCAGCCTGTCACGCTGGACCTGCGTCTGGGCAACACCAGCGTTACGATCAATGCCGGCACGGGCAATGACGTCACCCTGGAAATTGGCTCTTCGAAGCGCACGGTGAAGCGCAAATCCCAAGTCCCCCCTGGCATGAAGCGGATTGATATCAACCCGCTCGGCTTTGAGGTGGACGAGAAGGACAACACCATCACGCTGCGTGACCGCGGCAATACCGATGGTCCGCTGGTCATTACGGTTCCGGTGAAGACTTCCATCATCGCCAAAACGACGAACTGCCGTTTCGCCGCATCTGGTCTGGAGGGCAACGTGGAAATTGAGAACGCCAACGGGTCCATCAACATCACCAAACTGGCTGGAGCGGCCGTGATTCACAACCGCAACGGCTCTATCACGGCAGAGTTGATCCGCGTGGCTCCAGATCAGGCGATGAGCTTCACCGCAGTCAACGGGCGCGTGGACGTCACCCTGCCGGCCGCCACCAAAGCAAAGCTGAAACTGCGTGCCGAACACGGTGCCGTCTACAGCGATTTCCCCATGGCCATGGAGGCCGGCGGGAAGGCCGAAGCCAGCGATGGCAGGTATCAGGTGAAGATGGACCGCTCGGTAACGGCCACGATCAATGGCGGCGGCCCGGAGTACCTGTTCCAATCCATGAACGGGTCCATCCTCATCCACAAGAAGTAGCTGCAAACCGGCACATCCCGGCCACCGGACAATCCCCGCACTTTGGTTTCGAAGCTTTGCAAAACTGCTGCCCCAGGGCCTTCAAAAGCAGATAGGCACGGCGGCGGGCATCCAGAGCTGCGGGGATTTCCGCTTCAAGCATCGCCTGCGCGGTCTGGTAATTGCGGCCGTAGTTCTCATACCCTTTGCCGCGGGAAAGTCGCACCAGCACATGCGGGCAGTTGGAAGGCACCGCTGCTGTGGCAGTGTGTCCGGCAAAGAGCAGAATGCGGTCCGCGCCGGGGTCGCCGATGTTGGGGAATTTGCGCAAAGCCTTCCGCGCTTCCGAGGCGGATAGCGAACGCAAGGAGGATTCAAGATCGCCCTGGTGTTCTTGCAGAACCCGCGCCGCAATCTCCTTCAGCCGCAGCGCACGCAGATCCGGCACCATGCCCCCGGCTTTGAGTGCCGCAGCCAGATGCTTCAGATCCGCCTCCAGCAATTGCTGCGGAGCCAGCCCCTGCACTTTGGTGAGCGCATTCCAGCCTTTTTCACAAGCACGGTCGCTGGCGGGATAACCGCAGTGCCACCAGATCAGGAACGCATAGGGTTCCACCGGCCACGGTGCCTGTTGCGGGCCGAAGGTGTGTTCCAGTTGGTCGAAGAGAGCTTTAGTGTCCAGCGCCTTCGCTGACGTAGTTGCGGTTCCAGCTGGGGATTTCGACAGTGACATCGCCCTTCACCACCACCTGGCAGCCGAGGCGCGAGTTGAGCTGGTAATCCGCCGCCTGTTCCACACGGTCCATTTCGTCATCGTCCATTTCGGCAACATTTTGCAGCCCAGACTTTATCACAACGTGGCAGGTGGTGCAGGCGCAGTTGCCGCCGCAGGCGTGTTCCAGATGGAAACCGAAGTTCATGGCAACGTCCAGCAGGGAGCCGGGCAATCCATGACCCTTATAGGGCAGCTTGCCAAGTTCATACTCAAACGTCTCATTGGCGGGCAGAAAAGTAACCTTGGGCACGATCCCAGTATAGCGTTAGGCCGGGGGAGCAGGTGAATCTACCGATTTCCTATAGACATGGTAGACTGATGGGAAGCATGACCATGGAATCCAACGCCCGCAGCTTTGCAAAGGCCGTGAGCTACCGCTTTATGGGGTCGCTCGCGACCGCCGGCATTTTTTACGTGTTCACAAGCAAGGCTGGCCTGGCTCTGGGGGCAGGGGTGATGGACATGGTGGTGAAGATTGGCATCTACTTCGTGCATGAGCGCCTGTGGAATCACATCAGCTACGGACGCCCGAAGCCGCCGGAGTATGAGATTTAGGGGTGTAGCCAAGGGCTTGGCTACACTGGGATTGAGGTAACCAAATGCAGGTCAATCTCGGCGACGCCCGCGACAAGCTCAGCCAACTGGTTCAAGCCGTGCTGGACGGCGAGGAGGTAACAATCTGCCGCAATGGAGAACCTGCCGTTGACCTTATCGTAGCCCGTGGCGGTAAATCAACTCCCCGCAGATTCGGAACAATGAAAGGTCGGATTGTGATTCACGATCCGGACTGGCACAGGGGGCCGCAAACAGATGAAGAACTGGCGGCCTGGATCGACGGAAAGTTCGAATAGTGCGGCTATTGCTCGACACACAAGCCTTGCTTCTATTGGGAACCGGAGGGCTCGACGGCTTTCCCCCTAAAGCGCGCAGGTTTCTTCGCAACCCTGATACGGAACTTCTCCTCAGTTCCATCAGCATCACCGAGCTGGCGACTAAATATGCAATTGGAAAATTGTCCGTTTCTGATGAGGATCTGCGCGAACTAATCGGCGATCTCCGGATCGACATTCTACCGTTCACCGCCAGACATGCTGCGAGGATGTTCTCACTCCCGCTTCATCATCGTGAACCGTTCGACCGCATGATTATCGCTGTGGCAATAGTGGAACGGGTTCCGCTCGTTGGAGCGGACAGTAAGTTTCCGGAAGACATCCAAGATGGTTTGGACGTTCTTTGGAAGTAGATCGGCCTTCTCCACAGAATTGCTTACTACCCCAAAACCAGCCCCGAAGGCAGATCCTCCCCGAAGATCCTCCCCAGCGCCGCCTCGTCCTGCGCCGCATCCCCCTCCAACTGCGCGATCTGCTTCTCGTCCTTCAACTTCTCACGCACCTTCTGGAACACCGGCGCTGCCACATCCCGCACCGGATCCCCCGTCCGCCGCGCCATCGAAATCAACGCATCCGCCGACTTCGGCACATTCAAAACCGCCTCAATCCACCGCGTCGCCGCCGCCGGGTTCAGCACCTGATTCAAAGGTCCATAGAATAACTGCCGCGCCCCCAGACGGGACAAACACCACAGCAGCGAATCATTGAACCCGGATTCCTTGCCCACCTTGATCAGCGCATCACCCAGTTGCATTCGCGTGGCCGCCGGAATCAATTCCATGCTCGACGCCGCACGCCACATCTCCCGGTACAAACTCTGGTTGATCCGCTGCGGCTTCTTCCCCGGCTTCGGCAAAAGTTGCGGTGCCAGCCGCTGCACGATATCCGTCTGCTGATTGCGGTTCAAACCACCCGCCAGACGCCCCCAGAAGATCCACCAATCAATCTCGTTTTGGGTTTGATTTGCAAAATGCGGACCCGCCGCATAAATCCGCCGGAACTGCTCAATCCGGAAATCATCGCCGATATGCCCAAAGCCCGGCCGCATGCAGAATCCGCCCAGATTCAACCAACGGACCTCCAGCGCGGGCGTCGCCTTGCGCAACTCCACCAGATCCAGGAACACGTCCGCCAGCCGCCGTGCCAAATCCGCGGGCCACGAATTCCGGCCCAACCCGAGCGCCGCTTCCAGCTTCGCCGGCAACTCCTCCGGTGCGAAAGTACGGGCCGCGAAACACTCCCTCACCAGCGCGGCCGCCGTATCCACCGCTTCCGCACTCACCACCGCTACAGGACGCTTCGGTGCCTCGGTCTTCGCTGCCTTCCGCAGTTGGAACTGCAAACGCCAGCGGTTGTCACTGATCTTCGAATCACACCAGGTTTCCAGCGTGCCAATCTCCGTCAAACGCGCGCCCAGCTTCACGGGCACCAGGCGCTCGCCACCCTTGCCGAAGCGGATTACTGCCTCCAGCGGAGCATGCTGATGAATCTCCTCGGCCGCGTCAAACTCCACCACCTGGCCCGGCAAGTCATCAGTGCGGCTCAACGAACTCAATAAACGGAACGCCACCGGACGGTTCGCCACTAACTGCAGATCTTCACGATCCACCTCAAGCGACGCACCCTCTTCGGCCCCGCGCGGCACCAGACAGACGGCAGACGAATCCTTCAGACCGATGTAATAGGCACGTGGCAAACCACCACGTACCAGCACGCCCGACCCCGTGGACCGGACATACGAGTAATACGCCGCGCCATTCGAAACCGCCAGATCCAGGTCCCGGTTCTCAAAGATCTCCGGACGCTTGCCGTACCAGCTTTCGAGCAGATCCGCCACGCGCTGCCGACAGATTTCCGGAATAAAGAAACCGCCGTTGAAGAGAATCGCATCCGGCACCTGGCCCGCACTCTCCAGGAACGCTGCCAGATGCCGGCTCACCGCGGGGTCGGAAACATAGGGCAAGCCAAGTTCCCGGAACAGGCTCTTCTTCTCTTCCTTCGGCTTCTCCCCGCGCGGACTTAGCGGTAGAAAACCCTCAAGCGTAAGTTCCAGCGCCTCAGCCCGGGTAATCTCCGTCTTGAGCGCGCCGCCAATCAAAGACGAACCACTGCCCAGGACGTTAATCTCCACGCTGTTGCGCCGGTCATCACAGAGCAGGATTTCCTTCGCCGCGGAACATTGCCGCCGCAGACCACTCCGCTGCCGGATCGATAACTGCCGGTTTAACTTACTCTCCGCCAGCCAGGCCAGAGTAAGATCCAGGTTATCGCCACCCAGCAGTAAGTGCTTGCCCACAGCGGTGCGCGTGAAATCGATCTTATCGCCATCCCGGCTGACACGAATCAAAGAGAAGTCCGTGGTGCCGCCGCCGACGTCACAGATCAATACCACCTGGCCATCGAACAGTAACTTGCGCGACCGGTTGAAGTTATTCGCAATCCATGAATAGAAGGCCGCTGCAGGCTCTTCCAGCAGAGTAAGTTTGGGCAGACCCGCATCGCTTGCCGCCTGCACGGTCAACTCCCGCGCTTCTTCATCAAACGAAGCCGGTACGGTAAGCACGATATCCTGCTCTGCCAGCGGACCGTATACACCCTTCGCATCCCACGCCTCACGGATGGTCGAAAGGAACTTAGCCGAGACTTCCACGGGAGACAGCACGCGCCCCGTCTCACCGGCGTCATAAGGAAGAATCTTCGCCGTGCGGTCTACATCAGGATTGGAAAGCCAGCTCTTCGCCGAATGCACCAGCCGCGTGGGAACCAGCGCACCCTGTTCGCGCGCATAAGTGCCCACGGGCTGCCCTTCATCCAGAAACAGGAAAGACGGCAGAGTCTTGCGCGGCTCAACACGCCCGGCCGCCACAGGCTGCGGGATATCAAACGCATGGATCGGCGGAAAACTGGTATCTTCCGCATCGGCGCGGTCAATAAATGCAAGTGCGGAGTTTGTAGTGCCTAGGTCGATGCCAACGTTCATGGTTTGGGCTATCCCCGAAGATTGTATTCCAGTTTCCAGCGGCGCCCGTCGCGGGCCGCACACCAGAGTTGCAGTACGCCGGTTTCTGTAATTTCCGATTCAAAGCTCACCGGTACGACGCCCGGCTCACCGGTCAAATGCACTTCCACCGGAGCCAGTTCCTCCAACTCATACAGATTGTCTTCAATCATGGTGCCCGGCGCATCATCCTTGCGCGCGGCAGAGCAGAAGAAGCGGAACTCCGCAGGCTCATCGACAATCAGGCCGAACTCACGGCCCGGCACCGGCGTGGTGGAGCCCTCTTCCGTGCCAAACTGCGCCACCGCCAGAGCCTTCAACGGCGCGGGCATGCCAGGCACCGCAGGCATCGCCGTCTCCACACCCACGTAATACGATTTCGCAATGCCGCCGCGGATCCGTATCCCCTTGCCCTGCCGGGCCGCCCCGTAATAGGCCGCCCCGCGCGCCACGGAATGCATCAGGTCTTCGCCCGTCAAAGGCTGCACCGGACCAAAGCCCTCCGCCGCAAGCCACGCATCCAGCACCTGCAAAAGCCGCTGCCGCACGGAATCCGCATGCAGCACTCCACCGTTGAACAGGATGTGTGAGGGGCAGGCCAACCCGCTGGCACCGCGCCGGACAAAGCCCGATTGCGCTGCAGCCGCCTGCTGCCGCAGGAATCGCGCCAAGTGCCGCGTCACAGCCGGGTCAGACGCATAAGGCAGACCCATTTCCTGCAGCGCCGCCCGCCGCGTTCGCTCCGGCATGGTCTCGCTGTCCGTCTCCGGAAAGAACCCCGCAATCACGTCTTCCACCTGCGCCCGCGTCAGCTTGGTGCGTATGGTGCCGCCAATCAGACTGGAACCCTTGCCAAGAATCGTCACAGGCACTTCTTCCGGCGCATCCGGACCCAGCAACCGCTCCTTCGCAATCCGGCAATTACTCCACAGCGCCTGCATCTGGAACGCATCAATCCGGATATTCCGCGCGGTAAGTTCCGCCGCAGCCTGGTGCGCCAGCGCGAGGTCAATGTTATCCCCGCCCAGCAGGATGTGTTCCCCCACCGCTACGCGTTCGAGTTCCAGTTCCCCGCCGCGCTCTGTAACCGCGATCAGCGTAAAGTCCGTGGTGCCGCCACCGATATCCACCACCAGCACCAAATCGCCCGGGCGCACACGCTCCCGCCAGTCCGGATGCCGTTCCAGCCACGCATAGAACGCGGCCTGCGGCTCCTCCAGCATGGTCACGGCCGGATAGCCCGCCTGTAAAGCGGCCCTCTGCGTCAGATCCCGGGCCACGGCATCGAATGACGCCGGTACGGTGATCAAGACCTGCTGCTCAGCGAACGGTGCTTCGGGATGTTCCGCATCCCACGCGGCCTTCAAGTGCGCGAGATACTCAGCGGAAGCCTCCACGGGCGAGACCTTCGGAATACCCTCCGCGGCTTTCCAGGGCAGAATGGCGGCAGTGCGGTCCGCAGCCGGATGCGAAAGCCAGCTCTTGGCGGATGCTACGAGACGGCTCGAAACCTCTGCGCCTCGCCTTTGTGCCAGTTTGCCTGTGACGTATTTCGGTGCCTGGTTCCACGGCAGCGCCGTAGTACCCGGCGGAAAATCATTTGCCCCCGGAATGTAGAGGAAGGAAGGCAGCAGCGTCTCGGCCTGCACTTCATTTGCACTGACGAGCTGCGGAATCGCCGCCAGAGACACGCCGCCCGCATCCGTGTAGGCCAGCGCGCAGTTCGTGGTCCCGAGATCGATCCCGATCGAAATCATTGCTACTCGACTTCAATTTCCACAGGCGCCAGAATCTCCAGATCGCTGCGGGAATTGAGCTTCGGAAGATTCGGCTTGGTGGATTTCCAGCCCTTGTGCCGCAACAAACCAGCCCTCGGAGAACCATTCGCTGGCAGATTGCCGACGAACTTCACCGCAGCGGCTCCCAACCCGGCGGCATCCACGGGAGTTCCCTCCACGGCATCCATCACCGGCACGGGGTTCAGGTGGCGCACCAGTACTTCACGTGTCTTTTCATGCACTTCCCGCGCGGCCGTACCCACCTGCTCATCGGTGTAAGGCGAGATATCTTCCATGAAGAAGTCGAGAATGCGGGCATCCCGCTGCAAAATGCTGACCAGTTGCAGGGCACCGTCCGTGGCCTCAATCTTGGGGGCAGCCGGCGGAGGCGGTGGAGCCGCCTGTTTCTTCTGCAGGCCAAGTTCGGCAAGAAGCTCGGGCGACAGGGTACCGCTGAACAACAGGGCGAAGAAGACGCGGAAAGCTAGCATAATCAGGTGCAGCTTTTAGAATACCGTGCGGGAGCAGATTCCCCTGCGGCAACTGCGCGACAATACGGGGGTGACTTCCCGACGGATTTGGTTTTCGATCTTTGCGATCCCCGCGCTTTGTCTGGCGCAAGCCGCCTGGCAAACAGTTGTTGACCTCCCCGGTGTGGACTGGCAAGGTCTCACCGGACCCAAGAAACTCACCGCCCTCCAGGCCATGCGCGTGGAAGGCTGCGACTGCGGCTGCGGCATGAAGGTGGCTGAGTGCCGCGTCAAAGACCCGGCCTGCGGCGTGAGCCGGAAGCTCGCCAAGGCGGCGGTGAAATCCGCGGGTGCCGGCAATCCGCTCGCCACCGTGAAGCTCGATCTGCACAAGGAAGACCCTGTCGTGATCCCGCTCGAAGGCACGCCGATGAAAGGTGCAGCCAACGCGCGCGTGACGATTGTTGAGTATTCGGATTTCCAGTGCCCTTATTGTGCGCAGTCCGTCAAGCAGGTGAATTTGGTGCTCGCCAAGTACCCCAAGGATGTGCGAGTGTTCTTCAAGCAGTTCCCCCTCGACCAGCACGCGCAGGCCGAAATCGCCAGCGAAGCCGCCCTCGCCGCGCATAACCAGGGCAAGTTCTGGCAGTTGCACGACAAGGTGTACGCCGATTTCCGTGACTTATCGGTGGAGCATCTGCTGCTCTACGCCAAACAAATCGGCCTCGACACCGCCAAGTTCCGCGCCGAACTGGAATCGCATAAGTGGGAGAAAGAAGTGGCCCGCGAACGCGAGGAAGGCGAAAATTTTGGTGTCTCCGCAACGCCGACGTTCTTCATCAACGGCAAGAAGTACAACGGGAGCTTCGAGTTAAGTCAAGTGTCGGCTGTGATTGAGCGGGAGTTGAAGTAAGGGGAGCAACACAGGCCCATGGCTATCAGGACTTCCCTCTGGCAGGCTGCCTTCATCCTCGGGCTGCCGCAACTGCAAGTGATAGTCATAGCCGCGCTGATCATATTTCTGTTCCTGCGGAGAAGGCATCCGCAAATGCCGCAATGGAGAGCCACAAACTGGTCGATTTTTTCCCACTACCTCTTTGTTGCGCTTGTACTTGGCGCAGGACATCGGCGATCCGTTCCTCCGCGCAGCACCGGAGATACAACCGGGACACTTCTGCTAGACGGACTCTTCTATGCGTCGCTTCTCTCTTGTGTTTATTGGGTTTGGCGTCTCCAAGGATTCCGCTCAATCGCGTTAGTTGCCGTCACAGTAATGGAAGCAGCGGTGTTCTTGGCCCTATTTTTCGCAGGGATGCAGGTGTCCGGCGACTGGATCTGAACCAGCCTCGCCCTCTTTGCGTTTGACTCTCCGCGCCCCTTATGAAAAATTACACAAACGTTTCCCACGGATCAGTGCAAGCGTCGTAACTTGCACCCAAGAAGGTTCCTCACATGTCCAAACTACTAGCTGTTTTGCTAGCCACCGCTGCCCTTGCGTTCAGCCAGGGAACAACCGCAACTGTTCAAGGCCGGGTTTCTGATTCCAGCGGCGGCGTCATCGCCGGCGCGGACATCGCCGCCCTCAACATCGACACCAACGAAACACGCCGCGCCAAGACACTGGGCGACGGAAGCTACTCGCTGCAGTTCCTTCCCATCGGCACCTACCGGCTCACCATCGGCACCAAAGGCTTCAAGACCTTTGAGAGCAAGACCGTAGTCCTGGACGTCGGCACCAACGCCCGCATTGACGCCGTTCTCGAAGTCGGCGCCGTCACCGATTCCGTCGTCGTCGAATCCGCCGCGCCCATCGTCGAAACTACCTCGCCCACCCTCGGACAAGTGGTCACCAATGAGGAAATCAGCAATCTCCCCCTCGTGAACCGTGATATCTATACGCTCTTGTCCCTCACCGCCGGCGTGGATACCACCGGTGCCGCGACCGATAACTTCGGCGCCCCGCAGCAAGTCACTCTCGTCAATGGCGCACCGAACTCAGGCATCGGTTCCGTCAACTACACCCTCAACGGCGGCAGCAACACCAACGGACTCCGCAACACCGGCAACGTTGCCCCCAATCCTGATGCCATCCAGGAATTCCGCGTCCAAACCAACAGCTTTCCCGCTGATGAAGGCCGCTTCGGCGGCGGCACCGTCACCATGGTCACGAAATCTGGAACCAACGCCTTCCACGGCACCCTCTTCGAATTCTTCCGGAACTCCAAGCTGAACGCCAACCGCTGGGTCCCCGGTGCCGGCACGCTGCTGCGCGACCCTCTGCACAGAAACCAATACGGCGGGACGTTCGGTGGACCAGTCCGCCGCGACAAGACCTTCTTCTTCGGTTCCTGGTCCGGCCTGCGCGACCGCACCAGCATCTACAGCAACACCGCCACGCCACTCACCGAGAAGGAACGCACGGGTGATCTCTCTTCCACCTCCGGCACGGCCCCCGTCGACCCTCTCAGCGGCGCTGCGTTCCCTGGAAAAATCATTCCCCTCTCACGGATTGACCCCGTGGCCAAGAAGATCAACGACACTTATCTGCCTCTGCCCAACCTGCCGGGCGGACTCTATGAAGCGCAACTCGGCCACCCAAAGAATACGGATGAGTACATCTTCAAGATCGACCACAACCTGAACGAGTCACACCGCCTCGCAGCCAGCATGTTTAAGACTTCCGGTTCGGATCTCGTCGGCCTGCTCGGGAACATCCCCTGGGTCAGCCGTAACTTCACTTGGAGCCAGCACAACTGGAATGCCAGCGATACCTGGATCGTAACTCCCACCATGGTGAATGAATTCCGGACGGCTTACATACGGGACTTCGGCGGAAGAACGAATCTGCCGGCCGTCTCCCTTGGTGATCTCGGCTCGCTCTATAAGATTCAGGGTGCGCGTTCCCTGCCCCAGATCTCTGTTTCCGGCCGCTTCAACCTCACCAGCGCCATCCCCGGACCCGTAGCAGGCAGCAACCTCTATCAGGTTCGTGATCTGCTCAGCATTTCCGCCTCCCGCCACTCCATTCGTATCGGCGGAGAAGCCATGCTCGAGAAGATGATTCATGACACGCTGCTGAATAACTACGGGACGTTCAGCTTCACCACATCCAACCCGCGCGGCACGAAGAACGCCACCGCAGATTATCTTCTTGGACTTGCCGCAACCATGAATCAGGATGCGCCGACCACCAAAATCAACAATGACTGGTATTACGCGCTGTACGTACAAGACGATTTCCGCGTCAACTCCCGTCTGACGCTGAATCTTGGCGCTCGCTGGGATATCCAGACACCGATCACGGATCCCTTCAACCGCTTCCTGACTTTCGTCGCGGGCCGCAAATCCACCGTTGTGCCAAGTGCGCCGCTCGGACTGCTGTTCCCCGGTGATGAAGGTGTCGGCCGCGGTATCATCACCACGGCATGGAATCATATCTCACCCCGCATCGGCATTTCGTTTGACCCCTTCGGTGATAGAAAGACGTCTATCCGCGCTGCTGCGGGTATCTTCTACGGCAGTATCTCGGGCAACGAATGGAACTCCTCTTCGGACAATCAGCCCTTCGCCATCCGTCAGCAGTTCAATGACGTTTACACTTTGTCAGACCCCTACCGGCTGCAGCCCGGCGGTGTGGGGCCGTTCCCCTATAGTTACTCGCCCAGTGCGCCCCGCTTTATTGCGCCTTCCGCTACCGTTGGCATCTCGCTCGACTATAAGTCGCCCTACACTTACCAGATGAATTTCGCGGTACAGCGGGCAGTCACTTCCACCACCAGCATCACGGTGGCATATGTCAATAACCTGACGCACCGGATCCCTGCGATTGAAGATATTAACTACCCCGTGCTGACCTCTACCGCCACGACGGCGAATGTAAACGCACGGCGGCCCTATCTTCCGGGTACTCTTTCCAGCATCGGGCTGATCAAGTCCATCCTGAACTCCGCCTATCATGGATTGCAGGTCACCGGCGAAAAGCGGCTCTCCCATCACTTCATTGCCAAGGGTTACTACACTTTGGGCAAAGGTCTGGATGCGGTGAACACCCAGAACAGTACGCTGCAGGCGGCCACGGACTGGAATAACATCCTGCTCGACCGGGGCCGCGCCAATAATGACCGCAGACACAGCGCCGTAATCTCGGGCGTCTGGGATCTGGATTACTTCCGCCGCTCGCCGAAACCGCTCCGCCTCATCGCAGGTGGCTGGTCCCTGGCCGCTATTGCAAGTATGCGCAGCGGAACACCGTTGACGATCACCTCCGGCAGTGATTCCAACTTCGACGGCACAACGAATGACCGTGCGGACCTCATCGGCGATCCGTATCTCGATCCCCACCGTCCGCGCAGTGCTGTCGTCGACCAGTGGTTCAACATCGCGGCTTTCAGCAAGACCACGCAGGCGAAGAACAGCTACGATGGCACCTCCGGCCGTAACATCATTGATGGCCCGGGCTTGAAGAATGTGGATATGACCATCTCACGCTCCTTCCGGGTGACGGAAAAGATGAGACTGCAGTTCCGCGGCGAAGCGACCAATGCGCTGAACCTGGTGAATCTTTCCAACCCCGGCACGAATGCGGGCACCAGTTCCACGTTTGGAAAGATCACCACTGCAGGACCCATGCGGCAGATGCAACTTGGCCTGAAGCTGATGTTTTGATGCCCGCTTAGCCTGAATTGTGGCCGCCTGTAGTTTCCGGCGGCCACGATACCAGTTAAGCTAAAGGAAGTGGCGCACACAATCTCCCCACGAATCACTTTCGATCAGGCGCAATGTGGCGGCCACCCCTGCATTCGCGGAATGCGCATCCGCGTCGCTGACGTGCTTGATCTTCTCAGTGCAGGAGCATCATTCGATGAGATTCTGGAAGATTATCCGGATCTGGAGAAAGCAGACATCCTCGCCGCGCTCGCATACGCAGCAAAACAGGCTGGCCACCCGGTACTACTCTCCGCTTGAAATTTCTTATTGACGGCCAGTTGCCTCCGGCTCTTGCGAGGTACCTGCAATCTGACCTCGGTTGCGAGGCGACTCACGTAAATGATCTTGGCCTGCGGGAAGCATCCGACGTTGAACTTTGGATCTACGCCTCCGAAAACGACCTCGTCGTCATCTCCAGGGATGAGGATTTCGTAAGCCTCGCGCTACGCCGCGAAACGACACAGCTTATCTGGGTCCGCTTAGGCAACTGTCGCCGGAGAACCCTGCTCAGTCTCTTTAGCAATGCCTGGCCAGAGATAATACGGCTGCTGACTGCGAATAACCGGATTATAGAGCTGCGGTAATGTTTAGGCCCGTCTTTTCAGCAAGCCACATCTGCGCCTACTTGGTTCGCACACTCCGCTTCAACCGCTCCAGTTGCTTCCTCGCCGACGCAGCCCAGCCGCTTGTCCAATCCAGCGAAAGGTATTTTTGCCAGTAACCAATCGCCTTCAGCAACTCACTGCCCCGTTCGCATAGAAGCGCCAGATTGAAGTAGGCATCCGCGTACTTCGGATTCAAACGGATCGCCTCCAGGTAATGCTTTCTGGCCTCTTCTGCCTTGCCCTGCTCATCGAAGAGATTCCCCAGATTGAAGTGAGCCAGGGGATAGTCGGGGTCAGCTTCCACCGCGCGCAGATAGAAATCCTTCGCTTCGGCCAGCTTCTTCATACGGAAGCTGATGGTCCCGAGGTTCACCAGCGCCCCGGCCGCTTTCGGATTCAACTGGATTGCCCGCCGGTACGCAGCCAGAGCATCCTGCGGAGGAGCGCCGGATTCCTCCAGCATCAGGCCCCTCTGAAACCAGTGCTCCGCCTCGCGCTCCTTTGCTTCAGCCTGTGGATCTACCTTCGGAGCCGTTGAAACAGGGAAAGAACGCAGCTTTTCGGCTTCGCTGCGGTCGAAGTCCAGCAGCAATTGGCCTGTGATGGGCTCCATGCGCCCGCCCGCCACATGGACTGTGATGCGTTTGCCCTCAGCGGTAATGCGCAGTTGCGCCAGCGGACGTTCAATGTGGGAAAGCTTGGCCTTCAGAGACAGCAGGGCGCGCTCGATCCGTGACGGCGCAATCCCCAGTTCGCTCAATTTCTTGAGCGCCTTGAGAGCAATCAGGTCCTCAAAGCCGAAGGCGGCCCCACCTTCGACGAAGCCCTTCTTTTCCCATGTCCGCAATAAACGCTCAGGCACATCCAACATGCGCCTTACGTCGCCGCGCGTGTATTCTGCCGCCATCCCGCTCAAGTCATGAGCTTACCAAGTCCGGGAGAAACATCAAATGAAAGTTCCGCGAAACCTGCGGCGTTAACATAAAGACAACCCATGAGTCAGAACAGTTTTGGTACCGAATCCACGCTGCATGCGGGCGGTCAGGAATACCGCTATTACAATCTTGGTGCATTGAAAGCACACGGCATTGATGTTTCCTCTCTGCCGTTCTCGCACAAGATCCTCCTTGAAAACCTGCTTCGCCAGGAAGATGGCAAGCGCGTCAAGGCGGCAGACATTGAGGCCGTCGCCCGCGGCACTGCCGGTGACGACAAGGAAATCTCCTTCATGCCCGCCCGCGTCCTGCTGCAGGATTTCACGGGCGTCCCCTGTGTGGTCGATCTCGCTGCCATGCGCGACGCCCTCGCAGCCATGGGCAAAGACCCCTCCAAGGCCAACCCCCTCATGCCGGCCGACCTTGTGATTGACCACTCCGTGCAGGTCGATGAATACGGCACCAACAAGGCCTTTGATATTAACGCGCTGCTCGAATTTGAGCGCAACCGCGAGCGCTACATGCTGCTCCGCTGGGGCCAGACCGCCTTCCGCAACTTCCGCGCCGTGCCGCCCGATACCGGCATCGTGCACCAGGTCAACCTCGAATACCTCGCCACCGGCGTATTCCGCGCCCAGCAGGCGGATGGTTCCTGGGTCGCCTACCCGGACACCCTCGTCGGCACCGACTCCCACACCACCATGATCAACGGCCTCGGCGTCGTCGGTTGGGGCGTCGGAGGCATTGAAGCCGAAGCCTGCATGCTCGGCCAGCCCTGCTCCATGCTGCTGCCCCCCGTGGTCGGCTTCAAGCTCCACGGCACGCTGCCCGCCGGCTGCACCGCGACCGATCTCGTCCTCACCGTCACGCAGATGCTTCGCAAGAAGGGCGTCGTCGGCAAGTTCGTGGAATTCTACGGCCCCGGCCTCAGCGCACTCTCCGTAGCGGACCGCGCCACCATCGCCAACATGGCTCCCGAATACGGCGCCACCATCGGCTTCTTCCCCGTGGACGAAGGCACCATTGAGTTCCTGAAGACCACCAACCGCGATGCCGATATCGTCGAACTCGTTGAGGTCTACTCCAAGGCCAACGGGCTCTTCCGCACCGACGACACCCCGGACCCCGTCTTCAGCGACAAGCTCGAACTCGACCTCGCCACCGTTGTTCCCTCCATGGCCGGCCCCAAGCGCCCGCAGGACCGCCTCACCCTGCCGCAGGTGAAAGAAAACTTCCACAGCGCCTTCAAGGACGCTCCGAAGACCGAAGCCACGTTCGAGATGTTCGGCCAGCCGACCTCGATGACCAGCGGCGCCGTTGTCATCGCCGCCATCACCAGCTGCACCAACACCTCCAACCCGTCCGTCATGATGGGTGCCGGCATTCTGGCGAAGAAGGCTGCGGAAAAGGGCCTCACCAGCAAACCGTGGGTCAAAACCAGCCTCGCGCCGGGCTCCAAGGTCGTCTTCAACTACCTCACCAAGGCTGGGCTCATGCCTTATCTCGAAGCCCTGAAGTTCAACCTGGTGGGCTATGGCTGCACCACCTGTATCGGCAACAGCGGACCGCTGCCGGACGCTGTCTCCGCCGCCGTGAAGCAGGAAGATCTGGTCGTCGCCGCGGTGCTCAGCGGCAACCGCAACTTCGAAGGCCGCATCAACCCGCAGGTCAAGGCGAACTATCTCGCGTCCCCCCCGCTGGTAGTCGCCTATGCCATCGCCGGCACCGTGGATATCGACATGGCCACAGACCCCCTCGGCAATGACAAGGACGGAAACCCCGTATATCTCGCCGATATCTGGCCCTCGCCTGAAGAAGTGGATACCGCGATCCGTTCCACCATCGATGCCGAAATGTTCCGCTCGGAATACGAGACGGCCTTCGATGGCGATGCGAACTGGCAGGCACTGCCCGTGCCCACCGGTAACATCTATGTGTGGGATGATTCCTCCACTTACATCAAGCGTCCGCCGTACTTCGATAACATGGTGGACCCCAACGCCCCCATCGCCGACGTTACCGGCGGGCGCGTTCTGGCTCTGCTGGGTGATTCCATCACCACAGACCATATCTCGCCCGCAGGTTCCTTTAATGCGGCCAGCCCCGCCGGAAAGTATCTGGTCAGCCTGGGCGTGAAACCCTCTGACTTCAACTCTTATGGCGCGCGCCGCGGCAACCATGAAGTGATGGTGCGCGGTACTCTCGCGAACGTTCGTCTGAAGAACCAGATGGCCCCCGGTACGGAAGGTGGTTACACAACACACCAGCCCTCCGGCGAACAGATGTTCATCTATGACGCCTCCGTAAAGTACAAAGAGGAAGGCACGCCGCTGCTGATCCTTGCAGGCAAGGAATACGGTTCCGGCTCCTCGCGCGACTGGGCGGCCAAGGGCGTGATGCTCCTGGGAGTGAAGGTTGTGATCGCCGAAAGCTTCGAGCGCATCCACCGGACGAACCTGGTCGGGATGGGCGTTCTTCCCCTGCAGTTCCTGCCCGGCGAAAACGCCGCCTCGCTTGGACTGACAGGCAAGGAACTCTTCGAAGTGACCGGCGTGAAGGCCGGCGTGGAAGAGGGAGCGAATGTGACCGTGAAGGCTGTGGCCGCCGATGGCAAGGTAATCGAATTCCAGGCCGCGTCTCGTGTGGATACGCCGCAGGAAGCCGAATACTACCGCAACGGCGGCATTCTGCCCTATGTTCTGCGGCAGCTCGCAGCCGAGTAAGTTTCAGTCCTCGTGCGGGGAGTGGTGCGTCAACTCCGCTTCCCGCACAATATATGCCCGCTCCAGCATCCGGCAAAGTTCCGAAGCGATCTTCTCCGGCGTTTCCTTTGCGTCGTGCTCCACAACCACCTTTAGAAACAGATTCGTTCTCATCGGTTCCATTGTCGTCTGCCTCCTATACTGGTGTGCGTGAACTGTGCCATCTGCGGTATCCGCAAGCCGCGCCGAACCTGTGTTGCCGTGCAGGGCGACATCTGTGCCATCTGCTGCGGCACGGAGCGTGAACGCTCCCTGGACTGTCCCTTCACCTGCGAATACCTGCGCGAAGCCCACCGGCATGAACCAATAACGGAAATTGCGCCCAAAGACCTCCCCAATCACAACGTCGACATCAGCGACGAATTCCTGGACGAAAACGACCAGATGCTTGCCTTCCTCTCCGGCGTCCTCTTCGAAGCGGCTGTCACAGGAAACAGCGTCATCGATCTCGATATCCGCGCCGCGCTTGAATCCCGCACAGCCACATACCTGGGCACTTCCTCTGATGCCACCGTGTCAAACCCGCGCGCCGCAGCCATTGAGGAACACATCCAGCAACGCATTCTCAATTTGAAGGAAGTCGTCGAAAAGGAAGCCCCTGCGGGCGCACCCAGCATCATGGCGGATTCCGTTGTTCTAAAGTTGCTCGTCTTTCTCCAACGCCTCGAATACCTGAACAACAACCAGCGGCCCAGGAGCAAGGCATTTATCAGTATGCTGGGGCGCCTCGTCGTCCGGTCGATTCCAACGGACCAAACTACTGTGGACCCGGAAGACCCCCGCATCATCCTATGAGTGTGAGAACAGGAATTATCGTCTTCGGGCACGGCTCCAGCGTGGCCTCCGCCAATGAAGCAGTCCAGAGCGTTGCCGCCGAAGCAGGCGCGCTGGGCGGCTGGCCGCTCTATGAGACCGCGTTTCTGGAATGCCCGCCCACCCTGGCCGATGGCGTGGAAGCCCTGGTCAAGAGAGGTGCCACAGAGGTGCTGGTGCTGCCTTACTTTCTCACCCTGGGCATCCACTTGAAGCGCGATCTGCCGGCGCTGGTGGAAGAGCTCAGCGCACTGCACGGCATCAGCATCCGCGTGACGCCGCCTCTGCATGGCCACCCCGGCCTGAGCCAAATTCTCGTGGAAAGAGCCAACGCAGCAGTATGAAAGCCAGACTCCAGGCGATCCGCGACATCGCCCCGAACACGCGCCACTTCGATTTCGAAACGCTCGGCTTTGAGGCCGCCTTTGTCCCCGGCCAGTTCTATTCGCTTACCGCGCACGTGAATGGCGAAGAGATCACCCGCGCTTACTCCATCGCCTCCGCGCCCGGCGGCAACCGCTTCTCGCTCTGCGCCAACCTGGTGGAAGATGGCCGCATGACCCCGCACTTCTTCGCGCTGGAGCCAGGCGACGAAGTTGGGCTAACCGGACCCTGGGGTTCTTTCATCCTGCGCCGCGACCCCGCCGAAACGATCTTCGTCGCCACAGGCACCGGCATCACACCGTTCCGTTCCATGCTCCAACAGCATGTGGCAGAGCGCCCCGAACAGCACTTCACGCTCATCTTCGGCGCGCGCCATGAGCTGCTCTATCACGAAGAGTTCCGCGCGCTGGCCGCACGCTGCCCGAACTTCACATACATCCCCACGCTCACCCGGCCGTCTGAGACATGGCATGGCCACATTGGCCGCGTGCAGCCGCTGGTGATGGAGACCGTGGGCGAACGCCGCGACGTAGATGTCTACATCTGCGGCCTGAAGGAAATGGTGGATGACCTGCGCACCCAATTGAAAGCCTGCGGCCTGGACCGCAAGCGGATCATCTATGAGAAGTACGACTGATTCCGCCGCTGTTACCATTGGAATGGCAGTCCGCCCACGTTATGGTTTCCTCACCTACCCTCGCTGAAGAGATTCTGGAGCTCAAGCAACGCCGCAAGGCCATCATTCTGGCGCATCACTACCAGGAAGCGGAGATCCAGGAGATCGCCGACTTTGTGGGCGACAGCCTCGAGCTTTCCCGCAAGGCGCTCGAAGCTTCTGGTGACGTCATCGCCTTCTGCGGTGTATGGTTCATGGCGGAAACCGCGAAGGTGCTCAACCCCACCCGCATTGTTGTGGTTCCGGACAAAGATGCCGGCTGCAGCCTGGTGGATAGCTGCCCCGCCGAACATATCCGCGAATACAAGCGGCGCAACCCGGACCATGTCATCGTCAGTTATATCAACACTTCGGTGGAAGTGAAGGCCGAAAGCGATATTCTCTGCACGTCGCGCAACGCCGTCAAGATCGTCAACTCCATTCCGGCCGAAAAGACCGTGCTCTTCCTGCCGGACCGCAATCTCGGCAACTATGTGAAAGAGCAGACGGGCCGCGAGAACATGAAGATCTGGCAGGGTGCCTGCATTGTGCACTCCACGTTCCCTGTGCGCCGTCTGCTGGATGCCAAGGCGGCCTACCCTGAGGCACTGGTCATCGCCCATCCGGAATGCCCTCTTGCCGTGCTGAAGCATGCGGACTTCATCGGGTCCACCTCCGCGCTGATTGATTACGTGGCCGCCAGCCCCGCGCAGGAATTCATCGTGATGACGGAGAGCGGCGTGCAGTATTCGTTCGAACGCGTGGGTCCCGGCAAGACCTTCCATTACGTCAACAATGAGAACTGCAATTGCAGCGAGTGCCCGTACATGCGTATGAACACGCTAGAAAAGCTGCGTGATGCTCTCGAAACCCTGTCGCCCCGCGTGGAACTGCCGGAGGACATCCTGCGCCGCGCACTCTTGCCTCTGGAACGGATGCTGGCAGTCAAGTGACCGCGCCGCTGATTGACAGCTTCGCCCGCGTACACGACAGTCTGCGGATCAGTGTGACTGACCGCTGCAATATCCGCTGCTTTTACTGCATGCCCGAAGAGGGTGTGAAGTTCATGCCGCGCGAAGAGATCCTTTCATTTGAAGATATTGAGCGCTTCGTCCGCGTGGCGGTGTCTCTCGGCGTGAACAAGCTCCGCATTACGGGCGGAGAGCCGCTGGTGCGCCGCAACCTGCCGGACCTGATTGCACGTCTGCATGCTGTGCCAGGCGTGCAGGATCTGGCCCTGACCACCAATGCCGTACTGCTGGAAGAATTCGCCCAGCCGCTTTACGATGCCGGTCTACGGCGGCTGAATATCCACCTCGACACGCTGGACCGCGAACGCTTCCTCAAGATCACCCGGCGCGACGATCTGCCGAAGGTCATGTCTGGCATAGCGACTGCGCAAAAAGCAGGCTTCCGCAAGATCAAGATCAACATCGTGGCGGTGAAGAATCTGATTGAGCCGGATATTGTACCGATGGCGAAATACTGCCGTGAGAATGGTTTCGAGCCCCGGTATATCGAGTTCATGCCGCTCGATTCGCAGGAGCTTTGGGGCAAGAGTCGCGTGCTGTCCGCCGATGAGATGGCGGCCCTGATTTCGAAGGAAGTGGGTGAACTGGTGGAGGCACCAGACCGCGACCCGCGCGCGCCCGCGACGGACTATGTTTATGCGGATGGCGGTGGCCGCGTGGGCTTTATCGCCTCCGTGACCAAGCCCTTCTGCATGAACTGCAACCGCCTGCGCCTGACGTCAGACGGCAAGATCCGTTATTGCCTCTTCGCGATTGAAGAGACGGATGTGAAGCAACAAATCCGCACCGGGACGGGCGACGATATCGCCGCCGCAATCCGCGGTTGCGTGGCCGCGAAGTGGGTGGGCCACGAAATCAACTCCGCAAAATTCGTGCCGCCGCCGAGGCCGATGTACTCCATCGGCGGATAACAGCTCCGCAAACCCCCAGCCCAAATAAGACGAAAGTTCCGGGCTCCGGTGTTGCCGCAACACCCGTCGACGCCACGGTGAAGTTGTCAAACCCGCCATATTGGGAACTTGCGCCCAGGCCAAGCGTCCGGAATTGGAAGGAATCGACAGCCTGCGTGGAGACGAAACCAACGAAGGCAGCGCTCGTGGTGGTGTCGGCAGTGAAGATGAACTGCGTGTCCGTGCCGCCCGTCCAAACATCCAGTTGCACCTGCCCCACGCGATTCCCGTCGGTCCCGGTCACGGTCAGATCCGTACCGAACGCGTAGGTATTCACCGGCAGCACCGCTTCCAGATATCCGGAAGGCGTGCCACTGGAGTCAAAGTAGCCGAACCGGTCTCCCTGCAAGGTGTCTCCGGTCCCCCAATTGAAGATGGCGTTGAGATAACTGTAGGTGCTTGAGGTGACCAGCGTGGCACCGCAACGAACGGCCCCGCCCGCAGCGGCGCCAATAAAATGAACGCCGTTCAGAGTCAAGTTGCCGCAGGTGTCGAAATAACCACCGGCGGGCGCGATCCCCTCAAACGTGGTCACTTGCGGATTCTGAGTATTAGCGTAAAAACCGGCCCTGGTGGTGTAAACCACGATTTCCGCCCGCAAGGCGGTGGCGAGGGCAAAAAGAACCATCACCCGAAAAGTTCCGGTCATGGGAACGAACCTCCGAACAGAACCAGCGCAAATTCGATCCATATCAGGACAAAAAAAACGCAGGTTCTGGCGTGGGGCCTGCCGTCCATGGATATGGAAGGCAAGCCCGCACTGTACGAATCCCTACCGCGAGGCCCCGGTCCGTTACTTCGCCGTTCCGCGAAGGCTGCGGTAGTGCCGGATCAAGGCATTCGTGGAACTGTCATGCTTCAAATCCGGTTCGCCAGCGGCTTCCAGTTCCGGAACAATCTTTTCCGCCAGAACTTTGCCCAGTTCCACGCCCCATTGATCAAAACAATCGATCTGCCAGATGGTTCCCTGGGTGAAGACGCTGTGTTCATACAGGGCAACCAGCTTGCCCAGCATCTCCGGCGTCAGCGCCTTGGCGAGGATCGTCGTCGATGGCCGGTTGCCCTCAAAAGTGCGGTGCGGCACGAGCCATTCCGCGGTGCCGGCGGCTCTAAGTTCTTCCGGCGTGCGGCCAAACGCGAGGGCCTCGGCCTGTGCGAAAACATTGGCGAGCAGCAGATCATGATGGTTGTTGCCCAGGTTGTGCAGCGCCTCGCCAAACGCGATGAAGTCGCAAGGGATGAGCTTCGTACCCTGATGGATGAGCTGATAAAAAGAGTGCTGTCCATTGGTGCCGGGCTCGCCCCAGTAGACCGGACCGGTCTGATAATCGACGCGCGTTCCGTCCAGCGTGACCTGCTTGCCTGTGCTCTCCATGGTCAACTGCTGCAGATAGGCGGGAAAGCGCTTCAAATATTGCTCGTACGGCAACACCGCGACGGTCTGCGCATCGAAGAAGCAGTTGTACCAAACCACCAGGAGCCCCATCAACACGGGCAGATTGCTTTCGAAAGGAGCCGTCCGGAAGTGCTCATCCATGGCATGAAATCCAGAGAGCATTTCCGTGAACCGTTCGGGGCCAATCGAAATCATTGTGGAAAGGCCGATCGCGGAGTCCATCGAGTAGCGGCCGCCAACCCAATCCCAGAAGCCAAACATGTTCGCGCTGTCGATGCCGAACTCCTCGACTTTGACGCGGTTGGTGGAGACTGCCACGAAGTGCCGGGCGACGGCTGCTTCATCGCCGAGTTGCTGGAGTGCCCACTTCCGCGCCGTGTGGGCGTTCGCCATGGTCTCGAGCGTGGTGAACGTCTTCGAGCAGACGATGAAGAGCGTCTCATCGGCGTTGAGGCCATGCGTCGCTTCGGCAAAGTCGGTGCCGTCCACGTTTGAGACGAAACGGAAATCGAGGTCGCGCTGACTGTAGTTCTTCAGTGCTTCATAGGCCATGACTGGTCCCAAATCAGAGCCGCCGATGCCAATATTGACGACGTTGCGAATGCGTTTGCCGGTAAATCCCTTCCATGCGCCGCTGCGGACCTGTTCGGCGAACCCGGCCATTTTTTCGAGCACGGCATGAACATCTGGAACTACGTCCACGCCATCGACAAAAATCTGTTTTCCCTTGGGGGCGCGCAAGGCGGTATGCAGGACGGCGCGCTTCTCGGTGACGTTGATTTTCTCGCCGGAGAACATGGCGTCGATGTGCTGGCGAAGGCCGGATTGTTCGGCAAGTTCAACCAGCAACCGGACCGTTTCCGGGGTGATGCGGTGCTTCGAATAATCGAAGTAGAGTCCAAGTGCCTGGACTGTGAACCGCTCATTGCGCTGGGGATCATCGGCAAACAGTTGCCGCAGGGGAATGTTTGCCAGTTCAGAGAAATGCTGGGTCAGCGCGGACCATGCCGGCAGGTTGCGAAGGTTCGAATTTGCCATTTTGTCTATCCGGCTTCAGTGTACCGGGTCTTGAGGCGGTTCGAAAGCGGTTGGGGGAAGGGCGGGATGGAGAAGGACGAGAAGGGTTACGAAGATCAATCGCAGTGAGCTTAGGTCAGGGGTTTCCAGCTCTCTGACTGTGAGATTCGCCCGCCCCCGCCCCGCCTTACCGCGGAGAGCACTTTTCCGTGGCTGGATATGGTTCTTGACTGCTTCGTTAGAAGCTTTGGCTTCTGCCAAGTCCTGGGTGCTATACGGTACAGTTCTGTAACGGAAATTCCAACTCAGATTCAGGAGGTCCTTATAGTCATCGCGGATAGGTGTAGCACGTCATTACGACCGAGGTCATCGTTCATCTGGTGATGGTCCCGGCATCTGGTGATGGTCCCGGCGGTAGAAGTTGTGCTTGGCGTGGCAGGACTCGACATAGTGAAGAGCGGAATAGAAAAGCGCTGTCAACGCCCAGCCAATGGCGGTCGGAGTCAGAGGAGACCATGAATCCGCGAAGATACGATTATTTCTGGCTTTCGCGAGATGTTCATCCTTGGTTGGCATCTGCTGTCAGCCGAGGAGTTGAGCAAAGTTGGTGTGAACGGGAGGTTCAGGAAGGGAAAGCAGTTAGAAGTGGTGCGCCCGGCATGATTCGAACATGCGACCTTTTGGTTCGTAG
>CAIXXM010000006.1 GCA_903923395.1 uncultured Acidobacteriia bacterium
AGATCCAGAAGTTCGTCAACGGATTTCGCTGTGAAGATGCGCAAGCTTGCGGACTTGATTTGGTCGGCGGAAAGCGTCTCCAGCCATCCTTGGGTTTTGGCATTCACCGGACCGAAGCGGCTTTCGATCAAGCCCAGCAGGATTTCCAATCTGCCTCTTTCGAGTCCTTTTTCCAGTCCTTTTTCGAGCCCCTCAGCCCTGCCCTTTGCGAATCCCCGCTCGATAAACGGCATCACAAACTCGTTCTGCATGATGTCTTCAGTAATCGGCATCTGAACCTCCTTCTTCACTTCATCCCGCAGTTTGCGCAGACCGGCCAGGATCCGCAACTCCGCAAAGGCCGTCGCCCGTTCCGCTTCGGGACCGTTTGCAATTTGCCAGACGATCTGTTTCAGCGTACCGGGCTGACTCCCCAGATTCGTGAGGATCGCAATTACATTGTCACTCAAATCCCGACTCCGCAGCAAAGCCTGCCCGTCGAGATCTTTGATGTTCACCAAATGGTACCGGAACATGAGATCCGGCACCTCGATCCACGTCTCCATCGCCGGTGGTCTGTCACCCACGTAAAGAACAATCTGCCGCGGAAACCTGCCGCAACTGGCCTTAATGGCGAATTTGTACTTCGCCATTCTTTCCAGGAAATCCGGCTCGTTCGTGCTTTGCAGTTCGATGTGGAAGAGTTCGCCGGAATCCGACTCTCCCAGAAGGTCCACCTGCCGGTTGCTCACCTCTGGCAATTCGATGTTGAGCCATCTCAATCTCGAACAGCCGGTGAGTTCGCGCAACAATCCGCTGCCCGGGCGCGTGATAATTCGCTTCAACGCGACATCGTAATCGTTCATAGCTTCGCACTCACTCTGTGGCGAAGCTGTGAAGTATTTCTCAGCTGTTTTTATCTGCTATTTGCCGAAGCCCGCTTCCTTGACGGACACTTCCACCATCTGTGGCGCGTATTTCTTCAGCATCGCCCTGATCTTCTCTGCGTTCCCAAGCACCACGAAGGTGAGATCCGTGGTGCCATAGCGCTTCTGAATCAGTTTGTTGGCATCCTCCAGCTTCAACGCATCGATGCGCGGGAACATGTCGTCCACTTCGCCTTTGTTCAAGCCATAAACCTCAAGATCCGTGACGACGGATGCCACCTGATCTGTGGTCTCCAGGTTCTGCGTTGGAAACGTACCCTTCATGTAGGCCTTCACGGAAGCGAGTTGTTCGGCGTTAATGCCCTGGTCGTGGAACTTTTTCAGAACGTCCAGCGCCAGATCCATGGCCTTCTCCGTGGTATCGGTCCGCGTGTAAGTACTGATGGAAACCGTGCCAGATTCCATGGATTGAGTCAAACGGGAGGAAGCGCCATAGGTCAAGCCGCTGTTCACGCGAAGGGCATCATTCAGCAGGGAAGTGAAGCGTCCGCCAAAGAGCGTGTTCATGAGCATCACAGCAGTCCTTTCCGGGTCATTCCGGCGGATTCCCGGCTGCATGATTTCGAAGTAAGTCTGCGTGGCGTCGGGTTTATCAATCAACAGCAGTCTTCCGCCGGGCATTGGCTTCTTCGCGGGCTGGTATTGATACGCCGTTCCTGCCGGCACGCTTCCATAAATCTTTTCGAGGGCAGCCATCGCCGCGCCAGCGTCCAAATCCCCGGCTGCCACAACGATCAGATTGCGCCCCACATACTGGCGCTGATGAAAGCCGGCGATGCTCTGTGGAGTGATCTTTCCCAATGACGCTTCATCGGTCACGCGGCCATAGGGATGATCCGGGCCATAAAAGAACCGCCGCGCATAAGCATTGATCGCCTGTGGCGGACTGTCCTTCACCGCCTTGATCCGCTCCACGGACTGCGCCAGAAGCTTCTTCACTTCCGCCTCGGGGAAGGTGGGATGCAGCACCGCGTCGGAGACCAGGTCCAGCCCCGCCGCGAAATCCTTCTTCAGAAACTCAGCAGCGGCGAAGGATGCCGTTTCCGAACTGCCGGCACCGAACGTGCCGCCGAGGCTGTCGAGTTCGGTTGAGAACTCAGCCGCCGACCGTTTGCCCGCGCCTTTCCGGAGCAACTGCGCGGTGATGTCCGATAGTCCGGTCAGCCCTGCGGGGTCGGCTTCATTTCCGCCTTTGACAACCACCCGGAACTGCACGAGCGGGATGCCAGGCCGGGGAATGACGATTAGCACTGCCCCGTTGGGAAGTTGCTTCCGGGTATATTTCGGCAGCCGCACGTCGGCCTGCAAGGTGAGAGCGGCAAGCGCCACGAACAGTGCGAGTTTCACTTTTGAGTCTCCGGAATCAATGTGCCAACGGTGCGGTTGCTCACCGTGAAATAAGTCTTCGCTGCCTTTTGGATGTCTTCGGCTGTGACGGCTTCAATTTCTTTGTCTTCTTCAAAGAGCTTCTTGTAATCACCCTTGAAGACTTCGTAGGAACCCAGCAGATTTGCGCGGCCATTGATCGTCTTCAATTGCGTGTACTGCTGCTTGAGTAACTGGTTCTTCGCCTTGCGGAGTTCCTCCGGCGGCACGGGAGTGGTTTGCAGTTTGGAAAGTTCCTCATAGATCACCTGTTCGGTGCGGTCCAGGGAAACGCCGCCCTTTGGTTGCACGATGAAGGAGAACAGACCCGGGTCCAGCGTGGTGTTTGCGAAGGCGTTGACGTTCAGCACCAATTGTTCGCCATCGACCATGCGCTTGTAGAGACGGGAGCTTTGGCCGTCGGTCAGAACCGCCGCCAGGACATCGAGCACCGTGCTGTCCGGACTGCGCGAATCCCCCACGTGGTAAACGATCTGTTGCAACGGCAGTTGCGCAGGTTTGCGGATCGTAACGCGCCGCTCACCGTTCTGCACGGGCTCTTTTGTCCGGACCGGCGGTGGCGGCGTGTTGGCGGGAATCGGCTCCAGGAACTTCTTCGCCAGTTCCATCACATTCGCGGTATTCACATCACCCACCACCACGAGCGTGCAGTTATTCGGCGAATAACCCATCTTGAAATGTGCACGCAGGTCTTCCATCGTCCAGCCTTCAATATCCGAGGGCCAGCCCACCACGGGCCAATGATAGGGATGTGCAGTATATGCCGCAGCCTGCACCTGTTCGCGCAGGATGCCGAAGTTATTGTTATCCACCGAACTGCGGCGCTCAGAGTACACGACGCCTCTTTCCGATTCGATGATCTTCGGATCGAAGGCGAGGTCCCGGATTCTGTCCGCTTCGAGATCAAAAATCAGCGGCAATGCGGAAGACGGGAACCAATCCTGATAGACCGTCAAATCCTGGGAGGTGTAGGCGTTGTTATTGCCGCCGGACTTTTCCATCTCATTGTCGAACTGCTTCGGCCCGTATTTCTTCGCGCCATTGAACATCATGTGTTCGAAGAAGTGGGAAAGCCCCGTTGTCCCCGGACGCTCATTGCGTGAGCCGATCTTGTAGAACAGATACATCGCCACGTTGGGAATGTTGTGGTCTTCCTGCACCAATACCTTCATTCCGTTCGATAGCGTCTGTTTCGCCACGTCCGCGTTCTGGGCAAAGAGGAATCCGCCGGATAGCAGCACCCCCAGCAGGCTGTGTTTGATGGTCGCCATGTTTGGTCTACTTTATTCGTTCTACTTTAAGACGTAAGTGATGCCCGTTGTGACTTGAAAAGAATTCTTCTTGAAGCCCGTGGGCGGATTGTTTACGAACCCATCCGTGCTTCCGAAGGAGAAACTCAACCGCTTGTAGAGCGGAGCGGTCACCCCGGCGGAGGCCGTGAGAGAGTACGCCGAAAGGTTATTCCAGGCCGGGGATAGCGTGATCTGCTGCTGGAAGAGAATGCCGTGGCTCTTGCCCAGTTTGCGCGCATAGGTCTGATTGAAGATGGAGCCGAAGAGATTCTGGCTCTGCCCGTTGCCGAGGAACTGCTGTTCCTTGAACCCGGCACTGGCCTTCACGTTCAATTCCGCGATGGCTGATTTCGTCACCGTCCAGCCAATGCCGCCGCCATAGGTCTGCTGCAGGTCCAGGCCCTGCGAATAGTTGTGGTCAAACGCAGCCTGTCCGAAGGCAAAGAAGCGGGCCGAGAAGTATTTGTCTTGCTCGAAATCAGCGTGGTAAATTTCCGTCTTCACGCTCGGGGAGCCCGGCTGGCGGGTATTGCCGAAGGCTCCGGAAATGTTCACGATCGTCCGGCTCTGGCGTTCGAGGAAGCTTTCGCCGGGCAGCGAACGGACCAGACTGATGCCTCCATTGAAGGTCCGGCTGGCCTGCGTCGCCTGGACGAGAGACGCTCCACCGGTCGCAGTTCCGTTCCAGAGTTCCAGGAAGCTTGGCTTGCGGACGGCATTGCCAAACGTGGACTCATCCACGATATGACCTGTTTCCGCCACAGGAATCGTCTTCTTCTCTCCCGCTTTGGCCGTCAATTCGATCTTTTGATCGGCCATGGCCAGCGTACCCTTGGGTACCTGATCCGCCTGGGCCTTTGTCAAATCATTGCCTTTGCCCACGACGGCATAGGTTCCGGCTGCCTTCAGTTCCTTGATCTTGGCCCACGGCACGGTGATATCGCCGATTGTTTCGCTATGGAAAACAACGTTGCCATTCACGGCGCGAATGAATTTGCCGATGACTTTCTCGCCGTTGGTGAAGAGAATGGAGTCGGGTTCGGGCTTGGCCTGCGAAAACGCCAGCGATGAGGTGACAAGAAGTGCGGTCCAAAGAAGCCATGAATTGCGGGTCATTACTCCATCGTAACGGCCATGTGGCAAACTTTGTTGGTAGCCCTCATGTCCGCGATCAAATTTGAATACGCAGCGCAGCGGAAACTCCGCGAACGGAACAAGTTCTGGTATCGGGTGGCCCATTGGCCGCTCTGGATCTTCGTCTTCTTTCTGGCCCCGGGCCCACTCACGTTTCAGCTTTTCGCCACCGGACCGAGTCAGGGGAATATGACCTGGCTGGCGATTGTTATGGTGCTCACCGGCATTGCCGGACGCTTCGGTCAACTGCCCGGCTGCGAAGCCAAGCCCTACATCCTGCGGTTTGACGAAGACCGCCCCAACCCCTACTACCGGAGGATCTGCTACTCCTTCGCCTGGGGTGCCGCGATCACGTTTGCCAGCTTGAATCTGGCTGGTTTGGTGGTGGCCGTCTTTACCGGGAAGTGGGTGCTGAAGCAGATCTATGATTTCGGTTACCTGCCGGTTTACGGGACCGTCGTCCTGCTCGGCCTGATCGGCTTCATGCCCCGCGTGAAGCGCTCCACACGGGGCGAAGGCCATGAGCGGCGCTACTTCTACGGCACCGTTTGGGCGGTGACCGTCGCGCAGACCGTGCTGCTGGTGCTCTGGAAAGCTCTCCCGAAGAATCCGACCACCGACATCGTGAAACTAGTGGTTTACGTGACCGTGTTGGCCGTCATGGGCTGGTGCGCGCATCTGGGGTTGCTGCACCGCACGCGGCCCATCCTGCCCGGCGAAGATATGGTTGCCGATTAGGCCCGCAACACATCGTCGGCCAGCGGGTAGTCCGCGCCATCCAACTGGCACGCTATTTCGAGCATTGCTTTGCCGCTCCCGGCATGCCGGTAGTAAAGCCGCAGCGGATGCCAGCCCGCGCTCAAGCGCACGGTTCCGGTGAACTTGCCCGCTGCATTCTTGCGCGGTTCCACAATGGCCCGGATATCGTGCAGGAACAGCATCGCGCCCGTGTCGGTGCTCAACGAGAACGTATAGTTGCCAGGCTGCCTGGCATGGAAGTACGTCTCATAGGCGATGCCGTATGACTTGGCACCGGTGGCGATGGACAGATCGAAGCTCTTGGCCTTTCCAGTCTTCACCGGCTTGAGGGTGCGGAAGTCTGGCATCCAGGGCCATTCCCCCTGGTATAGCGACCACTTCAGCCCGGGCACTCCCTCGGGTTGCTGGAATAGACCTGGCACGGCTACAGTGTCATAGGGCCGGGGCGCGCTCGCGTTCGGCGTCCGCATCTGCAAAACCCGCGCCTTCATAGCTTGCTGTATCTTGGCTAACTCTGGAGACAAGCCGAGATTATTCGCTTCCTGCGGATCTTTCGCGAGGTCATAGATCTCGAAGTTGTCATGTGCCGAAGTGATGTTATACCGGACCCCCATATAGCCGTTAAGCAGAATGTTTTGCATCTGCTGGCGCTTGCGGCCCCGGTGATTGGCTGAGAAGTCCTTGAAGTTCGGCGTCGCTCCGGGCTGGAAGTATTCCAGATAAACGGTACTTAGCCGGTGCCGCGTATGTCCTGTCAGCGAGGCAGTCAGTGATACCCCGTCGACCGCGGCCGGAACAGGCACACCGGCAAGTTCTGCAAAGGTGGCGAGCCAGTCCCAGTGTCCAGACGCTTGTTTGTCTTCGCTGCCAGCCGGAATTCTTGCCGGCCAGCGCGCCAAAGTGGGTTCCCGCATCCCGCCTTCCCAGGTGTCACGCTTAATGCCATCAAAGGGGCCATAGCCACGGAAGAAAGTTGGCGCGTAAGCTTCATCCAGATAAGACTCAATGGAAGGCCCATTGTCTGACGTGAACACCACAAGCGTATTGTTCTCGATCTTTAGATCCTTCAACAACTGCAACAGGTCGCCCACGCCGTCATCGATGCGCCGGACATCGTTCGCATAACGCTTTTGCACATCGGGCCACGGGACCTCCGGCGTAGCCGGGTTATGGTCGTTATCCCACGTGCTGTTGGCATAGTCCGGATGCATGTAACTGTCCGGTTCGCCAATCGCTGTGTTGAGCATGGCGTTTGGTTTCCCCGTCCACTGCACGCCCCCGTTCAAACCACCTCCCGCGGGATAGGGACAGGGTGGATTCTGTAACTTGGCATGGGGCGTATCGTAGGCAAGATACACAAAGAACGGCTGCCTGGGCTGTGCTTTCGTGTGGTCAGTAATCCATTTCTTCGCCTGCGCGGTCCATAAGTCACTGGTGTAACACTTATCCAAAGTGGAAGCGATTTCGCGGTCGTTCTGCCAGACCTCACGGCCGTCCTCTTTGGGATAGTGAAAGTGGCCGTCCTGGTGCCTGACATACCCGAAAAAGTAATCAAAACCGCGCTTCGTCGGATATGAAACCCACGTGGCATATTCCGCTGCTTTCTCAGCTTCCGGGCGGTCCAGCTTCGGATTCTTATTCTTCGGGTTATCCCACTCGCCGCCCTGCAAGCCCCATTTGCCGATGGCTGCCGTGGAATAACCTGCCTGCTTGAGAACCGTGCCCAGAGTGTGAGTATCGTCCAGGGCTTTATCGAACTGGTTATCCCGCACGTTGGCGTTGGCCTGCGTCAAGCCTGTCAACAGCGAAGCTCTGGAGGGCGCGCAAACAGGCGCGGCGCTGTAGTGCTGGGTTAGCTTGACGCCGTCGCGAGCCAGGGTATCGATGTGGGGGCTACGGAAGAACGGGACGCTGCGGTCGCTCAGCGCAGCGCGCTGGTTTTGATAGAAGGCCCCGATGTCACCATAGCCAAGATCATCGCAGAGGATGAACAGAATATTGGGCTTGGGCGCACTGAGCTGCGCGGCTCCAAAGCGGGGAGCGAGAACAAGACCCGCGGAGAGTTGTAAGAATTCACGGCGCTGCATTGCCGTCAATTCTACAGCCTGGCGGTACGTTGTTGCAGCGTGCCGCCAGGCGTTATGGTTGGTTTACGCCAAATCGAAGCGATCCAGGTTCATGACCTTGGTCCAGGCCTTGACAAAGTCACGCACGAACACTTCTCCGGAATCACTCCAGGCGTGGTATTCTGCGAGTGCCCGCAACTGCGAGTTGGAGCCGAAAACAAGGTC
Organism: uncultured Acidobacteriia bacterium; assembly: GCA_903923395.1. Classification (GTDB taxonomy): domain Bacteria; phylum Acidobacteriota; class Terriglobia; order Bryobacterales; family Bryobacteraceae; genus BOG-234. Next base: position 7,789 of record CAIXXM010000006.1, read on the forward strand.
CACAATGGTGCCCGTCCACTTCAGTTGCCCGGTCTTGCGGTCCCGGCCCTCCAACACGCCTTCTTCGGTCGCGGACTTCTGCCACGTGGTCCGCATATCGAGAAGGTTGACGAAGAAATCATTCGTCAGCTTGCCGGGTTGGTCCGTGAAGACGCCATGTTTCGAGTTCCCGAAGTTCGCATCGAGCGCCCGCAGACCGCCGATCAGTACGGTCATTTCCGGAGCGGTCAGAGTCAGCAAGTTCGCCTTGTCCAACAGCAGTTCCGCTCCCGCCACGGCATGTCCCTTGCGGGCATAGTTGCGGAAGCCATCCGCCAGCGGTTCCAGCACGGCGAAGGAATGGACATCGGTCTGCGCATCCGTTGCGTCCGTGCGCCCCGGCGTGAACGGAACCTGCACGTTGTACCCAGCCTTCTTCGCTGCGGCTTCTACGGCTGCGCCGCCGCCGAGAACAATGAGGTCCGCGAGTGAGACCTTGGCATGGAAGTCTTTGCGGATCGCTTCGAGGACCCCAAGCACCCGGGCCAATTGCTCTGGCTGGTTGACCTCCCAATCCTTCTGCGGTGCCAGCCGGATACGTGCGCCATTCGCGCCGCCACGCTTGTCGCTCCCGCGGAAGGTGGAGGCAGAGGCCCAGGCGGTTTGAACGAGTTCCGCGGTGGTGAGTCCAGAAGCAAGCAGCTTGGCCTTTAGCTCTGCGATTTCAGCCTCGCCAATCAATGCATGATCCACTGGCGGCACAGGGTCCTGCCAGACGAGTGGCTCAGCCGGTACCAGCGGTCCCAGATACCGCGCCCTTGGACCCATGTCGCGGTGTGTGAGTTTGAACCAAGCCTTCGCGAAAGCGTCGGCAAACTCTTCCGGATGCTCATGGAAGTGCTTCGAGATCCTTGCGTAGTTCGGGTCCATGCGAAGAGCCAGATCCGTGGTGAACATCATCGGCGCATGCTTCTTCGCGGGGTCCTGCGCATCGGGCACTGTCCCTGCGCCACCTGCACCTTTCGGCGTCCACTGGTGTGCGCCTGCGGGGCTCTTCGTCAATTCCCATTCGAAGCCGAACAGATTGTCGAAATAGTTGTTGTCCCAGCGGACGGGGTTCGTCGTCCACGCGCCTTCCAGGCCGCTGGTAATGGCGTCCGCACCCTTGCCACTGCCGAAAGTATTCTTCCAGCCCAGCCCCTGTTCTTCAATTGGTGCACCTTCCGGCTCGCGGCCCACATACTTCGAAGGGTCAGCCGCGCCGTGTGCTTTGCCAAAGGTGTGCCCGCCGGCAATCAGCGCAACGGTTTCATAGTCATCCATGGCCATGCGCGCGAAAGTTTCCCGGATATCCTTCGCGGCGGCGAGTGGATCCGGTTTGCCATTGGGGCCCTCGGGATTCACATAGATCAAGCCCATCTGCACTGCGCCGAGCGGGTTGTTTAATTGCCGGTCGCCCTTGTAGCGCTCATCACCCAGCCACTTGGTTTCCGGACCCCAATAAATTTCTTCCGGCTCCCAGATGTCTTCGCGTCCGCCACCGAACCCAAACGTCTTCAGGCCCATCGATTCCAGTGCCACATTTCCCGCGAGGATCATCAGATCCGCCCAGGAAAGCTTTCTGCCATATTTCCGCTTGACCGGCCAGAGGAGACGGCGTGCCTTGTCGAGATTGCCATTGTCCGGCCAGCTGTTGAGTGGAGCAAAGCGCTGTGCGCCTGACCCGGCACCGCCACGGCCATCTGCAATCCGGTAGGTGCCGGCGCTGTGCCACGCCATGCGGACGAAGAACGGGCCGTAATGGCCGTAGTCGGCGGGCCACCAATCCTGCGAATCGGTCATGAGGGCATGCAGGTCTGCGATTACCGCATGCAGGTCGAGCGTTTTAAACTCTGCCGCATAATCGAAGTCCTTGTCCATCGGGTCGCTGTGTTCGGAGTGCGGCGACAGCATCTTGAGATTCAGCTGTTCCGGCCACCAGTGACTATTCGTCCAGGAACCTGCTTGTGTGGGCCGGGGCTGTGCGCCCGACATGGGGCATTTCTGTTCTGTTGACATATGTTTCCTCTTGAATTACTCCAACGAACCTGACTCCGGCGCACACGCGGCGCAGAGTCCTCTGAGATTGAGTTCGCACGCACGAACCACCCGCTTGCCGAGAATGCCCGGTACCGGTTTGGACACCTCGAACCATTCCACGTCTTCCACCGCGCCGCAGCGGTCGCAGAGGAAGTGGTGATGGCGTTTCCCCACAGCATCAAATCGCGCACCCCGGCCCTCCACAGCTACTTCACGCACCAAACCGGCCTTTACCAGATCCCGCAGATTGTTATATGTGGTTGCCCGGGAAGGCCGCGGATCAACACGGCTCACGGCGTCAAAGATCTCCGCTGCGGTCGGATGCCCCTTGTGTTCCAGAAGGAACGCCATTACGGCGTAGCGCTGCTGCGTACAGCGCAGTCCGCTGGTTTCCAGGGACTCTTGGATCGCTTTGGGGTCCATGATTGTTTAGACAAAGTCTAAAGTTGGAAGGATTCAGGAAAGATAGACATCCGGAACAAGATGTTTGAAGTCGAGGTTCGACCATGCCCGCCCTGCATGGTATTTAGCAGTGTTACTTGCATGATTTGTAGCTAATCATACTTATTAACAGCCAAACCGTACAGGAAGAGTACAATTCCGGGGGGACGCCTTTCTTTTCAGCGGTTAGAATTGAGCCAGTGTGTTGTTCCGCACTTTGGCTGATGAAGACCCCGAATTACAATGCAGCGGGTGCGAAACACGAAGGCAGGCGGCTGCTGGTTCTGGATGACGACGCGTCTGTAGGTGAGACGGTGTGTGCCATCGCGGACCGTACCGGCATCCAGGCGCGCTGGGCCACCAGTGCCCAGGAGTTCTTCGCTCAACTGGCGCTTTGGGAACCGCAGTACATCATCATTGACCTGGTTATGCCTGATATCGATGGCGTGGAGATGTTACGCAGGCTTGCGCTGGTGAATTGTGAAGCGACGGTGATTGTCGCGAGTGGTCTGGGTACGCGAGTCCTGGAAGCTGCAGGCCGCGTGGCTGCGGAGAACGGGCTGAAGATAGCAGGTGTCCTGCATAAACCGTTTACTTCGCGGAGCCTGCGCCAGCTTCTGGCAGCCGCGGTGCCCGGCGCGAACCACGAACTGCACAGCCAACACCCTGCTGCGAAGCCGGAGATTACACACGGGGAACTGGAGGAGGCACTGCGGCACGGTCGTGTTGTTACTTACTATCAGCCTAAGATCTCCTGCTTTGATGGTTCACTCACCGGGTTTGAGGCTCTTGCCCGCTGGGAAGATCCTGAGTTCGGACTCATTTCGCCGGACTATTTCATACCCTTCGCGGAGGCCTCCGGCCAGATACTTCCGCTGACGGATTATGTGGTTCATACGGCGGTCCGCTGGCTGGCCGATAACTTCCCGGTGGCCAATATTTCCATCGCAGTCAACATATCTGCCCGCGTGCTGGAAGACACCGGCTTTTCGGCCCGTTTGATGGATGCGTGTCTTCAGTACGGGATTCCTCCCGGCCGGATCACTCTGGAAATTACCGAATCCAGTACCGTACAGAACCCTGTTACTGCTCTCGAAGTGCTCACACAGTTCCGCATCAAAGGCTTCCAGTTATCGATCGATGATTTTGGCACCGGTTATTCCTCTTTATCCCAGTTAGCCGGTCTGCCGTTTTCCCAGATGAAGATTGATAAGACCTTTGTCCTTTCTGCCCGCAAGTCCGCCGAATCCCGCAAGATCGCTACATCGATTGTTCGTCTTGCGCATGCTCTGGGCTTGCAGGTGACAGGCGAAGGCGTGGAGGATGAGTGGAGTCTCCGCTTTCTGCAAGATATCGGCTGTGACTCCGCCCAGGGCTTCCTGTTCGCTCCCGCTCTTTCTCCGGAATCTGCCGTGGCATGGGTCCGGACCTGGAGGCCACAGGAGATCGGCTGTATGTTCCGGGGGATGTATGACTTTTGAGACAGCGCGCCAGGTGTTCTTCGACAAATTTCCAGATCCGATGTGGGTCTATGATGTCGAATCCCTGCGCTTCCTTGAAGTGAATCAGGCTGCCGTCGAGCAGTATGGTTATTCCCGCGCGGAATTCCTTTCCATGACGATCCAGGAGATCCGTCCAGAGGAGGATGCCGCTAAGTTATCCCAATATATCAGTGTGCGCCCGGCAGACACATCTGTTGAGCCAAAACTTTGGCGTCATCGGATCAAGAATGGCGATTTGATCGACGTTGAAATTACTTCTCATGGCTTCGGTGAAGGGCGTGAGAGCGTGCGCCTGGTCCGCGCCAGAAATGTGACGGACTTACTGGAGGTGGAACGCAGGAAGGCGGCACTACTGCAGCAGGAGCGGGAGATCCGGGAGCGTGCCGAGGCGACGGCCCAGTATTTTCAATCCCTGTTTGAAGCACTGCCGGGAAAATATCTTGTGCTGACGGCCGAAAATTACCAAATCGTTGCCGCGAGTCAGGATTATTGCGACGCCACTCTTACCGTTCGGGAAGAGATTCTGGGGCGGCGCTTATTCGATGTATTTCCCGATAATCCAGAGGAGCCGGAGGCAGACGGCGTGACAAATCTCCGTGCGTCGTTGGAGCGTGTCAAGCGCTCCGGGGTCCCGGATGTTATGCCGGTGCAGCGCTATCCGATTCTTCGGCCGGAAGAGGAGGGCGGCGGCTTTGAAGAGCGTTACTGGGACCCGGTAAACAAGCCGGTCAAGAGTCCTGACGGCCGGGTGATCTATATCATTCACGCGGTGGAGGATGTTACTCTTCTGGTGCGCTCCGTGGCAGAGATTACAGAGCAGCACAGTTCAGTACTGCAGGGTGGGCAAAGCACGGAGATATGGCTCGACAGCCTGCTCTATTCCCGAGAGTTGCGCGAAACTTACGCGACTTTGCAGCAGCAACAGGCGATCCTGCGCAATACACAGAGCCTTGTGGACGCCGGCAGCTGGCAACTCGATCTCCGCACCAACGCGCTCGAGTGGGCGCCGAATATTTACTCGATTTTTGGCGTGGCACCGAATAACTTCGGGCATACGCTGGACTCCTTCCTCGAACTCGTCCACCCCGATGACCGCGATGCATTCCGGCTCCATCAAACCCAGGCCGTTGCCACGGACAAACAGTTCAACTTCATTCACCGGATCATCCGTCCTGATGGTTCCACGCGCACCGTTCGTGAAGTAGCCGAAGTTCTGGTGACACCCGGTGGCCCTGTGCTCACCGGCGTTCTCCAGGATGTGACGCGGCAATTGGAAGCGCAGGACGAAGCACGCAACGCGATTCTGCTGCAGCGCCTGGCTGGACGTATTGGTAAATTCGGCGGCTGGCGCTATGGCTTGCAGGATTCACGCATCCTCTGGAGCCCCGAAACGGCGGCCATACATGAAGAGCCCGAAGGTAAGTTTCCCAGTCCGGAGCAGGCGCTCTCTTATTACGCACCCGAATACCGTCCGCGGCTGCGGGCGGCATATTTCCAATGCATTGAGCGTGGCCAGCCTTTCGATGAAACGCTGGAACTGATTACAGCCAGGGGCAACCGCATTTGGGTCCGCACTACCGGGGAAGCTGTCCGGGATGACAAGGGCCATATCTGCGCCGTCCACGGTTCGTTCCAGGATGTTACAGAACTGGTTCGCGCACGCGAACATGCCGGCGAGTTATCCCGCAAGTTACTGGATTCGCTCGAAAGCATTAGTGACGGCTTTCTCACTCTTTCCCGTGATTGGACCATCACCTTCGTCAATACCCAAGCCGAGTTGATGCTGGAACGCAACCGCGGGGAACTTCTGGGGACTCCGATCTGGCATGCTTTTCCAGCCCTCGCAGGGTCACAGTTCCAGACCTCCATGGAATTGGCATGCAGCACGGGCAGGACGGAGCGCTTCACCGGCCTCTACGCGCCCGCGAAGAAGTGGTTTGAAGTGAACGCGTATCCCTCGCAAGATGGACTCGCCGTCCATTTCCGGGATGTTACCGCCGGACGGGCCCGCGATGAGCATCTGCGCCTCCTGGAAGCTGCGGTCTCCCGCCAGAACGATATCCTTCTGATCACCGAGGCGGAGCCAATAGATGCACCGAACGGTCCGAGAATCGTCTATGTCAACGATGCGTTTGTCCGCCGCACCAGTTATTCCCGCGAAGAGGCTATTGGTAAAACGCCGCGCTTGTTGCAGGGTGCCAAGACGCAGCGCGCTGAACTGGACCGTATTCATGAAGCCCTCCGAAACTGGCAGCCGATCCGCTCGGAACTGATTAACTACACCAAAGACGGCAGGGAATTCTGGCTCGAACTGGACATCGTTCCCATCGCCAATGAACATGGCCGGTATACGCATTGGGTCGCGGCGGAACGCGATATCAGTGAGCGCAAGAAAGCGGAAGAAGTTGCCGCGCTCCATGAGGAACGGTTTCAGCTTGTCGCCACAGCCACCAACGACGTAATTCGCGATTGGGATATGACCAATGGCAAGGTCTGGTGGAATGATGGCTATCTCAGCCTCTCCGGCAATTACACGATTCCCGTGGATTGCGGCGTCGAATCCTGGACCGGCCTGATTCATGCGGACGACCGCAGCCGGATTCTCAGTCAGTTGAACCAGGGCATCCTGGGCGGCAGCAGCAGATGGTCAGAGGAGTACCGCTGCCAGCGTGCCGATGGCAAGATCATTCAGATCATAGACCGCGGCTTTTTCCTGCGTGACCGCTCCGGCAAGGCCGTTCGCATGATTGGCAGCATGATGGATGTCACCGAACGCCGCGAGTTGGATGAGAAGCTCCGGCAATCCCAAAAGCTCGAAGCGGTGGGTCAACTCACCGGGGGCGTCGCGCATGACTTCAATAACCTGCTCACGGTCATCGTGGGGAATTCGGAACTCTTGCGGGAAGAACTGGAAACTACACCGCGGCTCTGGCACCTGGCGAACATGACGGTCACAGCGGCAGAGCGTGGCGCGGAACTCACCAACCGTCTGCTCGCGTTCGCCCGGCGGCAGCCCTTGCAGCCCAAAGTGCTCAACCTCAACAAACTCCTCGGCGGGATGGATGCTCTGCTGCGGCGTACACTTGCGGAAAACATTGATATCCGCACCGTGCGCGGCGCGGGGGTGGGCTTGACCGAGGTGGACCCCGGGCAATTGGAAGTCGCGATTCTCAATCTGGCTATCAACGCCCGCGACGCGATGCCGGAGGGTGGCCGTCTCACCATCGAAACCTCAAACGTCACGCTCGATGATCAGTACTCCTGGCAGCACCACGATGTTCGCCCCGGCGACTATGTCATGATTTCGGTCTCAGACACCGGGACGGGCATGCCTCCTGAGGTCGTGGCCCGCGCCTTTGACCCCTTCTTCACGACCAAGGAAGTTGGCAAGGGCAGCGGACTCGGGCTCAGTCTGGTCTATGGTTTCGTCAAACAATCCGGTGGACACGCCAAGATCTATTCCGAACCGGGCGAGGGAACGACTGTCAAACTCTACCTTCCACGCGTTCGGGAAGGGCAGTTTGCTGCTGAGGATGATATCCGGCGGACGTCGGTGCAAGGCGGCTCAGAGCACATTTTTGTGGTGGAAGATGACGAACTCGTTCGTACGCATTTGGTCAATCAGTTGAAGGCGCTCGGTTACCGCGTCAGCATGGCGGAAAATGGCAAAAAGGCTCTCGATTTGCTGCACCGGTTGGATGATGTCGACCTTCTATTCACCGATATCGTGATGCCGGGCGGTATGAATGGCAGGGAACTGGCTGAGTCGGCGAGCGCGATCCGTCCGGGCTTGAAGATCCTCTTCACCTCCGGGTACACGGAAAATGCCGTGGTGCACCAAGGGCGGCTGATCCAGGGCGTCCAACTGCTGAGCAAGCCGTACCGGCTGCAGGAAATGTCGGCGAAAGTCCGCAAAGTGCTGGGTGGTTCTTAAGCTGCCCGGCGCAGAGAGTTCCAGGCGATTTCGCCGAGTTCCCGCGGGAGCGAGTGGATCAAGCGGCGCTTCAAGCCTGCGTAGGGCTGAGTGCCGGCAAAGAGATCCTGGACCACACCCTGCACAGTGGGGCTCAGCCGGGCCGATTGCACCATGCGGCTGAAAATGGGGGCACCCAGGAATCTGCCCCGGAAAAGGCGGTGCGCCAGGCGGCTGGAAACTTCGAGATCCAGCGTGAATTCCTTCTTCAACCTCTTCCGATAGCCTACGCTGGCACGTTCCGGACCGTCTTCCAGCAGCGCCTGCGCCGCGAGATCACCAGAACGGATGGCGTAGTAGATGCCTTCGCCCGTGACCGGATCCACCAAACCCGCGGCATCACCCGTAGCCATCCAGCCTTCGCCAGCCACATGGTTGCGCCGCCAGGCTTCCGGCTCCAGGCAGGGCAGCAAATGGCTGTAGAATGCGGCACCCTCGCGGGAGATCCCCTTTTCGTCCATGTAACGATGCAGCCGTTCCCGCAAGGCGGCATTCGGTTCGCCCTTGCCGCAGATGCCCACGGACATGTGACCGCAGCGGGGAAAGACCCAGATGTACCCTTCCAGTTCCGGCAGGAAGGCGAGATCAATGCGATCATGCTCGCCTGGCACGAAGTAGCCCGCCGTACCCATGGTGTCCCGGGGTGTCAGGTGGGTGCCGAAATCCCGCAGGGAATTACGCGCGCCGGTGGCAATGATGCAATGGTCCGCCTTCACGCGGCCTGTCTTGGTTTGGATCTCCCAGCCCGCACCATTCCGTTCCGCCGAAATCACCCGGGTCTGCTCAATTTGCGCCCCGGAGCGGACCGCACGTTCCAGCAGCAAGCCATTCAGATCGACGCGCGAGTAGATTAGCAGCGGCTGTTCCAGTTGCAGCTTGACAGGCTTCACCCCGGGCGCTTCAATGATGGTTTCGCGAACCACCTTCTTGACTGCGGTGCCGTGTTGCAAAAAGGGATATTGGGAGTAGGACTTGAAGGTGACACCTCCACCGCAAGGCTTCTCCCAGGCAGGTTTTTCGTCAAACAGCAGCGTCTCCATTCCGGCATCCGCCAGATGTTCCGCCGCCATGGCCCCCGAAGGCCCCCCTCCGAGAACCGCAACTCTCATTGTTTCGCCGGGGGAAGGGAAGAGGGATCAACGGGCGGATGTCCAGCGGGCATCTCACCGCCAGCAGCCGCACCGCCCGGCACCGCGGGAACACCGCTAGCCGTAGCTCCGCCGTGGGCTGCTACGTTGCCTTTGCGTGCAGCTATGTGCCAGCCATCTTCCTTCTTTTCCATGGTGTAGCGCATCTGCATGCCAGCGTTCGGCTGTCCCTTGGGCGCAAAGTTCACCATCGCGTCGGCTGTGTCGCCATGGAAGGCAATCGAGGTAACCTGCACATCCATGTTGTTGACATCGACCTTCTTGGCGAGATCTGTAATGATCCCTTTCTTGACGGCTTCCGATGTTTCCGGCGCCTTGGAGCAGCCGGTGAGAAGCAGGAGGGAGAAGGCGAAAATGGATAGTGTTTTCACAGCTTCAGTATATTCTCCGCGCTTGTGCCCGCAATGCGGCAATAATTCCGTCCACAGTGTATTCTGATGCTTCTGCCGCAGGTTCGATGTTATTTTTGCGCAGCGTAGCCGAAGTGACCGGACCAATACTCATTGCCCGTACCCCGTGCAGGGTTCCGGTTGCCTCCAGCGTATTTTGCACGGTGGAGGAACTCGTAAACACAATCCAGTCGGGCGCTTGTTCCAGGACGTGCTTCGCACGGGCCGCCAGATTCTCTGGAGCGAGAGTCTGGTAGGCCTCGACAACATCCACGAGCGCACCCCGCTCGCGCAGCATCATCGGCAGGACATCCCGTGCCACTGCTGCCCGTGCCAGTAGAATCCGCTGGCCCGCTACGGAATACGCTTCGAGCGCCCGCAGCAAGCCCTCTGCCACAAACTCATCCGCCATCACGTCGACCTTGAGAAGGTGTTCGGCCAGGGCGTCGCGCGTCGCTGGACCGATCGCGCCAATCTTGCCGCGGATCGCCCTTGTATCTACCGTGCTGACGCGCAAACGTTCAAAGAAGGCACGTACGCCATTGGCGCTGGTAAAGAGCAGCCAGTCATAACTTCCCAGTTCCGCAATGGCAGAATCGAGCGCCGAGTAACTCTCTGGAGGCCGGATCTCGATGGCGGGCATTTCGACTACATGCGCCCCCAATTCGCGCAAGGGCTGGCTCAGGGCCGCGGCTTGCTCTTTGGGCCGCGTCACCACAATCGTTAGCCCGAACAGTGGCAGGTGCTCAAACCAATTCAGCTTTTCCCGCAATTCCACCACGCCGCCGACGATAAAGCTGGCGGGCGGCTTCATCCCCGCCTGGCGCACCAGTCCGGGCAGCGTTGCCAGCGTTCCCGTGATCACTTCCTGATCCGGCCGGGTACCCCACCGGACGCACATGGCCGGTGTTTCCGGTGACCGTCCGCCCGCAATAATCCGTTCTGCAATGGCTTCGAAGTAAGACAGGCCCATGAAGATGACCAGCGTTTCCGCGGTGCCGACCTTCATCCAATCGATCTTCTCCACATCATGCCCGGTCACGAACGTCACCACGGATGTGTGATCTCTGTGGGTGAGCGGCACCCCGGTATAGGCCGCGATGCCGAGCGCTGAACTAACGCCCGACACGACTTCGAAGGGGATGCCGGCATCTGCCAGAGCTTCCGCTTCTTCGCCGCCGCGCCCGAACAAATAGGGGTCACCGCCCTTGAGGCGAACGACGTTCAATCCCCGCCGCCCGCGCTCCACCAGCAGTTCGGAGATTTCGTCCTGCGGCATAGAGTGGTTGGATTTCTTCTTGCCTACGTAGAGAAGTTCCGCAGAGGGCGGAGCAAAATCCAGCAGCGCTTCGTTGGCCAGGTTGTCATAAAGGACGCAATCCGCGGTCGCAAGAACCCGTTTGCCTTTGAGCGTCAATAACTCCGGGTCGCCAGGCCCTGCACCGACCAGGTAGACCTTGCTCATACGATCTGTTCTGAGGACGTCGCGTAGACCAGATCAAGAATCGCCTGCGCGCCACGCTTCAAGAGAACTTCGGCGACGTTGCTGCCAAGCTCATGAGGTTTCGCGGCGTCACCACCGGCGGTATAGCGGATCATCGTGCTGCCGTCCGGTGAGAAGACCGCGCCGGTGAGGAAGAGTTCATTGTCTTCGAGCGTGGCATAAGCGCCGATGGGTACCTGGCAGCCACCACCTAATCCTGCCAGCATGGCGCGTTCGGCGGCAACCGGGAAGCGGGTCCAAGGGTCATCCAGTTGCTGACATGCCTCAAACCCTTTGCCCGATTGCAGAGTTTCAATGGCCAGGGCGCCTTGCGCGACAGCCGGGCAGAGAATATCCGGACGGAAGGTCTCGCCGATGATGTCGCCCCAGCCTAGTCGCTGAATGCCTGCCGCCGCCAACACGATGGCATCGTATTCGCCCTGTTCCACCTTGCGGATGCGCGTATCCACGTTGCCGCGGATGTCTTTGATCACTGCATCCGGGCGCAACCGCTTCAATTGCGCAATCCGGCGCAGGGAACTGGTGCCGATCACAGCGCCGGGCTTCAGCTCGCGGAGCTTGCCGCCGATCATGGCATCGCGCGGATCCGCACGGTTGGGAATCGCAGCGATGGTTAACCCGGACGGCAGTTCCGTGGGCAGATCTTTCATGCTGTGCACGGCGAGGCCAATGCGGCCATCGAGCAACGCCTCTTCGATTTCCTTCGTGAATAGCCCCTTGCCGCCAACTTTGTGTAGTGGAGCGTCTTGAATCCGGTCGCCCGTCGTCTTGATAATTTCGATGCGTGTTTGCACTCCCCGCGCAGTAAGCCTTTCCTGTATGTAATTGGCTTGCCAAAGAGCGAGTTGGGAGCCTCGCGACCCAATAACCAGCATGATCTTTTCAGTGTAACGCCCACCCCCCATAAAGAAACCCCAAAGAAATGGTGACAGGCACCGATTCTTTATCTATTCCAGAGGATGGGCGGTGACCTTCGCCGCCTGCCGACGCTGGTAGACTGGAGATTCCGATGGCTATTTCCGCTGACCTGCTCGAGATTCTGATTTGCCCCGCCTGCCGCGCCAAGGTGGAACTGAAGGCTGATGAGAGCGGCCTGCGCTGCGTCTCCTGCCACCGCGTTTATCCCGTCCGTGATTCGATTCCCGTGATGCTCATCGACGAAGCGAAGATTGAAGACTAAGACCCAAGACATCCTCGCGCAACTTCCGCCGGGCAGCCGTGTCGCAGTCTTGCGTCTTCGGTCACTGGGGGATTGCGTCCTGAGTACTCCGGCACTGCGCCTTTTGAAGGATTTCCGCCCGGATCTGCACATTGGCGTCGCCGTAGAAGAGCGTTTCGCGGGCGTTTTTGAGGGACATCCCGACGTCAGCGAAGTGCTGGAACCGTTGATTGGCGCAGTCCGCAATTTCCGTCCTCAGCTCTGCTTGAATTTTCATGGTGGAACCCGGAGCGCAAGGATGACCGTGCTGTCCGGGGCCCGCTTCCGGGCCGGTTTTGATATCTTCAAGCCCGGCTGGTTCTACAACGTCAAGCTGCCGACCGCGCAAATCACGATGGGTCTGAACCGCAGGGTCCATACCGCGGAGCACATGGCTTCGGCAATGTTTGCTCTTGGCGTGCCTCTGAAGGATGTGCCGGGCGCCCGGCTTCCAGTAGATCCCACTCGCTCGCCGCTCGCGCCCGAGTGCCGCTATGCGGTGATTCACCCCCTGGCTGCGACCGCGGAGAAAACCTGGCCTTCGGGGAACTTCGTCCTCCTGGCTCAATTTCTCAGCCGCAATGCCAATCTGGAGCCGGTTTTCATCGGCGCGCCGGGCGATGACTTGCGTGCCTTTGATTCCTGGAACTGTATCCGAACGCCTGGAATCGCGGAGTTGTCCCGGCTGGTCCGTAAAGCTTCTGTGTTTATCGGCAATGATTCGGGACCCGCCCACGTGGCCGCAGCGTTCGGTGTGCCGGAGGTTGTTCTCTTTGGACCCTCCGATGCCGAGATCTGGCATCCCTGGAGGACCCGCCATGAAGTTCTGCAAGCCACACCGATCAGTTCGATTGGAGTGGAGGAGTCATTCCGCGCGGTGGAAAAAGTATTGTCCGGAGAAGGAAACCGATGAGCGATTGGAAGCGGCTGCTGAGTTACGGCAAGCGTTACTGGCATCTGCTGGTTTTGAGTGTGCTGTTGATGGCCATCGTAGGTGCCATGCAGGGCGCATTGCCGCTGTTGATCCAGCCTGTCTACGACCAGGTCTTGAACCCCGGGCAGACTGAAATCACCAATGTCCTTCTCACCAAAGTGCCGGTCATTGACCGGGAAATCTATCTCTTTGACATCCTGCCGCGGTTCGTTACGAATATCTGGCAGTTAGTGGGCGCTGCGATCCTTTTCGTCTTTATTACCCGCGGTGTCTGCGATTACTACGGCAACTATCTGATTAACTTCGTCGGTTCGTCTGCCGTCATGGATCTCCGCAACGAAGTCTTCGGCAAGGTACTCCGCCACGGCGCGGCATTCTTTGAAGCGAACTCGACCGGTTCGTTGATGTCTTCCATCATGAATGATATTGAAAAGATTCAGGTGGCGAACTCGCATATTCTCGCGGACCTGCTGCGCCAGTCCTTTACTGTGATTGGCTTGTTATTCGTGATTATCCGCGTGGATTGGCGTCTGGCACTGGTAAGTCTGACCGTGCTGCCCTTCGTGTTATTACCCACTGCGCGTCTGGGCAAGCGGATTCGCCGCACCAGCCGGACCACACAGAACACGGCTGGCGAACTGAACCAGATTATTCAGGAAGCAATCTCGGGGCACCAGGTGGTGAAAGCCTTCGCCGCGGAGAAGTTCGAGATGGAGAAATTCCGCAGCGCTGCCAAGCGCCTGCTGGTGAATAACTTGAAGTATGTCCGTCAGCAGGCCATCGCGACGCCGCTCATCGAACTTCTTGGTGCCATTACTGTCGTCTGCTTACTCACTTACGCCCGCACGCAGATCAAAGCCGGCGCGATGACCAGCGGTCAGTTCAGCAGCTTTCTTGTTGCACTGTTACTGCTCTATACTCCGGTCAAGCGGCTTACGAATATCCATAACATCATGGAGCAGGCCATTGGTGCGTCGCAGAAGGTGTTTGAGTATCTCGATATGAAGGTGGATATCGAAGATACAGAAGGCGCGCATGTGCTGGAACGCTTCTCTGACCGTATCTCATTTGAGGACGTTTTCTTCCAATACCCCACGGCCAACGGCTGGCAGTTGAACGGTGTGACGCTCGACGTGCACGCCGGTGAAGTTGTGGCGCTGGTTGGTCCGAGTGGTGCGGGAAAGTCGACTCTCGCGAGTCTTGTCCCCCGTTTTCATGACGCGACAGGCGGCACCATCAGGATCGATGGGATTGACCTCAAAGATATCCGCCTGAACTCACTGCGCTCGAAGATCAGCGTGGTGGCGCAGGATACTTTCCTGTTCAATGACACCGTGGCGGCCAACATCGCCTATGGCCTCGCAGGCACGGACCAGATGAAGCTCGAAGCTGCATCCCAAGCCGCACTCGCGCATGAGTTCATCTTGAAGTTGCCAGAGGGCTACAACACGCTCATCGGCGAACGAGGCGTCAAGCTCTCCGGCGGCCAGCGCCAGCGCCTTGCCATTGCCCGGGCGCTGCTCAAGAATGCGCCGATTCTCATTCTTGATGAAGCCACCTCTCATCTCGATACAGAATCCGAGATGCTGGTGCAAAAAGCACTCGCGAACCTGATGGCCGGGCGGACCGTCATCGTGATTGCCCACCGTATTTCCACCATCCGGCAGGCCGATAAAATCGTGGTGTTGGACCGTGGCCGGATCGTGGAAACCGGCACACATGAGGAGCTTCTGCAGCAGGGCGGCATCTACAACCGCCTGCATGACCTGCAGTTCGCGGTGATGGAAGAAGATTAACGCGATAAACTAAGGCCCACAAGGATTAAACCAGATGAAGAAATTTCTGCTCCTGACCATTGCGGCAGCCACGGCAGCAAGTGCCTGGCAACTGGCTAAGACGGATCCGAACAAGCTTCCCGCGCCCTTCGTTACCCCCTCCGCCAACAACGGACCCCGGGTCATCACCAAACCCGCCGACGCCAAACTCACCGTTCCCGCGGGCTTCAAAGTCTCCGTCTGGGATGAAGGCTACGACACGCCCCGATTCTTCCTGCAGGGCCGCGATGGCGAAATGTTCCTGAGCGATTCCGCCCGCGCCGGCAAAGTGTATGTCTTCCCCGGTGGAGATGCCGCAAAGAAGAAGGTCTTGATCGATGGACTCAACCAGCCCTATGGTCTTGCCCAATGGCATGAATATCTCTATGTCGGCGAGCCGGTTTCGATCAAGCGCTACAAATACGACCCCAAGACCTTCACAGTTGGAGCCGCCGAAGAAATTGCTGCCTTCCCAGGACTCGGCCGCGGCCACTGGACGCGCAGTCTGCTGTTCGATCCCAAAGGGGAGAAGCTCTATGTCGGTTTCGGCTCCGGCTCCAACGTGGATGCAGGTGAGGACCCACGCCGCGCCGCGATCAACGTCTACAATCCCGATGGTTCCGGCCATGAGCTGTACGCCGAAGGGACCCGGAACCCGATTGGCATCCACTGGTACCCCGGCACCAATACACTTTGGGCCGCCGTGCAGGAACGCGATGCGCTGGGTGATGACCTCGTCCCGGACTATTTCACGAGCATCAAGAAGGGCGGCTTCTACGGCTGGCCTTACGCCTATGCCGGCCCCAATGAAGATCCGCGCCGCAAGGGGGAGAAGCCCGAACTCGTTGCCAAAACCACGAAGGGCGACGTCCTGCTGGGAGCGCATGTTGCGGTCCTCGACTTCGCGTTTTATACCGGCAAACAATTTCCCGCGAAGTATCAAAACGGCGCTTTCCTCGCTCTGCATGGTTCCTGGAACCGCGCCCAACGCGTCGGCTATGAGGTGTCTTTTATTCCCTTCAAGAACGGAAAGCCGTCCGGTCCGCAGGAGGATTTCCTGACCGGCTGGATGATTTCACCCGAGGACAAGGGTGTTTGGGGACGTCCCGTAGCGGTCTTCCAGCGGCCGGATGGCAGCTTGCTTGTGTCGGATGATGGCGGGAGAAAGATTTGGCAAATCACTTACGGCAAGTAAGCTTTCTGTTCATTCTCTGGGCTGGATTGGCACCGAGCCAGGTGCCATCCGGCCCGTTCTCTCATGCGCTTCACCTGAAGCTCAAGGCGGATTGCACGTCCTGCCATACAACAGTGGCGGCATCGGAGAGGGTGGAGGATAACTTACTCCCATCACCAAGTGCCTGCAAGCCTTGTCATGAATCGGTGGTGATCTCGGAGCCGATGCCAGTCGCGATCGCCAAGTTCAGCCACAAGCAACACGCACCGTTCGGCAGTATCGGCCCGGTATTGCAGGCTGCGGTCAAGTCGAAGGCCTACCTTGGAACACCGAACCACACCGAAGAATTGGATACAAAGAATGCCTGCGTATCCTGCCACCGGGCTGTGGTGACGTCTGCTGCGCCGTCCCATGAATTGATTCCGCAGATGTCGGACTGCCTCACTTGCCACAACAAGATTGAGTTGCCCTACTCGTGTGAAACCTGTCATTCAACCAAACAGAACTTAAAGCCGGTCAATCACATCGATGGTTTTGTAGACCAGCACACTACGGCGAAGGTGGATAAGGCGGGATGCAATACCTGTCATGGCAACAGCTTTACCTGCATGGGCTGCCACAAGGGTTAGCGCGGTCAGAATCTGACGCCGATCTGCCACAGCGCGTAACCCACAGCCTGCCGGAAATACAGCCACCACTTGCGGATCTCCGAACTCTCGCCAGCTTCCCGGGGAGAGCCATAGACGATGAAGCCCTGCTTCTGCAGAATCCGTTTCGCCCGGAAAATGTGATAGCCGTCGCTGACTACGATACAGGTCCGCAGTCCCATGCGCTTCAAGATCTCCGAAGCATCGCTCAGTGTGGAAGAGGTGGAGTCCCTGCTGTCCTCCACAATGATTGCTTCAGCCGGAATGCCGCGGTCAGTGAGATAGGAGCGGCCAACGCCCGCTTCGGTAAAGTTCGGGTCACCGCCCGCGCCACCTGTCGTCATAATCAGCGGAGCGAATTTCTGCTGGTACAGGTGTACGGCGTGTTCGAGCCGGAGTTTCAGCACCGGTGACGGACGCCCGCGATACTCCGCCGCACCCATCACTACGATGACGTCTGCTTTGCGTGCTTCGTCCTGCGCACTCTGCCGCCCGATCCGTATCGACAAAGCGACCAGATATCCGAGCAGGAAGGTGACAACCAGAAGCAGCGTGAGATTTCCAGCGCGTTTGATGCCCTTGTTTTTGATAACCCCATTGTAAGGGACGCCGCTGCTAACCTGATAGAAACATGAGGCGGCCATGCGCAGCGTAGACGAAATCACCAGCGCGGCCAATCCTTTTGTGAAGGATTTGCGGCGGGCTGTGGCAAAGGGCAGCCTGACCAGTGATGGCTGCTGCATTGCCGAAGGCTTCCATCTCCTCGACGAGGCTCTGCGCAGCACTGCGGATGTGCGCGCTGTTGTGGTCAATGAATCGGCCTTCGAAAAACTCCCTGACCTGCCCGAATCCATTCGCATGATTGGAATACCGGACCCGTTGTTTGCTGGCATTGCATCGACGGAAACCACGCAGGGCGTGATCACGCTGCTCCATTTGCCCAAGTGGGAAGAGATGGATCTCGTCAAATCCCATTCCTTGACGATCGTGCTGGATGGCCTGCAGGACCCCGGCAATGTCGGCACCATCCTGCGTGCGGCCGAGGCGTTTGGTGCCTCTGGTGCAGTCTTTGGCACGGGTACGGCACGGCCGGAGAATCCCAAGACCTTGCGTGCCTCTGCTGGATCTTTGTTCCGTGTGCCATTTATCCAGGCGGCGAACTGGAAACCGCAGACGGTTCGTCTCTTTGCTGCTGTACCGTACACGAAAGGCGTGACCTTAGCGGGCGACGTGGATTGGACGCGATCCTGCGGCATCATCATCGGCAGTGAAGGGCGGGGGATCAGTGAGACCTATCGGGATGCCGAACCCGTCGCAATTCCCACACGTGCAGTCGAATCCCTCAACGCGGCAGTGGCTGCTTCGATCCTGCTCTACGAAGCACACCGCCAGCGGACGGCCAGACGCTGAATGGGTCTTTTTGCCGGACTGCCGATGCCGGACGACCACAGTACTGCGGGGCGTCCGCTTGCCGAACGTCTGCGGCCCCAGACGCTTGACGACTATATCGGCCAGGAACACATTCTTGGACCAGGCAAACCTCTGCGGCGGCAAATCGAGCGCGATCAACTCACATCGATCATCCTTTGGGGACCGCCCGGGGTAGGGAAGACAACACTCGCCCAGATCATTGCGCGCATGACGCAAAGTGAGTTTCTGCCCTTCAGCGCCGTATTGAGCGGGATCAAGGAAATTAAAGGCGTGATGGCCGATGCGGAACGGCTTCGCAAACAAGGACGGCGAACCATTCTGTTTGTGGATGAAATTCACCGTTTCAATCGCGCACAGCAAGACGCGTTCCTGCCTTATGTCGAGCGCGGCGACATTGTCTTGATCGGTGCCACGACGGAGAACCCATCGTTCGAAGTGAACGCCGCTCTGCTGTCGCGCTCGAAGGTATACATGCTGCGGGCGCTGAATCCTGATGAAGTGGTGACGCTTCTGCGCAAGGCGTTGCCGGTGGCCGAAGCGCAGGCGGAGGAAGAAGCCCTGGAGTTGATCGCCGCGGCTTCGAACGGGGACGCCCGCTCGGCCTACAATACGCTCGAAGTTGCTGCGTCGGCCAGCCCGGGAGTGGCGATCACGGCGCAAACTGTGACCGATGTTCTTGGACGGAAGGTGCTGCTGTATGACAAATCTGGAGAAGAGCACTATAACCTGATTTCGGCGCTGCACAAGTCGATCCGGTCGAGTGATGCCGATGCTGCTCTCTACTGGCTCGCGAGAATGCTGGAATCCGGCGAAGACCGCATGTACATCGCACGGCGTCTGGTTCGGATCGCGATTGAAGATATCGGTCTGGCGGATCCGCGGGCCCTCGAGCAATGTATCGCCATGCAGCAGGCTGTCCACTTCCTGGGCATGCCGGAGGGGGATCTGGCTCTTGCGCAGGCAGCGATTTACCTCAGCGTTGCCGCAAAGTCCGATGCTGGCTACAAGGCCTTCGGCGCTGCGATGGAAGAGGTGAGAAACGGCCGTGCCGAGCCTGTTCCGATGCACCTGCGCAATGCGCCCACAAAAGCAATGAAGAATTGGGGCTACGGCGCGGGATACCAACACGCGCACGAATTCGACGAAGGTCTGAACCAGATGGAGTGTCTGCCGGATGCTCTCGCGGGCAAGCGGTTTTACCTGCCGACCAACCGCGGCCTCGAACAGCGCATCAAAGAGCGCCTCGAAGAAATCAGAAGGCATCACGGGAAGCCGATCTAATCCGAGTCTCAAATTCCAGCAGCTTCTTCTTCAACTCAATTCCGTAGAGATAGCCCGTCACATCACCGCTTGCACTCACCACGCGGTGACACGGCACAATCAGGGCAATTGGATTTGTCGCATTCGCCCGCGCCGCAGCTCTCGCCGAGTTCTCTTTTCCAGCCCTTTCGCCCAACTCACGGTAGGTTATGGTGGTGCCGTAAGGAATCTCTTGTAACTCAGCCCAGACGCGCAGTTGAAAGGCTGTTCCCCGCATTGCCAGCGGCAGGACAAAGCTATGGCGGACGCCATCAAAATACTCTCTGACCTGAATGGCAACTTCCTCATTGAATCCCCCGGCTGACGGATTCTCTCCGAAGCCAAATTGCCGGACGGCACCATTGCCGTCGATCTCAGCCCACACGGGTCCGAACGAAGTATTGAACTGCATTCCAGCTCCTCGAAGAAATTAAAGGCTCGCCCAAAGATGAGCAACGGCGAGGCTTCGATAAGGGGTGAAGCGGCTCAACAAAGCCCGGATCTCCTCCGGCCCGGGACGGCACCCGTACTCCGGCAGCCGGTGCAGGGCTTGCGCCAGACCGGCATCGGAAGCGGGCAGACAATCAGAAAAACCAAGAGCGCGCAGCATCACGTATTGCACTGTCCAAGGGCCAATGCCGCGCACTCCGCCAAGAGTCCGTTCAGTTTCGGTGTAGGACGTGGCACCTGAATCAGTCTTCTGAAAATCCAGCGTCAGAACTCCCTGAACCACAGCTCTAGCCGCTCCAAGAAGATAATCGGCTTTGGAACGGGAAAACTTTAGGGCCTGCAGGTGTTCTATTTCGACAGCGGCAAGTTTTTCTGGAGTCGGATAGCAACGCAGTCCGGAATCATGCAGTGCGCCGAATTCGCGTGTCACGGCACGCATCAGCTGCGTGGCAAACCGCAGATTGATCTGCTGACCGGTGATGGCCCACGCCAAACCCTCCCAGGGCGTTGCCGTTTGCGGAATGTGCAGCCCGGACTGTGTGTGGATCAATCGCCCCAGCAGAGGGTCCCCTGTGAAACGGGCTTCAAAGGCAACTGCGGCTGTATGCAAACCCAGCAGACGCCTCACGACGTCCTCCGCCTCTCGCGGCCCCTCACAGGCAACGAATCCACTGCGGAACCGCACCTCTACCATCGCGGCACTTTGTCCGGCGGGATATGTCTTCTGAAATCCGTCTTCCCAGACGCGTGAACTGGTTTGCTCCGGATCCCGCCCCAGGAACCGGAGCACTTCAGCACTCCGGTACGGGGCGGGCAGTTCGATCTCGAACCGGCTCATCGGGCAGTGACAGTGATTTCAATTCGGGCTGTACCAACCAGCGATGCCACACCGACAGTAGTCCGGGTAGGCCGGGGTTCCGGGAAGTACTCCAGATAGACCTTGTTCATCCGGTCGAACAGCTTCATGTCGGTGAGATAAACCGTGACGGCAACGGCATTGGAGAAATCCATCTTTGCCGCGGTGAGGATGTTCCGGATATTCTCCAGCGCCTGCTTCATTTCGGCTTCGAATTCCGCGGGATACTGGCCAGTTTTATCGCGGCCAACCGTGCCGGAGATATACAGGGTTCCCCCCGCAAAAATCCCGGCGGAGTAGGGACCTGCAGGGTTGAAGTCCTTGGGAACAACGGGTTTCTTTTCCTGAGCGGCTGCGGCTGTAGCCAGAGCCAAGAGAACGACGAGAATTCGCATCCGTCCTTCATAGCAGGTTCCGCAAGGCGGATTCAACCTCTACTTCACGGTCAGGTTGAGAATCGGAGCCGGACGGCTGTCAAACGTACTCAGCGTGCGTTTGTTGCTGACCAGTTTGCCATCGGCCGACTTGGCGAACACCTCATAATCAGCGTCCGTGCCGAGGCCATTGAAGAAGTACTGCCCTTTGTCTGTCGAGATAAAAGACCGGATCTGCAGTGACTTCAGATTCTTCAACTGCACCACCGCTCCCACCACAGGCTTGTTATCCGCATCGGTAACCGTACCCGAGATAGACTTCTCCGCCGGAGCCTTATTCTTGCCCTGCGCGTACAGTTCCGCCTTCGGCACCAACAGTGCGGCAGTAAACGCGAGTGCGACATAAACCACAAGCTTACGGAGAACCATTTTGGGCCAAGCTCCTCAAAAATTAGACGCGGGCAGCGCTCAAATAGTTGCCCGGTTACCAGTGTACGTCCAGTGCCTCACCGTTCGGCCGCAATCGTGATTGGGCGACGGAAGTACCCTCAGTGCGTCATCGCGTACGTCACGTAATTGACTGCGATCCGGATCCCCAGTTGCGAGAAACGCTCGGGATATTCGGGATTATCGGCGTGTTCCCACGAATCGCCAAGGTCCATGTTGTGGCAGATCGCCGCCATCAAGCGGCCCTTGTCGTCATAGATTCCACGCCAGCGGGGCACCACGCCGTCCTTCTCATAGATACGACCGCTGTGGACGTACTGCAAGCCAGGTACCTGATAGCGTTCGTCGAGGTCGTAAATCGTGTGAAAGATCGGGTCTGAGCTTTCAATTTCCACGATAGGCCGGTCCGGGAACACTCGCTTCATACTTTCGACGAAGACTTCCCATTCCACCGTGCCATGAAAGTCGTCACACATGAAGAAGCCGCCACGGAGCAGATATTCCCGAAGCTTCTTCACCTGCACGTCATTCAAGTCCCAGTGGCCGACTTCCACGGCATAGAGCCATGGCCAGTCAAACACATCATCGCCGTCTTCCAGATCCACAGGTTGTTCCGCGATGCGGACATCAATGCGGGTCAAACGCTTCAAGGCTTCGGAGACATGCCGGTCCGAGCGCGGGTAATCGATGGTCCAGTTGGAGGCGCCGTGCTTCCAGTCCATGCCCGAGCGGCGGAAGCCCCAGCCCATGCCCTGCGCCGGCGGATACATCATGCGGGCGAAAGTCCATTCGGTGCGGGTGTTGTAGTCGGGCGGAACGGGGAACTGCTCATATTCCACGCCCGGATACTCGCGGAACGGCTTCTGCCATGCCCAGGCACTACCGAGGATGGCCAGGCCAGAAAGCGTCAGAATCAATGTCTTGCGAAGCCGCATGAGTTCCCTCAATTCTTGGTCCGGTTGGATTTAGCGTAACATTTCCAAAGTACAAGACGCACAAGCCACAGATCAGCGCCGGTACGGATCTCTATTTCGACCGCATGGCTTCGTCGATGCGTTGCGTGAGCAGGTCCTCGAAGCGTTCCGGGACAAAGCCTGTCAAGCGGCTCGAAATCTCCCCTTGCGGTGAGACGATCAGCAACGTCGGGATCGCATTGATTTTCAACAGCGATACCATGCCGGGGTCGACATAAATTTCCTGTTTCCACCCGGTCTCTTTCAGGAATGGTCCCACTGCCTTCTGCTCTTCATCGGCGTTCACCGAAAGAAAGACCACACCGGGTTGTGAGGCATACTTTTCCTTGATTTTCTCCAGCAGTGGATGCTCCGCGCGGCATGGACCACACCAGGTCGCCCAGAAATCGAGCACGATGGTCTTCCCCTTGAGTGATGACAGTGCGACTTTCTTCTTCCCATCGAGGCTGGGAAGCGTGAAATCGAAGAGGCTGGTGGCGCTCGCATTGGGGTCTTGCAGCTTTAGACGCGCCAGGCGGTCACTGGTGAGGGCGGCTGCTTTGTCATAGGCCTGCAGGATGAGATCGCCGAGGCCTTTTTCCGACCCGTTCACCTTCGAGTAGAGTTCGCCCATGTGGACCCGGTCGCGTCCGCGATCGATCTCCGTACTTTGCGGATCCTCCAGCGCGAATGCCAGTGCATAGAACTGTACGGCCTCCATGGGCTTGTTTTGACGGGAGATCCAACGGCCGGCCTCGCGGGCGGCTTCGCTCACTGGATAGGTCTCCCAGGCCTTGCGTGCCAGGGTAGCGGCTTCGTCAATATTTCCCGTGTTGCCAACGGCTCTCGCTTGCAGCACGAGCGAACGGGCAATGGCCCGCTGAATCTGCTCCTGCCATTGCGCAACGCTGTAGTTACCGGGTGGTTCCTTGAGAATCTTTTCGTAAATCCGCGTGTAGCGCTGTGCCAGTGGCAGGGCCTGCTTCGCCTGCGCCGCATCATCGGTGGCGAGCAGAGCCCGGATGACCCGGTCGATGATGTCGAGATCCGAATCAGCACCCTCTGCAATGACTTGCAGGCCATGTTGAATGATCTTCTTGTTGTCTTTGCTGTCGATGGCAGACTTGGTGATAGCCCGCTCAATCTGGGATTTCTGTTTGCTTTGCGGATATTTTTCGAGATGGCGTTCCAGGGCGCGGATGAAATCGACCGGACTGTTGCCCGCTTCGGCCAACG
Organism: uncultured Acidobacteriia bacterium; assembly: GCA_903923395.1. Classification (GTDB taxonomy): domain Bacteria; phylum Acidobacteriota; class Terriglobia; order Bryobacterales; family Bryobacteraceae; genus BOG-234. The sequence goes on from CAIXXM010000006.1 coordinate 31,617, forward strand.
CCTGGTTCAGTTCCTGCCGTTCCTTATCATCCGCTGTTGGCGCGTTGGTGTTCTGCTGGGCGGACAGGGTCGCTGCCAGTGCGAGGAAAAGTATCAATCTCATTGTGTTTTGATTTTGCGGATCTCGTCCGCCAGTGCAGCCGCCCGGGTACGGGCCATGTGCAGGTAGCTTTCGTTTTTTGCCACGCGGTCGAGCAGTGGCAGGTATTGCTGCGGCGCGGTCCAGCGCTTCTCATCCCGCAGCACTTCCACCCGCAGAATCGCAGCCTGCACACCCAGTTTGTCGAACTTCACGGTCCGCTCCAGGTCAATGTGGGCCCGCTCACTATCCGCGATCCGTTCAAACCAGTCCCAGAGCACTTTGCCGTCGGGGTCCTCAGTGTAATTAAAGACGGCATCCTGCTTCTTGGACGCTTCCTGCCAGCGGAACGTTTTGGCACCCATGTTTGCAACCTTCAAACCGGATTCCAGGGTCCGGCTGAAGTGATCGAGCTTGGCCGCCAGTCCGAAAAGAACATCCATATCTTCCTTCGGGAGCGTGAAGCCGACCGGATTTTCATCCTTGGGGTCTTCTTTGTACTCCCCTTTGCCGTCGGGCTGGAGATTGATCTCCACGTACGGCGGCACACTGCCGGGGAAGGACTTCATGAAGGTCAACGTCTGCGCCACCGCCGGAAGAGCAAGGGTCAGGAGAACAAGGATTGCCCTCATCTTCGACCTCTCGCCACTGCCGTTAATTGCTGCATGCGGGCGTTGTGTGCGTGACAAATCGCGATGGCAAGCGCATCGTTGGCATCTTCGGAGACAACCGGCATCTCGAGCTTCAATAACGAAGCGACCATTTGCTTCACCTGCGCCTTTTCTGCACGGCCATAGCCGACAACGCTCGATTTGACGGTAAGCGGTGAGTATTCGGCGAACTGTATGGAGGCTTCCGCGATCGCCAGCAGTGCCACACCGCGGACGTGCGAAAGCTTGAGCGCGCTCTTCGCATTGACGGAAAAGAAGACCTCTTCGACCGCAGCGCAATCCGGCTGGTGCCGGGCAATGCAGTCGCGAAGCTGGGTAGCGATATTCAGAAGGCGGATCTCCAGAGGATCTTTGGACGAAGACCGGATACAACCTGCATCGACATAGCGGCAGTTGTGTCCGTCGCTGTCAATGACGCCGTAGCCGGTCTTTTCGGTTCCGCAATCAATTCCCAGCACACGCATGGGCGTTGTTTATTCTTCGTCTTCGAGGCTGTCGAAGTCGCCATTCGACCAGACGTTCTGCACGTCGTCGTGGTCTTCCATGGCATCGATCAGTTTCATCATGCTCTGGGCCTGCTTGCCTTCGAGCGCGATGAGGTTCTTCGGAATCATCGAGATCGCCTCAGAGGAAACGGTTTCGATCTTCGCCTTTGTGATGGCTTCAAGCACGGCTTCATGCGCGGAGACGTCAGAGATGACTTCCCAGCTGTCGCCGCCGTCACGCATGTCTTCGGCTCCGGCTTCGAGCACCAAATTCATGAGCGTATCTTCGTCAGCCTTGTCTTTTTCGATCACGATCAAGCTGCGGCGCTCGAACATCCATGCGACGGAGCCCTGTTCACCGAGGTTGCCGCCCATCTTGCCGAACAGGTGGCGGATTTCGCTCACCGTGCGGTTGCGGTTGTCCGTGGCGACGCCCACCAGAACGGCAGCGCCGCCCGGGCCGTAGCCTTCGAACATGATTTCGTCGATCTGGCCGCCTTCGAGTTCACCGGTGCCGCGCATGATCGCCTTCTTGATGTTGTCGGAAGGCATGGAAACGCCCTTCGCGGCGGCGATTGCGGTGCGGAGACGCGGGTTGCCATCCGGGTCGCCGCCTCCACGGGCTGCGATCGTGATTTCTTTGATGAGACGGGTGAAGATCTTGCCGCGCTTGGCGTCGGTGGCAGCTTTCTTATGCTTGATTGTTGCCCATTTTGAGTGGCCTGACATGATGAGAAACCTATGGCGGTCCCGGCTGGCGGCGCGCCGGAAGACGGCGGCGGCCCGGAAATCCCCAATTGGTCAGGATATCAGAAGGTGGACGAAATCCCGCGGAATGCGCTCAACAGCGTCACTGCGAAGTTAGAATCTCCATATGGCACTCCGGCAACTCATCTCAGCAGAGAGCATTCAGGCGCGCGTCACTGAAATTGGCGCTCAAATCGACCGTGATTACCCTGACGGCGTCCTCTATCTCATTTGCATCCTCAAGGGGAGTTGCTATTTCCATGCCGATCTCTCCCGTGCCATCAAGCGGGATGTCTTCCTGGACTTCATGGGTATCTCCAGCTACGGCAAGGGGAAGACGAGTTCCGGCGAAGTCAAAATCACCAAAGACCTCGATATCTCCCTCGAAGGCACCCACGTCCTGATCGTTGAGGACATCGTCGACACCGGCGTCACGTTGGATTACCTGACGCGCGTCCTCGAAGAACGCAAGCCGAAATCTGTCCGGATCGCTGCATTGCTCGACAAACCCGACCGCCGCATCAAGCAGGTCAAGGTAGCGTACTCAGGCTTTCAGATTCCAGATGAGTTTGTGGTCGGTTATGGACTCGATTACGCGGAAAAGTACAGGAATCTCCCCGATGTCTGCGTTCTGGAGCCCGATGAAGACGATTCGGTGACCGGATGAGGCATCCACACCACCCGCTGGCATACAATAACGTTGGAGGCAACAACCCAAGATGGGCACTCTAGGTGGAGGCGAACTCGTAGCCATCTTTCTCCTTGCGCTTTTGCTGTTCGGGCCGAAGAAACTCCCCGAACTTGGCAGAACCATTGGGAAAGCGATTACGGAGTTCCGGCGCGCGCAAGCGGAATTGAAGTCGACGTTTGACCGCGAAATGAGAAACCTGGAACGGGAAACGGAATTGAACAAGGAGTTGACTGCGACCGATTACACGGCCGACAGCTACAACTACGATTACTCGTCGTACGACACGAATTACTACGGCGAACTCGGCGATTCCACCGCAACTGAAACATCTACAACCGGCACATCCGCAATTGAGGGTGCCGGCACTGGCGCGCCGCTGCAAGTGCAGCCGGCGACTGGAACCATCGCAGCAGGACATTTGGCGGACACCGTGACCACGGATGCCGGTGCAGTACACCTGAGCGAACTCCAGCCGGGCGCCGAACCCAGCTATGCCGCGGGTCTGGAACACATTCCCGCTGTGGCTGAGAAGACGGTCAACAGCTAACCAATGTCGAATCAAGACGATCCGAAAGGGGCGCACAGCCCCTCGGGTGATTCTTTGTCCTCCGGGGAACATACCCCGGAGCATCCGCATACAGAGGTTCCCGCTGATGAGCATGTCAGCTATGAACCCACGAACGAACGGGACGGCGAAGAGATTTATTCCCATGAGGGCGACTGGTCTTACAGTTCCAGCCAGCCTGGGAATCCTGTTTCTTTGACGCCCTCCACGCCGTCGAATTCCGGTGGCGCGCCGCCAAAACCGCCCGATCCACCGAAAGCAGAAGAGCCGGAGCCGGACGAAGACGATGGCATGCTGCGCATGAGCTTCCTGGAACATCTGGAAGATCTGCGCAAGCGCATCATCATGGCCATCGGCGGCGTCGGTGTGGCGTTTGTCCTCAGCTTGCTGTTCAGTGATCAGCTTTGGATCTTCGTCGCGGCCCCCGCGGTCACGGCGCTCAAGAACCTCGGTGTGAATCCGCCCGTCCTGAGTATGATTTCGCCGATGGACGGCTTCCAAATCATATGGATGAAGCTGCCAATTCTTAGCGCAGTCTTTCTTTCGTCCCCCTGGATTCTTTATCAGGTGTGGCTATTTGTCGCGCCCGGTTTGTATCCAAAAGAACGCCGGTACGCTGCGCCGTTCGTACTGTCCAGCGCAGGGCTGTTCATTCTGGGCGGTCTGTTTGCGTACTTTGTGGCGTTCCGCTACGGCTTGGAGTTCCTGCTCGGCATGGGGCTGAACATGAACATCCGCCCGATGGTGTCGATCACCGAGTACTACGACCTGTTTGTGGACGTGATGCTGGGGGTCGGTATCGTATTTGAGATCCCGATTCTGATCTTCCTGCTCACGCTCATTCGCGTCGTAAGTCCTTCATTCCTTGTGAATCACAGCCGTTACGCGATTCTGGCAATTGTGATCATTGCGGCGATTATCACTCCCACCGGGGACGTGTTTAATCTCGCGCTGTTTGCGACTCCAATGATTCTCTTGTTTTACGTTGGTATATTTGCCGGTTGGATTTTGGTGCTGCGCCGTGAGAACCGCAGATTCCCCTGGAAGACCTTCTTCAAGTGGTTCGTGATTGTTCTGATAGCGGTACTGCTGCTGACTTTGATAGCCGCAAAATATTACGGCTATCATATGCAAAATTCATGGCCCTTTTTGGCGAAGTGATCCGCTAGTAATAGCAGGAATACATTTTCGTCGCTGACCGCCGGTCGATCCCGGCGGTCAGTCAGAGGGCAACATGGATCTCGAAGGCATTATCAACCAGTTGTTGGAAGAACGCGAACGGCTCAATGAGCTGATTCATACCTTTGAATTGATGCAGCAGCGGAAGTCTGGCCGGGTGAAGAGCAAGCGCGGGCGCAAGGAGATGAATGACGCCGACCGCCAGGAGGTTTCCCTGCGGATGCGGCGTTACTGGGCGAATCGCAAGAAAGCAGCGGAGGGAGGGTCGTCAGAGGAGCCACCTCCTCTGACGATGCATGCGGGCGGTGGAATTGCAGCCTAACGTTTAAAGAACCAAAGCCAGAAGTATTGCTCGCCGGCACCATGGCGGTACCGCGGCTCGAACCCGCACGCCTCTGCCATTTCCACGGCCTGTGCGTCTGAAAAAGGCACGCCGAGCCAGGTATCATCCGCGCTCGTCTGCAGCGTTGCGTCACCCTGCACCTGAAACTTGAACAACCCGCCGGGGCGCAGCAGTCTGTGCACTTCCCGAACGTAGTTGTGAATCACTTCGCGGCTGGGGATGTGCTGGAAGACGATGGACGAAAACGCGAAGTCCACTTGAATGTCCCCGAGCGCCTGCAGATCCGCTCCGTTGTTCTGGACGACCGTGGCGTGCGGAATGCCTTGCAGCGCAGCCGTGGCCCGTGCAACCATCTCCCCGGAGATATCCACACCGTAAACCCGTCCGAACACCTCCGCGAGTGCGCGGGTGACGCGGCCTGCGCCACAACCGATTTCGAGCACCGTCATCTCCTTCGGGTCCTTGCCCTGGCAGATGTTGGTCATGTCGGTCAGAATCTCTTCGGATACGGTTTGACGGCCTGAGGCGAAGAAAGCCTCATCGGTCCAATCTTCATTCGCTGTAGCGACGTAATAACGCGCGTTTTCTTTGGCTCTCTCGTCCCACTCCCGTCTCATTTTTTCAAGCAAAGAGGGGTCGAGTTCTGTGGTTGGCATCTGTTATATTGTAATAGTCCCACGTGAGTGGGCGGATAGCTCAGTTGGGAGAGCACCACGTTCGCATCGTGGGGGTCGAGGGTTCGAACCCCTTTCC
>CAIXXM010000007.1 GCA_903923395.1 uncultured Acidobacteriia bacterium
GGCAGCACGACCTGCGCGCGGATCTCACTCTCATCTCGGCCCTGCTCCACGAAATGAACAAAGTCGGGCCGGAGGATGACGCCAAACTCCAGCACCTGAAAACACAGATCCTCTCCAAGCTCGCTTCCCCCGTCAACGCCAGGAATCGCAAGATCCTCATCTTCACCGCTTTTGCGGATACCGCCAACTACCTTTACCGCCACCTCGCCGAATCGCTCCGGAAGTCACTCCACCTGGGCTGCGTCACGGGCACCGATTCCCCCAAATCCACACTCGGCCGTGGCTATGACTTCCAGTCCATCCTCACCCTCTTCTCTCCCCGTTCCAAAGAAAAGGCCGTCATCCTCCCCAACGAACCCGACGAAATCGATATCCTCGTCGGCACGGACTGCATCTCCGAAGGCCAGAACCTGCAAGACTGCGATTACCTCATCAACTACGACATCCACTGGAATCCCGTCCGCATCATCCAGCGCTTCGGCCGCATTGACCGCATCGGCTCCACAAACACATCCATCCAGTTGGTCAACTACTGGCCCGACATCACCCTGGACGAATACATCAACCTTCGCGAGCGCGTGGAAAACCGCATGGTCATCGCCGACGTGACCGCCACCGGCGACGACAACCCGCTCGACACCCGCTCCAATGACCTCTCCTATCGCCGCGAACAGCTCCGCCGCTTGCAGGAGGAGGTCATCGAAATGGAAGACCTCAAGACTGGAGTCTCCATCACAGACCTCGGCCTGAATGATTTCCGAATGGATCTGCTGAACTACACCAAATCAAACCCTGACCTCGCCGGCCTCCCCGCCGGAATGCACGCCGTAATCCCCGCACGAAACCTCGCCCCCGGTGCAGTCTTCGCGCTGCGCAACCGCCACAACAGCGTGAATATCCAGCAACTCAACCGACTGCACCCCTATTACCTGGTCTACGTCCGCAATGACGGCGAAATCGCAGTTCCCCACACCGACCCCAAACGCATCCTCGACCTCCTCCGCAGCGCCTGCCGCGGAATCGCGGACCCCGTTCCTGCCGCCTTCCAGCCCTTCAACAGCAGAACCCGCGACGGCCGCGACATGGCCTTCTACTCCAGCCTGCTCTCCCGCGCCATCCGCTCCATCGCCGAAATCAAGGAACAGAAAGATCTCGACAGCCTGTTTACATCCACAAAAACTACCGCACTGCAAAGCCCCATCACCGGCCTGGATGACTTCGAACTGATTGCCTTCCTCATCCTCGAAGCATCCTAATCCCCCGGTTGGCGCGCCTTGCAAGCGCGCTCGGCTCACGTCGGCGCCATCACCTATCGGCGCTATAGCTTTCCGACCCAAACGCTCTCCGGATAGCCGCTGTATCTGCGACCCAAGTCCGGATAGTAATTCGCGTAGAGTCTGTACGCCCAAACACCATCGGGATCCAGCCAGCCAGAATGAAGCGCCCGCTCTACTCTCCCCCTCCGGCTGGCCAGTGCCCAAGTCAAATTGTCGCCGCCTTCAAATGCCCACGCGGCAAGATTCAAGTCAACGCCGCACGCAAACGCCTCGGAGTCACTCTCTTCGTTCAGAAACTGAACCCGGACAACTTCAATGTTCAACCGTTGCGCCAAGGCCAGTCTCCGGTGGCCATCCACAACGTAAATCCTCCCGTTCTTGCGATCCTGCCAAACGCTTAGAACGCCCCCCGCCGCGGGAGAGTAACGGAGGACGTCACCCAAATCCGAAGTTCTCGCATCACGTGGATAATCAGCCCGAGACTGAAATCGATCGGGATCCCCCAACAGGAACTCTGTCGCTACCTCGACTATCTGCTCACTCATCGGCATATCTCCGTACTGGTTATCATCCTAAACAGTTGCATGTTCACCTACCCGCCCCACGCCCTCGTCAACCGCACCATCCCAAAATCCCGCATCTTCTCCGCCGCCAAACCCTCGACCCGCATCCGCAACCTCTTCACCAGCCAGGTCTCCGAACTCGTCTGGAAATACAAACTCTCCCCCGACACCGTCAACCTCCCCGCCGCCCCCGGACTCGACGAAATCCAGATCTTCGAAATCACCTGCAAATCCACCACCGGCCCGGAAAATCAAGATGTCCTTCACGAAGACGTCCTCCGCACCATAGACAAAGCCATCCCCTCCCGCATCTGCTTTGAAATCCTCTCCGGCCCCAGCCTCCGCTACGCCGCCGCCTTCAAACGCCCCAGCGAAACCGACCCCGCCAAACCCGTCCTCGGCGACGTCTTCCTCACCCCGTGGCAACCCCTTCAAACCCGCGAAACCGCGCCCCCGCTGCCTCTCACCCTCAACCTCGCCGCACTCTACGCCGAACTCCTCCAGCGCCACATCGCCGCCAGCCCCCTGCAACTCACCGCCCGCCCCGGCGAAACCCTCGAAACCCTGCTCGACCGCGCCGCCGCCGTACGCGCCCAACTCCGCGAATGCCGCCGCCTCGAAGTCGCCCTCAAGCGCGAAATCCAATTCAACCGCAAAGTCCAGCTCAACGCCCAGCTACGCCAGGCCAACGCAATCCTTTCCTCGCTGCGGGCGCCCTTGGAATGAATCGTCAATATTACGTCTAGCTCATAATTGGTTCTATACTTGAGAAGTGCCGGTTGAGATCGAATATAACGATGAATTCGGCCAGTGGTGGGCTTCACTCACCGCTGCAGAACAGGACTCCGTTCGAACCCACATCGAACTCCTTCGGCGCTTCGGCGTCTCGCTTGGCTTTCCGCACTCCTCGGGAGTGTCTACTTCCCGTCATAGTCACATGCGGGAACTCCGGCCTCAACATCAGGGCCGCCCATACCGCGTCCTCTATGCATTCAACCCGCTTCGTACCGCGATTCTTCTGCTTGGCGGCGATAAGACTGGCAATGACAGGTGGTACGAAATCTTCGTCCCTCTTGCGGACCGCCTCTATGACGAACATCTTCTGGAACTGAACAACGAAGGAGCAATTGAGCCATGCCTCGCAAAAACTTCCGTGAACTCGAATCCGCAATGGGAGCGGAACGCCTCTCAGCCACAGATGCCCGCGTCGAAGAACTGATCGCAGCCATGCCCTTGAACAGGGTTCGCGAAGCCCGCAATTTGACGCAACAGCATCTCGCCAACATCCTCCACAAAGACCAGTCTGCGATCTCTCAAATGGAGCGCCGCAGCGACATGTATGTCCGCACTCTTGCCGACTTCATCAAAGCTCTCGGCGGCGAACTGGAAATCCGCGCCAACTTCCCCGACGGCAGCGTCCGCATCACCGGCCTGGGCGAGCAGAAAGCCGCCTGACCGGTCGCACCCGAATGTTCGCGCGCTGTGCCAGCGCGCGCCTCCCCCCTCCCCCTCTTCAGCAATAATCAAAGAACCAGCAGCCCATGGACAAACTGAAGCTCCACACCCCGGACCTCGTCGCCGACAACATCCGCAAAATCGCGGAGCTCTTCCCCAACTGCATCACCGAAGCCCGCGATGCCGCAGGCAATCTCACCCGCGCCGTGGACTTCGACCAGCTCCGCCAGGAACTCTCCGATCACGTCGTCGAAGGTCCACGCGAACGCTACCACCTCGACTGGCCCGGCAAACGCGAAGCCATCCTCGCCGCCAACGCCCCCATCGCCAAAACCCTCCGCCCCTGCCGCGAGGAGAGCGTGGACTTCGATACCACCAGGAATCTGTTTATTGAGGGCGATAACCTCGATGCGCTGAAGCTGTTACAGGAAACCTATCTGGGCAAGGTCAAGATGATCTATATTGACCCGCCGTATAACACGGGCAATGACTTCATCTATGACGATGATTTTGCCGAGGATCTAGCGTCGTACTTCACCCGCTCTAACCAAGTCGATTCGCACGGTAACCGCATGAATCATAATACTGATGCTAACGGGCGGTTTCACTCCGACTGGATGACAATGCTATATCCAAGAATCAAGTTGGCTCGCAACTTACTCAACGATCAAGGTGCAATCTTCGTTAGCATCGATGACAATGAGTTACACAGCCTCCGTAACTTGATGAACGAGATCTTCGGTGCGGAGAACTTCATCACTGTCGTCATTTGGCAAAAGGTCTTTTCGCCAAAGAACTCCGCAAAGCACTTCTCTGTTGACCATGACTATATCGTTGTTTATGCGAAAGACTCGAATAGTTGGAATCCGGAGTTGCTCCCGCGAACAACTGAAATGGATGAACGCTATTCAAATCCAGACAGCGACCCCCGCGGCCCATGGACTTCAGGGGATCTTTCAGCCCGGAATTACTATGGCGAAGGGACCTACCCCGTACAATGCCCCTCTGGTAAGGTAGTTTCCGGTCCACCCCCTGGACGATATTGGGCCGTCTCAAAACCTAAGTTTGAGTTGCTAGACCAAGACGGACGTATTTGGTGGGGGCCTGGCGGCGATGGTACGCCACGTCTCAAAAGGTTTCTTAGCGAAGTTAGAACAGGGAAAGTTCCGCAGACAATATGGAACCACGACGAAGTCGGAAATACGCAAGAAGCTAAGAAAGAGTTACTCGCGGCGGTAGCATTTCCAGACTCAGATTCGGTTTTTGAAACGCCAAAACCTTCTCGCCTGCTTCAGAGAATCCTTCAGATTGCGACCATCCCGGCGGAAGACGACCTCGTTCTTGACTTCTTCGCGGGTTCGGGCACGCTAGCACATTCGATGATGGCACTGAATGCGCATGATGGCGGGCGGAGACGAGCGATCTTAGTTCAATTACCCGAAGAACTAACAATTCCCAAAGTGCCGCTTACCGATCTCCGTACAATCGCAGACGTGGCGAAAACGAGGTGGAAGAGCGTGGGCAAAAAGATGCGGTCCGAGACCGCCCTTACCGCTCCCGACCTAGACATCGGTTTCCGCGTCCTCAAAATTGACTCCTCCAACATGAAGGACGTCTACTACACCCCGGACGACGCAGTCCAGGGCAGTCTCCTCAACCAGATCGATAACATCAAGCCCGATCGTACCCCGGAAGACCTGCTCTTCCAACTCCTCGTCGACCTCGGCCTCGACCTCGCCCTGCCCATCGCCACCGAAACTCTCGCGGGCAAGTCCGTCTTCTTCGTCGATACCAACGCCCTCGCCGCTTGCTTCGACCCCGACATCACCGAAGACCTCATCCACCAGATCGCCGCCCGCAAGCCGCTCAAGGCCGTCTTCCGTGATACCGGCTACAGCTCAGACAGCCTCAAGATCAACGTCGAACAGATCTTCAAACTGCTCTCCCCGGACACCATTCTCCGCACCCTTTAGCCAGCCCCGTTCGCGCGCTTTGTAAGCGCGCGTGCCTCGCCTCACCCAAATGCCGGGGGGCTTACAAAGCTCCTTCACATGGAGGAAACTGGATTCGAACAATGCTCCACTTCGTAACTGGCGACTTACTCGATGCTCCTGCCGAAGCCCTCGTGAACACCGTGAATGCCGTCGGCGTCATGGGGAAGGGCATCGCCTTGATGTTCAAGGAAGCATTCCCCGAAAACTTCCGCGCCTATGAGGAGGCCTGCAGGCGCAAAGAAATGAAGGTCGGCCAGATGTTCGTTACAGAGAACCTGGCGCTGGAAGGCCCCCGCTGGATCATCAACTTCCCCAGCAAACAACACTGGCGTCACCCCTCCAAACTCGAATGGATCGTCGACGGGCTGCAGGACCTGTGCCGCGTCATCGAAGCGAACAAGATCCGCTCCATTGCTCTTCCTCCGCTTGGCTGTGGCAACGGTGGCCTCGATTGGGCTGTCGTTCGTCCGCATATCGAACAGGCTTTGGCAGACCTGCAAGACGTCACAATCCTCGTCTTCGAACCCACGGAAAAGTACCAGAATGTTGCCAAGCGCACCGGTGTGATGAAGCTCACCCCCGCGCGCGCGTTGATTGCCGGGATGGTGCGGCGCTATTGGGTTTTGGGGATCGAGTGCACGTATCTGGAAGTCCAGAAGCTGGGCTGGTTCCTCGGTCGTACTATCAGTGAACTCGGAGTCGCCGACCCCTTGAACCTGCAATTCTCTGCCGATAAGTACGGTCCCTATTCAGATCGTCTCCGCCACATGCTCAACGATTTGGACGGCAGCTATCTGCACTGCGACACGCGGCTCAGCGCAAAGGGTGCGGTGAGCGCGTCATGCCGTTTTAAGACATCGCCCGCACCGCACTCCGTTTTGCGCGTTCGATTGAGCGATGCCGGGCCATCCGA
>CAIXXM010000008.1 GCA_903923395.1 uncultured Acidobacteriia bacterium
GTCCTGCAAGCAGCGCAACTCGGGGGCGGGGTGGGCGGCGCGGAGGGATTCGGCCTGGAAGTTGGCGAGGAGGTCGTCCTGGGCCAGTTGGTAGCGCCAGATGTTGAACTCATTGCGGATCATGTGTTCGACGATGTGGAGTTCTTCTTCATTGGCGGGTTTGTGCTGGAGGATGGCTTCGTCATGCATGATCTGGAGGGCTGCAATTTCGGTGTCATTGAGGGCGGTGTTCTGGATGAATCGGTAGCGTGCGGCGGCGCGGCGGGCGGTCTGGGCCTTTTCGAGGTTGGCGAGGGAGGCGGCTTTGCCTTCCGGGGTCTTGGGTCCGGTGGAGAGCTTGGCGTTAAGGCGGTTGGCCCGGAACTGGAGACGCGAGACTTTTCTTTTGCGCATCGTGTGAGGGTGAGTCCTTTCGGCTATGAGGGTAGCTGGGGATTTTGGGGTTGGCGGGAGGTGGGGAGGGTAAGTGGTTGATTCTGTGGGGAAGAAAAATTTGGAAAGACTCGAATGAGCCACGGATTCACACGGATGGACACGGATTTTGCAATCTTCGTGGGGGCGCTTCCGGCTGATCATTAACCGTTACCTGCCTCTGCCGCGCCGGGCCTGGTTTCTGGAGGGTCCATGGATATCTCTTCCTGATCTTCCCGCTATACGTAGCAATGGGACGCGATTTCGATTCACTCTCCCGGTACGAGCGCCTGCAATGCTGAGACGGCGAACGCTCAGGGCGTGGCCAACTCGACCAGCGACAGCTACAATCTGACAGCGAATCAGGTGGTGAAGATGGACGGGCGGGGAGTGGTGGCGACGGTTACCTCGGATGCGCTGAACCGGGTGGTTTCGAAGGCGTATTCGGCGGTCCGGGCGCTGCGGCAGTGATTTATAGTTATAACGGCACGAGCGACTTTGTTTCTTCCGTGACCGCTGGCAGCAACGTTTACAGTTACGGGAACTGCGATGCTCTTGGGCGGCCGGGGACGGGGACGCAGTCGGTGGGTACGCAGAGCTGGACGTTTCCTTCGGTGGTGTGGACGCCGCAGGGGAAGTGGCGCAGGTGACCTATCCCTCAGGCCGTGTGGTGACAACGGCGTTTGATGTCTTGGGACGGGTGGCTTCTGTGAGTGGGGCTTTGAATGCCACGACTACGCCTTATGTAAGCAATGCCACCTATGCGGCGCATGGCGGACTGACCGGGATGACGACCGGCGACACGCTCGGCCGGAGTTTTGGTTACAATCAACGCTTGCAGACATCATCCATCTCGGCGGGAAGTTTGTTTGCACAGGCGCTGACGTGGGCGAATAATGGGAATCTGCAGAGGCGATGCGGCCTATCGCAAAGCGACCGCCGATCCAGAGGCGGACCGAAAGAGCGGTGGAGTTAAGTGTTTGAAAGATCGGGATAGCGGGCAATGCGTTCAGTAATGGAGCGAACCTATTGGAACAGACCCAAGATTAGAATTGCCGTCATCGTGACCGGAGTCATTCTGATGACATCTCTATGTCCTGTGCGCTACGTGTCAGCGCCGGAATGGGATGTGTGGGTAGTTGATGAAGTCGGAACTCCATTGGCCAACATGACCGCGAGACTAAGGTTTCAGAATTACTGCACTGAGGCGGAGGGGCATGAAGCCGATGGCATTACCGATGTTCATGGTCATGTTCATTTCGCGATGCGATTCGGTTCTGCCTCGGCTCTTCGCGTTGTTACCTACTCACTTCGGTCAGCACGCGATGGAGTACATGCCAGTTTTGGCCGACACGCGACGGTGTTTGCGTTCGGTCAAGGGCGCGATGGAATTGCCTCTAGTGGCGACCTAATTACTGATTGGATAGGCGCTCCAGAGAGAATGACGTCCAAAATCGTGGCGCATCGCCGGAAGAATCAGTTGTGATCTATTTCCTCCCACGCTACAAGAATCGGTAGCCTTCGTGGTCTTGTTGTTGCGCTCAAGTTTTGAACGCGCTGCTGTAGGAGCATTAGCTGGAGGGCTTCGGATGCGATCCATAAATCCGCGAAGATCACCGGCCGCACGTCCCCTTTCCTGATATCCAGCCTGTTTTCCTGCGGCAGTCCGGGTCTGTCAGGGCTGCGCGGAGCGCACCCGGAGGGCTTGGCCAGACCACGACATGCCTCTCCGGTCGATGATGGTGGGGATAAGGCCTAGTCGCATCGCCTTCGTTCCACACGTCTTCGCCTACATATTGGGGTCCTTCGTTCCTGAAGGCTATCGTCCCCTTGCCGCGCGTTTTGCGGAAGACGAAGGGCGCGCCTTCGGGGCGGGCTTTGGCTGAAGCTGCGCGGGAATCCAGTTTGTGACGGCGGGCGCGAATGGCGCGCGATAGCCCCCTGAGGGAGCCGCACGCGGCCTTTGGCCGCATCAAGCGGCGGAATGAGGCCCTTCCCTCCTTTGGGGATTCCTTAAATGGCTGGGGGAGCGGGTTGGGAGGAGTCCAGAGGAGGGGAGGGCCGGCGGGGGGCGCATGGCGGCGCGCGATTCCTCGAAGTAGCTGCCCGGGAGCGACAGCGCAGGCGGCACTAAGCTTGGGTTCGGTTCCACTTCCACCTGCCGGGAGGCGAATCAAGCGATTCGGCGAGCATGTGACCGCGGAGGAGCAGCATGTGCGGATTCTCCGCGATTCCGATCACTGATTCTCCTCTGAATCCGATCAGCCATTCTCTTGTGAATCCGATCACTTTTCCTGCCCTTGGGCCGGAAGTGATCGGGATGGGAGAACGGTGATCGGAATGAAAGGAGAATGACGTAAGAAGCTGCGCTGGACATTTCAAACGGGTGACAATGACGGCCTCAGAGGAAGGCTGAAGCAACTTGCCCGGAAAGCGAAAGTCCATGAGAGAGATCAAAGAGATCCTGCGGCTGCATTTCGAATAGAAGCTCGGCCAGCGCCAGATCGCCCGCAGCGTCAACACGAGCCAGAGCACCGTGCACGAGTACCTGGCGCGCATGAAGGCCGCCGGAGTGACGTGGCCGCTCCACGAAACCTGGGGCGACGAAGAACTGGAATCGGCACTGTTCCCTCCCGGCCAGACCACAACGAAAGTGCCCAGCCGCATCCAGCCGGACTTCGCCCGCTTCCGCGAACAACTACAAGTTACGGTATGCGGGGATTTCTACTGCGATTCGAGCGGGAGAATTGTGGCCGTGTTGCCAGCCTACAAGATGGATGCGGGCGACACGCTGAGCGGGAGAGCAGCCCGGCAACGTTAGAAAATCTGCAACAGGCCAGCAAAGTTTTCCACCCGAAGCAAGCGCGGACTGCTGGTGAGTTCTTCGCGCTCCAGGGTCCATGTCCGCTCATGTGGCACGTACACAGCACCAAGGCCTGCGGCGAGGGCGGGGTTGATGTCTGACTTTGGACTGTTGCCGATCATCCAGGTGCCGGCCGGGTTGAGCTGCCAGGTCTCCACGATGTTCAGATAGGCCGCGCGGTTCTTTTCTTTGGTCACCACACATTCGCGGAAGAACGGGCGCAGTCCGGATAAGTCGATCTTGCGGTTCTGTTCGGCGGGTTCGCCTTTGGTGAAGAGAATCAGATCATGGCGTTCGGCCAGGAAGGGCAGCGTCTCACTAACGCCCGGCATCAGTTCAATCTCCTGCGCCAGGATCTGGTGCGCGAAGGCCGTGACTTTGGCGAGGTCATGCTCATCCACGGCGCGTTCGGCAAGGCGCAGATAGCACTGGCTCAGATTGCGGCCGAAGTTCACCGCACCATAGCCGTGAATCTTGTTATTCACGATTTCGATTTCATCGAGGATCGACCGGATCTCATCCGGCGTCAGCGAGGAATGGTTCAGGTAATCGCAGAACTGCGCGAAGGCCTGTTCGAAATAGACGTTGTTTTCCCATAGTGTGTCGTCGGCATCAATCAGCAGGTGCTGGCGCATTTAGTAGGGTCCTTTGACCCTGGGCTCCAGGCGGAACGGGATTTCGACGAGAACGTCGACATCGACGGGCTGTCCGTTGCGGGTCGCTGGAGTGAATTCCCATTTTGACAGCGCCTCTTTCGCGCTGAGGTTGAGGCGCTCATCGGCGCCGTGGCGAACCTCGATGCCGGAGACTTTGCCGTCTTTCTGGATGACGCAAACCAACTGAACGCGGCCTTCGATGCGTTCCTGCACGGCTTCCTGGGAGTATTTGGGGTCGACCTTGCGGTAGGCCACGGGCGGGGCGACGGGGCCGAGGCCTTTTTCCATGGCGGCGCGGTCGGCGTACCACATGAGCCAACTGCCGGAGAAGCTGGTCAGGTTTGGCATTTGGATGGCGAGCATGAAGACGTCGCGGCCCTGGAAGACGGGGTCGGGGGCGCTGGAGACCTGGATCGCGCCATTGATGCGCATGGGGACCGGCTGTACAGAGCGGGCAGACAGTGCCGGGTTGGCCGTCCGCATGGACTCGCGGATGTTGTCCGCGGAGGTGACGGGGGCATAGGCGCGGGCGATGAGATCGGGTTTGGCGTCTTTTGCGCCGCGGACGAAGATATCGGGGACGGAGAGCCCCTTGGGTTCGCCCATGGACGTTGCCCCTTCTTTGCGGACGACGGGACCGGCGGTGAACCCGGCCGGGCTGGCTGCGGCGGGCAGGACGGGTTTATCGACAGGGTTCAAGCCGACCACGGCGAGAGTGAGATCGGGGGAGTTGGCGGGCCCTGTGGGGGCGGCGGCGGGCGGCACGGCTTCCACGCGAATGGTGCGCCCGGATTTTGTGGTTCCTCCGCGCGCGGGCGGTGGTGTGTAAGGGCGCTTGGGGGCGGACATGGGGACGTGGAAGACTTCCGGCAATGCGGCGTCAAAGCTGGCCGTGAGATCTGGCGGCGTGACCAGTTGGACCTGTGCCGTGGAAGTTGGCGCGGCGGGCGCTGGCACGGGCGGCGGCACAAAGCGCTTGCGGGGAGTGGGCAGATCCCCCATTTTGATGCGGGGTGGCACGGGGGCGGCGGCGCGCAGTTCGGGTGGCGCTTCCACGGGGGGAAGTTCGCGGGCTGGTTTGTTTTCGGCACGCACGGGTGGGGCGGTGAAGGGCTTCGCGGGGGTGGGCATTTCCGGCAACGGCACGGGAGGCAGGGCTTCGGCCTTGACTGCCGGTGGCTCGGGCAGCGGGGTGATTTCTTTCGCGGCAGGGGCTTCCGCCTTTACTGCGGGGGGCTTGGGTTCGGGTGGGGTGAAGTCCTTGGGTTTGGGGCGCGGCGGGTCAGGCAGTTTGATGGCCAGCAGGTTGGAGGATTCGACGGGGACCGGACTGGCCTTGGTTTCGGGGACGGGGCTCCAGACCATTTGCTTGCGCCTGGGGGCGTCTTTGGGTGAGGAGGTGATGGCTTGTTTCGCTTTGTTCTCAGCCTTCAGCGGACCCTTTTGGGCTTCTTTGCGGGAGGGGGAGACATCTGGCAGGTCCTTCTTGAAGCGGTACCAGACGATCTGCTTTTCGTGTCCGGCGATGACCTGTTCGTACTCGGACTTCGTTGGTTTGGGCAGATCCACGCGCCAGGGGTGAATCAGCAGCAGGAAGGCGGCGGCATGCAGGGAGGCGGAAACGGCCAGGGTTTTGCCCTGTGGCCGCTGATTTTTGCCGTAGTCTGTGTAGATGCCGAGAGCCATAGCCCTCTCAACAGTCTCTTATATATCAATGTGTTTGTGGCCATGGCCGTTGGTCGGAATGGCTTTTTTCAGACGTGCGGCGTATTCGCGGCGTTCGATGTGGGTGGCTGTGAACTTCGTGAACTCGGTGAGGCGTTCGATTTCTGAACGGCTGCGGAGGATGCGGCTCTGGAATTCGAGGTCGTCGACTGCCTGCGCGAGTTGGAAGCTGAGGCGCGGGTGTTCGGGGTCGGGGTCAATTCCCTGGTCTTTGCCGCCGGATTCTTCGAGAGAGCGCTTCAGCGTGTTGAAGGCGTCGAGTGCGCGGAGGATGAGGTCTTGCGGCGGGCGTGTCCAGTCCTGGTCTTCGAAATACTCGACTTCGCCGCGCAGATAGGCGAGTTCCTGGTTGACGGAGAGGATCTGGAAGCGCCGTTCGCCGCGGGTCATGACATCGAAGCGGCCATCGGGGTAGTGTTCCAGAATCTGGTCCACGCGCACGGTGCAGCCGATATTGACGATGCCGCCTTCGCGGGCGAGAACGATGCCGAATTCGGTGCCGTTGCGGTCGGCCTCGCCAACCATCTCCCTGTAGCGCGGCTCGAAGATGTGCAGGGGCAGGGGGTTGCCTGGGAAGACAACGAGCTGCAGCGGAAACAAAGGGAGGAGCCGGGTCACGATGTTATGATTTCGGTTCTTGCGTGAAGACTTTAGTTTAATCAACAAAGCTGTGCTGATCACGGGTGCCTCCGCGGGAATTGGCGCGGCGCTTTGTGGGTTGCTGCGTGCGCGGGGGGCCAAAGTTTCGCTTGTGGCGCGGGATCTGGAGGGTTTGCGGCGGGCCGGGGGCAGTGATGCTGTGGTGACTGTCGGGGATCTTACGCAGGAGGCGGTGCGGCGTGAGGCAATCGAGCGGACGCTGGAACGCTTCGGCCGGCTGGACGCGGTGATCAACAATGCCGGACGGGGACTCTACTATAAAGCCTCAAACACACCCATGGAAGAAGCGCGGAGCTTGATGGAACTGAACTTCTTCGCCCCGGCGGCGCTGGCACAACTGGCGGTGCCGCACTTGAAAGACAGCCGCGGGATGATTGTGAATATTTCTTCGATTGCCGGGCAGATGCCTTTGCCCTGGCTGCCGTTTTATTCGGCGTCAAAAACGGCGCTGGCTTCTTTGACGGCGAGCCAGCGGATGGAATTGAAAGCAGCGGGGGTGCATGCGATGTGTGTGTATCCCGGTTATGTACAGACGCAGTTTCAGGATCATGCGATAGGGCCGAGGCCGCCGCAGGTGGTCAGTGCCGGCAAACGGTATGCGGTGACGGCGGAACAGTGCGCGGCTGCGGTGTTGCGCGGGATGGAACGGCGGTCCGCTACGGTGGTGGTGCCGCGCATCGGCTGGGCTGCGGTTTGGCTCTATCGCCTGTTTCCGGGTATTGTGGAATCACGAATGGAGATGGTCTAGATGCATCTCAAGTTGAAACGCACGCCGGGGCTGTATTTGGCCGGCTTCATGGGCTCGGGCAAAACGACGATTGCCAAGATCCTCTCAGATCAGGTGGGCTGGGATTATGTGGACGTTGACGCGGAGATTGAGAAGGCGGAGGGCATGACGATTGCCCAGATCTTCGATACCCGCGGTGAGCCTGCATTCCGGCGGATTGAAACGGAAACCATTAAGACGCTGGTGCGCAAGATCGAATGCGGCATGCCGATGGTGGTCGCGCTGGGTGGCGGGGCCTTTGTGCAGCCGGGGAACTTCGAGTTCATGGAGAACAACGGGCTTTCAGTGTGGCTGGATTGTCCGTTTGAGGTGATCCTGCAGCGGCTGGGTGACACGGATGACCGTCCACTGGCGCGCGATCTGGGCAAGTTGCAGGCGCTTTACGAGAGCCGGCGGGAGGGCTACAGCCGGGCTGATTTCCACATTGATGCGGCTTGTGATCCGGAAACTTCGGTGGCGAAGATTCTGGAACTGAACATCTGGCGATGAGTTTGCGCGGGGATGCCGGGAAGATTTTTCGCGCCGGTTTGCAGGCGGCGGACCCGAGCGCGGAAACCATCGCTGCGCTTGAGGCGCGGCGGAAGCTTTGGGAAGCGGCGGAGCGTGTGTTCGTGGTCGGGGCAGGGAAGGCCGGCGGGACCATGGCCCGGGCCGCGGAGAAGGTGCTGGGCAAGCGGATCGCGCAGGGATGCGTGATTGTGAAAGACGGGGACCGGGCCAGGGCGAAGAGGATTGTGCTGTGTCCGGCGGGGCATCCGCGTCCGGATGCGCGGGGGGCTGCGGCGGCTGTGGAGGTCGCGGCGATTTGCAAAGAGGCGCGGGCTGGCGATCTGGTGGTTTGTCTGATTTCCGGCGGGGCTTCGGCGCTGATGCCGGCTCCGGTGCCCGGGGTCACGCTCGAACAGAAGATACAGGTTACTGATTTGCTGCTCGCTTGCGGGGCGGAGATCCATGAGATCAACGCGGTGCGCAAGCATTTGTCGGTATTGAAGGGCGGTCAGTTGGCGCTGCTGGCGCGTCCGGCGAAGGTGTTGGCTCTACTGCTTTCGGACGTGGTGGGCGACAACCTGGATGTGATAGGTTCGGGTCCGGCGGTGGCGGATACTTCCACGTTTGCGGATGCGCGCGCGGTAATTGCAAAGTATGGGTTGCGGGTGCCGGAGGCTGTGCGGCTGCGGTTGCAGGGGGAGGCGGAGGAAACGCCGAAGCGGTTGACGGGCGTGGAGAATGTGTTGGTGGGAAGCAACCAGAAATCGCTGGAGGCTGCGGCGAAGATGGCGAAGCAGTTGGGGTACCGGACGATGATCCTGTCGAGCACGTTGCGCGGGGAAACGCGGGATGTGGCGCGGGCGCACGGGGCGATTGCGCGGCAGATCCGGGAGTATGGGCAGCCGTTGAAGGCTCCGGCGTGTGTGATTTCGGGCGGCGAGACGACGGTGACGTTGCGGAATCCGGGGGGAAGGGGCGGGCGCAATCAGGAGTTTGCGCTGGCGGCGGCGCTGGAGATTGCGGGGCTGCTGGATGTGGTGGTGTTATCGGCG
The DNA here is from genome assembly GCA_903923395.1 of uncultured Acidobacteriia bacterium. Taxonomy (GTDB): domain Bacteria; phylum Acidobacteriota; class Terriglobia; order Bryobacterales; family Bryobacteraceae; genus BOG-234. Next base: position 8,644 of record CAIXXM010000008.1, read on the forward strand.
GGGACGGATGGAACGGATGGTCCGACGGATGCTGCGGGTGCGGTTGCGGATGGGTGGACATGCGCGATGCCGGAGGCCGGGGTGAAGGCGCTGGCGGAGAATAACTCTTATCCGTTTTTTGAGGCGAATGGCGGGTTGTTGAAGACGGGTGCCACGGGGACGAATGTTATGGACTTACACGTGGTGTTAGTGGGGGCGTAATGCAGCGGAAAGTCATCCTCGGGTTTGGAATCAGCCTGGACGGTTACATCGCCCGGAGGGACGGTGGTATTGATTTTCTGGTGATCGATCCGGAGGGGGAAGCTGCGATGGCCGATTTCTTCTCTAACATCGATACCCAGATCATGGGCCGGAAGACTGCGACTGGTTATCTGAAGATGATCCAGAGCGGGGAAGCGCCTGATCTATCCGGGATGACGACTTATGTTGTCTCGCGACGCTGGAAGGCGGGGAAGCGTGCAGGCTTCGAGGTGGTAAATGGATCGCTGGCGGAGTTAGTTGCCGGGATCAAGAGTCAGCCCGGGAAAGATATCTATCTGGGCGGCGGGGGTGGTTTGGCGCGGAGTTTCCTGCGGGAGGATCTGGTGGATGAGTTATTTATTGGGGTGGGTCCATTGTTATTGGGCGATGGAATTCCCGCATTTCCGGGTAAGTTCCCGCAACGGAATTTCCTGTTGTTGGAATGTAAGGGGTATGCGAATGGGTCAGTGGGTTTGCGGTATGAGCGGGTGAGGGGATGAAGTCCTGCGTTCTTGCGTTGGTGCTTTGCGCAGGGTTGGTGGCACAGACGCCGGTTGCGGGCTTGGGTAGGATCGTCCAGACGTTGTTAGCGGGCTTCGACCGGTATGACATTCTCGCCTTGGGTGAGTGGCACGGGCAAATCAAACTCGATTCTGAACTGCGGGTTGCGTTGGTCCGTCACCCTGATTTTCCGAAGAAAGTGCGGTCCATTGTGGTGGAATTTGGCAGCACTACCGCGCAAGATACTCTGGACCGCTACATTAACGGCGGGGAAGTATCCAAGGCCGAACTCAAACAGGTGTGGAAGACCACGACCCAAGCGGAGAACGGTATCTGGGACCAGCCGATTTACGCGGAATTTCCTGCTGCTGTCCGTGACGTGAATTCCAAGTTAGCCCCGGATGCCCGTATTCGCGTTCTCGGGGGTGACCCGGGGCCGGGAGACCATCGCAGCCGGGAGAATACCGCAGTGTCTGTTTTGAAGGAGGCGATGGGGAAGCGGGGCAAGGCGTTGATCCTTTACGGTGCCGCGCATTTCTACCGGAAGGTACCTGCGGACTATCTGGCAAGCCTCGGCGAAGATACCGGGATTGCGTCGAAGCTGGAGGTCGCATTTCCCGGGCGCACTTTTGTTGTGATTCCGCTTGGGTGGCTGGAGCGTCCGGGTGCTGTAGTACAGGATGTTATCCCAGACTTTCGGAAATTTGATCGAGAACTAAGAACGGGGGTGAGACCGGTGATGGTTCCGCTCCAACAAGCGCCTTTTCGGGATTTCACGGCTGAGGAATTCCAGGGCCGCACGTTGACGACGTGCCGGGGCGCGGGTGGGTGTGTGAGTGTGTTTCGGGGGAGTAAGATCACGCTTGGGCAGATGGCTGATGCGGGGATTTATGTTGGTGGGGATAGGCGTTGAATTGTCCAGGGTTCCGGGTCATTGAACTGACCTTAGCTGCCGAAGAGTTCGCCACACCTCCTGCCACGAGGAACTGTCTCACGGCCCCGTTTGTTCTGCTCGTATCTTTTTGCGTTTGGTTGTTACGCCTCAGGCGAAAGGATTCTCAAGCCCGATGTCGGCTGCCCTGGCATTACGGCGAGGCGGGTACGAGGGTAGAAGTGGCACGCGACTGTGGTCCTCGAAAATCCGCTAAACTGGTATCCATGGGAATGACCTTCGAGGCCGTTTATGAGAATGGGGTACTCAGGCCGCTGGAAAGCCTAACACTCGCCAATCACCAACATGTGCTCGTGACCATCTCCAACTCCGGAGCCCCGATTGATGATATCGCGGAATGTTTTGAGCCTGACGAATGGGAATTTGCACAACATGATGACATCTCTCTTGCGGAAGTCCGGCGGGCACTTTCGTCCATCCCGGAATCTCTCGCCGACGCAGTAATCGCTTCGAGGGACGAGCGCTAATTTGGGCAATAACTTACTTGACTAACCAAGCAGATTCGGGCATACTTGAGTTATGGAAGCACCCCGCACTCTTCAGGAAGCGATTCTCTACTTTCAGGACTTTGAGAATTGTAAGTCATTCATGGTTGACCTCCGCTGGCCTGATGGCACAGTGAAGTGTCCTGAGTGCGGGTCCGAGCATGTTGCTTACCTCGCTACTCAGCGCCGCTGGAAATGCTACAGTAAGCACCCTAAGCCTCAGTTCACGCTGAAGACCGGAACTATCTTTGAGGATAGA
>CAIXXM010000009.1 GCA_903923395.1 uncultured Acidobacteriia bacterium
ACCCACTCCCGGTGCGGGCGGCGGATTCGGCGGTGGCGGTGGACGCGGCGGCGGTGGAGCTGGCGGCGGTGGAAGCCTGCAGATGAATGGTACAGACACTCCCATTGACAAGCTCATCGCTTCAGTGGAGCGCGGTTTGTTGATCACGCACTTCTGGTATATCCGGCCCGTGAACCCGCAAACCCTGCAACAAACCGGACTTACCCGCGATGGCGTGTTCCTCATCGAAAACGGCAAGATCACGGCCCCGGTCATGAACTTCCGCTTCCTGGAAAGCCCGGTGCGTTTGCTGAAGAATACGGTGATGATCGGTCAGGCCCGGCGCGTACGCGGTCTGGAAGGTGCCACGATGATCGCTCCCGCAGTGGTCGTCAAAGATTTCCCCTTGCCTTCCATCTCAGACGCGATCTAACTTCGTCAGCCCAGCCCTTGCAATAACTTCCCGGCGAGCAGCAAAACGGTCTCACAGGCCGTGCGCAGCTCGCCGGTTCTGCGTTGCCACTGCTCTCTGGTTTCATTCGGAATCGCAACCTCGAACTGCTTGCACAGATCGGCAGCCAGGCCCGCACCCATTTGCGCGAGTCCGCCCTTCATCCGGTGCACGGCGCGGGACAATTCCGCCCCATCGTCCGCAGCGGCCAACTCTTCCACACGCAGCAGATTGAGCCGGGTCTGTTCCACGAACGTCGCAAGGATGGATTGCATCGTCTCAGGGTCTTCCCGAAGAAGTTCAGCCAAGTCTTCGGGGAGGCTCCAAGCTAAATTTTCAGCCATACTATTACCAGTGTAAGAGAGGCTAACGGATGCCGTAAACAAACTGGTCGGCGGGGTCCAGAAGCAGCGTGGAATCAGCGTTTACAAAGGCGGTTCCGGTCACGCTCGGGTAAACGACGCCGTCGCCGGGCACGAAGGAACCCTCGAACAGGCTGCCGATGAGACTCTCCTGCCGCCAGATGTGCCCGGGTTGCAGTTTCCCATCCGCGGCCAGGCACGCCAATTTTGCGCTTGTGCCCGTCCCGCAGGGTGAACGGTCATAGGCCTTGCCGGGACAAAGAACGAAATTGCGGCTGTTGGCACCGGGATCCGCCGGAGCGCCGAAGACTTCGATGTGATCGATGTGGCCGTGATCCCGCCCGGTAATCCCGTTCGCTTCGAGCGTTTGCCGGATCTTCCAGGTGAAATCCGTCAGTTGGTCCAGATTCTTGAGTTCCACGGAGCACGGGCTATCGGAAGTTAGAAAGAACCAGTTCCCGCCCCAGGCGATATCGCCGGTCACCTTGCCATATCCTTCGACCGTAACTTCCACACCCGTGGCATGCCGGTAACTGGCGACATTATTCACGGTCACCGCACCGTTCTCATGCAGTCGCGCTTCGACAACGCCCACAGGGGTATCGATCCGGTGCAGGCCAGGTTGAATCCGTCCAAGATACTGCAGCGTGACGGCAAGGCCGATGGTGCCGTGCCCGCACATATTCAGATAGCCCACGTTGTTAAAGAAGATCACACCGGCGGAACAATCCGGCGCATGCGGTTCGCACAGCAGCGCGCCCACAATGGCATCATTGCCGCGCGGTTCATTCACAATGGCAGAGCGGAGGTGATCAAAGTCTCGGCGGAAACGCTCCAGCCGTTGCTGCAGCGGACCGCTACCAAGATCCGGCCCGCCTTCAATCACAAGACGGGTGGGCTCACCGCCGGTATGGGAATCAATCACTCGAATGCATTGCATGGAATCCGCCATTGTATACAATGAGCATTCCGATGATCGCAGTACAAGCCCCGTCCGTGAGAGGTCAAAGCACACAGGCTGCTTTCGAACAACTGCGCGACTACATCATCCGCGGCATCCTGCCCCCGGGCGTGTGGATGATTGAGGCTGAGATCTCCAACATGTTGGGCATGAGCCGAACACCCGTGCGCGGCGCTTTGCAGCGGCTGCACCGCGAAGGCTATGTGCAGTCTTCCGGCAGCGGAGCGAAAACGCGCATGGCAGTCACGCCACTCACGCAAAGCGACGCCCAGGAACTCTATGCGCTGATAGGCCATGTGGAAGGGTTGGGGGCGCGACAGACGGCGCTGTTGCCCCAAAGGCAGCGGCAGGCAGTAGTGAAGGTGCTGCGGGAGATCAATGGCAACCTTCGCGCGCAAACCATGCCGAAGCAGATCTTCGAACTCGACCTGGCATTTCACCGGACACTTCTGGAAGCTGCGTCCGGCCCGAGGGTGATGGAGATACACGCCACGTTGCAGCCGCAGGCAGAGCGTTACTGGCGGTTATATTCGGATGCGATTCTCGGTGAACTCGGGCAATCCGCCCGTGAACATAATGAGATCCTGAAAGCCCTGCGCGAGGGGGACGCCAGCGCGGCCGAACAAGGTGTGCAACTGAACTGGAGCAATGGTTTCGCAAGGCTTGCAGCGATGATGGCATCCGGCAAACGGGGGCGTTGGTGAGAGCCGTGATCATCGGTGCAGGCATTGTTGGCGCGGCCTGCGCGTACGAGTTACAGCGCGAAGGTTTCCAAGTCACCGTTTGTGATCCAGGCGTTATTGGCGGCGGGGCAACAGCGGCGGGCATGGGCCACTTAGCCGTGATGGATGACTCACCCGCCCAATTCGCCCTGACCAGTTACTCGCAGGCTTTGTGGCGGGAATTGGCGGAGGAGTTACCACCAACCGCGGAGATCTTGCCTTGTGGATCTCTTTGGATTGCAGCAGACGCGGAAGAGATGGCCGAAGTCCACCGTAAGTTCGCCTATTACTCAGAACGCGGCATTCCCGTCGAAGTTCTGGATAGTCAACAACTCGCGGAAGCCGAACCTCATCTCCGGCCGGGCATGGCTGGCGGATTGTTAATGAGCGCGGATGGCGTATGTTATCCGCCTTGCGCGGCGGAGTGGCTGCTGCGCAGTGTTTCCGTGATCCGCGCCAGGGTTGTCCGGCTTGCGGAAGGAGAAGTAACGCTGGACCGGGGAAGCAGGCTCGAAGCCGATGTAATTATAGTCGCCAACGGCACCGCGGCGGTCGACCTCTTTCCTGACCTTCCCCTGGCCCCGCGCAAGGGGCACTTACTCATCACAGACCGTTATCCCGGCTGGCTGCGGCACCAGCTCATCGAACTGGGCTATCTGAAGAGCGCACATTCCACTACTGCGGATTCTGTTGCCTTCAATGCACAGCCCAGAGCCACGGGACAGATTCTGATCGGCTCTTCGCGCCAGTTTGGCGCCGTGAACGGAGAGATCGACCCGCCGATGTTAGCCAGAATGTTACAACGGGCATTCGAGTATATGCCGGGGCTCGCACAGTTGGCCTCCATCCGCACCTGGACTGGCTTTCGCGCGGCGACACCCGATAAGCTCCCGGTGATTGGCCACGCCCCGGGTTATTCCACTGTCTATCTCGCCACAGGCCATGAGGGTTTGGGGATCTCCACATCGCTGGCAACGGCGAAGTTACTGGCGGATCAGTTGATGAACAGGGAGAGCCGCATTCCGCGCGAACCATATCTTCCGGGGAGGAGTTACTCCCATGATTGAACTCTTCATCAACGGCCGGGGTTTCTTTGTGAAAGAAGGAACCACCGCAGCCGCTGCGGTATTGACGTGCGGTACAGCACAGTTCCGGAGCTCAGTTACCGGCGAGCCCCGCGCACCTCTCTGCGGCATGGGAATTTGCTATGAGTGCAGGCTGACCATAGACGGTGTGCAGCATGCACGCAGTTGCCGGATCATGGCCACAGAGGGGATGCGGATCGAAACCACATGACCGACCTCCTGATCATCGGTGCCGGACCGGCCGGTATCGCCGCTGCAGTCACAGCTGCCGAACAGGGGGCCAGCGTTACCGTCATTGATGATAACCACGCTCCCGGCGGCCAGATCTGGCGCGGCGAATTTCATGGCAAGCCCTGGTATGACCGCTTCCAGAAGGTCAAACTGAATATCATCAGTGACGCCCGGGTGATTGCCGTGCATGGCAACGCGGTAGTCATTGAACAAGGCGCTGCGGCACGAACTATCCATTGGAACAAAGTTATCCTCGCAACCGGAGCAAGAGAGTTATTCCTTCCCTTCCCCGGCTGGACGCTACCCGGAGTTACCGGTGTTGGTGGCTTGCAGGCACTGGTAAAATCCGGTCTGGTGATTCGCAATAAGAGAGTCGCCGTTGCAGGCTCCGGACCGCTGCTGCTTGCTGCCGCTGCGTATCTTCGGGCCAAGGGTGCGGATCTCGTTATGATCGCAGAGCAGGTTCCTACTGCAGCGTTGATGCGATTCGGCATGGAACTGCGCAAGCATCCTAAGAAACTCAAGCAGGCGGCAGCATTACAGCTTCAGCTATTAGGTGTTCCGTATGTGCGGGATTGTTATGTGGAACACGCCACAGGCAAGGGCAAACTCGAAACGCTGCAATTCCGGCAGGGTAGCAAAACGTTCACCGAAGAGGTGGATTACGCCGCTATCGCTTACGGCTTTACGCCGGAAACAGAACTGGCGGCGGCCTTCGGCTGCGAGATCCTTGCGCACGGTGTCTGGGTAGACAAGCGGCAACAGACTTCCATCCAGAATGTTTACTGCGCTGGAGAATCCACTGGAATCGGCGGCGTGGATGTTGCGTTGCTTGAAGGTGAACTCGCGGGCTTGGCGGCCTGCCGCAAACCAACGAAACATCTCCTGCCCTTGCTCGCTAGAGAGCAACACTTCGCAAGTCTTCTCAATCAAACGTTTTCTCCGCGGCCCGGATTGAAACATCTTTGCACTGCAGACACCATTGTTTGCCGTTGCGAAGATGTAACTTATCAAGTCCTGCGGCAACAACCGGATTCCCGCACAGCAAAACTCCAGACACGCTGCGGCATGGGACCGTGCCAGGGACGCATTTGCGGTCCCGCGAATACTTTCCTCTTCGGCTGGGAACAAGGTTCCGTCCGCCCGCCTATCTTACCGGCCCGTATGGCAACGCTCGCCCTATCCATGACACAGGAGACCTCTTCATGAACATCACCAAAACAATGCTCTGGGAAGGCGTGATCCCCGCGATCACCACCCCCTTTCACACGGACCTGACCGTAGACCATGATTTCTTCGCGAAGCACTGCAACTGGCTCGTGGACAATGGCTGCAAGGGTGTTGTCGCCCTGGGCTCGCTCGGCGAAGGGGCAACACTCACTCCCGGCGAAAAGGCAACGATCCTGCGCACCGCTGTTCGCGCGATTGGGGACCGCGCTGTTGTGGTTTCCGGTATCTCCTCGCTCAGCACTGCGGAGGCCGTGGAACTTGCAAAAAACGCCGAGGCTGCCGGCTGCAATGGCTTGATGGTGCTGCCACCTTATATCTACAAGAGTGACTGGCGCGAAATGAAGGCCCACGTCAAAGCAGTAATTGACGCCACACCACTTTCCTCCATGCTGTATAACAATCCGGTTGCCTATGGCACGGACTTTGTGCCGGAACAGGTGGTGGAACTTATGGATGAGTGTCCGAATCTACATGCCATCAAAGAGTCGAGTACAGATGTCCGCCGCGTGCTGGGCCTGCGCAGTTTGCTGGGTGACCGGATTCAGATCCTTTGCGGTGTGGATGATGCCATCGTGGAAGCCGTCTACGCCGGAGCAACGGGCTGGATTGCAGGCCTGGTGAATGCGTTTCCCAAGGAGTCCGTCGAGTTATTCGATTGTGCAATGCGCGGCGACAAAGAGCGCGCGTTTGAAATCTACCGTTGGTTTCTCCCGCTGTTGCGCATGGATACCGTGGTGAAGTTCGTACAGTTGATCAAACTGGTGCAGGAACGCGTCGGCATGGGCAGCCAACTGGTTCGCGGCCCCCGGCTGGTCCTCACGGGCGATGAGTTACAGGCAGCCGAGAAGACCATTGCGGAGAGCCTCGCGACATACCCATGGAAATAGCTGCCCTGCTTTGCGCCATCCTGCTGGCTGCGCCCTCCACTTATCAGGTCGAGGTGGAAACCACAAAGGGAATCTTTGTACTGGAGGTCCAGCGGTCGCTCGCGCCTCACGGTGCGGAACGTTTCTATGAGCTGGTGGAGAGCGGTTATTTTAACGACAGCCGGTTCCACCGCGCGGTGGCAGGTAAGTGGATGCAATTCGGGATTGCCGGGGAACCCAAGTTAGCCAAAGCGTGGAGGGGACGTACGATTCCCGATGACCCGGTGAGGGCATCCAATATCCGTGGGGCCTTCGCCTTCGCTATGACAGGTCCGGATACCAGAACGACGCAGATCTTCATTTGCCTCACGGATCAGAAGGCCCTCGATGCGCAGGGCTTCGCACCGCTGGGCAAGGTTATCTCAGGCATGGACGTGGTGGATCAACTCTACACCGGTTATGGAGAAACGTCCGGCGGGGGCATGCGCGCCGGCAAGCAGGACCCGCTCTTCGAGGGCGGTAATCAGTATCTGGATGCGAACTATCCGAAACTGGATCATCTGATCCGTGCGAGAATTCTGAAACAGTGAAAGAAACCTTATGAACCAGCGATTCACCGCCCGTCTTGCTCTTCTTGTCACATGGACTCTGGCTGTGCAACCCGCGTTGCCGGCAGGATCGTACGATGTGCTTGATACTTCCAACAGTGAAATGCGGCCATTGATTGAACGCGTCGCACTCGACCGGGGTAACATCCAGCGCTTCTATAACGTAACTGCGTCACCAGAGCGCCGCGCCCGCATGAGAAAGTTCTACGAGGAAGTACAGGCGGCACAGAAGGCAATGAACTTTGATGCCATGAGTCAGGATGGCAAGGTGGATTATGTTCTCCTGCGCAATGAAGTGGAACATGAACTGAAGCGTTTGTCGCTCGAAGAGAAGGAAGAGGCAGAGAATGCCGCGTATCTCCCCTTTATCTCCACCATGATCAACCTCGAAGAGTCGCGGCGCAAAATGCAGCCGATTGATCCGGCCAAGACTGCGGAGACGCTCACGAATCTCAACAAAGCTATGGAAGCGGCGCGCCGGTCCATCGAGGCGGAGTTACGCGGAGAAACGACGCCTGAGGCACTGCGCAAGCGGAAGATTGTTGGCAACCGCGCAGCGGCGGAGTTGACGGCATTGCGCGCTTCCCTGCGCAACTGGTTTACCTTCTATGATGCCTACGATCCGATGTTTACCTGGTGGGACGAGGAAGCCTACAAGACCTTGGATAACACGGCAGGCTCATATATCTCATTCCTGCGGGAACGCGTTGCCGGCATGCGGCCGGCGGTGGCAGAAGTTGGCGGTGCTCCGGCCGGTGGACCCGCACCCGCGGCAGCCGGTGGCGGCGGAGGTGCACGGCGCGCGGGTGGAGGCGCAGGTTTCGCACCTGGCACCGGCGCACGGGCGGGCTCCACGGATGATATCGTCGGCAACCCCATCGGGCGGGAAGGCTTAATGGTGGAACTCGGCTACGAGATGATTCCCTATACGCCGGAGCAACTTATCGCCATAGCCAACAAAGAGTATGCCTGGTGCGAGGCGGAAATGAAGAAGGCCTCCCGCGAGATGGGTTTCGGCGATGACTGGAAGAAGGCTCTTGAAAAGGTCAAGACCATGTATGTGGAACCGGGCAAGCAACCGGAAATGATCCGTGGGCTTGCACTCGAAGCCGAGAAGTTTCTGGACGATCATGACCTGGTGACCGTGCCTGCCGTGGCCCGCGAGACATGGCGCATGGAGATGATGAGTCCGGAAAGACAGTTACTGGCGCCGTTCTTCCTGGGTGGCGAACAGATTACCGTTTCCTATCCGGTGAACAGCATGACTTATGAGCAGAAGATGATGTCACTGCGCGGCAATAACATCCCGATGTCACGCGCGACGGTCTTTCATGAGCTCATCCCGGGCCATAACTTGCAGGGCTATTATGCCGCGCGTTTCAAGCCCTACCGCGGGCAAGTGGGCGGCACTCCATTCATTACCGAAGGCTGGTCCCTTTACTGGGAGATCATGATGTGGAATCTGCATTTCCAGAAGACACCGGAAGACCGTGTGGGTGCGCTCGTTTGGCGCATGCACCGTTCGGCGCGGATTATCTTCTCGCTCAGCTTTCATTTGGGGAAGATGACACCGGAACAGTGCGTGGAATTTCTCATCGACAAGGTTGGTTTTGAGCGCGAGAATGCTTCCGCCGAAGTACGCCGTTCCTTTGGTGGCGGCTATGGCCCGCTCTATCAGGCAGCTTACCTGTTGGGCGGCCTGCAGATCAAATCGATGCATGACCAGATGGTTGGTCCGGGCAAGATGACGGAGCGCCAGTTCAATGATGCCGTGCTCAAAGAGAACCGCATCCCTGTGGAGTTGGTGCGCGCCAGCCTGACGAAGCAGAAACTGACGCGGGATTACACCTCGACCTGGAAGTTCTACGGCGACGTGCCGGTGAACTAACGGAAATCCGCGGTTCCGACTTTCACCACCGTGCCGGGTGTGGCGGCTTCAGTCCAGACGCCGAACACCCGGCCATCATAGGCGGTGAGCCACGTATAATCCCCCAGAAAGAGGTTCTGCCCTTCAAACGGGCTATTACTCCAAAGATAGTTGGTAAAGCTTTTGCCGCCGTCTGTAGACCGCGCCAGAGTTACAGAGGTTTTGCGGTTCTCAAGGTCATCCCGGCGGTCATAATACTGGACGTAAACATCGCCGCGCACAGGGTCGACGGCCAGCCATTGAAAGAACTGATCGCGCCCGTTATGGATGGCATCACTGTTCACGCGCAAGGGCTGCCCCCACGTCTTGCCGCCATCGCGCGAGGCTGCGGTGAAGATATCGATATCTCCATTGCGGTAATCGCTCCAGGCAATGTGAAGTTCACGGCCCACACCGATTTGAGGAAAGCCCATCACGCGGGAGACGCCCGGAACGCCACCGAAGTAAACCGGTCCCACGGGCATGATGTCATGAGACGCTTCGAAGGTCTTGCCGCCGTCACTGGACTTGGTGAAGATGATAGAGTTCAGATCGTTCCAAACGGCATAGATGGTTCCGTCCTTGGCGGCCACACCCACAAACCCTACCAGTCCACCGTTATCATCACGCGGCAGGCCGGCATGCGTGCTGATCCGCATGGGGGCCGACCATGTGTTGCCCTGGTCGGTTGACCGCGAGAAGAGAATGATGGATTGCCCGAGTTGCCATTCAATCCACCCGACATAGAGATTGCCCGCAAAAGGACTCCCCGGATTGTTATCGGCGAAGATACGGGGCATATCCTCCCATTGGATATCTTTCTCGGTTCCAAGCGGGAATGACTTCACAGCAACGGGCTTCTTCTCCCACGTCCTGCCGCCATCGGGCGAGCGGCGGACGTAGATGCCATTGCGGCGCGCATTGTGTGCCCAGTAAGATGTGGTGCCGAGCGTGTCAAACACAAGATAACTGAGATAGGCATTTCCCTTGTCATCGAAAGTGACAGAGACATCGCCCGCGGTGCGCCAATCATCTGGCGTGGTGCCCTCGGCCAGGGTGAAAGATTTGCCGCCATCCACAGACCACGCGGCACGGGCGCGCCCCTGAAACACCGCAACAACCTGATTCGGGTCTTTGGAATTCACTGCTATCCCCGGCTCATTGCCACGCGCGCCCGGCGGCGACACGGCGACCACCGAGCTTTTCGGTGCCCGCGGCAGAGTTGGCTGCGCGGCGAGCAGAGTGCAGAAGGAAATGGTGAACAGGGCGAATCTCACGGTACTGGAATTGTATACAATCAGAGATCCTATGCGACGCCTCTGCCTTCTCTTCGTCTCACTATTGTCTGCTTCCGGACAGGTCACCTGGCAGGATTACGAACGCGCCACGGAGAGCCGTTCGAAGTACGCACGGTTGCTCACCGGAAGTGCCTCCAACTTCACCTACATGCCGGATTCGACGATGCTTTCCTACCGGGTCACCGTGGAAGGCGGTGCCCGGTTTGTATTGTTCGACACAAAGAGCAAAGCCAAACAACCCGCCTTCGATCATGACCGTCTGGCGGAGTCGCTGTCGAAAGCCGTACCGGGAAAGTACACCGGTATCACCCTGCCGTTCCAGTCGTTCACTTATGTGGATGGCCGCAACAGCATCCGGTTTGATCTGTTGACGTCAAGTTATCAGTGCCGGATCACTGACTACCAGTGTAAGAAGCTGGATCCGGCGGAGATGGGAATGCAGCGCCGTCCTCCAGCGGCAGAGGAGGATGCGCCTGCGGAACCCGAGAATCAGGTGTTCGACGGTATCTTCTTCGAATACCCGCAGCAGGGCGCTGGCGGCAGGCGCAATGGTCCAGAGAATGCCGGCGACAAGGTACTAACGTCACCGGATGGCAAGTATGATGCACTCATTCAGAATTACAACGTGTTTCTCCGCGAGCATGGAAAACAGGAGGCACGCCCGTTGAGTTATGACGGCTCCGAGGGCAATTACTATACCTTCGCTTCCCTGCTCTGGTCGCCGGACAGCAAGCACTTGGTGGCTTATCATACGCGTCCCGGCTATAAGCGGGAAGTTCATTACATTGAATCTTCGCCGAAAGACCAGTTACAGCCAAAGCACTCCACCATTGATTACAACAAGCCAGGCGATGTGCTGGATCAGGCATTGCCAACGCTCTTTGACATTGCCGGCAGCAGGCAGACCAATATCGACTCCACGCTCTTTCCCAATGCCTTCAGCATGACCCGCCCGGCATGGCGCAAAGACAGCCGAAGTTTCACCTTTGCTTACAACCAGCGCGGCCATCAACTCTACCGGATCGTGGAAGTGGGCACCACGGGCAAGGCACGCGCAGTAATCACGGAAGAAAGCAAGACGTTTATTGAGTACCGTCCTCTGGCCGCCACCATGGCGGACACGGGCAAGACCTACCGCCTCGACCTCAATGACGGCAAGGAGATCCTTTGGATGTCCGAACGGGATGGCTGGGCCCATTTGTATCTATTCGATGGCATTACCGGGAAGATCAAGAACCAGGTCACCAAAGGCGAATGGGTGGTGCGGTCCGTTGACAAAGTGGATGAGGCGAAGCGGCAGATCTGGTTCAGCGCCAGCGGCATGAACGCCGGTGAAGACCCTTACTTCACGCATTACTACAGGATTAACTTCGATGGCACTGGACTTACCAAGTTGAGTGAGGCGCCAGGCAATCACAAGGTTACGTTTGCTCCGGACATGAGCACTTATGTGGATGAATGGTCCACGACGTCGCAGCCCGCTATCTCACAGCTCCGCGAGACAGCCACTGGAAAGGTTCTGGCGGAGTTGGAAAAAGGGGATGACAGCAAGCTGCGTGCGGCGGGCTGGTCGGCCCCCGAGGTCTTCACTGCTAAAGGCCGCGACGGCAAGACAGATATCTGGGGAGTCATCTGGAAGCCCCGCGGTTTTGACCCGGCGAAGAAATACCCGGTGATCGAATATATCTATGCCGGTCCGCAGGGTTCGTTTGTGCCCAAGACCTTTTCCGCCGCGGTACAACCGCTGACGGAGTTGGGCTTTGTGGTGGCGCAGATGGATGGCATGGGCACGAATAACCGCTCGAAGGCATTTCACGATGTCGCTTTCCAGAACCTGGGGGACGCGGGTTTCCCGGACCGCATTCTCTGGCACAAAGCAGTAGCGGCAAAGTATGGCTGGTATGACATCTCCCGCGTGGGAATTTTTGGCACGTCAGCAGGCGGTCAAAACGCTTTGGGTGGCATGTTATTCCATCCGGAATTCTACAAGGCGGCCGTATCGAACAGCGGGTGTCATGACAACCGCATGGACAAGATCTGGTGGAACGAACTTTGGATGGGCTGGCCGCTGGGTCCGCACTATGCTGCCTCGTCCAACGTGGACAACGCCTACCGTCTGGAAGGGAAATTGTTATTAGTTGTGGGAGAGATGGACACCAATGTGGACCCGACCTCCACGTTCCAGGTGGTCAATGCGCTGATGCAGGCCAATAAGAAGTTTGATTTGTTGTTTGTGCCAGGCGGCGGACACGGGTCAGGCGGGTTATTCGGCACACGCCTGCAGTTTGATTTCTTTGTGCACCATCTACTGGGCCAGGAGCCACCGAAATGGCAGGCTGCGAATGACAAAGCCGGCCAGACAGACCGGACAATGTAACTGGAAATCCGGGCAGGTATCCTTTGCGCCGATACCTGCCCGGTGAACAGAGACCATGGTCAGTGATTCCAGAGTACGGTGTTTGCGAAGCGATTAAATGCCGGAGTTGTAAAATTCCTGTCAATTCCGCTCAAAGGTCGGCTGCGAATTTTTCGATCCGCTCAATCATGGGGGTCGCGGCCAGCGCTTCGGTGCGCCCCAGACAAAGCCAGCGCGGACTGATGGGCACCATCATGGTGCGGCTGCCATTATCCACTTCGAGGTTGATGGTGGCACCGAGGGAGCGCACGATATCGCCACCCTCCTCTTTCGAAACATCACTCCTGCCAAAGACAGCAACGAAGCATTTGCCGCCCCAGCGGAAGATTCTGCCGGCCCCGCCGGTGCGGCGCTCCAGATGGTCGCGGTAACTCTGCAACACCGCGTTGCCCGTTTTGTGACCGAACTTCACGTTCAGCGCGGGCAGTTGCTGCAGATTCAAAACAACGGCAAAGCTCAGAGAATCTCTGGCGGAGAGCGAGTTGATGTGTTCGATGCCCTGCTCCCGGGAAGGCAGGCCGGTGACGGCGTCCTTGGCCGGATCCACCTGGAAATCAGCGAGCCTGGCGCGGCTTTCGGCGAGTTGGCGCTTGAGTTCCTCTTCGGCGTGTAACCGCTGCCTGCGGCGTTCTTCTGACTGCTTTTGCAATTCCTCGATGGATTGCTTCAAGCGGCCCTTGAAATCTATCATTTCGCGGAGCGTCTGCACGCGGTCAATGTCGCGGGAAAGCTCGGTGATTTTCTCGAGCGATTTCTGGTCTTCGGCACCAACTACAGTCAAGGTCCGAGTGACCAGCTTTGCCAGTGCCTTCAGTTCCGTACTCTGTTCGCGGAGGATCCGCTCGAGTCCGCGCTTCTGGCCATCCATCACCTTGCTGAACATGTCCGCGATGACGGCCATGTGCTCTGGCGTTGCCTCTGGAGTGATGCGGCTCCCAATATCCCGCAGGTCTTCGAGGAATTCCTTATGCTTTGCAGGGTCATATGGCAGGGCCGCAGCAGCAGCCGTTTCCACAAGACTTTCCGCCAGGGCGTAGACGGCATCCTGCGTGCCGTCTTCCCCGCGGCCAAGAAATCTGGCAATGGAGATCATCGGTTGGGCTTCCTCAACACGACGAGGTCCTGCCGTGCATCAATGATGCCTTCGATGACGTCGACCACGCGGAAGCCGGAATCCGGCCAGACGCGGCGGATGTAGTCCGGCGTCATGAGGGTGGCTCCGTAGCGCCCTGTGATGCCCGTGGTGCGGTTGAGCACTTCCGCGAGCGGCCGGTGGATGCGCTCCTCTTCAAGGAAGTCATACTCCTGAAAGAGAATGCCCATTTCCATGAGTGCCCGTTCCATGTTCTGGCCACCGAAGTATTCCCTGAGCGGATCCAGTGCGGTGAAGCCTTCCGTGGTGAGAAAGCAATAGCCGCCGGGCGCCGTGATGCGGAAGAGTTCTTTCAGCCAGGGCAACTGCGCTTCCGGGCTGAAGTGCGAAAACGTGGAGACGGAATAGATCATGTCCATCTGCCCGTTGTGATACGGGAGAGGAGGCTGGAAGTTGGTGCTCTGCGCTTTGACCGCGGGATAGTTTTCGCGAACGAAGGCTACCAGTGTGGGGTCCACATCGCAGGCATAGTATTCAGCCTTGGGAAATTGCCGCGAGAAATGCAGCAGTTGCCTTCCCGCGCCGCAGCCGAAATCGAGAATGCGTGCCCTGTCGCCCAGCCGGACGCCATGGTGCAGGGCCATGGTCGCGATCGGCAGGGCGCAGTTCACGCCCGAAACGTAATAGTGCCGGATGCCGCTCGAACTGGTCTTCCGCATGGAAGAGTTCGGCGGCACCGGAAAATCAATAATTCCCGCGGCCCTGCCCAAGGCGACGCAGGAGGACTGGAGAGCGTTCAACGCCAGCTTTCCGGTCTCACGCAGCAGCGTGTTCAAATGTCGTCTTCGTTCACTTTCCGGTGAACATCTCCGACAGGACCCGCCCCTGGGACCCGCTGGGTTCCAGCGCGCCCGCAATGGCGGAAAGAGTCGGAGCGATGTCATTCACCGCGATTCTGTTGTAGTAGTGTCCGGAACGGATACCATTTCCCATAAAAATTACAGGGACGTGGGAATCGTAGTTAAACGGGGTGCCGTGGGAGGTTCCGGTGGCACCAAAGAGGTAGAACTGGTCCTGCACAATGATGAGATCGGGCGCGCGGGAGGCGAGGAAGCCGTTGAGGATCATAGTGCCGGGACCGTCCATCGCCATTTGCCCGTGGGTGATCTGCTCTTTGGTGAGCACGCGGTAGACGTGCGGAAACTTGCGGGCGGCTTCCGCCGCGGTCTCCTCCACCTCGGCCAGGCTGAGCTTCTTGGAAACGATCAGTTCCAGGTTGAAGTAGGGGGCGCTCCCAACGCTATTGACCAGCCATTTGCCTTCGCCGTATTTAGCAGCAAGCGCGGCAGACATCGCGGCTGCGAGCTTCTGGTCGTCGAGACGGCCGCCGGGCATGTTGCGCGCGATGTTCACTTCGGGGACAGGGGAGACGCCGTGGTCAGCCGTGAGAACGACCAACAGATTGCCCGCACCAACTGCCTTTTCCGCCTCGTCGATGAGCTTGCCAATGAGGCGGTCGGTGCGGATGGCGATATCCCGGACGGAGGGATCATCTGGTCCGACGGCGTGACCCACGTAGTCATTAGAAGAGAAACTGACGGCCAGGAGATCCGTGCCTTCGTGCTTGCCCATCTGTTCCGCGGAGATAGCTTTGAAGGCCAACTCTTCAATCAGCTCATTGCCCCACGGGGAAGCTTCGAGAGAACCGCAGAAGCGGATGTCATCATTCCCGGCGACCATGGTGCAGAACGGCTTTGCGTTCGGATCGCCCGGCTTGGAATCGACGGGATACCAGGTGGCTCCCAAGGTGCGCCGTTGAGGACCTTCTTCATTCACATCTTCCACCCACTTGGGCAGGGACTTCATGTAGTAGCTGCTGGTGGTCCAATGATTGGAATCCGCGTCAAACCAGTAAGCAGCGTCTGCCATGTGCCCGGCAGGCAGGATTGCGCTGCGATCTTTGATAGAAACGCCGATGACCTTGGATTTTTGACCGGAGATTTTGATTTCATCGCCCACGGTGCTGACCAGCAGGCGGTGGGGTGAAGAGCCAGGCGCGCCGGGAATGCCGCCGACAAGAGTGGCTTTCGGATCGCTGACGCTGGTGACCTGGCTCCTGGTTTCACGCTCATACCACTCATTGGCGACAATGCCGCTTTGCGAAGGCGTCGCGCCACTCAGAAAAGTGGAATGCCCGATCGCCGTGACCGTCGGGAAGGAGATGTGGTGGGCATCATCAAAGACGGCACCGTTGTCGAGCAGGCGCTTGAGTCCAGAGGTATAGTCCTGGCGGAAGCGGACGATGTAGTCATAACGGAACTGGTCAATGACGATGGCCAGGATCAGCTTGGGCTTTTTCGGCGGGACCGCAACGGGATCAGCGGAGAGCGCGAAGGCGGCGAGTAGGAGTGCGGGAAGAAATCGTCGGATCATGGATTCCTTTCCATTATGCCGGGTTGCAGGTTGCGTTTTGATCAAATTTCACATGCGGTGAGTAGATTCCCCGCTGACTTGCGTTCACTTAAATAGTCCCGGTTCTGGCTTGTACAGTTCCCCCGGCACAAAAGGGGAAGCAATGCGCAGAGTCTTGATGCTGGGAATGATTCCGTTTGGTTTTTTGATGGCAGGCACTGTCTTGCCGACGGGCACAATGTTGCAGGACGGTGGGACGGTACAGTTGCTCGGCAGCCTGGGCAGTACGGGAAGTAATTTCTGTGCGTTCAATGATGGCAATGGGTCGCCGGGCACCTCGTGCAGCGCCTCTTTCCTCTCGAATCAGGGTTCCGCCAATGGGACG
This sequence comes from uncultured Acidobacteriia bacterium, assembly GCA_903923395.1. Classification (GTDB taxonomy): domain Bacteria; phylum Acidobacteriota; class Terriglobia; order Bryobacterales; family Bryobacteraceae; genus BOG-234. Next base: position 16,006 of record CAIXXM010000009.1, read on the forward strand.
GCCACCGGGTACACAGATCAAAACGGACTCCACGTGGTGGCATCCGCAAGTTCCGGCGGACAGACTGGAGGAGCCTCAGTGGATGCTGTCGCGGTATACAGCGACACGCTGTCTGACCCCTTCTTCTTTACGATGAGCTTCTCCGCGCAGTTTGATCTTCATGCGGTTCTCGCGACGGTCAATGATTCCCTCAGCCAATACACGTTGACTTACAAGGAATCCGGCGCCTGCAATGATACGCAGACCTGGTACGGATCTTCGCGCGGCGGCGCAGCCTACACAGATAACTATGGGAACTCCGTCAATCTGGTGGTCAATACAGCGACCTGTCAGATCCCCTCGGCGACGGACCTCACTTGGTCCGTTACCTTGAAAGCGGTGGCAATTACTGACATTCTGCAGGCGAATGGCTGTGATGCCTGCGGGTCACCGGAAGCTCTGGTGGATGCGGGCAACACGCTGAGCTTTACCGGCTTCACCCTGACAAGTCCGTGGGGCGATGCGCTCGACGGCTCTGCAGTGGCAGCGACGGGCAGGACGTTGAATGGCGTGGATTATTCGGTGGTGGCACAAAGCGACGCGCCCGAGCCTGCCACTTGGTGCTTGTTGCTGGCGGGCGCGGGCGCAATCGGTATCAGGCGGTTCAGCTCAGGTCGCTGAGGTGTTCGAGTTCACCCTTGGCATCCCCCAACATCTCATTCTTCACGCCGAACTTATCCAGCATGGAGACATATAAGTTGTTCATCGGGGTGTCCTTGGGGTAGACGATGTGGCGTCCGGTCTGTAGCTGGCCGGAAGCTCCGCCCACTAACATGACCGGAAGGTTATCGTGCTGGTGGCGGTTGCCGTCCGCGAGACCGCTGCCGTAGGTGATCATCACATGGTCAAGCAGCGTGCCGTCCCCATCGGGAGTCTTGGCCAGGCGGTCTATGAAACCGGCGAAAAGTTCCACGTGATAGCGGTTGATCTTCGCGATCTTGGCAACCAGCGCGGGGTCATTGCGGTGGTGTGAGAGCGGGTGGTGGGCTTCGGAGACGCCGATTTCACGGTAGGTCCTGCCGCTGCCTTCGCGTCCGATCATCATGGTGATCACGCGTGTGGTGTCGGTTTCAAAGGCCACTGCCATGAGTTCGTACATCAACTTCGCATGGTCAGCGAAATCGACCGGAACACCGGCGGGCTTTTCCATTTCGGGAATGGCGCGTGCGGCGGATTCCTTCTCTGCCGCTTCGATCTGCTGTTCGATCTGGCGGACGGAGTAGAGGTACTCATCGAGCTTGCGGCGGTCCGTGCGGCCCAGCGAAGCTTCGAGCGACTTGGTATCTTCCATCACCGCATCAAGAATGCTCTTGTTGTAGCGCTGACGGCGGGCACGCGTGGCGGGATCTTCATTGATATCGGCGCCGAAGAGGCGTTCGAAAACCGCGCGGGGATTGATTTCAGGAGGCAGCGGGGACGACGGACTGCGCCATGCCAGTGCATTGCTGTAAGCGCAACTGTAACCGGAATCGCAACTGCCGATGAGGCGGCCGTCTTCGCAGCCGAGTTCGAGCGATGGGAGCTTGGTCTTGGAGCCGAGCCGCTGGGCGGCAAGCTGGTCGATGGAGATACCGACCTGGATATCAGCCCCGGACGTCTTCTTCGGATGGACTCCGGTGAGGTAGCTCGACGCGGCGCGCGCGTGGTCGCCGGCACCATCCCCCAGGGGGCGTCCTCCATTCTGCGTGAGACCGGTGAGCAGGAGCGTCTTCGATTTATACGCCGCCATCGGTTCCAGAATGTTCGGCAATTCCGTCAGAGCGCCCTGGGCGGAGGGAGTCCAGCGGGTCATATCGATGCCGTTGGGCACGTAGCAGAACGCCATGCGCACGGGTGCTTTCGTGCCCGGCCCGCCGATTTTCGCGGCAGTGCCGAAAGCAGGAACCATCGCGTCCAGCATGGGCAGGGCGAGTGCCGCGCCGATACCCCTAAGGAAGGTGCGCCGATGCAGTGATTTTCGTGTCAACATTGCCATCTCCCGCCACACCCTTCCGTTGTTGGAAAGGCTGGCTCATCACAATATCCCAGATGAGCCGGTCAAACCGGTACTCATGCTGGCTCAAATCTTTGATTATTTTCGAAGTCACCGGGCGGTCATACCGCTCCAGACCCCGACCCAGTGCATAGGTCATCATCTTTTCCGTGATGCAACCCACAAAGGCCTCTTTGGTCTCCACCAGCGCGGCCTTCATCTCCGCGGCACCATTGAACTTCTGGCCGCTGGGCAGGTTGCCGGAGGGATCAATGGGAAACGCACCATCTTTCTCGCGCCAGCGCCCGATGGCGTCATAGTTTTCGAGGCCGAAACCAATGGGGTCCATTTTGTTGTGGCACGAGGCGCAGATGGGCGACTCGCGGTGTTTTTCCAACTGCTGCCGCATGGAGCCCGCGGTGCCAACTTCAGATTCATTCAATGGCGGCACGTTTGGCGGAGGCGGAGGTGGCGGGGCGTTCAGGAAGTTTTCAAGAATCCACTTGCCACGGATCACCGGCGAGGTGCGCGTCGGATAAGAAGAGACGGTGAGCACGCTGCCCTGTGTAATCACGCCGCTGCGCTGGGTGCCATCGAGATCCACCTTGCGGAACTCCTTGCCAGTCACGTTCGGAATGCCGTAGTACTTGGCCAGCCGTTCGTTCAGGAAGGTGTACTTGCCATCGAGGAAGTCCGTGACTGGCCGGTCCTCTTTCAGAACAGTGCTGAAGAAGAGCGTGGTTTCGGTCTTCAGCGCCTGGCGGAGTTCCTTATCGAACATGGGGAATTTTTCCGGGTCCGGCTTAATGGAATCGAGATTGCGCAGTTGCAGCCACTGGCCGGCGAAGTTCTCCACGAAGCGGCTGGATTTGGAATCCGCCAGCATGCGTTTCAATTGCGCGGTCAAAGTGGCCTGGTCATGCAGCTTGTTCTGCTGTGCCAGGTCAAGCAGTTGATCATCAGGCGTGGAACTCCAGAGGAAGTAAGACAGCCGAGACGCCAGTTCGAAATCGTTGATCTGGTGGATCGGGTTGGCAAGCGCGGCCTTCTTGAGCGTGGAGGGGTTGGGGTCGCGCTCAATGCGGAACAGGAAGTTCGGCGAGACGAGTACAGCTTCCACGCCGACGCGCATGGCTGCTTCGAAGGTCTGCTTATCGGCCAGAGCCATGGCGACGAACTTGTATTCCTTCTCGACTTCCTCCGGCGCGACCGGACGGCGCCATGCCCGGCGCATGAAAGTGGAGAGGATGGTCTTGGCACACTCCGGGGTTTTCTCACTGCAAACGAAGAGTTGTTTATGACTCGGCGTCAAGGGCCAGGGTGCAGGGTTATAGGGACCACGGAACTCGAAGGCATCGAGATAAATGTGAGGCAGTGGAGGCTGGGCTTGCGCCTTCTGGGCAGCCTTCACGGACGGCTCCGGCGTGGTGCGGCTGGGGTCATCAAACAATTCGGCGCGGAATGTATGTTCGCCCGGCGTGAGATGTACCTTCACCTCAATGGAGCGGGGCTGGTCTTCGGTGGTGATGACCGGCTCTTTTTGCACATCTTTGCCATCCACAGACACGGTTACAAAAGCAGGATTGCGCTGCCCTTGCATCGAGGCTCTGGCGAAGTAATCGCCTTCATGCGGGACCTTGAACTTTACTTCGAGAGGCTTCTGCCGGTCCCCGCCATTGCGGCCCTGCCGGGTGCGGGCGGGCTTGGGGGGAGGGTCTGCCACGATGGCCAGTTTCGCGATCTTCTCGGCAGACGCCAGGTACTTTTCCATCAGCACGGGAGAGAGAGACAGCACGTCGCCGATGTTGTCGAAACCATAGCCGAGGTCGTCGACGGGAAAATCGTCGGCGGGGCGGAAGTCTATGCCCAGCAGGTCATGGATGGTGTTGTTGTATTCGTTGCGGTTCAGGCGGCGGGCGGTGACGCGGCCGGGGTCTGGCTTTTGGTTCTTGTCGAGCCGGGCCCATTCACTATTGAACCAGTTGGAGAACTTGTCGATGGCCTCGGGCGTGGGGGCCTTCATTCCCTTAGGCGGCATTTCCCCGCCCTTCACGCGGACGATGAGTCGCTCGAATTCATTGCGCTGCTCCAGAAGCTGTTCGGGCGAGGTGTAGCTGGAGAGATCCAGTCCGCCAGTCTTGGCCTTCGCGTTATGGCAGGCAACGCAGTACTGCTGCAGAAAAGGCGCAACGGATTTTTCGTACGCAGCCTTATCGAGCTTGCCCGTGGAGGCACCGAAGAGGGGGACTGCCAGCAGGACCGGAATCAGGACGCGGTTCATCGTTAAAGTAGGCGAGATAAAACAGGCGTAAGTTACAGAGAATTCAGTTTGCGGAGGGGTGTTCGGCGCGGGTGATGATGAGGACAGTCATTGGCGCTTTGCCGGACTCCAGACGCAGTCCGAGTTGCTCCTCAACGGCGGAGAACAGAGAGGGCCCATCGGGCGTGCCGGCCGGTGCCCAGTTGAGGTCGATGGCGTAGTTTGCGGTGAGTCCGGTCTGGTCAAGAACAGGGCTCTGCAGTTGGTTGGATAGCGCTGCGACGAGGGATTTCACGCCGGTGTGTCCGCGGAAGAAGGTGTTGGAGGCCGAGATTTGCCCGAGGGCGTCCGGGTTGGCGGGGGGCATCTTGCTGCCGCGCTTTCCCTGGCGCAGGAAGAAGACCTTGAAGGGCCGCGGCTCTTCGCGGAGTTCCAACTGGAAGCGTTGTTTCAGCAATTCCTGAAGCATGGCTCTGACCTGTGGATTCCCTGCGTGCCCCTCCTGTTTCGCGGTGATTTCGAAGAGTTCCGAGGAGGCCCATTTCGGGCCGCCGGACACCTGGTAGAAGGGCAGGCTCCAGGCATATTCGACGAGGGCCTTGAGGGTGCCGATGGCGTTGAATTTGCCTTTGGGTGTGCTGATGCCGCCGAGCACGGCTCCGCCAGGTGCGACGGGTTTGATGGTGGCGACTTCGAATTGGAGCGCGGGCTGGGCAAGTGCGGCTGCGGAAAGCAAGAACAGCAGGGGGACGCGCATGGTCCATGTTATCCGCTTGTGCAGTTGGAGTGCGATTCCGATGTGTATCGCCGAGTACAGTTGCGGCGATGAACTGCGCGACGGCTTCGGTGCTTCCGTATACCTTCACGTCGTCGAAACCGGTGGCGTTGGGCAGGCGATGCACGATGACGCTGGAGCGCGATACGTCCACAACCCAGTATTCCTGAATTCCGGCGCGGCCATAGAGGCGGGATTTTGATGTGAGGTCGAAGCTGAGAGTGGAATCGGATATCTCAACGACGAGATCGAGATCTTCCGGGCAGGGGTTGGACGAGAAGGTGCGGTAGTCGCGTTTGAGAACGATGAGGTCGGGTTCGGGCTCGTTCCATGGCCTGTCCGCGGGGTGCACGTCGATGGGAGCCGCGATGTTGACGTTGCGTTTGCCGAAGGCAGAAACCAACCAAAGATGCACATCTGCCAGAGCCGTCACATGCTGCCGGCCTTTCCCACGTTTGCTGATCCACTGCCCGGACACTCGCTCCATCCGGATGTCGGGAAAAGGAGATTGAGTTGATGAAGAAGCGCCATGATTGACCACTCGAAGCAATACCCTTCTGCTTTAGAGCACTTCGTTCAAACGCCGCTTCAGTTCCGCCACCTCGGCTTCGAGCGCGGCGACGCGGGCTTCGAGACCACTCACGTGCGGCGACTCGGCATGCGGAGCCGTACCTTCCATCTCGATCATGGAAGCATCCACCGGGCCACCGAGCAAATGCGCATACCGCGGCTCCTTCTGGCCGGGTTGACGGGCCAGTTGCACCGCCATGCCGAGTTCCGCCAGCGTGCGCAAGACGCTTTCCACTTCTTCGAGATCCGCGAAGTTGTGCATGCGCTCCGTCCGGTCTTTGATCTCGCCCAAGGTCTGCGGCCCGCGCAGGAGCAGAACACAAAGGACGCAGGGTTCGCGGCGGCCCAGGTTGAGGGTTTCTGTAAACCGCTGCGCATATTTCGGCACGCGCATGCCGGAACCGGAAATCTCGGCGGCATAGCGGCGAACCCGGAGGCTGCGAAGCGCTTCACCGATTTCAGGTTCCGTCAGCGAGGTCACTGGCCAGCGGTTCGACTTTTGGTTGCAGGCGGCAACCAGAGCGTTGAGCGTCATGGGGTAGTACTCCGGAGTTGTACGTTCTTTCTCCAACAGCGCCCCAAGAACTCGAATCTCTATCGGGTTTAGTGAGTTTTCAGACATTCAGCGGTCTTTCACGGATGTTATTCGAACTGGAACAATGTTAGCATCCGGTTTGGAATCAACATTTTCCAAAGAATAAATCGCCGCATGACAGTCCTAGACACCACATCCTCACGAGGCAGACTGCTCCAGTCGGCCCGCCAGCTTTTCGCGGAAAACGGCTATGAAGGAACCAGTACTGCCTCCATTGCCCGCATGGCAGCCACAAGCGAATCGCAGCTCATCAAGCACTTTGGAGGCAAAGCCGGCTTGCTGGAAGCCGTTTTGGTCACGGGGTGGAATGAGGTCCTGCCCCGCATCAAAGCGAGCCTTACTCAGGAAACCAGTGCGCTCGAAAAGCTCCGGCGGATTCCCCGCGCCTTCGGCGACGCTCTGGAGGCCACCCCGGACCTCCGCGTCCTCGTATTGCTGGAGGGGCGTCGCATCCGGAAAGAAGGCCGCCAGATGACCCTCACCGATGGCTTCACTGGCTATGTCGAGTTGCTGGATGAAATCCTTACCGAGCTCGAAACCACAGGCGTGCTGCGGCCCAGCCTATCGAAAGAAGCGGTGCGATCCGCCATTGTAGGAATGACCGAGGGTGCTTTGCGCGACCGTGTGTTGGCGGAACGGACAAAACATTCGCCCTATACGGCGGAGCAACTGGGCCAGGTCGTGGACGCGCTGATCTCGGCGATTACGCTTCGCTCCGCCGCCGCTGCTTAACCTGTCCGGCGCAAAGCCTTATATTGGTTTCTTGTCCGACAGCCAACTCCAAAACGCCGCAGCCGACGCTTCCACGCCGCTCATGCGGCAGTATCACACTGCGAAGCAGACCGTACCGGGTGCGCTGCTTTTCTTCCGCCTGGGTGATTTCTATGAGATGTTCTTCGAGGATGCCGTTACAGCGGCGCGCGAACTCGAAATCACCCTGACCTCGCGCAACAAGGAAAAAGGCAACGCGGTGCCCATGTGTGGTGTGCCGTTCCACTCGGCGGAATCTTACATCGCAAAGCTTCTGCACCGCGGCTACCGGGTTGCCATCTGTGAGCAAACCGAACCTGCCGGGGTTGGCAAGAAACTCGTGCGGCGGGAAATCACCCGCATCCTGACGCCCGGCACCGCGACCGATGCCCACTTGCTGCGCACGCGGGAGAACAACTATCTGGCCGCAGTCACACGCCAGGGCAACCGCGCTGGCCTGGCTTATGCAGATATCTCCACCGGTGAGTTCCGGGCAACGGAAGTGGACCCCGCGGAACTGCCCAGCCTGCTGGAATCTTTGAACGTGAAGGAGGTGCTTTCGGCTGCCGCGGCACCCAAGGACAAGGAACCGTCACTCTTCCCGCAGGCCGAGAGCCGCCGCTGGATCATCACCGAACAGGAAGACTGGATCTTCACGCCGGATTACGCGGACCGGATTTTGCGGGAACACTTTCGGCTGCTTTCGCTCGATGGTTGTGGACTCGCAGGCTACCCGGCGGCGATCGGCGCGGCAGGTGCCATTCTCCATTACCTGAAGGATACGCAGAGGGCTTCCTTAGGACATCTGGATCCGCCGACGCGTTTCGACCGGGCCTCGAACATGGTGCTCGATCACGTCACGGTGCGCAATCTGGAACTGCTCGAACCAATCTTCGCCGATCAGGCCGCTTCACAATCGAGTGCCACACTGATTGCCGTGCTGGACCAGACGGCGACCGGCATGGGCGGGCGTCTGCTGCGCCAAAGGCTGCTGCGGCCATCGCTTGACCGCGTGGAGATTGAGGCCCGGCTGGACGGAGTCTCTGACCTGACGCGCGATACCATCCTGCGGGCGGAATTGCGGAAGCATCTGGGGCAGGTCCTGGATATAGAGCGTCTGCTGGCAAAGGTGATGATTGGCAGTGCGAGTCCCCGGGACTTGCTGGCACTGGGCCGGTCACTGGAGGCGACGCCGAAGATCGCGGATGCGCTGCGGACGTCGACAAAGCAGCTTTCCGCCCGCCTGATTCTGACCTTTGAAAAGCTCGACCCGGTGCTGGAGGCATCCACGCCAATTCTGAATGCCCTGGCCGATAATCCGCCGTTGAATCTTGCGGATGGCGGCACAATCCGTGCGGGTTATGACCGGGAACTGGATGAACTGCGCGATCTCTCGCAGAACGGCAAGCAGGTAATTGCGCAGATTGAAGCGCGGGAACGGACGCGCACCGGCATCGCCTCATTGAAGGTCCGGTTCAATAATGTTTTCGGTTATTACATTGAGATCTCGAAGGCGAATCTGCACAATACGCCGCCGGATTATGAGCGCAAGCAGACCCTGGTGAATGCAGAACGCTTCACTACGCCGGAGCTGAAGGTCTATGAGCAGAAGGTGCTTTCGGCGGAAGAGAAAATGCTTGAGATAGAGAAGCGTATCTTCGCGGAAATACGCGACTTGACCGCAGGGCACGCGCAGCGGATACGAGCCACGGCATCGGCCGTCGCGGAGTTGGATGTCACGGCTTCTCTGGCACAGGCGGCGGCGGAAAACCGCTACTGCAGGCCCACGTTTTCTGACAACGGAGAAATGCGGATCGACGCGGGCCGCCACCCGGTGATTGAACGCATCGCCAACGAAGACGCCACGCGGTTCATTCCGAACGATCTCTATCTGGACAGGGAAGCCAGCCAAATCGCACTGATCACGGGTCCGAATATGGGCGGCAAATCGACATATCTGCGACAGGCGGCGTTGATCGCGATCCTCGCGCAAATGGGTTCCTGGGTGCCGGCTTCGGCTGCGCATTTGCCGATCCTGGACCGGGTCTTTACGCGGATCGGCGCTTCCGACAACCTGGCACGCGGGCGCTCGACGTTCATGGTGGAGATGACGGAGACCGCGATCATCTTGAATACTGCCACGCCGGACAGCCTTGTGATTCTGGATGAGATCGGGCGCGGTACAGCAACATATGACGGGCTTTCGATTGCCTGGGCCGTGGTGGAACATATTTCATCGAAGACCAGGGCGAAGACGCTGTTCGCCACGCACTACCACGAGTTGACGGAGCTTTCTGAACATTTGGAGGGCATTCGGAATCTGCGCGTGGCGGTGAAAGAGGCCGCCGACCGCATCATCTTCCTGCGCAAAGTGGAACCGGGCAAAGCGGATCGGAGCTACGGGATTGAAGTGGCCCGTCTGGCCGGACTGCCGATGTCCGTGGTGGAGCGTGCGCGCGAAGTGCTGGTGCTGCATGAGCAAAAAGAAACGCAGACGGCGGAGATTCTAACGCCTTCGCCGCAGCAGGCCTTGCAGATCCGTTTGTTTGAACCAGGGGCGGATGAGATCAAGGAACGGATTCGCATGGTGAATCTGGATGAGATGCGGCCGATGGATGCCCTGCGGTTTCTCGAAGCGCTACAAAAGGATCTCCGCTAATGCGCATTGCGGGCATCATGAGCGGCACGTCATTGGATGGCATTGATGTGGCCATCATTGATGAGGATGGCGGGAAGCTGGAAACACTGGCGCATGGCACGACGCCGTACCCGGACGGTGTTCGGGAGAGAATTCTTGCTGTATCGAATGCGGAGTGTCACACGCGGGAGCTTTCGAGGCTCAATTTCGAGCTGCCCGAACTGTACGCCCAAGCTGTACAGGCAACCTGCTGCGCTGCTTCCCTGCCCCTGCACTCGATCGAACTCATTGGCTGTCATGGGCAAACGGTGTATCACGAGGGGGATACAGCGACTCCCAACACGCTGCAACTGGGAGAGCCCGCGGTGCTGGTGGAGCGTTTGGGGATTCCCGTGGTCTCAAACTTCCGGCCACGCGATATCGCGGCAGGTGGCAGGGGTGCGCCGCTGGTTCCGTTTGTCGACCAGTTGCTGTTTGGGCATGAGAGTATTCCCAGAGTTGCGCTGAACCTGGGCGGCATTGCGAATATCACGGTGCTGCATGCGGGAAAGCCGGTGATTGCGTTTGATACCGGGCCGGGAAATATGGTGGTGGATCAGTTGACGGCACTGTACACCGACGGCAGACAGCGCTACGACGCGGGCGGCACCATCGCCGCCACGGCAGCGATCGATCAGGAACTGCTCGCACAACTCATGCAGGACGAATACTTTTCCACCTTTCCGCCCAAGAGCGCAGGCCGGGAACAGTATGGTGCGAACTTCATCGACAGGCTCCTTGGAACCGGCTTGCCGCTGCCTGTTCTCATCGCGACGGCTACGGCGTTCACTGCAAGATCCGTGGCGCTGGCGGTCACGACGTTTGCGGCGGACACCAGGGAACTCATCGCTGCCGGCGGGGGAATCCACAACGCGCATTTGATGGCGCAACTGGCGGCATTTCTGCCCGGCTGCCAGTTGATGACGACGGCTGCGTTCGGCATCGATCCAGATGCCAAGGAAGCCATTGCCTTTGCGATTCTGGCGCGGGAAACGTGGCACCACCGCCCGGGAAATCTGCCTTCGGCAACCGGTGCCAGCCACCCGGTGATTCTAGGCAGCATAACCCGCTAGAATGTGAACTTGACTCCTGAAATTGAAATCGACGGCGAACTGACGCCGGCAGTCCCCCGTGTCTCGGTTGTCATCGTTACGCATAACCGGTATGCAACATTGCTGCGCTCTTTGGAAACGCTCGGCGCAGAGCACCAGGTCATTGTCGTGAACAATGGCTCCTTCGATGACACGACTTCAATCAGCGTTGAGTTTCCCTACCTTCGCTACATCCGTTTGCCGAAGAACTTCGGGGTGACCAAAGCCTTGAATCTGGGGATCCGTGCGGCGGAAGGCGACAACATCCTGCTGCTGCATGACGACACCATCATCACGGGAGCGTCCGTAACTGCCTTGGCGGATTATCTGGAGCAACATCCCGAGGCCGGTGCGGCAGCGCCGATTCTTACGGGTGAAGATGGCAAACCTGTGCCGCAGATCCGGCCGATGCCGACACCTTCGAACCCTGACCCGGCTTATGTTCCGGCAGACGGCGGCGCGGCACAATGCCTGCTGGGTGCCGCGGTCATGTACCGCACTTACTTCCTGCGGGCGATCCGCCAGATCGATGAGAACTATGGGACTTACGGCCCGGATGTGGAACTCTCCTGGCAGGTGAACCGCGGCGGGAAGCCTGCGATGGTGCTGCTGGGCGTAGAGGCGATTCACCTCGCGCTACCCTCGCCGGTCAAGAAGAGCGACCTGGCAGCCGACCGCGTGCAAGGCACAGCGGCGTTTTTCGGCATCCACACCAGCTTTATCTCCGGCATGCTTTACCGGCTCACGAAGGGACTCACCGGACTGCTGACCTTCAACTTCAGTGCGGTCTCCGGCGCATTTGGCGGCACGAAGATCGACGGCTTGCACTGAGTCTCCTGAGGAACCGCGCACAACGGACGCCTTCGAGCCGCAGGCAGTCCCGGCAGGCAGTCCCGTTTCTAGCTTTGGCGGATTTGATGCGGGTTTATGACAAAGCTCACCCGCACGCCAAACTTTCTGGCAGGATAGGGGAAGAAGAATCTTTCTTTGGCAAAAGCCATGGACCGCAAGAAGCAAACCAAGAACCCCAAGAAAAACGCGAGGTAGGCCGAGCGTTCGGCAAATTCTGGAGAGGTTCGCAGCGGCCGGGTGGCATGAAGTCTTCCGGCGTTCGGCGTTTCAGACGGCTGGTAGCCGCAGATGGATGCGGGCTGTAATCGCTGGCTTTATGGAGAATTGATTGTGCTTGACGAAGAGCGACTTGGTTACGTTGACGTGGACGATAGGTACGTCCGATACGGGCCTTGGGTGTGTCACATCGATCATATCGAATCGATCTCGATTGAGAGCGCGCCGATAAATGCCAAAGAAGTGAGGGGGAATTTGGCATTGCTCGCCTTCAATTTGGTACTTGGGCCGACGGTGCTATTCGTAGTTCTTTGGGTTTGGAGGTCGGGTTGGCCATATCGAGTTCTTTGGGTTGCATTGACGCTGATGGCCGCCGGAGTACCATCTTTGGCGGGCTCCTTTATCTTTGACATGCTGGGCTATTCGCCCACCCGGAACCCGTTCAAGCGAGATTGGCTAATGACGATCACGCTTAAGGACGGTTATGGGCTGAAGACCGATTGGGGCCGCAAAAGCACATTGCATATCAAATCAGATGATATTAAGGTTCTCGACTGGGCACGTAGGAGTATCGAAAGGGTACGACCTGAACTCAGACGGCCCCATTAGTTTAGAGGCCTTACCCACTGTATTTTTCGAAGGCATACGCGATGGTGCGACTGGCGTTGGAGAAGAAATCCCTGGTGTGATCGAGTGCCATGATCACCATCACCAAGCCGCGCAGGACGTCAATCGCTTCCAGACGGGCGGATTTGGTCAGAGCCACCGGCGCACTCTTTCCCGGTACTCCGCATATTCGCGGCCAAAGCGGGCCAGCATCGCGCGTTCTTCGGGGATGATCTGGAAGCGGTGGAGATAGAGGGCGAAGAGAAGGGGCGCGGCGAGAGTCCAGGGGACGGAAAGCCAAAGGGCCCACGCGACCAGAAGCAGGGTCAGCGCGACATACATGGGGTTCCGGGTGATGCTGTAAATGCCCGTGGAAACGACCGCTGCCGCGCGGTCCACATGCACGGGATCAATGGTGGTTTTGGCCTTGCCGAATGCGAAAAAGGCGGGGGTGGCGAAGCTGATGGCGGCGATTCCCGTGAGAACTGGAAGAATGATCCGCCAGATTCCGGGCAGTGCAGTACCAGGCAGAGCCATGTTCAGGCCCCACATGGCAACGCCAGTCAGCAGGCAGAGCACCGGAGGAGGAATTTTGGTTTCGAGAGGATGCGTTTTCATGCTGTGGCCACCAATCTTTGTTTTGCGAAATTCCGGCAGGCATTGAGGACGTTCGAAGACAAGGGCGTGCCGCGCGTGGCGCGGGCGATGATCTGTCCGCCCACCAGCAACACCACCAGGGCGAGGGCTTCGTCCTGCTGGACCGTGCCTGCGCCTGCGGCATGGACCCGTGCTTCCAGAAATTGCACTAACTGCTGCGGCAAGGTCCCTTTTGATTTCTGAACGGCGGCGGCTTCCCCCAGGACAGCGGGCAGCGGACAACCCATGCGCACGTGATCGCGATGCAGCTCACTCAGGTACACGTCTGTGATGGCGTGGACGGCATCGATGCCGGTGCGGCCCGCAGCGGCATGATCCAGCATGCCCCCGACTTGCCGGAGCGCAACTTCCACTGCTTGTGTGAGCAGATCCTGCTTGTCAGTGAAGTGAGCATAGAAGGTACCCACGGTGAGTCCTGCGCCCGCGGTGGCATCCTGCACACTGGTGCCTTCGAGGCCGCGCTCGCGTAGAAGCGCTGCAGCGGAAGTGAGAATGGCGTCACGGCTGGCATCTTTCTGCTTCTTGCGCTGACTCATATTATGAGCATAATACGAGATTGAGCGTAACGCCACCTGTTTTTCGCCCGTCGCATCAGCGAATGTGGCTACTCTCCGCGCTCCTGGCGCTCTCTCTGTTCCAAACCGCAGCACCATGGCCGGACGCGAATGAACTCCTGGCCCGCGTTGCCAAGGCACAACCGGCCAACGAGGAACGCTCCAAGCAGTACACATGTCAGGAGCAGTGCGACCGGTTCGACTACAACAGCAAGGGCGTCGCAAAGCGCTACCTAACGGAAACCAGCGATGTGATTTTCGTGGAAGGCATTGAGTTCAAGAAGCTAACCACCCGCAATGGCAAGCCGATCAGCGCCAAAGAACGGGCGCGGGTGGAACAGGAGATGAGCAAGACCGCGGAAGATCGGCGGCGCACCGGAAGGAAGGCGAGTCCGGGCGGGCGGATTGGAATTGGCGGCCGGAATGTGGAACTGGGTGATGCGAATGATCTGCTGGCATTGTTCGATAACCGCATCACCGGTGAAGAGATGTTTCAAGGCCGTAAGGTCTGGGTTTTGGAATGCACTCCGCGTCCGCTGCACGAGATCAGTTCACGGCACCAGACCGATGCGCTGACCTTCGCAAGAACTCTATGGGTCACGCAGGACGACGCCATTCCGGTGAAGCTGGTTTACAGGGCGGTGGTGGATCACGACTTCGTGAGGGAAGGTTCCACGTTAACGCTGGAATACAGCCAGGTCAGCGACGATACCTGGCACCCTTCGAAGTTCATCCTCGATATGACACATGCGGCAGGCAAGGGCGTCGCGCCGTGGAAGAAGACGGAATATATCTACTCGAACTTTAAGAAGTTCGATGTGCAATCGACGATTACCTCCGACCCTGCAAACTGACGTTTTACATACACTTCTCCAGTAAGTAACCTGCCTGAAACAGTTTTGTAACTCGACTAACATCTGTGATTGCTACCCTTTGTAAGACTCCGTAAACACAGGGACTTACAGGCTCATGCGCACACCCGCGCGCACGTGTCTCCAATAGAGGAAAGGATCACTGGAATGTTCAGAAAACTTGCGGTATTCACCGCATTCGCCGCTTTGCTGTTGCCCACTGGCACGCTCCGCGCCCAGGGACTTTTGGGCACCATTCTCGGCACCATCAACGATGCGAGTGGCGCCGCCGCGTCCGATGTGGATGTAGCAGCCAAGAGCGCAGCCACGAATCTGGTGGTAAAAGTAAAGACGAAGAACAACGGTCTGTATCAAATCAGCAACCTGCCCATCGGCACTTATACGGTGACCTTCGCAAAGACAGGCTTCCAGACCGAAGTGCATCCCCAGATTCTGGTGCAGGCAGAGCGCTCGACAACGGTCAACGGCAACCTGCAGGTTGGCGCGGTGTCCACGTCCGTGGAAGTTACGGGCACGCCGCTGCTGAATGAAACGGACCAGACGAATGGTTACGTGCTGGATGAAGCGACCATCCGCAACACGCCGCTCGGCACGGGAAGCTTTACGCAACTTGCACTGCTCTCGCCGGGCGTGAATGCCGATTTCCTCGGCGGCACGGGTTCGAACGCAGGTGTTGGCAACGTGGCGATCTGGGCCAACGGCCAGCGCGATTCCTCGAACAGCTTTGTCATCAATGGCGTGAACTCAGATAACATCTTCAACGGCAAATCGTCGAGCCAGGTGGAATCCAGCCGCTTCACGCTCAACACAGGCCAGGGCAGCACGGTGGCAGGCGAAGTCCGCACGAACACCTCGGTCTTTGATGCTATCGGCCAGGCCATTCCCACCCCGCCGCAGGAATCTCTGCAGGAAGTTCGTGTGAATACGGCGATGTATGACGCAACGCAGGGAGCGAAGTCCGGCGCGCACATTTCACTCATCACGAAATCCGGTTCCAACGCCTATCATGGCGAGGTTTACGAGTATTTCCAGAACAACATCTTCAATGCGGCTCCGTTCTTCCGCAATAACAACCCCAGTGTTCCCGCGGGCCAGAAGGTTCCCCCACTGCATTACAACCGCCCGGGCGGCACGTTTGGCGGACCGGTGATCAAGGACAAGCTCTTCTTCTTCGCCTCCTGGCAGAGTCTCCGCGTGAATGACAACCTTGCAGGCACGCAAACGGCAACGGTCCCGACGCACCTGACAGATGACCGCAGCGCCACGGCTCTGGCAGCAGTGGCCCAGGCCGACCTTGGCGTAGCGGTAGCACCCAGCCAGATCGACCCGGCCGCGTTGAAGATCATGCAGCTGAAGTACAACGGTTCCTACCTGATTCCGACACCGACCATCAGCGACATCAACACCGCCAAGGTTCTGGGTTATAACCTCGTCGTCAATGGTCACCCGAGCAATACGATGGCAGACATTGCCACGTCCAGCATGGACTATAACTGGTCCTCGCGTGACCGCCTCAGCGTGAAGTATCTCTTCCAGAACAGCCCCAGCTACAACCCCTACGGTGGCGGACCCGCCATCAATGGTTTTGGCAAGAGCCTGGATGCCGGTTCGCAGCTTGCATCGATTGACAACACCACGGTGCTGCGTCCGAACCTGATCTGGGAAAACAAGATTGGTTTTGTCCGTCAACGCGCCAATGCGACCACGGACCAGCCTGCCACCGCGCAGGATGCCGGCATCAACCTTTGGGCAATCAGCAAGCTGCCTTCGATCGCTCTGGGCACCGTGGATGCCACGCTGAACAAGACGCTTTCGATCGGCCCCAGCGGTAACTTCGCCAACGCCGGAATTTTCCAGAATAAGTGGGATCTCAGCTCGACCGCCAACTGGACTCCGGGCCGCCACACCATTTCCTTTGGTGCCACCTGGAACCACACGCAACTGAACATCATCAACCGGCAGACAGAGGCAGCTTCGATTGCCTTCACGAATTTCGCAACCTTCCTGACCGGAGCCGAGAATATCAGCTCCTCCACCTTTTACAACGGTGCGAGTAACCGCTATTACCGCGCCGATCAGATCGGCCTATTCGTGCAGGATAACTACAAGCTGAAGTCCAACCTGACGCTGAACTTCGGCATCCGGTATGACTTCGAAGGTCCCATGAGCGAGAAGTACGGCACGCTGGTGAACTTCAACTCTGACCTTTACCAGTACAACGCTTCAACGGATACCGTTACCAACAGCGGCCTGGTCTTCGCCGGCAATTCGCCTTATGCCACCAAGGGAGTGAGTAACTCCACCCTTACAGGACGCCAGTGGGGAGTTGGTCCCCGCGTTGGTCTGGCCTGGAGCCCCAGCTTCATCAAGCACCTCACCCTGCGCGCGGGCTATGGTCTGTACTTTGACCGCGGCGAACTGTTCACTTACTTCTCGCCTGGTGCTGGCCGAGGCTTCAGCGGTCCATTCGGCGTGACCATGCAGCTACCCTTCACGGTACCCATCAGCGCCCCTGCGAACGGGACACTTTCGAATCCTTTCGGTCCGACGGCCCCCGGCACTCCCGGAGACCCAAGCATTCTCGCCAAACAACTGCCGAATGCCGCGCAGATCACCAATGGCTCAGCGCCCTATATCTTCGGCGGCTACGACGCGCACAATACGCTGCCCTACACGCAAAACTGGAGCTTTGACCTGCAGTACCAGCCGTTCAACAGCTGGGTCTTCACAGCTGGATATGTGGGCAACCACGGCAGCAATCAGGTTCTGCCTATCCCCTTCAACCAGGCCAACATCGCCACGGCCTCCAACCCGATCAACGGCCAAACCACGAGCTACGGCTTCAACATCATCCCGACTGAGACCGTTGCTTCCTATGAAGGCGGCAATACGGACCTGCGGGCTCCGTATCTGGGTTACTCCACCAGTTCGGTACTCTACAAGGCCATTGGATTTTCCAACTACAACGCGCTCCAGACCAGTGTCCGCAAGCGCCTGAGTCAGAACTTCCAGATGACGGCCTCTTACACGTGGTCACACTCGCTCGATATCCAGTCCAACCTCGGCTTGTTCTTCAACGGCAACAATCCGCTAAACATCAAAGATTCGTACGGTACATCGACCTATGACCGTACGCATGTCTTCAACTCCAGTTATTTTTATGAGTTACCGAAGTTGAAGACAGCAAATACCCTCGTGTCGCGGCTCGTGAACGGATTCGCTCTCAACGGCATCCTGACTGTGCAGAGCGGCCAGCCGTATAACATCTACGACTACTCTGGAGCTGTTTCGTCGGTTTACAACAGCACCACCATCAACATTGCGGACCCCATCATCGGCTTCACCCCCGGAGTGACCAACAGCAGCATTGTGCTGCAGGGCTCGACGGGCGTAAATATTCAGAAGCCTTTGATCGATACCACAAAGCTGTACATTCCTGTTCTGCAGCCGGGCCAGTCCGGCGTGCCTGCCTGCACCACAGTGAACGGTGCCTCTGTTTGCGATAACTACGAGACCAGCTTCGGCGCGAGCGGACGCAACACCTTCCGCGGACCGCTGCAATCCCGTGTGGATCTCGGTTTGACCAAGCAAACTGCACTGACCGAACGGGTGAAGCTCAGCCTGCGCTGGGACGTTTTCAACGTCTTCAACCATCCTGATTTCGACGTACCCGGCAACAGCACCAGCCTCTACAGTACGACGAAGAGCGGCAATGCGATCAAGGCCATTACGGTCCGCACTCCTTCGGCAACTCTTGGTTACATCACACAGACGCTGGGCAGCCCGCGTGTCATGATGCTTTCCGCGCACCTGACCTTCTAACGCGGTTTACAGTCGTTGAGTAACTTACAGGCCAGCGGTTCGATGGTTTCGGCCATCATCCGCTGGCCTTTTGTATCCGGGTGAAGAGCACCTGCCGGAGTCTTCAAACGGGGGTCATAGAAGAGACCGTCATCGAGCTTGCCGTTCTTTCGGAAGATATCGCCGATGTCAGTAAAGGTGACAAAACTGCTCGCGGCATATTTGGCTGCGAGATAGGTATTTACCGCAGCGGAATCTGCACTGCGCTGTTCTGATTTGTTACTCGGAAGGATGCCGAGCAGCAGAATCTTCGCCGACGGGACCTTCACGTGTGTGAGATAGACCACTTCATCGATTCCAGCCTTCGTCTTCTCCGCAGGTACACCGTGTCCAAGATCATTGGTGCCAATCAAGATCACAGCCAGCTTTGGCTTGATTCCATCGAGTTCACCGTGTTCGATCCGCCAGACCAGGTGTTCGGTTGTATCTCCTGAAATCCCCAAATTCACAGCGTTGCGATCCCCGTAGAAGCGGTCCCAGGTGGGTTTGAAATCCTCGTCGGGCGGATTTGCCTTTTCATAGTTCTGCGTGATGGAGTCCCCCAGAAAGACAACGTCCACATTGCCCTGTTTGACGCGGTCAAGAATTTTTTCGTGCCTGGTCATCCAGCTTCCGGGGCGGGACACCGGCAAGGGCGACGCAGTCTCCAAAGTGGCGGGCCCGGTGAGATAGCCGATTGATTGCAGGAAGTGATCGCCCTCACGGATGGCATCCACAACTTGATGTTCCGGTGCCGTGTAACCGGGAAGAACAAAGGCATGACGGGCGTTTTCCACCATGATCAGACGCGATTTAGTGGCTGCGGCGTAGCGCTGTGACTGGTCTGGAGAAACAGAAGTATCATTCCAGCCATGCAACAGGACGGCTGGCGGCATGCGGGCTGGAATGTGGAACAAAGGAGAGACGGCCTTGGATGCTTCGGCACTGCCGGTGACCTTGGTCCGGTCAGTGTCAGTTAGATCATAGATGCCGTTGTAGAGCACGAGCGCGCCGGCTTGGTCCGCCAATGCAGCAGCCAGGTGTGCTCCGGCGGAATCCCCTGCAACGGTGATTCTTGCGGGGTCAATGTGGAGATCCTTCGCATGGCTCCCGAGATATTGCAATGCTGCCTTGCAATCGGCAATGGCATCACTGACGAAGGGTCCACCGGGCTTTGCGAGACGATATTCGGCGCTGATTCCCACCATACCCCGCGAGGCGAAATAGCGCGCGTGCGGGAAGCCGGCTTCGGCACTGCCGCTTGTCCAGCCGCCGCCATGCAACCAAAGCAAAGCGGGCTTGGGTTTGTCACCCGCCGCGGGAAATACGTACAAGCGCAGTCCGTCCTTGTAAGTAATCGCGGCAGGCTGTTGCTGAAGATCACGCAAGGTAACGCCGAATAGACAGGAGGCGGCTGCAAGAAGAGTAAAAAACAACTTCATAGCTAGACAGTCTATAGCCCGGACGTCTACACTGTCGGGAACCATGACACGACGAGACTTTACTCTCACCGCAGCGGGAGCCTTCGCCGCTACCCGCCTCAGAGCGCAGGCACCCAGCCCCGCCAGTATGACCCTGGCCGAAGCTTCCGCCGCGATACGGTCCGGTCGCGTGACTTCCCTGCAACTCACGGAGGCCTGTCTCGAAAGGGCGGTGAGTCTCAACCCCGTGCTCAATGCCTATATCACGATCATGAAAGACAAGGCTCTGGAACAGGCCCGGCAACTCGATGCGGAGCTGAAAGCTGGCAAGTCACGCGGCCCGCTGCATGGCATTCCACTCGCGCTCAAGGACAACATTGATACCGCTGGCACGCGAACCACTGCGGCCAGTGCTGTTTTCGACGACCGTGTTCCGGCTGAGGACGCAGAAGTCACCCGCCGGTTGAAGGCCGCAGGTGCGGTAATCCTTGGCAAAACCAACATGCATGAATTTGCCAACGGGATCACTTCGGCGACCAGTTACTTCGGACCTGTCCGCAATCCCTGGGCACTGGACCGGAATCCAGGCGGCTCATCGGGCGGATCAGCGGCGGCCACGATTGCCGATACCTGCTTCGGCGCACTGGGCACGGATACCGGCGGCTCCATCCGTGTGCCTGCCTCTTACTGCAATCTGGTGGGGCTCAAGCCGACTTATGGACTGGTCTCCATACGGGGCATTATTCCACTGGTTCTTTCGCTCGATCACTGCGGGCCGATCACGAAGACCGTGGAGGATGCGGCGATCCTGCTGAATGTACTGGCAGGTTATGACCGTCTTGATATTGCCAGCGTGAAGCATGAGCGGGAAGACTACGCTGCCTTGATGCGGCAGCCTGTGAACGGTCTCCGGCTCGGCATACCACGGGCGCCGTATTTCGACGCTCTGGATGCCGACGTGGCGAAACTGGTGGAGGATGCCATCGGTGTAATGAAAGGGCTGACGAAGAGCATTCGGGATGTAACGCTGCCTTCCACGCGCGGGATCAACGTGGGCGCGGAGTTCTACGGCTATCATCAGGATTTTTATGCCGAGAACGTCAGCCGCTATCAAATCCCCACCCGCCGCAACTTATCGAAGGGCAATGAAGCCAAGGCCGCCGATTACATCAAGAGTATGTGGAAGCTGCAAACGTTGCGCCGCACGATTGACGATGCCTTCACGGATTTCGACCTTGTCGTACTGCCCACCCGCAGACATTCGCCGCGGACCATCGACGCTTCCATCAAACGGGAGGAAGTCGAAAAGGTGCGAAATCCGGAGTTGGAGAATACTTCCCAGTTCGATACGTTCGGTATCCCCGCCGTTTCTGTACCTTGCGGCTTCACGGCAGCGGGGCTGCCCATTGGCGTGATGATTGCCGGGCCGATGTTCTCCGAAGGCAGAGTACTTGCACTGGCGCGGGCCTATGAGCAGGCGACGGAATGGCATAAGAAGCGTCCCGTGCTTTCACCGGATATGAAGGTACCGGCTTTGGCACGGACGACCGACGATTCCCAGTAAGTCTCAGGGTGCCAGCGAAGGCAGCACATAGGTATAGAGCAGAGCCACTACACCGATGATGGAGGCGAGCAAGATACTGTGGCGCAGGGTGAAGCGGAAGAGCTTACTTTCCTCACCCTGCGCCATGGAGGTTGCGGCGGAAGCAACCGCCACGCTCTGCAGGCTGATCATCTTCCCCATCACGCCGCCGCTCGAATTCGCCGAGGCCATCAACACGGGATTCATTCCGAGGTTCTGTGCGGTCACCACTTGCAAGTTACCGAAGAGAGCGTTGGCCGAAGTATCACTGCCGGTAAGGAAGACGCCCAGCCACCCAAGCAGAGCGCTGAAGAACGGGAAAGCTGCTCCGGTCGCCGCGAAGGCCAGACCCATGGTCGCTGTGGCGCCGGAGTAATTCATCACAAAGGCCAGGGCCAAAACGCAGGCGATGGTAAATTCCGCGAGTAATAACTGCCGGATTGTCGATAACAGGATCGAGAAGAAATCCTTGAGCTTCATCCGCAGAATGACTGCAGACAGGATCGCAGCAGAAAAGCAGGCAGTCCCGGCGGCGGTCAGCCAATCGAACGTATAGAAGGCATCGTAAGGAGCAGGCTGGCGGACCACCGGCGGCATCCGTTGAATCAACTGGTGCAGGCCGGGCCAGGCGAACTTCAGCGTTGCTTTGGCGAATTCAGCTTTGACCGGTTTGAATCCCCAGACCAGGACACAGACCACAATCAGGATGAAGGGGGTCCAGGCGAGCAACACTTCGCCAAGCGGCAGGCGCACACGCGCGGCCATGGGAGTCGCGCCGGGGAGTTCGAAATGATCTTTGGGCTTCCAAACCCGAAAGAGAATGACAAGCGAAACGATTGCCGCCAGCGAGGAGAGAATATCCGTCAGTTCCGGGCCGATGAAGTTCGAAACGACGAACTGCGTTCCGGCGAAGGCAACGCCACAGAGAAGCGCTGCGGGCCATACGCCGCGCAGTGCCTTCCAGCCACCCATGACCAGAATGAGATAGGCCGGGATGATGAGCGAGACCGGCGCGCAGATGCGGCCAACACCCGCGCTGAGGCGTCCCAGGGGAAGTCCAGTCACCGCGGAAAGGGTAATCAGGGGAATGCCGATGGAGCCGAAGGCCACAGGCGCGGTATTGGCCAGCAAGCAGATGCCGCCAGCAAAGAAGGGTGGGAAGCCAAGTCCTGTGAGAACTGCGGCGGCGACCGCGACGGGGGTCCCGAAGCCTGCCGCCCCTTCGATGAAGGCACCGAAGGCAAACGCGATCAGCAACGCTTGCAGGCGGCGGTCACTAGTCAGGCCCGCAATCGACTGCTTTACGATCTCAAACTTCCCGGTGCGCAAGGTGATGTTGTAGAGGAAGATCGCCGACAGCACAATCCAGCCGATGGGAAACAACCCGAAGCAGGCACCATAAACCACGGTGGAGGCCAGCAAGGGCACAGGCATGCCGTACATCCCCAGTGCCACCAGCACCGCGGCCGTCAGGCTTGTGAGTGCGGAGATCCATGCAGGGCGGCGCAACACTCCCATCATGACGAGCATGACGAAGACGGGCGTTGCCGCAGTGAGTGCCGAGAGTGGGATGCTGCCCAGGACCGGTGTGTAATGTTGTTGCCACATGAGGGAACAATCGAGGATATCGTACGCTGGTTCGGAATGCAGAATCCTGTTTGTGCAATCGTAGGCGCGGGTCCGGGAATCGGCCTCGCAGTGGCGAAGAAATTCGCGGCGGAGGGCTTCGGTGTTGCCTTGCTCTCCAGGCAGCAGGCGAAGCTGGAAGAATTGGCGGCAGAAGTTGGCGTTGGCGCGCGGGGCTACCAGGCGGACGCGGGGGATGAGGCAAGCCTGCGGGCTGCCTTGGCGAAATGCACGGAGGAACTGGGAAACCCTTCCGTCTTGGTCTATAACGCGTCAGTTATGAATCCCGGCCTGCCCAGCGTGGTGGCTACGGAACATTTACTCGAAGACTTCAAGGTCAATGTGGCAGGAGCGGCAGTTGCAGCGCAAGCGGTCATTCCAGCGATGCGGAAGGCCGGAGGCGGAACCATTCTCATCACGGGCGGTGGACTGGCACTGGAGCCTTATCCGCATTACTCTTCGCTGGCCATTGGCAAAGCGGGAGTGCGCAATTACGCGTTCAGTCTGGCTGCGGAGTTGGAAGCAAGCAACATTCACGTGGCAACGGTCACGGTCTGTGGCTTCGTGAAAGAGGGAACGCACTTCGCGCCGGATCTCATCGCCGGGGTCTACTGGAAATTGCACCAGCAACCCCGGGAGGAGTGGGAACGCGAAGTGATTTACCGTTAGCGCTTCTTCGCAGCAGCCTGTGTTTTCAAAGCAACCGGAGGAGGTGCCTGGATGCCAGAGCCACTGGTCGCACCGGGCACCGCCACCGGGAAGGTGACCACGTTGCTGACGAAGGATTGCTGCGCGATCGTCAACTGCGTGTTGGGGTTGCTGGTGAGACTGGTGCTGAGCTGGAAGCTGACCACGTAGATGCCAGCCTGCCCAACCAGCGGGGTGACGTTCACGATATTCGCCGTGGAACCGCCTGCCAGAACAGAGTCGACCGGGGTTGCCGGGGGATTGTTCTCGCCGCCCTGGTAGATGGCACCGGTGTCGATATCAGAAGGATTCGTCGGGCCAAGGCCCGTGGCGAGAACGTACACGATTTCGCCGGGTGCGGCGGGGTTGTCGATGGTGACCGGAGCACCCTGCACGTTCGAACAGCAGGTGGTGCCGCCGCCAAGAGCCGTCAGGATCAGCGAAGTACCCGTGGTCACAGAAACGGTGTAGTTCAGACCTTCGCCGGCAGGACCCGGGATCTTCGAATAGAGATAGATACGGTCGTATTGGTTGGAAGAAACCGCCGTCACGTTGGGATCTGAGGCGTTAATCATGGCGATGTAGGCATCGCGGACGGAATCCAGAGTGTCGCTGGCCTGCACCGTGTACGTGTAGACTTCGGTACCGATGGTGATCACGCCGACGTCTCCGGCATTGATGGTGCCGTCGACCGAGATCGCACCGGAAGCGAAGCTGGTGCCGTGGTAGACGAGACCCGGCCGGGGATCCGTGCCCTGCTGCGCATACACGCCAGGGTTTTGCGGAACGATGGTGACAGCAACCGGAGTGGTTGCGGTGACACGGCCATTTTCGTGAACAGTGCGGACGTAGAGGCTGACGCTGGTCCGGTCTGCCACCTCATAAGGCATCTGCACGTTTAGCTGTTTCTGCGAAGCATAGACGATGGGAGCCTGGATACCGTCGATAAATACCTGTGCGTTCGCCAGGGTCGTGGGCAGGTAGCGCTTGGAAAAGTCTGCCGAACCGGTTTGGTTATTGGTGAATTCATCGCCGTAGATCTGGACGATGGTGCCTGGTGCAATCTGCGTCGGATCCTGCAGGTAAATATTCAGCGTGCCGCCGCTTACCACCGCTGTTTCTGTAGCGGTCACGGTGGAAGCGCTGCCGGAAGGAGGCGCAGTGGTTGTTGCGAGCGTAATGTTGGCCCCGCTGCTGCCGCCGGTGCGGGCGGTTAGATCCACCAGCAAATTGACCAGATCCGGTGTGGCCAAAACCCAGGGGTCGCCAGTGCCTGCGTTGATCAGAGCCACCAACCCTTTGACGACATCGGTCAGGGCGTCTGTCTTCTTGACCGTATAAACGTAGTCCTTGCTATTGATGGTGATCGTGATGGTGTCGTTCTCAGTGATGGTGCCGCCGATAGCCACGTTGGCGATCGCGTAGATCTCCAAGCTGGCGGAATTACGGACGCCGGAGAGCGGGATAACCGAGTTGCCTGGAGAGTACACAACCACGCGGCGGTTGAAGGTATCGCTCACGTACAGGTTGGTGCCATCGTAGGCGAGGGCGGTCGGAGTCTGGAACGCGTTCGCACCATCGGGATTGAAGAAGGTATCGAGCGTGAATTCGTCGGGCTGGCCGATGACGATGTCCGGTTGCGGGGTGTTGGCAGTCGGAATCTGATTGAAGATCAGCACACGGTCATTGCCGCCGTCCGCGACGAAAAGTTTGGTGCCATCAGAGAGAGCGAAACGGGGGAAGGAGAGCGTCTTCCCGCAGCGGCCGGGGTAGGTGGCATTCCCGCTCGAATCGGTTCCGTTCGAAGCGCAGAGATTTGTGTTGTCATTCTCCGTCGCAGTGACAAAGTCTTTCTGGCCAATCACGATGTCAGCGGCCTGATTGTTCGCCGTCGGGATACTGTTCCACATCATGATGCGGTTGTGGCCCAGATCGGACACAAAGAGATGCTGCCCATCTGTGGTCACGGAAACCGGATTCAACATGTTCTGCTGGGTCGCGGTTTGATCGGCTACTGACAGATCGGACTGGATGAACGCCGTGAAATTGGGCTGGCCCAGAACGACGTCGGCAGCGGCACCGTTCGAGGTCGGAATCTTGTTGTAGATCAGGACGCGGTGGTCCTGGGTGTCGGCAATATAGAGCTTGCCGTTGTAGATCCAAACACCCTGCGGTCCGCGAAGGCTCTTGGCGGTCGGCGGAATCGAGGTGGTCCCGTGCGTGAAGTCCGCCTGGCCCACAACCACATCGGCAGGCTGACCATTAAAGGTGGGAATGGAGTTCCAGATGAGAACACGGTTGTTATCCGTATCCGCAACGGCGAGGATTTTCCCATCCGTGGCTACGGCGTCCGGCTGGCGCATGCCACGCTGACTGAGCGAGTAGGCGGTCGAGATGAAGTCCGGCTGGCCGAGAACGACTGCGGCTTGCCCGCGGCAAACGCTACAGGTGGAGCCGGGGATCGTCGGAATGTCAGTGGGCGAAGGATAGGTGTTGAGGTCCTTGAAGATCACGACGCGGTTGTTGATGGGCGACGCGCCATAGCGGTTGGAGTCCGCCACGAAGAGCATGCCGTTGGCGTACGCAATCCCGCTGGGCGCGCCGATCAAGGTGTCTGAGGCACCGTAATCCGCCGCGGTGAATGATTTCTGGCCGACAACAAGCCGCGCGGCCTGGCCGGTACTGAATGTGCTGTTTTGCCCGAATGCGCAAGAGGTCAGCGTGACTGCCACTAGAAGGGCATGGAAAGACTTCATCTGGGAAGATTGCTCACGGGAAAAAGAAGATTTAACTCCCAAGTATAACAAGGGCTTTGGACGTTCCGGGAACTCATTCCGGTTTCGCGGATCTGACATGGAAACTGCTAGACTCCCGAAGTGATGGAACTAGCAATGGAAACAGGGGTACAAGAGGTCAAAGCGCGCCTCGACGCAGGGGAAAAACTGCGGTTGATTGATGTCCGGGAGCCGCAGGAGCACCAGATCTGCCGCATTGCCGGGGCCGAATTGATGCCCATGCGGAGCGTGCCGCAACATCTTCAGGATCTGGACCGCGACGGCGAAATGCTGGTTGTTTTCTGTCATCACGGGATGAGGAGCCTCTCCGTAGTGGATTGGCTGCGCCGCCAGGGTGTGGAAAATTGTCAGAGCATGGCGGGCGGAATCGACGCCTGGAGTGTCCAGATTGATCCAACCGTTCCGCGCTACTAGTTGCGGAGCAGTTTGCGGACCGGATGCTGTTCACCGGCCACATCGCCTGTGAGCAGCGGTTCGAAAACAGACATCGTCTTGAGCAGCTTGTCGAGGTCGGCACCTTCCTCGACGGGCATTTCCTGCTCCACCCAATTCGTCAGCGGGATGTTGCGGAAAAAGATGCGCTCCTGCCGCACCATGGATTTTCTGGTGATGAAGAGCGCCCTGTGCTCGCGCACGTAGTGGCGCTCTTCCACGCGGATCTCTGCGAGAAATTCATCCATGGCCTGGCGGCGGGCGGAATCATGAGTTGCAGCGATTGTGCCGGCCAGTGATTCCTGCTGGGCCGCAAGTTGCGCCTTTGCGGCAGCCAACTGCTCGCGCTGCTTCGATAAACGGACTTCCATCCGCGACTGCATGACGAAATACATCAGCGTCCCGGAACCAAACGCGCACACAGCGGACCACGCAATCCACCACACGGGATTCATGGCACCATTATGCAGGATTCGACGTTAGATTTTCTGCGCGTCATCGCACTTGGACAGATCTTTGTCGAAAGTGCCGAAGGGTTTATGCCCGGCCTTCTTTGCGATGTGCAGCATGAGGCAGTCCGAAAAACCGAGCGATGGCTTCGTCTGGTAGAGAGCCAGCGCGGCCTTCACGACGTCTGCATCTTGTATGGCAAGGTGCTCGTGAGCCAGCAGCATCTCAATTGCCTTTGCGAGCGATACATCCGGCAGATTGTAGGCGCTGCCCAAAACCCAGATGCATTCCGTGAGTGCGAGCAACGATACCCAGGCACCCTTCTGTACAAACTTTTCCGCAGCTTCCGTCTGCTTGGCGTGGTCCCGCGTGATCAAGCGGACCAGCACATTTGTGTCAATGGCCCGCATTCAGATCTTCAAGCTTCTTCGCGGCCCGCGTTTTCAAAGACTTCTTCATATCAGCCAGCGAAACGGGTTCGGGGGAGAATTCCTGGAACAGAACGTGGTTGATATCAGCGGAAGAGTACCGAACCGCCCGCCGCACCACCACTTCGCCATCCCGGTCTTCCCACTCCAGAACAGAACCGGGCCCGATACCCAATGCCTTCCTGACATCAAGCGGCACGGAGATTTGTCCCTGCATGGTCAATTTTGATTCTGCGAGTTGCACAATCAAAGATTACCACGGTAAGCGCAGGGCGTCAAATGGTCTGTCTAGTGAATCCGCCAGGCAGAAGGCGGAACTGGTCCGCTGTGGAAGAAAGGACCAGGAACCATCACCCCATCCTTCTTGAAGAAAATGCCGTCTTTCATCACGAAACGTACGTCGCGGAGGGTATCGATATCCTGCAGAGGGTTCTTGCGGACAGCAATCAGATCCGCGGGAAGACCGGTCTTGATGGGTCCGCGCTTGTCGTAGATATCGCTGACTTTATAGCCATTGATGGTCATGATCTTGAGCAGCTCCGGCGCGGGGATTGCAGCTGCCTGCCAACTCTTGAGGAAGTCGATGACCACCTGCCCGCGGTCCATACCGGGAATATAGTAATCGGCGTCCGTCGAAAACGCCATCATGACGTGGTTGGCGTAAGCGCTCTTGATGCCCTCGGTCTGGCGGTCGAATCGCGCTTTCGCGGCGGGGGTGGTTCCGGTGTGATACACCGTAAGCGGCGTTTCCGTCCCCACACGCCAGATGCCTTTCTGTGCCATCAACTTATGGGTTTCTTCGTCGAGGGCGCTGGAATGTTCAATCGACCAGATACCGGCCTCAATCGCCCGCAAGGCTCCGGCCTTGGTTTGCACATGTCCCGCAACCTTGAGCCCAGCCTTCGCAGCTTCCGTGATGAAGAGCTTCATCTCCTCCGCGGTGTAGCCGTATGGCTTGCAATCCACACAGATCTTGATCACCTTGGCACCGTAAAGGATATTCTTCCGTACCGCCTTGATGATTTCGTCATGCGTATCCGCGTTGAGGTATTCAGGCTCGATCAGAAATTCACGCTCCGGGACGGGTGAGAACTGTCCGCCGAAGCCGCCGATGATAATACCGGAGTTGATCAGCGTTGGTCCAGGAACCCAGCCCTGTTCAATCGCGACGCGCAGAGCGGTATCGGCATAGTTGCCGTTGTTCCCAAGATCGCGCACCACGGTGAAGCCTGCGTTCATCATGGTCATGCCGTTTGAGACGGCCTGAATGGCGCGAATGGCGGTGGAATCCAGCACGGACGTCAGATAGTAACTGTTATGCTCCGGTTCCTCTTTATAAGTGAGGGCAAGATGGTTGTGGGCATCCACCAGACCGGGCGACACATAGTAGGCCGAAAGATCCACAGTGTTGGCACCGGCCGGAATAGAGACATTCGCGCCGATGGCAGAGAATTTTCCATTTTCAATCAGGATGATCTGGTTATCCGCCACGGTGCCGTTTTCCGGATTCACCAGATGGCCCACGCGGAGAGCCGTCACCTGCGCAAAAGTGAGGCTGGCGAAGAGTAGAAGTGCAGCTGCTGCTTTACGGATCATAGGAAGTCTCATTTCTCCGGCAGAGCAAACGCGACGATACTGCTGCCGGACGGGGCTTCATTCTTTCCGCCTCCGCAGACGATCACCACGTATTCCCTGCCCTCAATTTCATAGATGGAAGGTGTTGCATTTCCTGCCGCGGGAAGAATAGTCTCCCAGAGCAGCTTGCCGGTCAGTTTGTCATACGCACGGAACTTCTTGTCGAAACTGGTGGCACCAATGAATAACAGCCCACTGGCAGTGACTACTGGTCCGCCGTAGTTATCGCTGCCGGTATCTTTCATCCCTTTGGCCACCAGTTCCGGATATTCCCCGAACGGGATCTGCCAGCGGATCACGCCCTGATTCAGATCAATGGCGTTCAGCGTACCCCAGGGCGGCGTAATCGGCGGATAGTTCTGCGGATCGCGCATGAGGATATAGCCCTCATTGCGGTATTTCAGCCAGTTTGGATCATTTGCGGCATTCGAAGT
>CAIXXM010000010.1 GCA_903923395.1 uncultured Acidobacteriia bacterium
CCTCATCCCGGCCCGCTTCAATCAACGCCTGAATATTCTCCACGGACGTCGGCGCTTCCCCTTCGTCCTCTTCCGGCCGCGTAATCTTCAGCAGCGAATGCAGAAAGCTCAGCAGCGCAACCACCGGCTTCAGCAGCAGCGCCGCCAGCGCGAACACAGGCAGCACCGCCAGCAGCCAGCGTCCCGTGGTGCGCCGGTAGAGCAACTGCGGCACCAGATACGCCGAGAGCATCATCAGCAGACACGAAACCGCCGCGCTCTCCGCCAGCCCCGTGAGTGACAGATACCCGCCATCCACCACCTGCGCCGTCGCAAATACGCCGCACAGCACCAGGCAGCCATGCTTCCAAACCGAAAACGTCAGTGCGCCATGTTCCGTGCTGATGCCCAAACGGTCTTCGAATTCATTCTTGAAAAACTGCAGCGCCGGCAATTCACGGCTCCGCAGCCGCGAACTCTCCGTATACATGGTTTGCACCACGGTGAAAAGCACCACCAGCACCAGCAGGACCAGCAACACCACCAGCGTCATGCTTCCGCCCGTTCCGTAAGACTCAGCGGCAGCCCCAGCTTCTTCCGCCAGCGCGCTTCCGCCCGGGCCATCTCGCCCTCATCGGTCTCATGGTCATAGCCCAGCAGATGCAACACGCCATGCAGCAGCAGAATGCGCAATTCCTCTTCCGCCGTGTGCCCAAACTCCTTCGCCTGGGCCCGCGCGCGGTTCATCGAAATCGCTATGTCGCCAATGGGGTCCTTCATGCCGGAAGGGAACGACAACACATCCGTCGCGTAATCCTTCTGGCGGAACTGCCGGTTCAACGACTGCAGTTCCTCATCATTCGTGACACGGCAGTGAAAAGCCCTGCCTTTGGCGACCTTCGAACACAAGGTCTCCGCAAAGCTTTCAAGCGCTGCCGCATCAATGGAGGCCGGCTTCCGCCGGTAACTTATTAGTGGATCTTCTTTCATATAGGCCGCTGCTTCATCGAGCGGCAGTTCAGGATACCGGCACCGCCCCGACCTCAATCGGAGCCGCACCGCCAAGTTTCAGGGGCAATTGGCGCGCTTCACCAGCCCTGTCATAGGCCTTCACAATCCGCTGCACCAGTGCATGACGGACGACGTCGCGGTCGTCAAAGTGGACAAAGCTGATCCCTTCCACACCCCGCAAAATCTCCCACGCATCCACCAAACCGCTGCGCCGCGCATTCGGAAGATCGATCTGCGTCAAATCCCCGGTCACCACCGTCTTCGAATTGAAGCCCTGGCGTGTCAGCACCATCTTCATCTGTTCCGGCGTGGTGTTCTGGGCCTCATCGAGAATAATGAACGCATCGTTGAGCGTACGGCCGCGCATGAACGCGATCGGAGCCACCTCAATGGTCTGCCGTTCAATGAGCTTTTCCACTTTCTCGCTCTCAATCATTTCGTAGAGAGCGTCATACAGAGGGCGCAGATACGGGTCAATCTTCTCTTTCAGTGTACCGGGCAAAAATCCCAGACGCTCACCGGCCTCCACCGCAGGCCGCGTGAGAATGATCCGGCTCACACGTTTTGAGAGGAACGCCTGCACCGCCATCGCCACCGCCAGGTAGGTTTTCCCCGTACCCGCCGGACCCAGCCCGAAAACCAGATCGCTGCGTTCAATCGCTTCCAGGTACCGGCGCTGCGTGACCGTCTTCGGCGTCAGCACCTTCTTGCCGAAACTCCTCTGTCTGCCGCTGTGGACCAGAGACCGGAACGAACACCCCGGGTCCTCCATCACCACGCGCAGCAGACTGGTAAGGTCGCCATTCTTGAAAATCTCCCCTTCTTTGATGAGGGAAAAATAATCTTCCAGAATTCCTTCCGCCCTGGAAACGCCTTCCGGCTCTCCTTCAATCTCCAAAATGTCGTTCCCCAACCGGGTGGCGACATTCAGACCGGCTTCCAAGAGCCTGATATTTTCATCGCGGGTCCCGAAGAACCCTTCAATTCCGCGGCTTACCTGTACTGTGGCTTTCATTGCAGGCGGGTCAAGACCTCCGTTGTTGGAAAACAGAACTCGTTGTGTGGAAAATTCCGAACTGCAGCGTCAACATGTGATCTCGGCGGGGATTTTTGACGCAAGAAAGTTCGGGAGTGCGGGGGAATCGAAGCGTTGGAGCCGTGGGCGGCGCCGCATGTGTGCGGGGAGGGGAACTGCCATCCAAGCCTGAGTGTACCAGAATGAGGCAATTCCACACCCCAAAAATTGCGTGACAAAATCAAGCCGTGCGGGGGGCGCGATAAACCTGCGGGCGGTATGCCACAATGTTGAAGTAACCCATGTCCAACCCGATCCCGTCGCTTCGCGAAGAAGATGAAATCCGCGAACAGGACGAGCTGAATCCGTCAGAAGCGGAAAGCTCGTTCGGCGACATTCTCAACCAGTTCGAACAGAGCCACTCTCAAGAGGCGCCAGGCGAGGAGGGCCGCGAGGCCACAGTTGTCGCTGTCACGGAGGAAAACGTCTTCTTCGACGTCGGTCAAAAGACCGAGGGCGTCATGCCCGTCTCCATGCTGCGCGATGCCAAGGGCGCCGTACGCGTCAAAGCCGGTGACGTCCTGCCCGTCAGTATCAAGGGCCGGAACGCCGAAGGCTACCTGACGCTGTCCCTCATCAAAGTGGATGTCCCCAAAGACTGGTCCGGTCTGCAATCGGCTTTCGACGAAAAGAAAACCATCACCGGCATCGTCACCGCGGTCATCAAGGGCGGCCTCAGCGTCGATATCGGCGTCCGCGCCTTCATGCCTGCCTCCCGCAGCGGCATCCGTGACATGAACGAGATGGTCACGCTGCTCGGCCAGGAAATCCATTGCCGCGTCATCAAGCTCGATACGGAGAAGGAAGACGTCGTCGTCGACCGCCGCGTGGTGCTTGAAGAAGAGCGTGCCCGCGAGCGCGAAAGCCTGCTCGAACACCTGCAGGCCGGCCAGGTCATCCGCGGCACCGTCCGCAGCTTGCTCGAATACGGGGCGTTCATTGACATCGGCGGCGTGGACGGCATGCTGCATGTGGCCGATATCTCCCATGGCCGCGTCGCCAAGCCTGCTGACGTGCTCACCGCCGGGCAGGAACTCGATGTCATGGTCCTCAAGGTCGATGCCGGCAAGAAGCGCATCAGCCTGGGCCTCAAGCAACTCCAGCCCGACCCCTGGACAGTCGCCCCTGACAAGTACCATGTCGGCGACCGTGTGAAGGGCGTTGTGGCCCGCGTCACCGAATTCGGTGCCTTCGTGGAACTCGAACCCGGTCTCGACGGCCTGGTGCATCTCTCGGAGATGTCCTGGTCGAAGAAGATCCGCAAGCCGGCCGATATGGTGAAGCCCGGTGACGCTGTGGAAGTCGTTGTCCTCGGTGTCTCCCCTGCCGACAAGCGCATTTCGCTCGGTCTGAAGCAGGCCCTCGGCGATCCCTGGGATGAGGTCGAGAAGAGCTATCCTGTCGGTTCCGTTGTGGAAGGTGCAGTCACGCAGCTCAAGCAGTTCGGTGCGTTCGTCAAGGTGACGGATGAAATCGAAGGCATGATCCACGTCGGCGACATTGTGCACGAAAAGCGCATCAACCATCCGCAGGATGAGTTGAAGGTTGGCCAGGTGGTGAAGGCGATGGTGCTCGAAAATGACCGCTCCAAGCGGCGTTTGCGCCTCGGTCTGAAGCAACTGCTGCCCACCGCGACCGATGAGTTCATCGGTGAGCACAAGGAAGGCGACACCGTGACCGGACGCGTGGTGGAACTCACCCGCACCCGCGCCACTGTGGAACTGGGCGAAGGCGTGGAAGGCTACTGCAACCTGCAGGATAAGGAAGCGAAGGCGGAAACGTCAGCCTCCGGTCCCGTGGATGTGTCGGCGTTCTCGTCGATGCTCGCCAGCCGCTGGAAAGGTGCCCCGGGCGGCGGTCCCGCCAAGGATTCCGGCCCGAAGAAGGACATCCTGAAACCCGGCCAGGTCCGGACCTTCAAGATCGTCAAGCTGGATGCGGAAAAGAAACGCATCGAACTCGAAGCTGTCGGCCAGAACTAAGCTGCATCAAGTAGAAGAAAAAAGGGGACCCCGCCGGGGTCCCCTTTTTTTGTGCGCAGTTGAGAAATTCGTCTTCGACGCCCCATCCTGCCCCACCCTGCCGCGTCCACCCCATCTCGCGCCCCAGCCTGTCACGCACCCCTTTCCTGCCCCATGCCGACCGCACCCCCTGGTTCGCGCCCCATCCTGCCGCACACCCACCCCGTTCCCGTACCATCCAGGCTCCACGCCAGCCTGTTCGTGCGCCATCCTGGCGCGCGTCCACACCAAGAAACCCGCCCTCCACGCCGTCTTGTTCGTGCGCAATTCTGGCGCGCGTTCCACCCCGTCCCCGTACCATCCAGGCTCTACGCCCACCCGTTCGTGCGCCATCCAGCCGCGCACCTCCCGTTCGCGCCCCATCCAGCCGCGTATCTACCCCATTCGCGCGTCATCCCGGTACGCGTCAACCTTGTTCGTGCGCCATTCTGGCGCGCGTCCCCCTCGTCCCCGTACCATCCAGGCGTGACGCCAGCTTGTTCGTGCGCCATTCTGGCGCGCGTCTACCCCAAGAGACCCGCCCTCAGGCCCACCCGTTCGTGCGCCATCCTGGCGCGCGTTCCACCCCGTCCCCGTACCATCCAGGCTCTACGCCCACCCGTTCGTGCGCCATCCTGGCGCGCGTCCACCGCGTCCCCGTACCATCCAGGCTCTACGCCAGCTTGTTCGTGCGACATTCTGGCGCGCGTCCACCCCAAGAGACCCGCCCTCCACGCCACCCGTTCGTGCGCCATTTCCGCGCATTCCCGCTGGAGAACTCACCCCGGTTTCGTTTGGCTGGCCTCTAAGCCGCCACCAACCTTGTCTGTCGCAACGTAACCAGATACTTATTCGGCTTTACCTTTGCACTTCCAAAGATCGCCGAAATCCCACGAGCCGCCATCTCGCCCCGGTCCGGCTCTGCACTCACGAGTTCACTCCACCCCAGCATCGCCTGGATGACCTCATGACCAGACGGTTCATTCCAAATCGGCCAGCGGAATTCACTAGTCCCCTTCTTGACGTGCCACGCCGTCGTCGCCAGTCCACCTTCGTAAGCACATTGAAAGTAAGGCAGGCTCTCGATCGCCAACCAGACGGCAGCACGAACGCCGGTGTTTGCCAGCGCCGTCGGAGCCTTGAATGTGAAAGCTCCCATCTTCAAAGTCGATGGGTCCCAGCCGAGAGAGTGCTGATCATCTTCGTACTTCCATGGTCCAAACACTGCCTCTTCATACGAATCGAACGTAGTTGGTCCGCGCTTACCCTTGGATCGGCCAAGCGAAGTACCCAGCTTGAATGCACCATCAAGAAATTTCTGAGCAGACACCGACATATCAAGTGGTGTCGCCTCCACGAAATCCTCATCATCTTTCGCCAATTCGCTGGCAAAGGCTGAGAGCCACTCCGCCAGTGCGTCGTCAGCCTGCATGAGAACTTCTCGAAACTGAGGTTGTTTCACTGACTTGATGGCAGGAGCCCAAAGAAACTCTGCCCGTCCATTAGCATTGGATAGGTCAGAAATGAGAGCCTTGAGAAAATCCTCATCAGCGAGATCCGTCGCTACTTGAAACCTTGCTGCATAACTCGAGCCAAACGGACACCAGTAAAGCTTTACGGCTGGCAGTTTCTCCACCCGCCGGGCAACCTGCATAATCCCCAATGCCGCCATGAACCCCAGCGGATTATCTGCGCGGAGGCCATTCGCCTCAATGATTCTCGGCATCTATTGGCTCCTGTTTGATCGCGTTCTGCTCTTCTTCCCTCGAAGCCACACAATCCGCTCTGCGTAAAATCGATTCCAGGTAGGCCAGTGCCCACCATCCATATCGCCTGGTCAGCCGCGCAACGAGTTCCGTCCAACCAGACCCAAATCGTGCATAACGGACTGCCTCCGCCGGTGTGCATTGCACGGTTCCGTACAACGTCGATGTTACGGGCTCGATACTTGCTTCCTCCCAAAAGGGCGCGAGACGACGGCCATGACCGTGGTGTGTTCCGATGAGATAGAGACCAAGGTCTCGGGCATCTTCGTTTGGCCATAGATGCTGTTCCGCCATCGCCACCGAAAGGAACTCATGCCGTGCCCCTTTGGGATAACCAGACTGCTCTGACCTCGTTTTCCATTC
Organism: uncultured Acidobacteriia bacterium; assembly: GCA_903923395.1. Taxonomy (GTDB): domain Bacteria; phylum Acidobacteriota; class Terriglobia; order Bryobacterales; family Bryobacteraceae; genus BOG-234. The sequence continues at coordinate 6,195 of CAIXXM010000010.1, forward strand.
CGCAACTGAAGTGGTTTTCTTGCCCTTCGCCAGCAGCCCCAACAACGACCCCGTCGGGGCAAGCATAAGTTGGAAACGTGGGTCGGACTTTCCGAGATCATGCAGCTTCGCCGCCTGAAGGACAATCTCCGACAATGCACCGGGAAGCCCACAGCCACCAGCGAACTTAGCTACCTTTGCTGCGACATGGTCCGTATGGTCAGCAAGAGTTACCGGCTCTGTCAAAGAGGAATTATCCGTTTCCGTTTCCTCATCGCTGTCCACTGCCTTCGCCGAAGCCGTCCTTCGTTTCCTTGGTTTGAATCCAATCATCCAGGGCGGAACCTGATCGTCTGATCCATAGAACGATATGTCCCGATACTGCCCATCAAACATCGACTTCAAATCTGAAGGCTCCAGATCGCCCAGCTTCAAACCGTTCGACTCCGCCACCTCGGCTGTAGCGATCCGCAAAGCCTCTCGTCCGCGCCCCGAGTTAGCACGGACTTCTGAGCATTCATCGGCCACGTCAGTGACCGTAGCTTTCGGGTCCCAGCCAAATCGATCTGTTCCCCCGTATTCGGCAGGTACCACGATCGTATCGCCAGGAGCGATTTTCCGTATGTCGTAGAGAACCTCTGATTTATCCGGGCCGAACCATCGCACGAATCGCCGCTGGAATCGAGTCTTGGCCTCAGCCGTTGGAGGCGCTTCCGCGGCCTCAATGTCCATTGCCGTACCAGGCTCCTCTCCATCCAGCCACTTCCGTACTTGCCACAGCGGTAGCGGAAGTGCTTCCATGCTCTGCGGTGGAAGAAGGGCCAGAGCTGCGATCCAATGCTCGTCAGCACCCTGCAGGTCCTTCCTCCACACAACCTGCACATCGGCGGCTTCAAGCGCCTTCGGCCCATGCAGGAACGGCGCAACATCCGGGTTCGGGTGCGGCTGCGGATTCGTGCAAGACCAAGCCTCGATGAATGACTTCACCAATACGGGCGCAACCTGTTTTTCCGGCAACATTTCATCGTTGCCGAACTGTTGAAACCTGTCACCCATGGGAACTGCCGCGAAATCAATCGTCCTGGCAGTTCCTGCTTGCTGCAGCAGCCAAGCCCACGTATTTTCGGCTGCCGCGCCGTAGATTGTTTCCTGTTTCTCTTTCTTCGGCTTCAGTATCAGCGCTTTCGGCTCGCCCTTACCCAAGCGGTTCAATCTGCCAAAGCGCTGTCGCAGGGAATCAATCGGAGCGGCCTCTGTTACCAGCGCATCAAAGTCGATGTCAGCGCCTACTTCAACCGTCTGAGTTGCAACGACAATCAAATCCTCAGGAACATCCCGATCACGGTCCGCTTTGATCCGCGCGCCAAAGGTGTCCAATAATTTGTCGCGGTCGAAAGGCCGAATTCTGCCGGTCAACAGCAACGTACTGTCTTCCGGTCGTCCCTGTCGCAACTTCTCAAAAATCTCCCGCGCAGTGCGAACCGTATTCACAACGACTCCGACGAGCGGTGCACTTTTCTTAAACTCCAGCGCACCTGCTACAGCGTCGGCCACCAGATCACCCGACTCCCGCAGTTCGGCCGGTTTTGGTCTGTTCAAGCGCGCAAATAGTGGACTGGTCTCGGCAAGATCCTCACCTTCCAGCTTGATCTCCGAACCATCAGATTCCCTTCTTGTCGCCGACATCTCAACCACCGTCAATGGCCGGAAAATCGGGATTTCGGCATCCAGCTGTCTCTTCGCAACCGCTTTCGCTGTTTCGAGAAATGGTGCCGACAGATGTGCCTCGTCCACAATCAACAGCGAGTCATTCGTCACAAACGCAGCGTCAATCGGCAGTCTCTCCCAGCGCAGCCCATAACCACGAAACAACATCCGGGACCCCACCTGATCGACGGTTGAAACGCAGATTAAAGGCTGGTTAGGTATATCAGCCCAATCATTGGACCGGTACATACCGCCACGGAGTGTTGCCACCCGAAGTGGAACCTCGCCGCCGAAACTGAGAAGTGCCTCACTGACCCTCCTCGTAATAGCCGAATCCGGCTTCTCCAGGGCAAGAGCAATCTTTGACGCATGCTCTGTAACGTCATCCACCACCAGCCGGCGATCCACAACAAAGAAAGTTCGAAGCGGAACGCGCTCAGTAATTGGCAAAGCTGCCTGAGCCGCCAAGGTGAACACCGCCGCGTCGAGAACACTGGTCTTACCCGATGCGGTTGGGACTGCAATATTCGTCCATCCCTCCCCATGAAGCAACCTTTCCACCAGACTCTTCTGCCATGGGAAGGGCACACGTTTTTCGTGGATCGCCTTGTAGAATTCGACGAAGTCATCAGTGGTCATCATTCCGCCACGACTCCTCTCCCGAACTGTGGACGCATCAGGCCCAAGCCGAAAAATCTCCCTGCTCCCAAGAGGATCGGACCCCGCACACTGACCGGAAACCGCAGGCGCACGTGGACTCCAACCTTAGGTTTGGCCTCTCCGCCCCGGTGCAATCGATGCTTTGTTACCGGGGCGCTCCCCGGTAGGATGGGCCACGGAGAGTACTGCAAGACCTCGGGGGCCGGCAAACCAACTCGTTCACATGCAAGCGATAGGATCTCTTCCACACTCGGGCCCTTTTCCTTTGGAAACCGATCCAACAGAACAGGGGTTGCTGACACCCATTCGTGCGAATCCTGAACCCATGTCCTGCTTCGCAGCGTCTCTGGTGCGGTCATGAATTCGACTGGCTCCAATCCCCAACTGCCGATGTCCTTGCTGATGTTTAGTCCGCTATCTACAACCTTTGCCACTGCCATCAAGACCCGGCGTCTGTCTTCGCCAGAAGCCGACCGGGGAAAGGCGATGCCGAGTCCCATCAACCGCCCATCCGCAAACTTACGATCCACGAATGGCGGGGCAAGGAGTGCGCAGTGCGGCACAGTCTTGTTGTGCCCATGAAGTAACTCCGGTATCTCCCCGAGATCCCCGGATTGCTTTAGCAGCGCGTTGCGAAACGCGTCTGTAACCGTCAATGTCGCCTCAATCGGAAGACTTGGACCGGAAACTTTTTCGAGGAAGACAACGTTCTCAAAAAATCCGCTTGTTACCTTCGTCTCAACAGTCTTTCCCGCTTCCCGGTACCGTTCCATTTTTCCCGGTGTCGGTCTGCGGTTTTGCTTGTAGAGAGTCGCCAGATCATCCAATCGCCCGGGATATGGAACCTGCATCAGGACCTCACCGTCAGGGCTAGGCTCGTAAGTCGGAACCGCTGTCTGGTCAGATATGGTGACCTGCACCAGGGAACTCGCGCGCCCCAAGGCCCCGGTACGGGATGCCAATCCGCGCAATGCGCCCAGTATTTGCGGGTCGGGCCCGGCCTGCGGCCAAACGAAATAAACTCTCGCTTCAGAAGGGCTCTGGGCGGGTAAGTATCTTGGCTGCTTCCCCCGCAGATGTGGAGCGTGGTCTCCCGGATAGTTGGTTGGAACAAAGACCTGAACCGGGTTGCTGACACCCGGCTCCCCGAATGTAATTGACGGTGCTCCGCAGCGCTCCAACCACTCAAGCGCCATCCGCTCTCCGATATCTTCGCCGCCCTCAAAGTACGCTGCTGCAAGTGCCGAAAAAAGCCGGGCCGGATTTGGTGGCCATTCGGGCTGAGTCGGGTCATCGTACTTGCTGGAGAAGCAGCGCCCGAGTAGAAATTCCACTTCGAGCGTGAACATGGCTTATTCCTGTTCGGCTTCAGAGACCGATTTATCGCTCAGTTCGACCAGCTTGATTAAGTCTGGCTTCGGTGTCAGCACAACAGGATTCGTGTCCCAAACCAATCCGCACCTTTTCGCAGCGGCAACCGCCTCATCGAAAACTACTTTGGTGACGGTGGAGTCGCAGGTGAACGTCTCCCGGTCTGCTTGTGTCGGTCCCACGATCTCGAACACGGGAGCCTCCACGGGAACCAGTTGGCACCTGGAACGCAGTTGATAACCCGACTCGCGGAGTAATGCCACAGCATGCAGCCCCAGCGCCGCAATGACGGCTCTTCCCGCAACATCCCGTTCCGCGTCAACTTGCCCGTCAATCGGAAAGCGCAGTTTCCGTAACTGCGCCAAGGAAAGTACGGAAGTCTCACGGGCTTCCCTGATCGTGATACCTCCGGGACCGTTTTCCTCGGTAATTGTGGGCGCGATGTTGCCGTGGTTGATCTGCGACGGCTTGAATCCTTTAGGTTCGTCTTTCTTGGGCTTCTTTGCCCCAGCATCAGCGGTTGGCGGGATGAAGAACCAGGTCGAAGCATCCTTCTCATTGGTCATCCCAATTACATTTCGAAGCAACTTAATCCCTAGTGGATCAATGCGTGAAGATGTACGAACGCCGCTTACAGCATGCAGTCCGATGATCTCCGAAACGAGACTCCGCGCGATTTTTGCACTATTCGTTCCTCCTCCTGATTGACTGTCCCAAGTGCCGAACAGCAGTACGGTAGGTGCGAACTCATAGAAAGCCGTAGCGTTCCACGCGCGCGCTGCTGCGATTCTCCTTCCGTTGGAGGATTCGCGGAAGGGAACACCATCCCACAGGGAGTCGCGAAAAATCGCATCATGGATGCGGTGCGGCGCAGTCAAGCTGTTGACCCGGTGTCCCGCCACTTCCATCTCGAGCATCGGCAGGCCTAACTGCTTCCCATCGACGGCATGCAGAAGAACTTCTTCAAACCGGTTGGCAACGCTCTGCACGCTGTCCAGCAGGACTGTTTCGACTGCCTCACCGTTGATGAGCCGCTTTTCTTTGGCATAGACCGCCCCTGCATAGGTAGGCGGGAAGACTTTATCTCCCTCCCCGCCAGCGGGCTGCAGAGCCGCAATGCTCCGGATCGCAGCGGTTTTTCCTGCAGCGCCAGTTTTCAAAATGTCGTAAATCTTTTCAGCGGTCATAATCCCGTTGCTCCTCAATACCGTCACTAGTTAAGCGTTTGCCGTGCGAGAAAAGGGCCACGAATAAATCGCGGCCCTCAGGTTTGTTTGCGGCTAGGCAGCCTGCGATTGTGTCAGAACAGCCAGTCGCCACCGGATGGCCCCCTGGAAAGTCGTGTGTTGATGATGATTCTGCGGGGGAAGTGGACGGGATGTTTCCGACACGACCTCCTTCCCGCAACCCTCACACCGGTAGATACCGGAGTGCGGCGTTGCTGAACCCGGGGCATGGATCGTGTCGAATACTGAACTGCTGTTCTGTTGCAGGATGCGCGCGTTCTTAAAGATCGCCATACTTGTCCTCTCGTATTCACAGCGGGGTAGCAAGCCGCGTTGCTAGCCCCTCGGAAGATGATTGACCCGCAGAACTGCGACAGGTAGGATGGGACTGGTACATCACATCCGGGGATTCAATCACCGGGCTTTATAGGCGACCCCGCTGCGAACGGGTTCGCCTATATTTGTTTATAGTCCAGTCTTGTGGGAAAGGGCAAGAATTTTTTCCGAAAATCTTTGAGCCAAAGTATACTCTGAATAGAAAGAGTGTTCTGATGTTCGAACGACTAGTCGGAATAGAACAACCTCTCCTTGAATCGGATTGGCCCCATTGAAGTTATTCGGAGTAGTCTTTCGGTCAGCTTGCTGAGCCGTATTCCGGTGCCCGAAAGGGCACCGGCCTCATTGACCAGATCGGGGGCGACCGCAGATTCAGGTGCGAATCGCCGTTCGCGTCCCGATCCAGCCGGCCAATCACCCCTGCGTCGCCAGCCTCCGGTAATACTCCGCCATCAAATCATTGGAAATTCCCGTGCCATACCCGCTCATCCGCACCGTCTCATCCCACGGACTCTTCGGCCGGTGCGTCAAAGTAGACAACTGAATCCCGGTGAACTTCGAGTAGTGTCCCCACACCTGCTCTAATACCAGCTTCTCCTCCGCATCGAACTCGTCCGCATCGGCACTCCCCACGTACCCGATATGCCCCGACCCATACTCTTTGTAAGCATGGTACAGCGATGGAATCACCGGCCCATACCTCCAGGCCTCCGTACCCTCACTGCAAAGCGGCCTGCCATGCAACCCCAGCATCCACCCGTGACTGATGAACACCAGCTTCAATAGCTGCATCGGCGTGACAGGCCTTCCATCACGCTTCGAAAGCGCAAGAAGGTAGTTTGCCACCGCTTGCGATTGGTGCCCAACCCGAATCAGCATCCCACCTCCAATCATAATGCCTGCCCAAAGACGAAGAAAAGGCAAAACCGCACCCAATTCGTCCCATTCTGGCACTTTTTCCGCCCACCCAACGCTAATCACTTAGAGGCCCCCCATGCGCCATTCCTACCTCGTCTGCTACGACATCTCCGACGACAAGCGCCTCCGCAAAGTCTTCCGCACCCTCCGCGGCTTCGGCGACCACCTCCAATACTCCATCTTCGAGTGCCAGCTCACCCCGCGCGACCTCGCCCGCTGCCGCTCCGAAATCTCCAAAATCATCCACCACGACCAGGACCAGGTCCTATTCGTCCACCTCGGCCCGTCCGACTCCCGCTCCTCCACGGACATCACCGCCATCGGCCAGCCCTACACCAACTTCCATGCCTCCTGTTATGTCGTCTAATGCTGACTCAAACCGCCGTTTCGTTTATTTCGAATTGCCGGTATCATAAACACAGGAGCCACCAAAACCATGCCCACCACCATCCCCGACGCCGAACAAGCCCTGGCACTCCAAACTTTTCTGAAATCCGGCCCTCCGGAACTGGTCAGCCCCGAAGGTGCGCGTATGATATTGCCCGAACCTTACTACACCCTTCTCAAACATCTCGCACGCAACGCTCGCGAAAATCGCGCTGCAACAGTCACGCTAAACGAGGAGGCCATCACCACCCAACAGGCAGCGAATATTCTTGGCGTCTCACGCCCCTATCTCGTCCAACTTCTCGAAGCCGGGGAACTACCGTTCTACCGAATCGGTAAGCACCGCCGGCTTCGTTTAAAAGATGTTCTTGAATATGAGGCAAAGCGCGACGCTGAACGCCATACGATTCTCAACCAAATGACCGAAGACGCCGTCCGCGATGGCCTCTACGATCCCGAAAACATCTTTATCCCAGAGGGCGGTCGCGACCGCTGATCGGATGAACAGCAACTCTCCCGCACTCCTTGACGCCTGCGTCCTGCTCCCCATGCCGCTTGCGGACACATTGCTCAGGATGGCCGAGCGGCCAAGGCTCTATGTCCCCCGTTGGAGTGATGACATCCTCGACGAAGTCTCCCGAAACCTTGTCGCCAAACTTCACAAAACCCCACACCAGGCACTGCGGCGTGAGCAGGCAATTCGTCAAGCCTTTCCTGCAGCCTGTGTCCCCCCGGACCACAGGGACCTGATTCCCCGTATGACCAACGATCCCAAAGATCGGCACGTCCTCAGTGCCGCCGTCGCCTCCAGCACTCCACTAATCATCACCTACAACTTGGATGACTTTAAGCCGGAAGACCTGGACCCCTGGAACATCGCGGCAATCGGCCCGTCCGAATTCCTGGAAAGACTCTACCTCTCGAATCCGCAACTCGTGGTCGGGAAACTCATGGAGCAGTCCCGGAAGTCAGGCTTTGAGCTTCCCGACTTCCTCCTCCGTCTCCACCGCGCCGTCCCGTCCTTTGTCGATTTCCTCATCTCTCAGCGAAAGACCTTCCCATGAGCGCCTTCCCCACACCGTTCCCCATCCTCCCCGCGCAGCCCACCCCGCCGCGCCCCGAACTCCCGGACTATCTGCCCGCCCGCATGGTCAATGAGTTCGTCTACTGCCCCCGGCTTTTCTTCTATGAACACGTCGAAGGCCTCTTCCGCGATTCCGTCGACACCCTCGAAGGCAGCCACCAACACAAACGCGTCGACCGCGGCACCGGAGCCCTCGCCCCCGTCGACCCCGACGCCACCCCGGCGGACCAAGCCCCCGAAATCATCCACGCCCGCTCCGTCACCCTCTCCTCCGAACGCCTCCGCGTCATCGCCAAACTCGACCTCGCCGAAGCCTCCGGCAGTACCGTCACTCCTGTGGATTACAAACACGGAGCCCCCCGCGAAGTCCGAGCCCCGAATGCCAAAAAGTCCGACCTCCCCACCCTCGACCTCTGGCCCTCTGACCGCGTCCAACTCGCCCTCCAGGCCATCGTCCTCATGGACAACGGCTACACCGTTCCCGAAGCCATCGTCTTCTACCAGAAAACCCGCCAGCGCGTCCGCATTCCCATCACCCCGGAACTCCTCACCGAAGCCGAAGCCGCCGTCGCCGCCGCCTGGTCCCTCGCCGAATCCTGGACCATCCCGCCTCCCCTCACCGATTCGCCCAAGTGCGCCGGCTGCTCCCTCAACTCCATCTGCCTGCCAGACGAAACCAGCCGCCTGCAGGAGATGGAAGCCCTCGCCGGCGCCACCCAGCTTGGCCTTTTTGATTCCCAACCCGTCGAACGCAAACCCCCGTCCTCCGAAGGGCTCGACGTCCCCTCGCCAAAGCCCAACCCCGTCCGCCTCCTGATGACCCCGCGTAACGACCTCAAGCCCCTCTACCTCAACACTCAGGGCCTCCGCGTCGGCAAAAGCGGCGAAGTCCTCCAGATCAAAGACAAAGACAAAACCATCGAAGAGATCCGCATGGGGGA
>CAIXXM010000011.1 GCA_903923395.1 uncultured Acidobacteriia bacterium
CGATGGCACAGGCCGTGGCGGGTGCGCTTCCAACCTCCGCCTTTGCACCTTTCGCGGGCGGAACAGCCGTCTTCGCCGGGGTGGATTCCCCCATGACGCATGCCCTGGGCATCGGCCTCAACGGTCACGTGCCGGACGAAGAACTGGAGCGCATGGAGCACTTCTTCCGGTCCCGTGGGAGCGCGTGTCTGATTGATCTCTGCCCACTCGCTGACCCTTCCGTTCTCAACTTCGTGCAGACACGGCCGTATCGAACCATCGAGTTCAATAACGTTCTCGCACGCAGAATATCGCCAGACGAGGCGTTTACCCCTGCCCTCCCGATTCGAACCGTGGCAGCAGCGGAAATGCAGGCTTGGACCCGCATCCTGGGACGCGGCTTCACGGACGATGGGCCCGTTACCGAAGAACTGGTGACCCTGATGTCCGCAACGCTCAGTCAAAGCCACTGCTTCGCTGCCGAAGTGGAGCGAACCATGCAAGGCGGTGGCGCGATGGGAATCCAGAACAACACGGCTCTGCTCTATGGCGACGCCATACTGCCGGCAGCGCGCGGGCGCGGCTGGCAACAGGCCTTGATCCAGGCCCGGCTCGGGCGGGCGCAGCAACTGGGTTGCGACCTCGCCATGGCTTCCGTGCTGCCCGGCAGCGGCTCCCACCGCAACTACGAGCGGGCCGGTTTCCAGTTGATCTATATGCGCGTCAACATCGTCCGCGATTTCGCCTGAACCCGGGCGGAACCCCAACTCGTCCAAAGACTTATGGAAAGAATGCCGGTACTCTTTATACCGCATGGCGGTGGCCCCTGCTTCTTCATGGACTGGAATCCACCAGAGACATGGCAACGGATGGGAGAGTGGCTGCGCGGTCTTGCCGCGGAACTGCCGAAGCCGAAAGCGGTCCTGATGATTTCAGGACACTGGGAGGAGCGAGAAGTCACGGTACAGTCGAATCCGCAGCCGTCGATGCTCTATGACTATTCCGGCTTCCCGCCGCATACTTATCAACTGCAATACCCTGCTCCCGGGGCGGCGTGGCTCACAGAGCGCGTGGTAACCCTGCTGGGAGCGCGGCGCGACCCACAGCGCGGTTTTGATCATGGAACTTTCATCCCGCTGATGCTGGTCTATCCGGAGGCGGATATTCCAGCGGTGCAGGTTTCGTTGCGTGTGGGGCTTGACCCGGCGGAACATCTCGAAATGGGGCGGAAACTCGCCGTGCTGCGGGATGAGGGCGTCCTGATCATCGGCAGCGGCATGAGTTTCCATAACCTGCGCGCGTTTGGACCTGCCGCGGAAAAGCCATCCACAGCCTTCGATACCTGGCTGACCGCGGCCGTAGCCGCAGAGGACAGGAACACACGCCTCGCCGCATGGGAGCAAGCGCCTTCCGCACGTTTTGCTCACCCGCGCGAAGAACACCTGATTCCCCTGATGGTTGCGGCTGGTGCGGCGGGGCAGGACCCGGGCACTTTGATCTTTACCGATCAGATCATGGGTGCGAAGGTTTCCGCTTACCGGTTCGGCTGAGCTTTGCCGGCCGAGATCATATTCGCGAACAAACGGTAAGCGCCTGGCACACCCGCGGGTAACTGCCGGAACCAGGAATAGGCAGTAAAGATATACACTCCCTTGCCGTACTGCGTGTATAACATGCCGCCGGTAAGTTCGGGCTTGCCTTTGTCGTGCGATTCAATGACTGTGGCATACTGCGGGTCCCACTTATTGGCGAAATAGAGACCGCGTTCCTGCACCCAGCCATCAAAATCGGCGGGAGTAATCTCATTCGGGATGTGCAGGATGGAATTCCCCGGGTTGATGAACTTCACCGGAGCATCCTCCTGCGTGACACGGTCATTGTTATCGCCGAAGGTGAAGGGATAGGGTCCGAGGTGATTCAAGGCATCATCCACGGCGGGGCTGATGCGGCGGTCGGTGTTCTTGTTGTACTGCACAATCAGCGTGCCGCCCTGCTTGACGTAATCGAACAGCCGCTGCTGGCTGGCGCGAAGATCGGCGCGCACGGCGGGTGCACGGATGCCCAGGATGATGGCATCGTAAACCGCGAGGTCCGCGGCAGTAAGTTCCTTCTCTCCCAGCAGGTCAACCGTAACGCCCATCTGTAACAGTGCCTGGGGGATATCATCCGCGGCACCCATCACATACCCGATGCGCTTCGATAAAGACTGGAGCGAAACCGCTGCCAGACTGCCTTCCGCGGAATGGAAAATCGTCTGCACAGGGATATGCGCGTAATCAATCACCTGCACACCGGTGGAAACCTTGTTGCCATCGGCCAGTGTGGCCACGGCGCGGAAGCGTCCATTCTGTGGATCGGCGGGCGGTGTCAGCTGAAAGTGGAGTTCCTTGAGTTCGCCGGCATCCCGCAGCGCAAAGGGAGCTGCCGGCGGTGTCACCTTCCAGCCGTTGGGAACCTGGAGCGACACGCTGCCCTTCTCCGCACGGAACATGGCGCGCACCTGCACACTTATTTCTCTGGGTGCACCCAGCGGAACTACTAAATTTCGCGACGGAAGTTCCACGGCCACAGGGGGCTCAACGGCAACGGGGCGGATAAATTCCGTTCTTGCAGGGTCAGCCCAGCGGTATTGCAGATTGCGTTCGAGTGAGATGGGCGTGCCGTTGACGGTGAAGTCAAAGCGCGCTGTCAATTCCGGAACGATGTCCGCGCGGCCAATGAGTTTTTGGTCAGTGATTTCGTAATAGTCAGAGGTATGTTTCGCCGCCAGCCAGAAGGGCTGCGAATACGGCTGCCTGGCCGGAACCGTAATCTCGGCAGTAACGGTGGCTGGCTTGTTGGATGTAAGTGCAGGCTCTTTGACAGGAACATCCTGCTCCACCCAGCCGGCCAAATGCGCCTTGGTGAAACTTACTGCCGCCTTGGAACGGTTGATCACTTCCAGCGTGACTTTGATTGCCCCGCCCGGCTGGACAGCCGGCTTGTCCGCTTCGGCAGCCAGTCGCATCCCCGCGCACAGGGCTATGGTTTCATCCAGTTCCGCCAGTTTCCATTGCGCCCAGGTCTCCTTCGACTTCACCAGCAAAGAGCGGGCTTCGAGCAGCAGAGGCAAGGTGTTTTCGGGGTGCAGATCATCAAAGGTCTTCTCTGCTTTGGCGAGGATCGTCCCCACCGCCGCACCATTCGGGATGCGGTTCCAGGTGGTATCGACGCCATCCATGATGGAGTTCACTGCCGGCGGACCCTGCGTGATGGAAATCGTAAAGGGCCGCGATCCGAAAGATTGCTTGGCGGCCTGCGCCTGGCTCTTATGCTCCCCCCGGCTGATGTTCCCGATTTCGCCGTAGGACCGGCCGAAGACCGGGTCATACTCGCCCACATCCACCGTCACTGTGCCAGTGCCTTTTTCGCGTCCCGGCATGAAACGGGTCTGCGCGATGCGCAAGGGTTTCCAGGGTTGTACATACTGCAACTGCTCAGGGAATCGGGCCGGATCACCGGCGGCAGTGAACGCTTCTTTCGCCAGCATTGCGGACGCCTGGTGGTGGCCATGGCCATCGGCAGGTGTGCCGGAAAAGCTGGTGAGGATCACGTCCGGGCGCTGGTTGCGGATCACCCAAACCATGTCAGACAGGATGCGGTCATGGCCCCATTTCTCCAAAGCCTCGGAAGCAGAGAGCGTAAAGCCGAAGTCGATGGCACGGGTGAAGAACTGGCTGGCGCCATCGACCCGTCTTGCCGCGAGAAGTTCCTGCGTCCGGATGACGCCCAGCCCCTCGCCCATTTCGCTGCCAAGCAGATTCTGGCCGCCCTCACCGCGCGTGCAGGAGAGATAACCGAAACGCAACTTCATGCCGCGGGAAAGATATGCGACCACCGGATTACTCTCATCATCCGGGTGGGCAGCAATCAGGAGCACGCTGCCAAGGACATTCAGACGCGAGAGTGCGTAGCGGATTTCCGTGGGTCCGGTAAGGTCAAGCGCAGCCGGAGCCGGGACCAGAACGAGAAGCAGAAGAGTAATCGATAACGCGAGAGACAGCTTCGAACGCATGAATCCTTCCATGGTAGTTCATTCCATTCGAAATCCGGTGCTAGACTACGCGGTATGAACCGCCGCGAATTTCTTGCCTCCACCTCACTTCTCGCTGCTGAATCCAGCGCACTGGCTGATACGCCCATGCCGATGGGCAATCTCGGAAAGACCGGCATGAAGATTTCGAGAATCGTGGTGGGCGGTCACCATATGCGGGTCAATGGCGAAGCCGAGGGCATCAAGATCATCCGCCGTGCCATCGACCTGGGCGTGAACTTCTTTGACAGCGCCCACCTCTATCACAAAGGCGAAAGCGATGTGACCTACGGCAAGGCGCTTGAAGGTGGTCTTCGCCAGAAGGTCTTCCTGCACAGCAAAGCGGAAATCTATACCTATGACGGCGCGATGAAGGAACTTGAAGAGACCCTCACGCGCATGAAGACGGATTATCTCGACCTCTGGAGTTGCCACCAGGTTTCGAAACATTCCGACGTCGACCAGTTGCTGGGACCCAAGGGCTCCCTCGAAGCCTTCGTCAAAGCGAAGCAGCAGGGCAAGGTGCGGCACATTGGATTTACCGGGCACCATGACCCTTCCATCCACGTCCGCATGCTGGAATCATTCAATGGCTGGGAAACGGTGCAGCATCCCGTGAATCTGGTGGACCCGCACTATGAGAGCTTCATCCTCAACGTGCTTCCCAAAGTGCGGGCGAAGGGCTTGGGACTGCTGGGCATGAAGAGCAACGCAATCGGGGCGCTGACGCAGTTGAAGGTCGCCACGATCGATGAGTGTTTGCGGTTCGCCTGGAGCCACGACATTGATGCGCTGGTCAGCGGCGTGGAAACGGTGGAACAACTGGAACACAACGTGGCCGTCTGCAAAGCCTTCACCAAGATGAACCCGGTGGAGATGAGCATGATCCTCGACCGGACCAAGAGCGGACCGATTGGACAGAAGGCAGAGCGCTACAAGCGGTCGATTACCGGCGCTTCGCTGGTGCGTCCGCACCGCGATGGCGACCTTGCCGACGCTTAGCGCGGCAGATAGGCGCGAACAACCGGGTAGAAGTCCTGCACGAATTTGCGGCCGCGGGCCTCAGCGACTTCCTGCCCGCCTGCAGGCACAGCCGTAACGACGCGGACGAGCGCCGTGTCGCTGCGGTGCTTTTGGATCGAATCCATCACCAGATAGAACTTGGCCGCGAACTCATCGGCAATGACACGGCCCTGGCTCTGATACCAGTAGAGGACCAGACTCGATTCGTCGCCGCGGGAAACCAGATAGTGATTGATTGTGATGGTTTCGCCGCCGGCGTCCACATCAATCCGGCCGCTTTGGGAGGGCTGATAACCAGCACCCGGCAGGCAATTCTTGGGGGAGTGCGGCGACTGGCCCGTGCGCTGTGACTTGAAGAAGGCGATGAAGAGATTCGCCCCGCCCGATGGCCCAACGTAAAACCGGCTCAACAGATCATCCGCCTTCAGCACGTCACGCGTGTCGGCATCGATCTGATCATCCTTGACCGCCCGCCATTCCTTCACCTCAATGGGCAACCCGATGAGCGGTGCGCTGGAGGGAACGATGTCCTTCTTGGCTGCCGAATAGAAGAGCAGACCCTGGGCCAGCAGAACCACGGTAAAGATCTGCAGTGGCACGGAACGGAGCAGCGACTTAGTTTGCGGCTGTTGAGCCATGGTCAAATACTTTCCCCAACCGGGCAAACACCTGATGGAGCCCGATCAGAATCATGAAGGCAATAATGAAGATCACCCAGCCCTGCGCTTCATGGGCAAAGCCTTCAGACAATTCCTTGTTGACGGTGGACACAACCCCGGTGAGCGTCACGCGACCCGCATTGGCTGCGATTGCAATGGGGATCGTGGAGAAGAATAACGCAACCCGAATCCAAGTCTTGCGTTCGAAGAAGTACCCGTAGACAAGAGAAATGAATGTCAGTGTCAGCAGGGAGCGGATGCCGCTGCAGGCTTCCACAACGTTCAGAGTTTGGTCCGGCAGTTCGAGAATGTTGCCCCGGCGGATAACGGGAATCTGCAGCCAGAGAATGGCGTGTTCGGCTACGTTACTCGCGAGCAACTGGAGTGGAAACGTGATCTGGTTGTAGAGGACCGCTGGAATCGGCACCATGAAGAACAACAGAAATAGAGGAAACGCGCAGATCTTCAGGTACTTTGTTCCGCCCAGCAGCATGACAGCGCCGATGACGGAAAAGACAAAAGCGGTGCGCGCGAGGAATAATTCCGAGCCTACTGTTGCGATATAGAGTTGCAACCCGCCCCAGATGACCACCGCGAGACCCCACCAGTTGGTCTTGGCGTCCACGGCGAGCAGTTCCGAGCGCCGTTGCCACACAATGTAACCCGCGATCACAGGCACGAAGAAGCCGTGGCCCATGTCGCCATCATCATTCCACTGTGCGACCAAACGCACAAGTACCGGATAGTAAGAAAAGACGAGAAGCGCCGACACCCAGGCGATCAAAACCCAGGGCAAGCTCACTCTCTCAGTTGTTGGAGCGGCCACGGACGGCTGCCCTGCCTCTGGGGACATATAGAGAACAGCATATCATCGAACGGAACCGCCTTTGTCCCGGAGGTATCCGGTACGGGGCATAGGAAATGAGTGGAACCATCGCTCTGCCGTATTTGTCAATATGAACAGTATGCCGGTCAGTTCCAGGAACGTTGTCGCCCTCTTCGCCGCGGTACTCTTCGGCTGGCTGCCTGCCGCCCGGGCGGAGTTGAAGAT
Source organism: uncultured Acidobacteriia bacterium (assembly GCA_903923395.1). GTDB lineage: Bacteria > Acidobacteriota > Terriglobia > Bryobacterales > Bryobacteraceae > BOG-234. Next base: position 6,785 of record CAIXXM010000011.1, read on the forward strand.
TATGCCGCTGCGGGACCTGCGCGCGGGCATGCACGGCGTCGGACGCACCGTTTTCGAGGGAGCGAAGATTGCGGAATTCCAGGTCGAAATCCTGGGGATTCTGGAAAACACGGCGCCGAGGCAATCCATCATCCTCGGAAAGCTCTCGGGTGGTCCGCTGGAGCACACGGGCGTGATGCAGGGAATGAGTGGCAGCCCGGTATATATAGACGGCAAGCTGATTGGAGCCGTGGCGCTGGCCTTCCCCTTCGCGAAGGACCCGATTGCGGGAATCCGGCCGATTGAGGAGATGATCGCCGCCGGAACAGCGGGAGCCGTTCCGCCCAAGCCGGCGAAGACCATGGCCGGAGACCTCGCGCAGCTCTTTCCCGCCCGGCAGGCCAAGACGGACGGCCAGTTGAAGGAAGTCTCGACGCCGCTGGCACTGAGTGGCTTTACCTCCCGCGCGCTCGACCAGTTCTCTGCCGGCATGAAGGATCTGGGTTTTGAACCGCGCCAGGGAATCTCGTCCGGCGGGGAACGTTCAGACAAAATGGGAGACCCCGCGCGGCTGGAACCGGGCTCCATGATCAGCGTGGAGTTGATGACGGGCGACATGGCCGTTGGCGCGGACGGGACCCTGACGGCCATCGACGGCGACAAAGTCTATGCCTTCGGCCACCGCTTCCTCGCGCTCGGCCCAACCGAGATCCCCTTCACCCGAAGTGAAGTTATCACGCTGCTGGCCAACACCAATACTTCGTTCAAGATCTCCGCCGCGAAAGAATGGATGGGAGTGATCTCACAGGACCGGAGTACGGCGGTCACCGGCATGCTGGGCAAGCGGGCCGCGCTGGTTCCGATTGATATCTCGGTTAGAAAAGACAATCAGGCGCTGGAGAGTTACCACATGAAGGCGGTGAATGACCGCTTTCTTTCGCCGTTCCTGTTGCAAATGGCTGTGTTTTCGGCCATCGATGCCACCGAGCGGACCCTCGGCGTTGCCACCATCGCAGTGAAAGGGTTGATTGAATTCGAAAGCGGGCGCGACCCCGTGCGGATCTCGAATGTCTTCGCGGCGGATGGCGGCACGGCGCTGCAGGCAGCGGTTTCCACAGCGGTTCCACTTTCTTATTTGATGCAGGGAGGCTTTGACACCCTAAAGGTCAAACGGGTTTCTGTCGAACTGGAGAGTGTGGATGAGAAGCGCGCCATGAATATCGGGCAGGTCTATCTCTCCCGCAAGGAGGCGAAGCCCGGAGATACCGTGGAAGTTCTGACGACTTTGGATGGGCCAAATGGCATGGAGATCACCAAAACGCAGAAGTTCATGATTCCATTTGGAACCGCGCCGGGTACTTTGTTCTTCACCGTGGCGGATGGCACGCAGACCAGTCTCGCGGAGTTGCGGCAGGTGCTGGCCGCCACACCGCACTCCGCCGAACAATTGATCTCCACGGTGAACCGTTTGAAATCCGGCGACCAAGCCTATGTCCGGGTCTGGCGCGCAGAACCGGCCTTCGAGGTGCAGGGCGAGGAACTCAGTGATCCACCGCCTTCTTTGGCACTGGTGCTCGGCAATATGCAAAGTTTCCAACAGAACAGGAATTCGAAGATCGGCGAAATGACGATTCCCACGGGCGGCATGATGGTGACGGGTACGAAGACTGTACAGCTTGAGGTGAAAGAGTGAAGCGCTTCGCGTTGGTGGGGGGGCTGCTGGCAGCCGGATTGGCGTACGCTTCGACTCCGCAGTTCTGGGAAATGTCGACCTTCAATGATTTTCTGAAGGGGAAGTTCGACGGGGTGTCTTTGGGCAGGGATGGGCGTCTGTCCATCGCGCCAAAGCTGGAAACTCTGTTTGCTTCGGAACAACCGGTGATTTGGAGCACGGCTGCAACGCCGGACGGAAGTCTCTATGTGGCTACCGGGCATCGTGGGCGCGTCTTCCGGATTGGCCAGGATGGCAAGGCAGCTCTCGTTTGGACCTCTGACCGTCCGGGGGTCTTTGCCGTGGCCACGGACGCGAAGGGCAACGTCTATGCCGCCAGTTCGCCAGATGGCAAGATTTACCGGTTGGTCAACGGCACGGCGGTCGAATACTTCGACCCCAAAGCGAAGTACATTTGGTCCCTGGCGGTGGCTCCGGATGGAGTGCTGTATGCAGGTACAGGCGATGGCGGCAAGGTCTTCCGGATCACCGGCCCCGGGCAGGGCGAGGAATACTACAACACCACGCAGAACAACGTCACGAGCTTGATACTGGATGCGCAGGGGCGTTTGCTTGCGGGTACGGAACCGAACGGCATTCTTTACCGCATCACGGCCAAGGATAAGGCCTTTGTCCTCTATGATTCCAGCCTGCCCGAGATCCGCGCCGTTTCGCCGATGCCTGATGGGAGCGTCCTGGCAGTCGGACTGGGCGGCGCGCTGGCGAAGAAGGTCACCGCGGCGCAGGCTGCCGCAGCGGGTGGTGCGGGCGCTGGCGGCGCGACGTTTTCCACCTCCATCACGGTGACTGCGGATTCCGGCGCGGAAATCAAGCCCACGGATCCCAAGGCAGCGCAGCAGGCGCAATTGCCCGCGGCGCAAAACACGGCACAGCCAACCGTCACCTCCGGCTTGATTGATCTGAGCCAGATCGAGAAAAGTGCCATCTACCGGATCAACGCCGATAACACTGTCGAAACCCTGTGGAGTTCCAAGGAGGAGAACGTTTACGATATCCTGCCCGCAGCCGATGGCCAGTTATTCTTTGGCACGGACGCGAACGGACGGGTATACCGGCTTTCCGCGGATCACAAGCTGACGTTATTCGCACAAACCAATGACGCGGAGGCAATGCGGCTGCTCCGCTGGAACGGCACCCTGGTGGCTGCAACCGCCAACCTCGGCAAGCTTTACGCGCTGCGCGGCAATAACACCGCGGGGAGTTATGAATCGCCGGTCTATGACTCGAACGGCGTGGCGCAATGGGGACGTTTGAAGTGGCAGGGTGCGCAGATCGCCGTTCGAACACGTTCCGGCAACAGTATCCGGCCCGATAAGACGTGGAGTGACTGGTCTGAACCGCTGGCGGAATCTGGCGGCCAGATCTCCAGCCCGAATGCCAGGTATTTGCAATACGCGGTCGAATTCAAGAATGCGGGAGCGTTCGCTGAGAACATCAGCGCTTCCTATCTGCCGCAGAACCTGCCCCCGGTAATCCGCAGCATCACGGTGCTGACCAACCTGGCGGCTCCCGCAGCGCAGGCGCGGCAACAAAGCAATAACACTGCCAGCAACGTGAATTCTCCTTACACCGTGACCGTTACGGATACCGGTGACGCCGGGCCCGCGGCATCCACCGGAACACCAACACAAACGCTCTCCCGCGCAGCAACGCAGCAGTTGACTGTAACGTGGAACGCGGATGACCCGGAGCAGGACAAATTGGTCTACAAGCTCGAATACAAAGGCGACGGCGAGCAGGAGTGGAAGACCATCCGCACCGCAACGCATGAGAACACGCTGCTGCTAGATGGCGATGCCCTGGCGGACGGGCGCTATCTCTTCCGCGTGACGGCATCCGATAAGGAATCCAATCCTCCCAAAGCGGCGCGGGAAGCCGAACTCATCAGTGCCCCGGTGTTGATCGACAACACGCCACCGGTCTTGAGCCTCGGGAAACCGCAGCGCAAGGGAGAAGAAGTCGATTTGGACTTCAGCGCGCAAGATGCCGTTTCCGCCTTGCGCCGCGCCGAGTATGCCGTGGACGGAGGCTCCTGGCTTCCCATCGCACCGAATGACGGTATCCTCGACTCCATGAAAGAAGATTTCCATCTGCACGCGGGAGGCCTGACTCCCGGCGAACATACGCTTGTGATCCGCGTTGCCGACAGCGGCAATAATGCGGCTCTCGCCAAGGTGGTGTTGCGCTGAAATCAACCGGCGGCGAAAAGACACTGGAGCGGGTGATCTCCAAAGCGGGCCTCGGTTCCCGCACGGAGGCGCTGGCCTGGATTCATGCCCGCCGCGTGCAGGTCAACGGCAAGATCATTGAGAACCCAGACCATTGGGTCAGTTTTGGAAAAGACAAAGTTCTTTTTGACGGCAAACCGCTGCAGACCAAAGAGCGCATCTATCTCCTGCTCTACAAGCCCGCCGGTTACATCACCAGTTACGGCGACCCCGAAGGCCGGCCCACCGTGTATGACCTTATCTCTGCGGTCGAAACCTTTGTCTCGCCTGTGGGCCGGCTGGATCTTGAAACCAGCGGCTTGTTACTGCTCACCAATGACACACAACTCGCCGAGCGCCTGACGAATCCACTCCACAAGGTTCCCAAGACCTATCTCGTCAAATGCTCTTCCCTGCTGACCGATGAATCCCTCGAAGCATTGAGAACGGGCGTGGAACTGAGTGACGGACCCACACTCCCGGCGCAAGTCAAACGCTTGCGCGATTCGGAAAAGTACACCCACCTCGAAATCACCATCCACGAGGGCCGCAACCGGCAGGTGCGCCGCATGATCGAAGCTGTTGGCAGCAAGGTTCTGAAACTGGTCCGCGTGAAACTCGGCCCCCTCACGCTGGACGGCCTCGCGATCGGCAAATGGCGGAACCTTACGGAAGCGGAGTTGTCCGCACTGCGGGAGGAGCGGAAGAAACCTGCCACTCCGAGTGGAACGTCCGGTCAAGCTTCGGGTTCTCCGCGGTGGCGAAGATAAAGACCCCCATGGCCGAGTTCTTCTCGTGCCGCGGCAGCGCACTCAACTGGCCGGACATGCGCGAGTAGGTTTGCGGCTGCCGGGAACGCAGGCCATCATCGGTGGCTTCGAGCCGGATTGGCTGCTCCTGCCCGGCGCGCTCAATGGTTTCAAAACGGATCCCGATCACCCAGTGAGGAAACGGCGGCAGAAAATCCTGCTCCACACGCACCAGGCGGCCATGGACCTTGGAATTCGCCTTCACAACCACCTTCTTATCGCGCAAAATATCCTTCGCGACCACTGCGGTGATCGCATCTCCAGCCGAAGCACGGTAGAGATCCACGTTGCCTTCGAGCACGAGAGAAACCTTGGTCTTCGCAGCCAGCGGGATCTGCGCTTCTTTCTTCTCATCCTCGGTAATCTTGGTTTCTTCCACATCATCGAAGCGGATGGTGGAAGTACCCACGTACTGCTTGCAGCCCGTGTACACGGTTTGATTCAGTGATTCCTGGCCGCTGCGGTAGATCACTTCCATGGAGGTCTTCTCGGGCAGCAGAAAATCGTGATCGCCCATTTTCACGCGCCGGTAATCCATGGAATCGAGCACGCGGCAGACGCCGGCGCGCTCCGGGAAATCCGTCGCCTCAATCATCAGGCGCCGGATATCCGCTTCCTTCGGGTCCGCATAGAAAGTGCCACGGTAACCCACGGTTTCATAGGACTTGCCGATGCGCATCCGGTAACCGCTCTTATCCACAGGGATGGCATAAGTGAACTTGGCAAGGCTGTCTTCCTCGCCCTTGTAGGTGTACCGGTCGACACCGCGCGCGAAGGCCGCGATGAGAAACGAGCCAAAATCCCCGCTGCCGGAGGTGCCGCCGATGAGCGTATCGATCTCAGCCGTCTCAAATTGCTTGGCCCCGGCCCAGGCAAACATTTCGTGGTTATCCACCACGGCTACGTCCAGGCGCACACGGTCCTGCATGACTTTGAAACCCGTGCGGCCGTGTTCCTGCCGGTCGGCAAGAACCACATCACAGCTCAGGCCCTGCTTCTGGTTCGGGGGCGGCGCAAACTGCACGCGCGAGATATTCTGCACACAGGTGTAGTTCGGCAGTCCGTCCTTGTTGACCCGGACCTTTTCGGCAATGTCATGCAGCAATTTGACGGCGGGCGAATCGGCCGTGGATGCCGTACCAGCCGCCAGAAGCATCAGTGCCGCAACGTTGACTCTCACAGGGTTTGATTGTACCCGCTCGCTGCATGCTATTCTGAGCGCTCCAATTCTCGATACCCATGAAATCACTCCGTAACCCCGTCCGCGCATTGACCGGACTCGCCCTGTTGACACCGCTCTTCGGGTCCTCTCTGGTGGTGCCGGCTGGCCTGAACCCGGGAGACCACTACCGGATCGCGTTCATCACATCAACGGCGCGGGACTACACTTCGAGCGACATTGCCGATTACAACGCCTTTGTGAACAGCGCTGCAAATGCTTCCGGGTCGATTCTAGCCCCGCTCGGGATCAACTGGCTCGCCATTGCGTCCTCGGAAACCGTCTCCGCCCACGACAATATCGGAGGCAACTTCAGTGACCCGGTATATCTGTCGGACGGCACGCTCATCGCCGCCAATGCTGCAGATCTTTGGGACGGCAACATTGACGCAACCATTCACATCACGGAAACAGGCACTAGTGATACGCACGCCCAGCCCTGGACGGCAACCAGTTCGAGCGGCGCGATTGATTTCGTCCGGCTCGATAATGTCACGGTTTACCCGGAAGTCGGCAACTTGGATGCCACCACGAGTTGGATCTACAGCGGTTTTCAAATATCGCCGTCGGACAACCTGCCGCTGTACGGTATCTCAGCCACGGAATTGACCGTACCCTCCGGCACGCCAGAACCCGAAACAATGTTCACGTTCGGGGCCGGGTTGCTGCTGCTGGTCACGCAGCGCCACCGCTTCAGGCGTTGAGAGCGTTTTCGAGATCGGCCAGAATATCTTCCGGCGATTCGATGCCGATCGACAGGCGCACCAGATTGTCGTGAATTCCCAGGCGCGCGCGGTGCTTCGGCGAGAGATCCCGGTGCGACGCGATTACGGGGTACAGCACCATGGTGTGAACGTCGCCGAGTGACGTCGCCGGCACTACCATCTTGAGCGCGTTGATGAAGCGGAAGACGTCTTCCTTGCTGCCATCTTTGATCTCAATCGAGATCATCGCGCCGTACAAACCAGGCGTGAACAGCCGCTGGATAATGGCCGCGTCCGGGTGTGCGGGGTCGCCGGTGAAGTGGACCTTGCTGACCCGCGGGTGCTTCGCCAACCCCGCCGCAACCACGGTGGCATTCTGACACTGGCGTTCCATACGAAGCGGAAACGTCTTCGCCCCGCGCATCGAGAGATACGCTTCAAAGGGCCCCAACAGGAAACCCACCGTTCGGGACAGCCGCAACAGGGCATCGTAATACCGCTCTTCACAGATCACCGCGCCACCCAGCACGTCGCCGTGGCCGGAGAGATACTTCGTCAAACTGTGCACCACGAAGTTTGCCCCGAATTCGAGAGGGCGCATCACCATGGGGCTGGCAAAGGTACTGTCGATGACCAGCGGGATGTCAGCCGCACGCGTCAGTTTCGCAATTTCATCGAGCGGTGCAACACGCAGCAGAGGGTTCGAAATCGTCTCCATCAACAGTGCGCCGGGCTTGTTTTCCGCGATGGCTTCTTCCACCGCGGCGAGGTCACTAAAATCGGCGAAGACAATCTCCACACCTTCCGGTTCCAGCACCTTGGTGAGCAGGTTGATGGTGGCACCGTACAGTGCGGTAGCGGCGAGAATCACGCGGCGGCGGTCCATCAATGCCGTGGTCAGCGCCAGATGGAGAGCTGCCATGCCGGAACTGCAGGCCAGAGCGCCGAAACCATTTTCGAGCGTGGCCAACTGCGTTTCCAGAGCCTGATTGGTGGGGTTGTCATAGCGCGCATAAGAGGGTCCGTGGACCTCGTGCGCGAAGACTTTGTCCAGAGTTTCCACGTCGTCGTAGAAATAGCTCACGGCCGTATGGATGGGCGTGGTGACGGGAACCCAGGAACCGGTGCGTTTACGGTCACCGGAGTGAACTGCCTTCGTAAAGAGATTCATTTCAAACGGTCCAATTCTTACTTCCTCTTCCAGCGGACGCCGTCCTTGGTGTCCTCAAGAATTACGCCCTTTTCAAGCAATTCGTTGCGGATTTGGTCGGCTTTCTGGAAGTCCCGTGCCTTCTTCGCGGAGGCACGCGCGGCAATCGCCTGTTCGATCTCTTCAGCGGAGAGGTCGCCCTGGGCGGGTGCCGATACTTGTAAAACATCGAAGAAGCTGTCGAAGAGGGCGAGCAGTTCCTTCGCGGAGGCGATGTTGCCAGAGAGAAACTCTCCGGCATCCATGGCGATATTGGCTTCGCGCACGAACTCATAAACGGCACCGAGCGCGGCGGCCGAGTTCAGATCATCATCCAGACCGGCGCGGAAGTCGGCCATGGCTTGCAGTGCGTGCGTTTGCAGGCGTTCGGCGATACCTTCACCAAACTTGGCCGTATCCAGACGCAAGTTGAAGTTGCGCAGGCGGTCAATCGCTGTTGTTGCGGATTTCAGGCCATCCTGGGTGAAGTTCAACGCCTTCCGGTACGGCACCGACGCGAGCAGATACCGGATAGCTTCCGGCTGGTAGCCCTGTTCGAGCAGAGTGCGCAGCGTGTAGAAGTTGCCGAGTGACTTCGACATCTTCTGGCC
>CAIXXM010000012.1 GCA_903923395.1 uncultured Acidobacteriia bacterium
ATTGATCACTCCGGTCGCCATGGACAAGGGTCTGCGGTTCGCTATCCGTGAAGGCGGCCGTACGGTCGGCGCCGGCACTGTGGCAGAAATTCTCACCTAGTTCCCGTTTCGGCTGCGGAACTCCAGTATCATCAATAGGTACGCGGCGGGCCGTCCGTTTCGGGCAGCCCGCCGCAAGCTTGTTTAGCGCATGCAGTCTGTATTGTGGTTTGAGACAGTTTTGAGGTAAAGAAAATGCCCAGAGAAATCATCACGTTCCAGTGCACTGAGTGCAAGAACCGGAACTACACGAACACCAAGAACAAGAAGACCACCACTGGCCGTCTGGAGTTCAAGAAGTTCTGTCCGTTCTGCCGCTCGCACAAGCCCCATCGCGAAACGAAGTAACAGGATTGGAATCGCCCTGCGGCGATTCGCCTCGTTTTGGGGTACACTAGTAGACGTCTCACCTGCAAGCACACAGGGGCGTAGGTTTAACGGTAGACCAGCGGTCTCCAAAACCGCCTGTGGGGGTTCGAATCCCTCCGCCCCTGCCAAACTCCCTTCCACAACAAGAGGTAGTTCGGTGTGCGGAAGCGCTCCTTTCGAGGGTCGCTGAGTGCGGTAGCGTTGGCATTTGCAATCAATTTTGGTGGAAACAAAGGCAGGAAAATGGCTGGCGAACTGGAAGCAAAAAAGCCGAGTTTTGTTGAGAGCGCACGCGAATACATGGATGACATCCGCGCGGAAATGAAGCGCGTCACCTGGCCGAACAAGGCGCAGGTGCAGTCGACCACGCTCGTCGTCATTGTTTGCGTATTTGCGTTTGCCGCCTACTTCAAGGTCGTGGATTCGATCATTGAACAGACGGTGACCCGGGCCTACACGGCGCTGGCGAAATAGTGGAAGCCATGTCCGAACTTGATCCTCAACATCACGAAGAAGCGGCGGACGTTTACGACGATCCGTCTTTGCTGGCTCCCGAAGACATCGGCGCTCCTGCGTTTGCAGTGGAAGAGCCTGTCGAAGATGCTCCCGTTGAACTGAGCGCGGAAGAAGCAATCCTCGAAGAGGAATCCAAGCACTGGTACATCATTCACTCCTACTCCGGTTTTGAGCGGAAGGTTGCCGAATCGCTCCGCACCCGAGCGGACGCGTTCGGTTATGGCCACAACATCGGCCAGATTCTGATCCCGGAAGAAGAAGTGGTGGAACTGCGCAACGGCAAGAAGGTGACGAGCCGCCGTTTGCTCTATCCCGGTTATGTCGTGGTTCAGATGGACATGAACGACGAACTGTGGCATTTGGTGAAGAACACTCCGCGTGTGACCGGCTTCGTCGGTGGCGGAACAACTCCCGTGCCGCTGAGTTCCGACGAAATCAACAAGATGCTGTACCGTCAGACCACGTCTGCGGAACGGCCCCGCCCGAAGATGTCGTTCGACAAGAACGAAACGGTTCGCATCATCGATGGACCTTTCGCCAACTTCCAGGGCAAAGTGGACGAAATCAATCCGGAGCGCAACACGCTTCGTGTGCTGGTAACGATTTTTGGCCGGGCCACCCCGGTGGAACTGGACTTCCTGCAGGTCGAGAAGATCGCCTAGCAGTGAGTTGCATTGGTTCAGTTTAGGTAGAGACAGGAAAGGATTTTAAGAATTTCGTATGGCTAAGAAGGTAACGGGCTCCGTAAAACTGCAGATTCCAGCTGGTAAGGCGACGCCCGCGCCTCCCGTCGGTACCGCGCTCGGTCCGCAGGGCGTCAATATCATGGAGTTCTGCAAGGCGTTCAACGCGAAGACCTCCGGCAAGGAAAACGACGGCATGATCATCCCCGTGGTGATCACGATCTTCTCTGACCGCTCGTTCACCTTCATCACCAAGACCCCGCCGGTTCCCGTGCTGATCAAGAAGGCCGTGAACATCGCCAAGGGTTCCCCGGAACCGCACAAGGCGAAGGTTGGCAAGATTACGGAAGCTCAGATCCGCGAAATCGCCACGCTCAAGATGCCTGATCTCAACAGCTTCGATGTCGAAGCCGCGATGAACAGCGTCCGTGGCACCGCCCGCAGCATGGGCGTCGACGTCATCGCGTAGTTCTTTCTTCAATCCACTCAAAGGCGGACCGGCAACGGTCCGCTTTTTTGTTTTTGTATCGCGGAAACGGGCTATCCTCAAAGCATGCCGTGTCTTCTGCTGGCCCTGCTACTTGCTTCCCCGCGCATTGTCCTGTTTTGCCTCTGGTTCTTCACCAACATGGTGGCGCGGACGTTTCATGGTCTGCTCTTCCCCATCCTCGGTTTTATCTTTGTTCCGCTGACCACCATCGCTTACGTCTGGATGTACACCCACCATATGGAGATTGAGGGCATCAACCTGGTGATCATTGTGGTCTGCGTGGTGGTGGATCTTGGTTCCGGCAGCAGCACCCGATACCGGCGCATCCGCGACTGAACTGGATTTATGAACTGGCCGCCCATGCGCGCCGCAGCGTTCCTCTACGCAGTCGTTTGCGTTACCATGCCGGTATCCCCCAAATCCCTAGTTGTCTGAGTTATCAGACAACCAGGCGGCGACTGCAATCGAAGCCTCCGCGATGGACCGCGCAACAGATGCTGCTCTGTAGGCGCTGAACGACGCTGCAGCATTGGCATTCACGCCCCGTGATCGTGCGGCCAAAGCGTTGGACGCGCTTGAGCGACTGAGTGCGGAAATCAATGCGCCCTGGGAAGAACAATATCGCTTCCGGTTCGAGATCATTGAGCTCTCCCCCGTTTTGGTGGTGACTCTGGGGCTCGGTTCCCAAGAAAGATTCTTCGTCTTTGGGCGATCGATCAAGAAATCGGGCGAGTTGGATCATGAATGGCACCGGATCAGCACCGCTGAGGGCCTTATCGACCGCAGTTCCCTCCGCACTTTTGTTGGAATATCGCCGCTGCACCGGGGGCCTTCCCAGCGTGCCAGGTTTCTTGCCAACTTTACTTACATGGGCTGTGCCGGGAGTTTCGGCGGGGCTTACTTTGCCTACGAGTGGGGGCAAGGGTTCACATTCCGCTCGCGCATCTACAACCGGCCAGAACTTGTTCCTGTCGCCAAAGCAATCGAATTCGCACAACAAAGGGATTTTCGAGCACTTCTGGGTTACTGTGCCCGTGAAGACATCGCCCGCAAATTGGTTCGGGTTCTGCCGCCCTACATATTCGCCGATAGTCTTCGTGTGACGAAAACCGGCACCAGCAAGAAGCGGGTCGAAATGGGTTTCGAAACGGAATATCGCTTCGATGTCGAACTCCTCGGCGGCCGCTGGCAAATCGTGAACTTCCAGATGCGCTGAGCCAACCGGGAAATTCGGAAACGCTATACTTTGTGGACGATGCTCCGCCGTACGCTTGGAATCCTCCTCCTCTGTCTCGCCCCCGCGCAGGCCTCTGAAGTTCTGGACCGCTATCTCCGCCAGATCTTCACCACCCGTGATCTCCAAGCCAAATCCTTCGGCCCCGCGCGCTGGATCGAAGACGGCACAGCCTATACGACGCTCGAAGGCGGCGAAATTGTTCGCTATGAGACCTCAACCGGGAAGCGCAGCGTGCTCATCTCCAAGGCCGCAATTACGCCTGCCGGGGCGTCTGAGCCGCTGTCGATCGCGGACTATCACTGGTCGAACGACGCGAAACAGCTTCTGGTCTTCACGAACACGAAAAAGGTGTGGCGCAGCAACACCAAAGGTGACTATTGGGTGCTCAACCGGACCTCGGGCGCGCTCAAAAAACTTGGCGGTTCCGCCCCTTCTTCGACCCTGATGTTTGCTCACTTCTCGCCCGATGGCACGCGCGCTGCTTATGTCCGGGCGAATGACGTTTATGTGGAAGACATCGCTTCCGGCAAGATTACCGCGCTCACGAAAGACGGCACCGCGACGTTGATCAATGGCACGTCGGATTGGGTTTATGAAGAGGAACTTGCGCTGCGCGACTGCATTCGCTGGAGTCCGGATGGGAAGCATGTCGCCTACTGGCAGTTCGATTCGAGTGAAGTACAGAACTTCACACTCATCGACAACACTTCGGAACTCTACCCGAAGACGACGCTGATTCCCTACCCGAAGGCAGGTACGGTGAACTCGGCGGTCCGAATCGGGGTGGTGAGTGCGACGGGCGGCGCAACGAAATGGATGAATATCCCCGGCGCCCCCCGGGACAATTACCTCTTCCAGATGGATTGGGCGGGGAATTCCACGGAACTGGTCATTGGGCAACTGAACCGGCTGCAGAACCATGCCTCGCTCTATCTCGCCAACGCCCAGACCGGCAAGGCGAATGTATTTTTCGAAGATGCGGATCAAGCCTGGGTGGATGTCCGCGAGGGTGCTTCGTTCCAGTGGTTGAATGGCGGCCAGGATTTGCTCTGGCTGAGTGAGCGCGATGGCTGGCGGCATGCGTATGCAGCTCCGCGCGCCGGTGGTACGCCGAAGTTGCTGACCACGGCGAAGAGTGATGCGATGCATATCGCAGGCGTGGACCCGCAGAGTAAGTGGATTTACTACATGGCCTCGCCCGAAAATGCGACGCAGAGTTATTTGTACCGTTCCGACACCGGCGCGCGGATGACTCCGGCGGCTGAGCAGGGTTCGCACTCATACGACATCGCACCGAATTGCCTCTGGGCTTTCCATACTTACTCGCGCTTCAATAAAGCTCCGGTCATTGAACTCGTCAGTCTGCCGGACCACAAAGTGATCCGCACGCTGCAGGACAACGCGGCTTTGCAATCGAAGGCGGCGGACCTGATGAAAGCTCCCATCGAATTCCTGCAGGTGAAGCTCGATGACGGGACATCGCTCGATGGCTGGCTCATCAAGCCGCCCGATTTCGATCCCGCGAAGAAGTACCCCATCATCGTGCATATCTATGGTGAGCCGGCATCGCAAACGGTTGTGGACCGCTGGTCCGGGCGCAATGCGTATTTCCATCTGGCGCTGGCGGCGGATGGCTATCTGGTTGCGAGTTTTGATAACCGCGGCACACCGGCACCGAAGGGCAGGGAATGGCGGAAGTCGGTGTATGGCTCTGTGGGGGATCTGTCCTCCAAGGATCAGACCGCGGCGATTACCAAGCTCATGGCGCAGCGGAGTTATATCGACCCCACGCGTGTTGGTGTCTGGGGCTGGAGCGGTGGCGGCACGAATACGCTGAACTTGATGTTCCGCTCGCCGGAGGTTTACAAAGTTGGAGTTTCTGTGGCTCCTGTGCCGGACCAGCGACTCTACGACACGATTTATCAGGAGCGCTACATGGGCCTGCCAAATCAGAACGAAGATGGGTACAAGAAGGGGTCGGCGATCAATTTCGCAGCCGGGTTGAAGGGGAAGTTGCTCATCGTTCATGGCAGCGGCGATGACAACGTGCACTTTCAGGGGACGGAGCGCTTGGTGAATAAGCTGATTGAACTGGATAAACCCTTCGACTTCATGGAGTATCCGAACCGGACACACTCGATCTCAGAGGGTGCGGGGACTTCGCTGCATGTCTATCAATTGATTGGCCGGTACTTCGAGGAGCATCTGCCGCGCGGCGGGAAGTAGTCAGGTGGGGCAGGCGCGAAGACCGAACTTCGTTTTGCGCGTGTGACGACCGGGGCTTCCATCATCATCTTGCCTGCCACCACAAGCTTGGGGATGATCGCGGAGAAGACTTGATGCGCGGGCCCGCTGTGGGTGATCAGGCCCGTATCAAATGAATTGCGTCCGGCCCACCATGCTTTCGAGCCGCACAGGCGCAAGGGCCGCGCCAGCAAACTCGATCAGCAACCGCAGCGTTCCGGCGGCCCGAAGTCGTCCGTTGTGCGGCGGTTCCCCAGAAGTTGTTGCGCCTTGGTACTGAGTAGCGTCAGGAATGCGGCTCCTGAGTCGAGGAGCAGCGATAGTTCGTTGCGTTCTGCGGCGTATCCATGGATTGACAAGGGCACTTGGATTTCACACCGGGAGTTCGAGAGGTGGCCGGGGATTTTAGAGCCTGTCAAGCCGGGTGTTTCGTGCTTGCAGCTCGCTGAGGGTCAGGCGGTGGTGGTCATAATCCAGCAGGTAATTGAAGCTGGAGAGGACATCCTGCCCCAGAATGCCGTCCAGTTTGACCCGCTTTGCGTAGGGCCGGGAGTCGATCCACGTTAGCTAGGTCGCCGAGGTGGAGCACGGTTGGTCCCATGCGAATCTCCGCGGGACTCACTGGCATTGCCGGTACGCCAGTCATCGTCACAATTTCGACCCTGTGCGTCGGCCGCAGCGCAAGGCCAGCCGCTAGCTTTTGATCGATCATTGAGTTTTGTGAGCTTGTATCGAGTGCGAACTGGAATGGTCCGTGTCCATTGATGGAGACTGGAACCGTTGCCAGCGGCCCTGATATGCGAAGGGACAACATCGTGTCGCCGGCCAGCAAAGTACCAGCCTCAGCAAGCAGGCCAAGCGATGCGGGATGACAACACAGTGTCATAAAAATGACACCACACAAGTTTCAATTACGTTGCAGTCCCCTTTTTTTCGGCTGGTTCTTGTCCATCCGCAATTGCCAGGCGACGCGCAAGGCACCGGCGAGCACGTCTTCGGGGACACAATCGAGGCGGACGTGAGTGGCACCCATGCGGCCCCAGCCTCCGTGAACCGGTAGGAAATACTCCGGGCTGTCCGCAAGGAAACCAGCTTGCACCGCAGGGGTGAGCATCAGGTTTCCGTAGCCTTTTTCCTGCGCTGCCAGAGTGGCGAAGATCCGGCCGCCCACGCGAAAATCCGGCGCACCCATATGAGAACTTTCTGCAGTGCCTTCGAGGCGAAGCGCGAGACGGCGAAAATCGTCGGCGGTCATCGCCGTCAGTATTTCACAGTGCTGCGGTACCCTGAAGCCGTGACCCGCGCTGTCGAGACCGAGCTTCCTTTGTTGTCGAAAACGCCCCTTTCCTGGGGCAAGAGTGTTCTCGCCGACCCCGTTGCTTTGCTCATCGACCACGCCTTTCTTGAAAAGAAAGCGGCCAACAACGCGATGGATCTGATGACCCGCTGGCCCGACGACTGGCTGCCGGGTTGGGTGGAAACCATGACCAGCGTGGCCCGCGATGAGGCGGCCCATCTTGCCCAAGTGACGCGCCTGTTGATCCGCCGCGGCGGACGTTTGGAGCGGACCCACAAGAATCCTTACGCCAATGAACTCCGGAAGTTGGTGCGCTTGGGCACCCCCGGGGATCTCCCCGACCGGCTGTTTGTTTCCGCACTTATCGAATTGAGGTCCTGTGAGCGCTTTGCTGTTCTGGCTGCCGCGGCGGAGGATGAGGAACTCGCCGCGTTTTACAAGGCGCTGTACTCGTCTGAACTCGGGCACTACAAGGTCTTTCTGCGCCTCGCTTACAAACTGGGGAGTAAGGAACTGATCGATGCGCGCTGGCAGCAGATGCTGGAGAGCGAGGCACGGATTCTTGCGGAACAGGCTCCGGGACCGAGAATTCATTCGGGTAGTCACGAGCTGATTTTTCAATAGAATCAATTCGTTAGCGGTCTCTGGTACTCCGGTGAATGGTTTACTGCTTTCGGGAGTGAGAAACAGTGAACCTCTTTTCGAAGCCAAGGAAACCGCTGGGCCCCGTGGCACTGGCCTATAAGAATTTGGCCGCGAACCGCGCCGTGAGTCACATCGGACTCGGGGTGACAGCCTTGAACGCGTTGAAGGTCCTCCGCCGCGAGGGCATCGGTGCGCAATTGTGGCCCGTGACCAGTGTTGCGGATCTTCGCCGCAATATGGAGGAGGACATGATGGCGAGCCACGTGATCATTTCCGCCCCCTGGATTTCGACCAGTGATCTGGCGAACCTCTGTAATGACTTCCCTGATCAGCAGATCGTGGTAAATTGCCACTCGAACCTCGGGTTCCTGCAAGCCGACCCCGGTGCGGTCCGTTTACTTCGGGAAGGCATGGAACTGCACATGACCTGCCCGAATTTCCATATCGCCGCGAATAGTCACCGCCTGGCGGAATGGGTTCAAGCGACCTACGGGGCACCGTGCGTCCATCTTCCCAATTTCTATTGCCTGGATCAGGAACGCCCCACCGCCAAAGTTTACCGCGGTGGAGTTCTGCGGATTGGTGCCTTTGGCGCAACCCGTGCGTTGAAGAACTTAACCACAGCCGCTGGTGCTGCATTGCAAATTGCACGGATAATGCAGGCGGATTTGGAGTTTTGGATCTCCGCCGGCCGGAGCGAAGGCGCGGGGCCTGTGCTCGATTCGGTTCGCCAAATGATGGCAGGCCTGCCTCATGTTCGTCTGGTGGAGAGCGGTTGGCAGCCGTGGCCGCAGTTCCGGAAGACGGCCGCCCATATGCATCTCATGTTGCAGCCGAGCTATACCGAAAGCTTCAACGTCGTCACAGCGGATGGCGTTGCCGAAGGTGTTCCGAGCGTTGTTTCTGACGCTATCGACTGGGCACCGGAGAACTGGAAGGCTCCAGTCGACGATGTCAACGCCATCGCCCTGACGGGAGTCCGGCTGCTGCAAAGCAGGAATGCGGCCAAGCAGGGCTGGAATGCGCTGGTTCGCCACAATGACGAGGCGGTTCGGATCTGGCAGAGCTTTCTACAGCAGCGTTAACCGTCCTGCCTTAGCGATCCCGCCGTGGCCCGGCTGCGGGAAATGCCCGGTTGGAAAGAAACTCGCCGATCTTCGACAGCAACTCATCCACATTCCCGGCGGAACGAAGTGAAAACATCGTCCAGGAAGCACTGATGGGAATCATGACGTCCCTGTCTTTCACCCGGATCGAGTGTTCGATCCTTGTGTTGGCAATTTTGTTGATTTCGCTGGCCATATGGGTTTCGGGCAGGCGATTCTCCAACATGCCGACAAAGTAGGGTCCCCGCCAGCGGAACAGTCTGTCCTCCGGTTGCAGGAAGCGTCCCACGTGCTCGCTGAAGACGCGCATCATCTGGTCCCCGGCACGAAAGCCAAAGCGCAGGTTCACGCTTTCAATGCGGTCCACCGCGAAGAGTACGAGGTAGGCCTCCACTCCCGCGTCCCAGGCCGTGATGATGGCTTTCGCCGCGCATTCCGCATTGGGCAGGCCTGTAACCGGATCCAGTGCCGAGGATTCCAGGATGGCGCGGACGTCAGGGTGCCCGGCGACCGAAGTAATGTCTGATCGCAGCATGCTCAATTGCAACTGTTGGCGCTTGGTCTCTTCGCAGAGATTGTTGAGGGATTGCGCCAGCTTCTCCTTCAATTGCCGCAGTTCATTCAGCTTGAAGGCATTCGCAAAATCCGCACCAATCGCGGAAAGGTTCCGGGTGCAATCCGCCCCGCCATTCGCCACGCGCAACAGCGCCTGCGTCATCAATGTGAGGATGTTCTGTGTTTCCTGCCGTTGCTCGGCAATACTGCGTTCCACGGCGGCGTTGTGCCGTTCGAGGGAATGAATTGCCGCGCCTGCCGTCAGGAAGAGCGTCTCTTCATCCTCGGCCGTGGTCAATTGCTGGCGAAGCTTGCGGATCGTATTCTGGAACTCGCAAAACTCTCCTTCGTCATGCTTGTAGGAGTGCATGGCCAGCCCCTGCATCAACATTGCAGTGACCCTTTCCAGGGCCTTGCTCTTCTGTTCCGGGCGTGCAGTTTGCAGGTATGAACCGATGGAAATCATGTTTCTTTCCGCCGCAACCGCGGCTCTGGTTTACTATCGGCTGAGCGGCACCGTTCCTGTAGAGCCCTTGGGGGAATATTCCCAAGTGTTAGATTTCTAAGTAGTCCCCCATGCCCTTCAGCCTGCCCGAAAAGCTGCTCCTCGCTCTTGTTCTTTGCCTCTCTGCCGCAGGCTTTTTCCGCCGCTTCCTGCCGGTCTTGAAGATCATACGGGAGTCGAAATCCGACCCTGGCTTCCGCCTCACCAGCTGGCCGCGCCGCATCTCCCGCTTCATTTGGGAAGTGCTGCTGCAAGGCAAGGTGATTCAGCAGCGCTGGGTGGCAGGCACCGCACATGCCTTTGTGTTCTGGGGTTTCCTCGCGTTCGGCTTGATCACCACCAACCATATTCTGCTCGGTTTCGGTCTGCCGCTGTTCAGCAGGGAATCCGGCTTCGGACAGTTCTACTACGGCTTCGTTGCGTTGTGGGCCGTCGCCGTCGCGGTTTCTATTGCCTACCTGGCGGCGCGCCGGTTTCTTGAACAGCCCAAGTGGCTGGGCAAGGTCTCGTATGAATCGGGCATCATTGCGGGACTGATCTTCCTGCTCATGGTCACCTTTCTGGCCGCTCTGGTTTACCCGGAAGAGACGCTGGCGGGAAAGGCCATCTGGTGGGTACACACGCTCGCCCTGGCCGTCTTCATGCCGCTGATTCCCCACACCAAGCACCTGCATCTGGTGTTGAGTCCGGCAACCGTCCTGCTCATGCGCGAAGGCTTCAGCGATATCCCCAAGCTGGCTGGCGATGAGGATTTCGGGCTGGTCACGGGCAAAGATCTCACGTGGGTGGATTCCCTGCAGGCGTTCTCCTGCGTGGAATGCGGCCGCTGCACCGAACACTGCCCGGCCTACAACACCGGCAAGGTGCTGAACCCGAAAGAGATCATCCTCGGCATGCGGACCTACCTGAAGCAGGAAGGCCCCGCTTCAGAGAAACTCCTGCTCGATGGCTACATCTCTGAAGAAGCCGCGTTCCAGTGCACCACGTGCGGTTCCTGCGAGTTCCAGTGTCCGGTCGGGATTCAGCATCTGCCGCAGATCATCGGGTTGCGCCGCGGCGCGGTGAACATCGGTGCCTGGGAGGATGAGTTCGGCACCAAGCTGTTCCTCAAGATGGAGAAGAACGGCAACTCCCTCGGCATGGCTGCCAGTGAGCGCACCAAGTTCATCAGCAAGAGCGAACTGCCGATCTACGATGGCACCCAGGAATATTGCCTCTGGCTGGGATGCATGGGAGCCTATGACCCCGCCGGCAGGGAAACGATCCTCGCGCTGGTCAAGATTCTGCGCCACCTCAACATCACCTTCGGCGTGTTGAAGAAAGAGAAATGCAACGGCGACCCCGCGCGCCGCCTCGGCAATGATCTGCTATTCACTTCGCTCGCTGAAGAAGGCCTCAAAAATCTGGAAGCCAACAAGGTCGAAAAGATTCTGAGCATCTGCCCGCATTGCGTCCGCACCATGGCCGTGGACTGGCAGGAGGCCGGGCGCACGGTCGAAATCGTGCACCACACGGAACTTCTCGCGAAGCATCAGTTGGAACTGCCCGTGATGGATGAAACCCGCCGCGAAAAGGTGGTTTATCACGACCCCTGCTATCTGGGCCGTTACCGCGGTGTTTATGAAGAGCCGCGGCAGTTGCTAAACCGCACTTCGGATCTGGTGGAAGCGCCGCGTCACAAAGAGCGGTCGTTCTGCTGCGGTGCCGGCGGTGGACAGATGTTCCTTGGGGAAGAGCAGGGTTCGCGCGTGAACGTGGCCCGCGCGCAGGAACTGGCTGCCACCGGAGCCGAAACCGTGGCTGCCGCCTGCCCGTTCTGCGCGTCTATGTTCCGGGATGCGCTGCAGACCACAAGCGCGACTCCGCCCAAGCTTCTGGATATCGCACAAATTGTGGCGGCCAGTCTGGAGAGTCCGAAGTAGCGGCTGCGCCTGGCTCAGGCAACCTTCTTGCTGCGCTTGAGCGGCACGAAACGGATCTCGACCCGCTGATTGAGCGCCGCTGCAATGCGCCGGAGCATGGCCAGGGAATGCCCTTCATAACCGGCATCTTCCAGGCGGCAGATCACGGCGCCGTTGTGCCGATCAGCTTTGCCAGTTGCGCTTGCGTGTAACCGGCTTTGGTGCGGAGTTCGTAGATCTTGCGCGCGATTGCGTCTTCCGCGCGCGCTTCTTCCAGGCATTATTGTGCTTCCGGGTTTCCTGCGAAATAGCGGTTGTAGATGATTTCCACTGCGTATAGAGTTTTCACCCGCTTTTTTGCCGTCACTTGGTGCTTTTCAAGAACGGACACTTCCCATCCGCCTCACAGTACAGGATGACTTTCGTCTTCGGAATCCGCTCTCAGCTTATTCGCATTTTTGCGAAATCGCAATGCCGCCCGGCACCTCAAAACAACACCGATGGCAGCCACGCTCCGGCCGGTTCGTTATACAGCCCGGCACTCATCAAATTCATGGGCTGCGTGATCCGCAATCCGTTCTGCAGGCACCAGCGGAATAATTCGCTATTCCGCGTGGGCACCAGAATCCCGGGTCCGCCGAAGGACTCCACTGACGCAAGCAGCGCCTGCAAATCCAAATTCGTTTCCGCCACGGAGTGACCGAAAAAGGCCAGATCGGAACTGTACGCCGTCACGTTTCCGCCCCGCACGGTAACCCGCGCCGTACCTTGCCGGATTCCTGCCTCCACTTCCAAGCCACGCGCGAAACCATGGACCCGGCGACAGAGCGCATTGCAGGCTTCCACGTCGCCGCTGGTTGCTGGCCTCACCAGGCAGCCCTCCACGGTGCGCTGCAAGGTCCTGCCCTGCATGCACGCCAGCGGCTCTCTCACAGCAAAACTCAACTTGGTGTAGAGCGATAGTGTCCGGTTGTGGAACCCGGCCTGCACCAACCGGATTCCAGCAGCGCCCTGCGCGCAGGCCCGCTCCATCACGGCCTCCATCAGCCGGTGTCCCACCCGCCGGTTTTGTACCGCGGGGTCCACACTGATGGGGCCGACGCCCGAAATCACGCCGCTTTCATAGAGGCAATTGCTGCCCACGATTCTGCCATCCAGCTCCGCCACAACGGCATAAAACCCCGGTGTGCGAAACATCATGCCGAGCAGGCCCGTGGTTGCTTCCGGCCCGGGAAAATCACAGGGAAAGTTGTGCTCACGGCTGATTGCCGCGAATGCCTCATAACAGACCGCCCCGCAAGCTTCCGCGTCGGCCGGCAGCGCGGTACGGATGTGTAATGTTTCCCCCATCAGAATCCTCCTCCAAACCTGTATTTCCAGGCATTTTCCGCGATTCCAGCCAACTCAGCATCCGAGAACCCAAACCGGTCCTTCGCCAGTGCGAACTCACCGGCCAGCGTGCACTCAAAAATCCCCGGATCATCCGTATTCAAAGTAATCGGCACCCCCGCATCATAGAGTTTCCGCACCGGATGCGCTTCCAGGCCCGAAACAGCCCCGGTCCGCACGTTGCTCGTGATGCAAACTTCCAGCGGGATATTTCGCCCTCGCAACTCCCGCAACAATTCCGCGTCATCCGCAGCGCGTATGCCGTGCCCGATCCTTTCGGCGCCAATGGCCAGAGCCTGCCGGATGGAATCGGGACCATCCGTCTCCCCGGCGTGCGCCGTCAGCCGCAACCCGGCATCACGCGCCCACGCATAGGCTTCCCGGAACTGTGCCGCCGGACCACCCACTTCAGAGCCGCCAATCCCGAAGGAAATCGCACCGTCGCCCACATACGCAGCCGCCAATTTCGCCACTTCCATCACATGCTCCGCGCCAAACTGGCGGATCGCATCCAGGTTCCAGTGGATCTCGACAGCGCTCTCCCGCTGCGCCGCCCGCACCTCCCGCCAAACCTCCGCGAAATCGAAGCCGAGCCACAGCACCACGCCCGCGGCCAGAGTCACCTCGGCATACGCGATATCCTGCGCGGTCAGTTGCGCCAGCATCCTGCGCGTGATCAGGCCATAGTCCGCCGGGGTGCGCAAACGCTGCGCGATGAACTTGAAACACTGCAGGAACCCGCCGAAATCCGAGTAGCCCCACGCGGCGTCAATCTCTGCCCGTGAGGCCGCTGGATCCAGAATTTGCAGCGTCTCCCGGTCGACAGTCCCTTCCAGATGCAGGTGAAGTTCGGCTTTGGCCATATAATCGAAGTTCTCATGACTGCTGCTGAAATGGAAGCGATCGTACAGGGTGTCCATGGTGATGCCTTCGCTGTTCTGGGGCCGCACCTGGTGGATGCGGCGGAAGATGGAACGGCCTGGGAGGTGCGCGCCTTTCTGCCGCAGGCGAAAAATGCCTGGCTATTGCTCGACGGCACCCGCACGCCCATGCTCAAGAAGCACCGCGAAGGCTTCTTTGTGGCGGAGCAAACAGAAGAGCCAGGGCACTATCAAATCGAGATCGAACTCTGGGAGGGCAGCCTTGCCCTGCTGGAGGACCCCTACCGCTTCGGCACCATCATCACCGACTTCGACCTTCACCTGCATGCGGAAGGCACCTTGTACGAGGCGTGGAAGTCGCTGGGTTCGCATCTGGCTGCGCTTGACGGTGTCCCTGGTGCCCGCTTCGCCGTTTGGGCCCCCAATGCCGCCTGCGTTTCTGTTGTGGGAGATTTTAACGAGTGGGATCCCCGCCGCCACCCGATGCGTCTTCGGAACTCCGGCGTGTGGGAACTCTTCATCCCTGGTGTCGGCGCCGGGCAGGCCTATAAGTATCAAGTGCGTTCCCGGCTGGGCGGCTACACGCAACAGAAGTTTGACCCCTACGCTTTCGGCAGTGAAGTGCCGCCGCGTTCGGCTTCCATCGTGACGGATCTCGCCGCCTATGAATGGCAGGACGGGGAGTGGATGGGGGCGCGCGCCGAATCACAGCCGCTGAAGTCGGCTTACTCGGTTTATGAAGTGCATCTGGAATCGTGGATGCGCGGTCCCGGTGGTGCCCCGCTGACTTACCAGCAGATGTCCGCCAAGCTGGTGGAGTATGTGAAGCGCCTGGGTTACACCCACATCGAGTTACTGCCAGTTACAGAGCACCCTTACTCGGGCAGCTGGGGTTATCAGGTGGTGGGTTACTTTGCCCCTACTTCGCGCTTCGGCACACCACTGGAGTTCAAGGCTTTCATCGATACCTGCCACCGCAACGGCATCGGCGTCATCATGGACTGGGTTCCCGCCCATTTCCCCAAGGATGCCCACGGTCTCGCTTTCTTCGACGGCACTGCGCTCTACGAACACGCCGACCCCCGCATCGGTGAGCACAAAGAGTGGGGCACGCTGATCTTTAACTTCGGCCGCAATGAGGTGAAGCAGTTCCTGATCTCCAGTGCTCTGTTTTGGCTGAAGGAGTATCACATCGATGGCCTGCGTGTGGACGCCGTCGCTTCGATGTTGTATCTGGATTACTCGCGGAAACCCGGCGAGTGGTTGCCGAATAAGTTCGGCGGCCGCCATAACCTGGAGGCGATTGACTTCCTCCGCCGCTTCAACGAACTTGCGCACGAAGTGCCCGGGGCGGTAACTATTGCCGAGGAATCGACTTCTTTCGCCGGCGTCTCAAGACCCGTCTACGCCAATGGTCTCGGCTTCACCATGAAGTGGAACATGGGCTGGATGCATGACATGCTGGATTACTTCGCGACGGACCCCATCTACCGCCGCTTTCGCCACACGCAGATTACGTTCAGCCTGCTCTACGCCTTCACGGAAAACTTCCTGCTGCCGATTTCGCACGACGAAGTGGTTTACGGCAAGCGTTCTCTATTGGCGAAGATGCCAGGGGATGAATGGCAGAAGTTCGCGAATGTCAGGGCCTTCCTTGCGTATATGTACACGCACCCCGGCAAGAAACTTCTCTTCATGGGCAGTGAGATCGGCGATTACGGCGAATGGAACTCCGCCGCCGGTGTCCCCTGGCAGATTCTCCAATTCCCCATGCATGCGGCGTTGCAGCGCTTCGTCGTGGAGCTTAATCGTATCTACCGCGAGCAACCGGCGCTCTACGAAGTCGATTTCGAGCACAACGGATTCGAGTGGATTGATTTCTCTGACGTGGAGAAATCTATCATCTCTTTCCTGCGCCGCGGAAATGATAGTCATGACGAACTGGTGATTGTTTGTAACTTCACCCCTGTCCCGAGATATGACTATGAAATCGGCGTTCCTTCCGCTGGTTACTACCGCGAAGTGCTCAACAGTGATGCCCGCGACTTTGGGGGCAGCGGTATGGGGAACAATGGCGGAGTTACTGCCCATGAGTTACCCCGCCACAACCGCCCGGCTTCGATCCGCATCACCCTGCCGCCGCTTGGTGTGTTGATTTTCCGGCGTTCGTGAATGCGGCCTGAACGCCGCATGAAAGTCTCTCCATCTTAGAGAGTCCTTCACTAACACAGGGTTTGGCAGATCGGAAGGCCTGAAAAGAAGAAAACAAGGCCCTCCGGAAAAGAGAACTGCCATGAAACGCAACGCTGTTCGAAACATGATTCTTGCTGTCGCCGCACTGGGGCTCGCGCAGGGCTCTTTGTTCGCAGCCGATGGTTATTGGGGCCGCTGCAATGACCGCCGCGACCTCCGCAGCGACTACGCCCGCGTCGAGCGCCAAACCGCTGACATCCGCCATGACGAATACCTCCGCCATGAGGCACTGGAACATGGCAACTACGGCTACGCCAGCCGCCTGCAGTCTGACATCAACCGCGACCGCAACGCCCGCGCCGCCCAGGAACGCGACATCCGCCACGACCGCCGCGACCGTTAATCGCGGGCAGTACGGAATCCATAAAGAATCGGTGCCTGGCACCGATTCTTTATGGGTGCTTTATTGTGTTGCCGCCCAACCAGCGACATCCGGCATGCCAGCCTCTTATACTTTTCCTATGCCTCGCTTGGCCCCGCTGTTCATGGTTGCGCTGGTCGTTGCCATCGGACTGTGGCTTTCCCAAGGCCTCACGCACAAGCTTCGGTTTCCTTCCCCCTCGAAACGCAGCCGGATCGTACTTGAGCAGCAGTATCCGGATCTGGACGTCTATCTCATTTCCGGTTGGTCAAAGACCTTGCTGGTTCACCACCGCGAGGACCCCGTGCTGGATTTCGCAACCGTCTACTGGACTCCCGATGAATCAGTGGCAGCAATCCTGCTGCATTCCACTTGGGGGCAGACCTCCCTCGCCTGCGATGTTCGGAGCGGACATGTTTTACCCTCAGATACCCTCTCCCCGAAAATTGCCGCCCAGATCACTGCGGAATATCACTTAGCTCCTGGCTCAGACCCACTCCGATGGGCTGCCGATCTGAACTCGGGTGCGAGGTTTCGCTTCTCTTCCACTCATCGTTGGAAGTGACTGGAGCTCATACCCGCCGCAAAACCAACACCGCATTCAGCCCCCCAAACGCAAACGAACTGGACACCGAATACTCCACCTCCACCTCCCGCGCAACATTCGGTGTCACATCCAAATCACATTCCGGATCCACTTCCTGATACCCTGCCGTCGGCGGAATCCAACCCTCCCGCACACTCAACACCACTGCCGCCGCCTCAATCGCCCCTGCCGCCCCCAGCGCGTGCCCGTGCATTGATTTCGTCGAAGACACCGCCACCCGCTGCGCATGTTCCCCCAACGCCAAATGCAGCGCGCGCGTCTCTGTCGAATCATTGGCGCTCGTCCCGGTCCCGTGCGCGTTCACATACCCGACCGCCTCCGCCGCCAGCCCCGCATCCTTCAATGCCGACCGGATCGCCTTCGCCCCGCCCTCCGCCGAAGGCTGCGTAATGTGGTGCGCATCGCTTGACATGCCGAACCCCACCACCTCCGCCAGCGGCCTGCCTCCCCGCGCCACGCAATGCTCCAGACTCTCCAGCACCATCATGGCCGCGCCTTCGCCCAGAATCATCCCGCTGCGATCCTTCGAAAACGGCCTGCAGGCCACCGGAGACACCACCCTCATCGCCTCCCAGGCCTTCAAAATCCCCCGGCTGAACGGCGCCTCACTCCCGCCCGCCAGAGCCACCTCACACTGCCCGTGCCGCACCATCCAGAACGCCTGCCCCAAAGCATGTGTCGAACTCGCGCAGGCCGTCGAAACCGTATATGCCGGGCCCGTAATCCCAAACTCCATCGAAAGCGCGGAAGCCCCGCCATTCGCCATCGTCTTCGGAATCGTCATGGGATGCACGCGCGGCCGGCCAAGCTTGTATAACTCCACAAACCCCGCGTCTTCGCTGTTCTTGCCACCCACGCAGGAGCCCGTCACAATCGCAGTGTCTTCGCGCTCTGCCTGGGTCCATTCGATCCCCGACTGCGCCACAGCCTCCCGCGCCGCCACCACGGCAAACTGCGCGAACCGGTCCATCATGTCCGCATCTTTCGCCGCGAAATGCTGCAGTGGATCGTACCCCTTGACCTCAGCCCCCAACTGGAACCGGATGCCCTCCATGTCCGCGGTCTGTATGGGCGCAAAACCATGCCGGCCCTCCCGCAACGCCTGCAGGAACTCCGCGCGGTTCGCTCCAATCCCGCTGAGCACGCCCACGCCACTGATGACAACGCGTCGCATTTAGGCCGCGGGCGCTTCGCCCGAAGTCAAATTGCGCACGCCCGCGATCATATCCGGAATCCCGCGGATACTCTTCACCACCTCATCGGGAATGTTGATGTTGAACTCATTCTCCAGAGCGAAGACGATATTCACCGCGTCCATGGAATCAATTCCCAACTCTTCGAATGGAGTCTCCACTTTCACCAGCGCGACATCCTTGCGCATCGTCTCCGCGATGATCTCCAACACGCGCTTCGTAAGCTCTTCGGGGGTCAGGTTGGCGGCGTCCATAACAGTTCGGTGACGGTGTGAAACGTGTGCCCGCGCTCCAGAAGGGCAGGCAAGACCCATCGTACCGCCTCCACGGTGTTGCTGATGTCCGCCCCGCGGTTCAGCTCGCGGCCATCATGGAGGCACAGAATCGAACCATTCCGCGCCCGCTTGAGAATTCTCTCCGCCACCCCGCGCGCCGGTAGTTTCCAATCTACCCCAATCACATCCCACATCACATGCACCGCGCCCGCCCCGCGCAGCCCGAACCACCGCACCCCATACGGCACCCGCACCACCTTCGCCTCCACCCCCGTTGCCCCCAGAATCGCCTCGCGCCCGCGCCGGAATTCCTCCGCGACAAACCCCGGACTCCGCATCGCCAGCATCGGATGGCTGAACGTATGATTCCCCATCTCGTGCCCGCCCGCCGCCACCTCCCGCGCGATCTCCGGCAACGCCTGCACATTCGCCCCGCACTGGAAGAATGTTGCCTTTACGCCAAACTCCTCCAGCACACGCAGAAGTTTTGGGGTTCCTGCCGATGGCCCGTCATCAAAAGTAAGAGCGATGCCCGGCCCTGACCGCGGTCCATGCCACACATTCGGCCCGAACACACCCGATGCCCGGCCCCGAACAGCCCAAGCCGCCGCTGCCACTGACCCCGAAATGCCGATACCAATTTCCGCCGCGCCCAATCCCCGTATGTTCTCATGGAGAAATCTCATGCTCCGCGTACTCTTCCTCACTTTGATTGCCGCCGCGGCTCTCTGCGCGCAGGATAACTACGAAATCCAGGTCTACGGCTCGGAAACCGTCAAGCCCGGAGACACCATGATCGAGTTGCACAGCAACTTCACTTTCTCCGGTTCCAAGGCCATCGTCGACGGCATGTACCCCACCCAGCATGCCCTCCATGAAACCCTCGAAATCACCCACGGCTTTAATGACTGGTTTGAGACCGGCTTCTACGTTTTCACCAGCGAAAACCGCGGCCATGGTTACGGCTGGGTCGGCGACCACATTCGCCCCCGTGTCCGCGCCCCGGAATCCTGGAAGCTCCCCGTCGGACTCAGCCTTTCCGGAGAAATCGGCTACCAGCGCAAACAATACAGCCCGGATACCTGGACCCTCGAACTCCGCCCCATCATCGATAAGAAACTCGGCAAGGTCTATCTCGCCTTCAACCCCACGCTCGACCGTTCTTTCCACGGCCCCGGCGTCTCGCAGGGAGTTACTTTCTCCCCGAACTTCAAAGTTTCTTATGACGTCACGAAGAAGGTCCAGTTCGGCATCGAATACTATGGCGCCCTCGGCCGCATTGACAGCTTTGACCCCATCCACGAACAGCAGCAGCAAATCATCCCGTCCTTCGATGTGGATTTCGCGGAAGGCTGGGAGTTCAACGCGGGCATCGGCATCGGCATGACCAGCCAGACCGACCATCTCATCCTGAAAGTCATCGTCGGCCGCCGCTTCAACTTCGGCCACAGCAAGAAGGACGAAAAGAAGCCCTAACCCCATCTATACTGGAAGATTATGGACGTTTTCGAGGAGCTGAGCAGACTGCGCGCCCTGGGCCAGAAATGTGCCCTGGCCACTATCGTGCAGGTTCGCGGTTCCATCCCCAGCTATGAAAGCGCCAAGCTGCTGGTTCGCGAAGATGGCTCTCTGGTGGGCACCATCGGCGGCGGTTGCGTGGAAGCCGAAGTCTGGAACGCTGCCCGCGAGGTGATTCAAACCGAGAAGCCCCGCCACATGTCCTTCAATCTGGGGCAGGACGCCGCATACGATAACGGTCTGATCTGCGGCGGCCAACTCGACGTCTTCGTCGAATGCATCTCGCCGCTGCCCTCCGCCATCGTCTTCGGCGGCGGACATATCTCGAAGAGCCTCGCCAAGGTTCTCGACCTTGCCGGATTCCGTGTTTCCGTTGTCGATAACCGCGAAGCCTTCGCCAGCCGCGAGCGCTTCCCCGAAGCCGCGGAAGTGCACGCCGAAGAATACGAAGACGTTTTCCCCCGCCTCACCATCAACGAATCCACTTACCTGGTCATCGTCACCCGCGGCCACCGCGATGATATGCGCGTGCTGCGCCTCGCCCTCGAAACCCCCGCCCGCTACATCGCCATGATCGGCAGCAAGCGCAAGGTCATTGCCGTGCTCAAGGAACTGCGCAAGGAAAATATCGCACCGGCTTCCTTTGACCGCATCTTCGCTCCCATGGGTCTTGAGATCGGTGCCATCTCGCCGGAGGAAATCGCCGTCTCCGTCACTGCCGAAATGATCGCCATGCGGCGCAACCCGGGCGGCGCCTGGAGGTCCATCTCGAAATCGATCTTCGCTGATGAGAAGCTCAGCGCACTCGTCCAGTGAAAGCTGCCGCCATCATCCTCGCTGCCGGAGAGAGCCGGCGCATGGGCCGCCCCAAAGCAACTCTGCCCTTCCGTGGCGGTACTTTCCTCTCTGTACTCGCGGAAACTCTTGGGCTCTTCTGCTCCACCGTGATCGCCGTCTTTGGCGCCAGCGCGGACGCCCTGACCGCTGCCGCACCGGCCGGCTTGAAGACCGTCGCCAACAGGAAATGGGAACAGGGCATGCTGACCTCCCTCCAGGCTGGACTCAAAGCCGTCCCCAAATCCTGTGACGCCGTCCTCTTCACCCTCGTCGATCATCCAGCCGTGCAGCCTTCCACCCTCGCCGCGCTGCTACAAACCACCGAACCCATCGCCATCCCCCGCAACGCAGGCAAACGCGGCCATCCGGTCCTGCTCACGCGGCCGTTGTTCGAGGAATTTCTCCGGGAACCCGCCACCTCGCAGGTCCGTGACCTCATCAACCGCCACGCTGACAAAATTGAGTATGTGGAAGTAAGTGACACCGCCATCTTTGATGACATAGACGACCCCGCTCTCTACCAGCAACTCCTCGCACGGGAGAGTGCGCTCTGAAACCCAAATTCACACCCTGGCGCATCTTCTGGCTGAGCCTCGCCGTTCTGCTCTTCGCCGCCTGGTACGTGCCCAAGATCAGCGCCGCCCGCTACCGTGAACCCATTCAGCAGGCGCTCGAAAAAGCACTGGGCCGTAAAGTCGTCATCGGTGCCGTCAAGTTCCGGCTCCTGCTCACCCCCGGTTTCACTGTAGAAGATGTCCGCATCGGCGAAGACCCCGCAGTCGGTCCGGAATTTGTGGCTTATATCGGCACCCTCCGCGCCGTGCCGCGAATCACCTCGCTCTTCGGCGGACATATCTCCTTTTATTCCGTCGATCTCGATGACGCCAGCATCAACCTCACCCGCGTCGAAAACTCCTCTTCCGGCGTGCGCTGGAACATGTCGAGCCTGATGCGCCCCGCGCTGCTCGAAACCTTCCCCAGTGTCCATCTGCACAGCGGCCGCATCAACTTCAAAGCTGGCGATACGAAATCCATCTTCTACCTCCTCGGCACGGATGTTGATCTTTGGCCGCCCACTGGCGACGCCAAACCCTGGACCTTCCGCGCCAAGACCGACGTGGCCCGCACCGACCGTCCCGCGCGCGGCTTCGGCAGCTTTACCGGCCGCGGCGAATGGTATCCCTCGAACTCCGCCGTCACCCTCGACCTCAAGCTCGAAAAAACGCAGTTGGGCGAAATCCTGAACCTCTTCGCCGGCCAGGACACCGGTATTCGCGGCGAAGTCCGTGGCGAAGCACACCTCGCCGGACCCTCCACCAAAATCGGCGTCCGCGCTCACTTCAACCTCGCCGATGTCCACAGCTGGGAACTTGCCCCCCAGCGGCAAGGTGCCTGGCCCATTTCCATCGGCGGTGTCATCGACGTGCCGGGCCAATCCGCCAGCCTCCGCGCCACCGGCGATAACGCCCCCGTCGATATCCGCTACCGCGTCTCGGACTACTTGCGGCACCCGCGCTGGGGTATCACCGCCTACATCGCGAAACTCCCCATGGCACCGCTGCTCGGTATCGCGCGCAACATGGGGCTCAGCATCCCGAAAGACCTCGCCGTCGCGGGCTCGGTGGAAGGGGCTGTCGGCTACACCAGCGCCAACGGGGAAGGGAAGATGTCCGGCCAGGTGCGTCTGGTCGAAACCACGCTCGGCGTGCCCGGCACGCCACCCCTCAAAGCGGATACCGCCGACTTGCAGTTCTCCGGCATGACCGCTTCCCTCGGCCCCGCTGCCGTCCGTAATGAGCATGGTGAAACCGCCACCGTCACCGGATCGTACGATTTCTCCGGCCAGCACTTCGAATTGGGTATCGCCAGTGAAGGCATGCAAATCGCCTCACTCAGCCGCCAGATCTCCCTCGCTGGAGCTCCCGTTCTGGGCCAGGCCACCTCGGGAACCTGGCGCGGCAGTTTGCAGTACAGCAATGCCCCGGCCGGCTGGCGCGGCGAACTGCAGATCGAGGATTCTGATATCCCCTTCGAAGCCTTCTCGAAGCCCGTCCACGTCGTGCGTGCTGATGTCGCCATTGATGGTGCCGCACTCACCATGAAGAAACTCTCCCTGAAGCTCGGTTCGCTCCCTGCTTCCGGCGACTACAAATACGAAAGCGGCGCACCCCATCCACACCGCTTCCACCTCTCCATCCCCGAAGCCACCGGTGCGGAACTCGAAGCTCTCCTGCAGCCCGCCCTCAAACGCGGCAATCTCTTCACCTACGCCTTCAATTTCGGCCGCGCCCCGCAGCCCGACTGGCTTCGCGACATGGGCGCTGACGGCACTCTCCAACTCGGCAAACTCACTCTCTTCGAAGACACCCCGCTCACCAACGTCCGCACCCGCGTTCTGTGGAATGGCGCGCAGGTCCGTCTCACCGGTTTGGTGGCCACCGCGGGCAAAGCCGCCATCTCCGGAACCGCCACCGCTGACCTGCGCCAGCGCAAGCCGCTGTACCACGTCACCGGCTCCATCAACGGCTTGCCATGGCACTCCGGCTCCACGGGTGTGGAAGGCGAACTCGAAACCTCCGGCCTCGGTGCGGAACTTCTGACGAATCTCAAGGCACGCGGCTCGTTCAAGGCCAAGAGCCTCGATATCTCCCCCCTCGACGTCTTCACCACGGCTGACGGCGCTTTCGATTGCAACTGGGAAGGCAAGCATCCCAAGATCAAGCTTTCGCAACTCGCCCTCAGCGGGCAGGAAGGCTCCTGGACCGGTACCGCGGAAACCCAGGACGATGGCCAGCTGGTTCTGAAACTCTCAGACGGCGCAAAACAACTCCAGGCCATCGGACCCATCTGGAAACCCGGTGCCTTCAAACCGGCGACCCAGTAAGCCCCGGCGTTTTTCTGCCTCGCCCTCTTGACCCCGCCCAACCAATCACAGACAATTCGCATGTATGCAACTCAAAACCAGCGTCTTGCTCAGATAAAACCGGAAAGAATCTTTTCCCGTGCCGCCCAGGATCGTAACCCTCGCCTGGAACCCCAACGCGGTCAAGCCAGAGGATAGCTTCGCCGCCGACCCGCCCTCCCTCCCCGTCAGTCCGGCCGGCGTCATTCATTTCCAGCTTCATCCCGATACACTTGCCAAAATCCCCTGCTCCCGGCTCCCCATCACCCTCGATTCCCCAAGCCACTTCGCGGCTCCCCAGCTTCAACATGGCCCCGGCGAAAACGGTGCGCATCCCCTCCAGTTGACCGTCAACCCCATCCCCCATACCGAGTTCGCCGCCATCCAGGCCGCCTTCTCCAACACCGCGCACAAACAGCCCCTCTCGCACTACCAATGCGAACTTCCCGATCCCTCCGGCGCCACTCTCGCCTGGCGCTGGAAATCCCTACTGGAAGCTCGCAACGCTGGTCACTGGGCCGCACTTCAAAACCCCGCAGGCAACTCCGCTTCCAACGCAATCCTCTCCCCGCTCACCGGATGCTCAAACCGCAGATACTGCGCGTGCAGAAAATACCCGCCATCGCCAGGCAGCCCCGGAAGATTCGCCAGCGGTTGCCCTCCCGCGCCATATAACGGATCGCCCACCAGCGGATGCCCAATCGACGCCAGATGAATCCTGATTTGATGAGGCCGCCCCGAAAATAAACTGACCGCAAAGGTCGTCGTGTCCCCCGTCCGCGCAACCACCTTCGCCAGGGACTTCGAAGCCTTCCCCCCGGCACTCGCCGCCCACACTGACCCGATTAAAGGATGGGGCACCAGCCCAATCGGCGTGTCAATCTCATACTCGTCCCGCTCTGCGGCATTCTGCGCCAGCGCCCGGTAGATCTTCTGCACTTTGGGAGTATTCCAGTTCGCGAAGAGTTTGGCCGCAGCTTCCCCCGTCTTCGCGAAGAGCACGATTCCCGTGGTCGCCCGCCCCAGCCTGTGGACAGGGTTCGCCTCCGGAGTCCGCTCCTGCACCAAACGCAGCAGCGTGTTCTCCATGAATCCGCCCCCCGGCAGCGTGGGCAGCCCGCTGGGTTTATTGACCGCCAGCAGATGCGCATCCTCCCACAGGACGCCAAAATGCCTCGGAGCCTCCGGTTCCTCCCACGGAGGCCGGTTCCAAACCAGCGTCTGTCCCAGTTGGACTCTTTCGCTCCCGCCGGCCCTGACGCCCTCCAGAGTCACTTCCCCCAACTCCAACTTCCGCAGCCAAGCCTCCCGGCTGGAATGCGGATACAGATCCGCCAAATGGTCCAGCAGCGCCTGCCCCTGATACCGGCTGCTGATGATCGTGGTGTAGGCGTAACCCCGGTTGAGCATCTCCTTTGAGCGTAAGCCATCGAAAACTGAGATGTACCCCGGTTCCGATCACACAGATCCTCTTCGGAGGGTATTGGTCGCGAATCGGCCGGTTGTTAAGGAAGCGATTGGTGCCCCGGCGGGCAATGGGTCAAGGGCGCAAAGCAGTTGCTACCAAGCAATTTCGACCGATTTACCGTCGCTATTCTGGGCGGTCACCGAGATCTTTACCGGGGTCTTGTAGCAAGAGCACTTGAATCTCATCTTTTTTGCTTCAGACTCTCTTGCCGCGTCGATCTTTTTAGTGTCGTGGTTTGCCTCCGCGTCCTTATACGTTTTAGTGTCCTCAATGAGCTTAAGGATCTGTTCGTTCACCTTCGACTGAGGCAACCGGATGCTGGTCAGAAACTTGTCGACGTATTCCTGTTTGCCGGTCACCTCCCCGCACTTCTTGGAGATATCAGTCAGGTTCTTGTAAAAGTCAGGCCAACTTCCGCCCGCCCAGACGTCGACAGCTGAGGCAGGCGCAGACGCAATCGCTCCCAGAAGCAACACGATGGAGACGAACTTTCCAGATCGGCAAATCATTCGTCAATTCTCCCAACGGAGTTACTTCAGATCTATCTTTCGACCGTCGCCATTTTGAGCGGTAAAGGTAATCAGCGGGTTCTTTGTGTTAAAGCAGGAGAATGTCAGCTTCATCTTCTTCCCTTCGGCTGTGGCAGCGTCCGCTTGCTCTTGTTTTGTTTTGGCTGCCCTAAGCGCTCTGGTGTCGCTGACCAGACCGACGTATCTATCAATCACTTGGGATTTGCCCTTGACCAGGTCGTCCATAAAATCATCGACGGCTTTCTTGTTGCCGGTCACTTTGATGCAGTCCGTAGCAATCGTATCCTTCCTTTCGTAAAAATCCTTGACGCTGCTGCCTGTCCACACGTCCACGGCCAGGGCGGGGATCGTGAGCAGACCCCCTGTCAGGACGGCACGTACGGCTATTCTTCTCCACCTGTGAGTCATTCCGGGGACCTCTTTCAGTACTTTATTTTTTGCGAGAAAACGTCGTGGGTACGAAACGAAGCAGCAATTGTTGGATCAGCGGCAGAATTGAAAATCTCCATCCACTTAATACGCTGCCACTCCGCAACGAGGGTTCCCTCGTCTACCGTGTATTCAATGTCCTGTGCGTATTCAGTTTTTTCAGAATCGGTTCGACTGGCGGTCGATTCCATCTCTTGGTCATAGGATGCGGAGATCTTCGCCGAGAAGCCACCGGCTTGGACTCCCGCCTCGCCACTTAACGTGATTCCGGTCTTTTCCCGGAACGTGTCGGACCTGCTCTTTTCGGTGCCAACCGTCGTTTTTATCACATGGCGCCCCGGGTGATTGTCAGTGCTAATACACTGCCAGTAATCCCTGATGGCAACAAAGAAAAATGGCGAACTTTGCGCCGATGCGTTGTCAAGGTAAGGGACCGCAACGAACGGAAGCGCTTCTACCGAACCGAGATTGGCACGGAGTCTCTGATTCGATTGGGGGCGCCCCGCGTACCTGTCAGGCTTCTCTCCAACGAAGGGCAAACTCAGCTTGAGCCCGAGCTTCGCAACACGTAATGCGGCCCCCCGGGTCCTTGCCCTCTGATCGTCCCAAAGCCAAGTCGGCGGCAGCAGCAACATCTCACCAGCGGCAGCCTTAGGAGGATTGATTGCCTGGTTGATGTTCATGTTATCCATCAAGCGGGCGCCACGATCACTCCACCCATTCCCCTGACGGGTGCCCAGCACGTAATCATTTCTAACGCACCAATAGTTTTGGCGTAATGGTTGATTGGTGTACCTGTCCGTGAAACAAAGGCCCATCGCTGTATAGCCAGCCGGAGGCACCATGTCCCAATAAGCGACCGTGCTCGATCCCGCACCTGCTGCATTTGCCATGTTCTGAAAACCCACCGGATGTGCCAAAGCATTTTCGAAGCCTGGCATGGGAGCAATCAGAATCGTCCCGTTATGTGGGGCCTGTGGCGCTATGTTCCGAACGGCTGCATCGCCGAGAGCGCGGAAGTCGCCTTGCGGCGGCACCGTGTAATAATTCATGGAACCGTCCCCGCCGCGTGCGGAGAACAAGTAATTTAAGCCTGCGGTCGGTTTGATCAGAAACGGTTGGAAGGGAGCCCCGTTTGCGATGTACCGGGCAGTCGCATTTCTGATGGGCTGTTTCAAGAACTGGTGGATTGGATCTTCGTCTTGAGCTTGCAAAAAGCTTGGCTGGCCGATAGGCAGGGCTGCGGTGAGCGAACCCACCATAAGGTGACGGATATTTTGCCGACGCGTCAGGTTCACAACGCACTCCAAGTGGAAAAAGTTTGTGATACCCTATGACTGTTTAGAGCTGTCCGTCAACCCGTGTCAGTGCTGCCTGTCCGATAGAATCTCAATCAATCTACAGCGAGCGGCACCCATGTCCTTTTCCCGTGTCTTAACCAAAGGGTTCACTCCATCTGTGGGACACCGCCCGATCTATGGCTCATCGCGCCCTCTCACCCCCTCCTGCCCGCCTGGACCCATCCGCCAAGCCCCCGCCACCGCCAGCGCCGCGCACACCGCCGTCTCCGCCCGCAAAATAGACGACCCCAGCGTCGCCGCGCTCCACCCCTGCTCCCCCAGCATCGCCCGCTCCCCGTCCGTCCAGCCCCCCTCCGGACCAATCGCCAGCGCCAGCCTCCCCGGCCGCAACACCTCCAGCAGCGGAGCCGCCCCCGGCCTCTCCTCCAGCCACACCTTGCTGTCGAATGCCTCCCCCAGCACCTTCGCCAGCTTCACCGGACCCCCAATCTCCGGCACCGCACTCCGCCTCGATTGCTCGCTCGCCTCCCGCGCAATCTTCCGCCACCGCTCCGCCCGCTTCACCGCTCCCGCCAGCAGCCCCGAATCGCTCCGCTGCGCCTCCACCGGCACAATCCGCGTGACCCCCAGCTCCGTCGCCTTCTCCACCGCCCACTCGAACGCCTCAAACTTGATCAGCGCCAGATACAGCACCGTCTCCGGCAGCGCCACCCCGCCACCCAGCGACTCCGTCAGCTCAAAACTCACCAGCTCCTTCCGGACGTCCACCACCGTCCCCAGAAACACACCCTCCCCGCCGGCGATCTCAAACACCTGCCCGGGCTGCACACGCAGCACCCGCGCCAGGTGGTGCGCGTTTTCCCCGCGGATTTCCGCCCTGCCCTCACCCGTCCAATCTGCAAAAAAACGTCTGCGCGCCATGTACACTATTTATGCCACTGCCACATGATCGCCCATCTCCGCGGCACCATTCTTGAGAAACATCCCAACCAGGTCATCGTCGAAGCCGGTGGCGTCGGATATGACGTCGCCGTGCCCATTTCCACCTTCTCCCAGCTGCCCGAAACCGGCGCCGAAGTCCGCCTCCGCATCCACACACAGGTCCGCGAAGACGCACTCTCCCTCTTCGGCTTCCTCACACAGGATGAGAAGAACCTCTTCGAAAAGCTGATCTCCGTCTCCAACATCGGCCCTTCCCTCGCCATCAAAGTCCTCAGCGGCATGGCCGCCGGTGACCTCCAGAACGCCATCCGCCGCAACGAACTCGATAAGCTCGTCCGCATCCCCGGCGTCGGCAAGAAAACCGCCGAACGCATCGTCCTCGAACTGCGGGACAAACTCCCCGCTCCCGTCTCCGAAGACACCGGCACCCCCGCCGCGCCCCTCTCCCGCATCGATGAGGACGTTCTCTCCGCCCTCATCAACCTCGGTTGCGCCAAACCCGCCGCCGAACTCGCCATCAAGAAGGCACACCTCGCCGGAGTGGCAGACCAATTTGAACCCTTGTTCCGCAAGGCACTGGAGCTCGCCCGCTGATGCCCTCCCCAGCCGACCGTCTCGTCTCCGCCCAGGGCGCCTCCGAAGAACAGCAGTTCGAAGTCGGCCTCCGCCCCCGCCGCCTCGCCGACTTCACCGGCCAAACCCGCCTCAAAGAAAACCTCCAAATCGCCATTGACGCCGCCCGCCAGCGCGGCGAAGCCATGGACCACGTCCTCCTCTACGGCCCCCCAGGCCTCGGCAAGACCACCCTCGCCTCCATCATCGCCTCGGAACTCGACGTCGCCTTCCAGCAAACCTCCGGCCCCGTCCTCCAGAAGAAGCTCGACCTCTCCGGCATCCTCTCCACCATCCAGGCCCGCCAGGTCTTTTTCATCGACGAAATCCACCGCCTCCTGCCGGACGTCGAGGAAATGCTCTACTCCGCCCTCGAAGACTTCACCCTCGATATCCTCATCGGCACCGGCCCCGGCGCCCGCACCCACTCCATCCCCATCCAGAAGTTCACCGCCATCGGCGCCACCACCCGCCAGGGCCTCGTCAGCGCCCCCATGCGCGGCCGCTTCGGCCTCGTCCTCCGCATGAACCACTACGACGTCGCTGAACTCACCAGCATCGTCGAACGCTCCGCCGGACTCCTCTCCATCCCCGTTGATCCCGAAGGCGCCGCCGAAATCGCCCGCCGCTCCCGTGGCACACCCCGCATCGCCAACCGCCTCCTCCGCCGCGTTCGCGATTACGCCCAGGTCCGCGCCAAAGGCCACATCACTCCCGAAGTCGCCAAAACGGCCCTCAACCTGCTCGAAGTGGACCCCTATGGTCTCGATGAAATTGACCGCAAAATCATGCTGACCGTCCTCGAAAAATTCGGCGGCGGACCCGTCGGTGTCGGCACCATCGCCGCCTCCATTGGCGAAGAGTCCGAAACCATCGAGGAGGTCTATGAGCCCTACCTCATCCAGCTCGGCTTCCTGCACCGCTCCCCCCGCGGACGCATGGCCACCGACGGCGCTTACGATTACTTCAAGGTGCCCCGCCGCTTCGGCGGCAACCCCGCCCAGCCGGATCTGTTTTGAGAACCGCCTACCTCTCGCTCGGCTCCAATCTCGGCAACCGCGAACAGCACCTCGCGCAGGCTCTCGCGCTTCTCAAATCACCCGAAGTCCGCGTCCTCCGCCAATCCCGCATCCTCGAAACCGACCCCGTCGGCTACCTCGACCAGCCCCGCTTTCTCAATATGGCCGTGGAACTCGAAACCTCGCTGTTCCCCAAACAGCTCCTGCGCCACTGCCAGCGCATCGAAACGGCCCTCGGCCGCGTCCGCACCTTCCAGAACGCCCCCCGCACTCTGGATATCGACATCATCCTCTTCGGCCGTTCCATCCTCGCCCTGCCCGGCCTCGAAATCCCCCATCCCCGCTTCCGCGAACGCGCCTTCGTTCTCGAACCCCTAGCCGAACTCGTTCCCGACCTCCGCGACCCCGTCACCGGCAAGTCCATCCGCCAACTCCTCCAAGCCCTCTAACCCCACCCGTCCGCCCGCCCTCCTGGCGCGCTCTCAACCACCCCCGTTCGCCCACCATCCCGGCCCTCGCCCCCAACCAGACCACCCAACCACCCCTCGTCCGTGCGCCATCCTGGCGCGCGTGCCCAAACCTTTCAACCTGCCCCCGCGCTCATCCGCCATCCTGCCCCACGCCCCCAACCAAACTTGGCATAAATATACTTGACTAATCCAAACGAGTCCGGCATACTGGATTTATGAGCAGCAACGCCACACCAAAGACCCTTCTTGAAGCCGTTCAATACTTCTCTGACGAAGCTGTCTGTATTGAATATTTGGCCGGTAAGCGCTGGCCTGATGGCGTTGCGGTTTGTCCTACTTGCGGCAAGAAGGGCGCTGGATACATGCCGAAGCATAAGCGCTGGCAGTGTTCGGCACGGCATCCTAAGCGCCAGTTTTCCATCAAAGTCGGCACAATCATGGAAGACAGCCCCATCGGCTTGGACAAGTGGTTGCCCGTTCTCTGGCTCATCGCGAATTGCCGCAACGGCATTAGCTCTTGGGAGATCCACCGCGACCTGGGAGTGACCCAAAAAACCGCATGGTTCATGCTTCAGCGTGCGCGTCTTGCCATGCAGGACGACTTAACCGGCGGCATGCTTGAAGGCGAAGTTGAGGTTGATGAAACCTTCATCGGCGGCAAGGTTCGCAATATGCACAAAGACCGCAAGGTGAAGGCGCAGAAGGTTAGCCAGAAGGGCGATAAAAGCATTGTCTTAGGCATCTTGGAACGTGCCTCAGAGAAGAAGCCGAAGCGCGTTCGCGCTACTGTTGTGCCGGATCGCAAGAAGAACACCATGCAGGCTGAAGTCGGCGCGATTGTTGGCGATGGCGCTACGGTCTACTCCGATGAATTTGCCAGCGCATGGCGCATGGATGACAAGTACACCCACGGCATCGTGAACCATCTAGAGAAGTACGTTGATGGGCAGGTTCACACCAATGGCATGGAAAACTTCTGGAGCCTCCTGAAGCGCGGTATCGGTGGAACCTACGTGACCGTTGAGCCGTTCCACCTGTTCCGCTATGTTGATGAACAGGCGTTCCGTTTCAACAACCGCAAGCATGCGGATGGTGATGTAGTGACCGATTCCGAGCGCTTCGGGCGGCTCTGCAATCAGATCCTTGGCCGTCGGCTGACGTATGCCGAACTCATCGGCAAAGAAGACGAAAGGCCGGAAGCGTTCTAAAGTCCGGCGCGAACGTCAGGGGCGGGGGAAGAAGAAGCCTTCTTCCTTGGACGGCCCCGAGGGTTCGGGTTGACCGAGGCGATTCCGCGAATCTCATCCGAGCGCTTCCCCGGAATACCCAGTATCCTGCCTACCAGCGCGTCGAATCGCTCAAATTGATCTGAACCATCGCACTTCTTCAGCACCTCAACCGAAACGCTGATTTTGTCGCCGGTCGCCCTCATCGACGATTTCACTGAGCAACCAATTCCCGATCTGAAACTATATCTTGGCGCGGGAAGCCAACGCCATCAGGGTCACGACCCTCTGCCATCGCGGCGGCATACTCTTCTTCAGCGCAGATCACCACAACGTTCCCCTTGATTCTGACCACGCGGCGGACCGCAATCTTTCCGCCGTATAGCAATGCTTTTACCTTGTCTCCTCTATGTAGTGTCATATTCTCTCCACAACCAGATTATTGGCTCGATGAATGGCAAGCATGCAAGTATAATCTTTGACAATCCAGGTTCATGCAAAAAGTTACGACATTTCGACATGGGCATGCTGCAGTGGGTCATGCACTTGTTCATAACGAGTCGCAGGGAGGGTAGGTGTTTATGGCAGACGAGTTAACAAAAAGCACGCCGGTGTATGTTCCATACGCAACGATGATTTCGTCCTTCGAATCCCTGCGCACAAACGGGATTCCCAAAAGCGGGGTAATTGACAAGTCGATATGGGACAGTCAGTCGGGCACAATCCAAGCGCAGTTGATACTCGCGTACCGATTTCTTGGACTGATTGATGACTCGAAGAAGGTATTGCCGCCATTGCCGCGGCTGGTGGACGCTTCACCAGATGAGCGGAAGCCACTACTCAAAGCGATAATTGAGGAGAAGTATCATTCCGTTATCGCCATCGGACTGACAACGATTAGTCCTGCTCAGTTTGAGGAGGCCTTCAGAAAATTTGACATCAGCGGCTCCACCCTAGACCGTGCGGTACGATTTTTCGTCAAGTCCTGTTCGGAGCTTGGCATTCCGATTGGGAAGCGATTCTTAGAACGCGCCAAGCCTACTGGGGCCCGGAAAAAGAGACAGCCAGGAGAGAAGCCTGTCGCAAAAGTTGCCACGCCAAGTACTGCCGGAGTCGTGGTACATGGAACTTCCCGAACAATCAACCTGAAGAGCGGCGGGACACTCACTCTGTCCGCGACCCTTGATTTGTTTTCCCTAAACGCATTTGATCGGGCGTATGTTTTCAAATTCATTGATGAGTTGGAAAAATACGAACAACCAGAACCACAACCTGTCGAGAGCGAGAATGATCCCACATGAAATCCAGTGAAGTGGTTTTTAACGCTAGGAGGGTAACCGCCCGTCGGGTTCGTGCTCATCGGCACGGCGGGCCAGGAAGTGACATGGGGACGATCCGGTAAACTTTCCAGGGCTTTTCGGATCATCCCCCAGATGAGCGACACAGAATCTCCACTTCAAGGATCTTCAAATGACGGCTCAAAAGCCTATTGCCCCCAAGCCTGGTGCGCAGCAATACATCGCACGCATCTGGCACGTAGGAGCAAAGAAATACCTGTACGCAAAAG
>CAIXXM010000013.1 GCA_903923395.1 uncultured Acidobacteriia bacterium
CCTGCCTGCAAACACCTCCAAACACGGCACTTGCAAAAAACCAGTTTTTCAATCCAACTCTTCTGCTCTCCCGAGCCGCCAAATCACCCCTTGAATTTACTGGTGAGATATCCGGGCTAGATTCTGAAAAGCTGAACCAGTACTCCCTCTTGCCAGCGACCCGGTCGATTACGTCGTTCGCGCAGGTTCAGATGCCGAAAGATACTTCATCGTGCCAGCACCTCCGCCTCCGCCGTACCCGGTCGCCTACCTCGTTCGCGCGTCTTTCAGGCGCGCGTCTTCCGTAGCGGCGAAGCATTCAAGGCAGAATGAAGCGCGAACGTCCGACCAGGTTCACATGCCGAAAGATATTTCCTACCTCCACCGCGTCCGTATCCGCAGCGTCCGGTCGAGTTCGGCTTTGACTTGCAGCACTTTCAGGCGCAGATCGGGATCAATATCTTTGCGGGAAAGATACTCTTCGACCGCAGTCTCCGCCGCCGCGCTGGTGTGGCTGCCCACAAAGCTGGAGAGCCAGCCGTTAATGAAAAAGATCTTGCGGCCCAGTTTCAATTGCGGCAGCGCCTCCAGCGCCCTTGCCACATAGGGAAGAGTCAGTGCTTCCTGATTGCCGGCATTGAAACTACCCAGGCTGGCAGTGGCGAAGTCTTCGGGCACCGCACCATCTTTGAGATACTCCGCAAAGTATTTGGCCTTATTCTCCGGCGTTGCGATGCCGGCGAGTGCCGCATACGCCGAGCGCTTGCCGTCCTCCGACTTATCCTTCACCAGTTCCGCCTGAATCATGTCAGTCGCCTTGGGAACACCCTGCCGGACCAGCGTGGAGAGTAAGTTCCACCGGTCCCTTTGCTGTAGAGTCACCCCGGGCACACTACTCTTGCCATCCAGCAGCGCCTGGACCTCTGCCAGTGCCGCCGGGCTGGACGCAGAACCCGTGAAGGACCGGTAAGCTGAGATACGGAAGTCCCGCTCTGGAGAGTTCTTCATCCTGTCCAGCAGCAAGGCTTCATACTTGGCCGCCAGTGTTGCTTTCTCACGCTCCGGCACATAAGTCCGGATTGCGGTTCCAGCGCGTCCCGTAACACTTTGCACGATATCCAGATCCGTCTCGCCCGGCAACGTGCGGATCGCCAGTTCGACATACGCGGAGGGTGACAGTTCGGCCTCCCGGACGGAATCCCACAGGGCACCCCAGTAAAGCGCGCGGGCCAGTGGATCTTTCACTTTCGCGATATCTTCCTGTATTCCAGCGAGGCTCCGGGCATCTGGCAGGAAACGGCCATAGGCATGATCTCCACTGTTGCCGAAGACATAAGCGG
This sequence comes from uncultured Acidobacteriia bacterium, assembly GCA_903923395.1. GTDB lineage: Bacteria > Acidobacteriota > Terriglobia > Bryobacterales > Bryobacteraceae > BOG-234. Next base: position 1,320 of record CAIXXM010000013.1, read on the forward strand.
GGCAGGGTTTTCCCAGCGCGGCGGGAATCTTCGCGGAAGCAGCGCTGAAGGTTACTGGCAGGGTTGTCGCGCCTAACTGCATTTGAGTAGATATGGGCCAGAGATGGCCTTCACCAAGCGAGTCCTTCTGGGCCACTGTGAAGGTGCTGATCTTACCTCCGCTGCAGGACCAGTTCACAGTAACCACAGGCATGCCGCGTTGACGGACCCAGGTATTCGCCCAACTGCTGAGATCCTGTTTGGCCGCACGTGAGAACGCACCAATCAGATCCTGCCAGGTGGCATTGGCATAAGCATGTTCCCGAAGAAATATCTGGACGCCGCCGCGGAAGTTATCTTCACCCAGTTTGTAATTCAGCACCTGCAGCAGGCTGGGTGCCTTCTGATAGACAATCGGGCCATAAGCGGACTTGGCATCGGCAAGATTCCGGACCTCCTGATAAATCGGTGCAGTGCCCTGCGTTTCGTCGATGTTATAAGCAACGGGCTTGATGGTTTCATAGAAGCGCTTCCAAACTCCTGCTGGGGGCTCCAGTTCCGCCAGGGTATGAAACGCCATGTATTGCGCGAAGCCTTCTTTCAACCAGAGGTCATCGAACCAGCGCATGGTTACCAGATCACCGAACCACTGGTGCGCGAGTTCATGCAGCACGGTTACGGAACGCCGCTGGTGATCCGTGGCGGTGGGTGCGGTGCGGAAGATCACGACATCTTCCCGAAGGAACGTGGCCCCGGCGTGTTCCATGCCGCCATATGGAAAGCCGGGGAGCAGCACTTGATCGTATTTAGGAAAAGGGTAAGGCTGCGCGAAGAATTTTGACATCTGCTCCATGCCTTTGCGCGTGTAATCCGCCACTTCCGGCCACTCCTGCTTCGCCTTTGCGAGCATGGATTTGCGCACCAGCAGACGCATGGGAACCTGCCCGCCTTCATAAGCAATGGCCTCAAACGGACCCGCCGCGAACGCGAAGAGATAAGTGCTGATCGGGTGTGTTTCGGGGAAATGGAAGACGCCCGAGGGTGTACCGGTTGCCGCTGCGGTGTTGGAGATCACGGTCCAGTTCGCCGGTGCAGTGGCATCGAAAGTGAACTTCGCTTTGAGATCCGGCTGGTCAAAGCAGGGGAACGCCAGGCTGGCATCCATCGGCACGAACAGCGTGTAAAGGTATTCGCTCGAATCGAGAGGGTCCGTGACGCGTGTGATGGCGCGGTTGGCGGCGGCAATCGCAGATTCGAAATCCATTTCGACGTGGTTCGCGCCGGAGCGCAAATTGGCGGCGGGCAGCAGGATGTGGCCATTCTCCTGCGCCGGTTGTACCGGGGTGCCATTGATGACCACGTGGGAGATGCGGCCGTCAATGACGGCACCGGCGGCATTGAGATCCCGGAAATCGAGGACCAGGGGATTGGCGTTGCTGGAGAGGCTGAAATCGAGAGTTTCGTGGCCAGGCAGAACGGGCGAGTGTTCGGTGATCTTGACAGAAAGGTGATAGCGAAGGCCAGAGAGGATTTTGGCGCGCTCCTTCGCGAGTTCCTGCGGGACGCCGGGAAGCGTCGGGGCCGCGAAAGCCGGCAGGGCGAGTAGGAGGGCAGCAAGGAGAGCGCGCATAAGAGGAATTTCTACAGTATGCCGGAAGTTCCGCCTGGCACAAAACATCAAGTTGACATCAAAACCAAAACTTGACATCATTTATTCGTATGCGCACCACAATGTCACTTGACGACGAACTCATGGATCAATGCCGTGACCTGGCTGACCAGCAGGGGGTTTCCATCGGGGACGCAGCAGGTTTGTTGATCCGGCGGGGCCTCGCGTACCGCTCACCCTGTGGGGAACGGAATGGCTTTGTGGTGTTCAGTGAAGTACTCGGCCAGAAGCAATTCGGCCTGGAACGGGTCAAGAAGGCACAGGCTGAAGAAGACATTGAATACGCATCTGGCTTCTTCAAGCGAAAGTCCTAAATGATTGCGCTTCTAGACATCAATGTATTGCTAGCTCTTGCCTGGCCAAGTCATGAGAACCATGAGGTGGCGCACCGCTGGTTTGCCGCCAACCGGAAAAAGGGCTGGGCGACATGTCCAGTGACGCAATCCGGCTTCGTACGGCTGTCCGCCACCCGGGCCGTGGTTGGCGATGATGCGATGAGTCCACTCGAAGGCATCGCCGCGATCGAACGCAGCACAGACGCGCCGGAACATCACTTCTGGATTCAAGACAAGCCAGTGGAAGAGATCCACACGGAGATGATGGTGCGGATCATGGGGCCCAAGCAGATGAGCGACGCGATTCTGCTGGATTTGGCGATCAAGAACGGGGGCAAGCTGGTGACGTTTGATGCCAAGATCCTGCATCTGCTGCCAAAGGGCTCGGAGTTGCGGAAGCATGTGGAAGTGATTGAGGCGTAGTCCGTTGTACAACGAAGACGAATGCGTTCGTTGTCACGGTGAGCCGGCCGGTGGTTGCAATCATTGCGGGGGAGCCGGTATCTGTCACTACTGCCACAACCCGCTTGTCCAAGCAGCAGAGGTCCCGGCAAAAGGTTGGCGGGAGTGGCTTTGGCGGATCTTCGAAACATGAAAATCGCCATACTTCCATTGCTCTGCCTTCCTCTCATCAGCGGAGTCGCGGCCGAAGTTCGGACACTGTTCGACAAGAGCTTCCCGGGAGGGTTCCGAATTGTGGAACTCGTAGGCGAAGAGTCCTTGGCAGTCGCGAGGCTGCAGGCTTATCTTGCCGATGCCAAGCTCGACCCGCCCCTGCTTCTGCACGTCACCGCAGCCGACAGCATGGTTTCGCTCGGCGTGTTGTCCGGCGGGAAAGGCAGCACGGAAAAGGACTACGCTGCCTGGGACCACATGCATTTCGCCCGGCAGGGCCATGAGCAGATTCGCGCTCTGGAACTGCTCGCCATTGGGAATGATGCAGTGGTGAGGATTGCGGAGCGGGGCAAAGTTTCCAAGGTGGTGCTTCGGGGCAAAGATCCCACGTTACTGACAGTCGGATCGCGCCATTGCGAATTGCTAACGGTCCGGGCCTACCAATTGCCCCACACGAGCCCGAGCCCGACACACGTTGCGCTCACGGTTTGGACCGATGCCCTGCCAACCGCGACTGAGGCACTCGCCATCACCCGCGAACTGCAAGCCCGGCTGCACGCCTCCTGGATTCAAGTCGACATGCGACCAGACAACTGGTTCATTGACGATCAGTTCTATCCGGTCTGGTTTCCTTTTCACCCGGCGAATCCACCAGGTTCACTGGCGGAGTACAAGTCACACGGCCAGAGAACCTGCTTCGGAGACCCGCGCGAAGTCCATTGCCCAAGGTGACCATCCCCCGCCCACCGGCCTACTCTTCGTCCTCTTCTTCCTCTTCTTCCCCGTCGTCTTCCCAAACCACCTTGCCGGCGCAGATGTCGTAGACACTAATCGGCTCACCGGGTTCCTGCGGTTCAGCGGAGAGATCGCCACTGGATGCCGCCGCGTCCAGAATGTCTTCGCACTCTTCGCGCGCAGCCTGGGTCATCTTGCGCTCATAGCGGCGGAGAATGCTGGTGGCGCGTTCCATACCGGCTTTGCCGCGCTTGATCAGCGTCGCCCCGATCAACACCGGCACAACATCGCTGAGCTCATTCTTCGGCAGCTTGTCGAGCCCCTTGGTCAATTCGGCAATCAGGTCCCCGGCGGGGTCGAACCCTGCCAGTCGCAAAGACCGTTCCGCCAGAGCCATGCGCTCTCCCGTACCGGCGGCAGCCACCGTGGGAAGCAGAGCCGCAAGCCCTTCGGCAGGGTGCTTGAGAAGGATCTTGTCGAGTGCCCAGCCGGCCGCACCGGAAGCATCAGCGTCCGTAAGCGTAATGAATTCCAAAACATCCGGGGCCGAGGAAGCCAGACAGCGCTCTCCCACCAGAGCAAGGGTGTTCTCAATGAGCCCGCCAGTGTCGGAGGGCATCAGTTCCCTCGCCCAGCCGCGCAGGATACCCGTGAGGAGCAGGTCCATTTCCGGTCCCGCAGCAAGAATACTGTCCACCAGTTCCGGCGTGACATCGAGCGCATCACGAAGTTCCCAAATCAAACGGTAGGGCTGCAGTGCCGCAGTGACTTCCGCAGTTTCGGTATTGCGGTGTTCCTGGAGAGCCGCGGCAGCAAACTCGAGCCGCTCCACCAGACTCATCTCCGCATGGAAACCGGGCAGAGCCTCGATCTCAGGAAGTTCGGGGGATTCGCCCATGTCTTCCATCGCTTCCTCATCCAGCAGAAGGTTGGCGAAGGCAAGTTCCAGGTACGCGTTCGAGAAGTCAGCGAGTTGGGGCACCTTGGAAAGCTCGCGGTAGGCAGCCCAATACCAGGGGTGCGCTGTCAGGATCTGCCGCAGCAGCTTCTCGGTGGTGGCGGAATCACCCGCGTCCCGCGCTCCAATGGCCTGCTCTTCCAGGACCGCAAGATCCACGGGATCAAGGGCGAGCAGCTTTTCGAATGCGGCGGATTCAACGATCCGCCCCGCATCAAGGTCTTTGAGGATTTTCTGTCTGGCGGCTTGGACGGACTGAGGGAGAAAAAGCATGTGGCTCCCTCAAGTCTATCGGAGTGTGCCTTACTTCTTTGGAGTGGCGACGGTGATATTGCGGAACATCAGGCCGCCGGTGTGATCGCCCTGGATGTAGAACGGTCCAGGTTCGCCTTCATTGGCGTCGAGTGCGCCCCCGGTGATGCCTTCAATTTCTTGGTGATCAATGGTAGTGACGCCATTGCGTACGATGGTGACCGTGCGTCCGACCAGGGTTATGTCGAACGTATTCCAAACGCCTGTGGTGCGGGGCAGATCCACCTTCGGGGTGAGACGCCCGTAGATGGCTCCGATGCGGCGTTCCGGCGGATTCTGGGTCAACGGTTCGCTTTCGAGTTGGACCTCATAGCGGCCACGCAGATAGAAGCCGCTGTTGGCATGGTCGGGATAGTTCACTTCGAAGTGAAGCTTGAAATCGGTGTAGGTCTTGAGCGTCTTGAGGTTCGCGCCCTTGGTTTCATTGGTAAGCAGGCCGTCCTTCACGATCCAGTGGCTGTTGGCGGGGTCCCCGATGGGCTCAAATCCGGTCAGGTCTTTGCCGTTGAACAGGGGTTCGGGCTTGTTCCAGGATTTCGGTTCCGGGCGGTTCAGAGCGGGCGCACGCACGCCTGTCAGCATCTGTGTGTTCTTGCCGCGCGTTTCCTTGATGTTGATCTTGTCCCCGGCAGCTTCCACATCAAGCGACAGATTGCCATTCAGCTGAATGATGAGATGCGAACCTTCCGCGGAGGCGCTCTTGGCCTGATAGACGTTGCCGCCGGTGGGCTGGTACCAGACTTCCAGTGCGCCAGCCTTTTCCGTGATGCCAAGCCAGGTGGCGCGGCCGCCGGGCATGTTGACATCCCAGCGTCCGGCAAAGGGGCTGGCAGCGAACACAGGCAGCGCGGCGCTGAGCAGGCAGAGAGCAGAAATTACAAATCGCATGTGACGAAGTTTATCCCAGGCGCTATTCTATACGCTCTGGAGCATCTATGTTTCGACGAATTTCGCTTACATTTGTTATCGCCGCACTATTGACGGCAGGCGTTGCTGCGCTGGCCCAACAGACCCAAACCTTGAACATTCCACAGGAACTCTGGCCACCCGTGGCGACGTTCTCGATTCTCGGGTATGACCCTGCCACAGGCGAGGTAGGTGGCGCCGTGCAATCCCGGGTGTTCTCCGTGGGTAACGGCGTTTTGTGGGCGGAAGCCGGGGTGGGCGCCGCTGCGACACAAGCCATCGTCGATGTCAGTTACGGCCCCCAGGCATTGAATCTTCTGCGGCTCGGGTATGCACCGGCAAAGGTGCTGGAATTCATCCACACAGCCGACCCTGACCCCGACCCCGTGCGCTGGACCAAAGAAGGCCGCCAGTTCGCCGTGATGAATGCCAAAGGCGAGTACGCCACCTACACGGGTCCCAAGGCAACCGAGTGGGCCGGACACAAAGGCGGCAAATTCTGCACGGCGCAGGGCAACATCCTGGCCGGTGAAGGCGTGGTGAACGGCATGGTGGAGGCCTTTGAAAACACCAAGGGGCATCTTTCTTTGCGGCTGCTGGCAGCACTCGAAGCCGGGCAAAAGGCCGGTGGGGATAAGCGCGGGATGCAATCCGCCGCCATGCTGATTGTGAAGAAGGACGGCGGGGTGTGGCTGCACAATGACGTCGTGCTGCGTTTGCAGGTGGATGATTATCCGGAAGGTCCCATCAAGGAACTGCGCCGCTTGGTGGAATCCGCGGTGAAGCGTTTCCGTCTGGGTGAGCCCAAACCGGCACCCGCGGCCCGGTAAAAGCGGAGTATACTCGGCAGTCGTGAGTCCGTTGCTGCTCATCGCGCTGCTCCCTCTGGCCTTGGTGGACCAGAGCACGCACAGGAATCTAGGTACAGCCCGGGAGATCCAGGGAATTCCCTGCGCGGCAGGCGACGCCTGGTTTTTCCCGGATGGCAGGCTGGCGAAGTGCTCGCTTTCGGGTGACTTCACCATCGGAGTTGTCCGGGCACCCAAGGGCACCTGGCTCAGCCTGACGCCAGCGGGCACTGCCAACTACATTTTCCTGGCTCGGAACACGAGAATCAGTGGATATTTCTGCAAGGGTGGCGGCTTGCTGGGTCCGGCGGAAGGTCCGTCTACGGCGCTGTATCCCTCTGGTGCGTTGAAAACCTGCTGGCTGGTGGAGGATACAGAGGTGGATGGCGTTCCCTGCGCGCATGCCAGTATGCTGGCCGATATGTTGGGCGGGAACTCCGGAACCTACTTCAGGGAAAGCGGGAAACTGGAAGCCTGCATGCTGTCCCGGCCGTTCCGGTTTGCGGGAAAAGACCACAGGAAGGGCGACCGCTTCCAATTGCCTCAACAGTGATACCAGTTCGTTGCGAAACCCTCAAAATTGAGTCAGGGCGTTACATCCCCGCCCGCCGGTAACGTCTGTTGTGATAGAACACGTATTGCACCCACGAGGATTCGCAATGGACCAGACACGTAGAAAATTTTTTTTCATGACAACCGCAGCCGCGGCGGTCGCAGCCCCGAAGCTGATTGCGGCGAATGACAAGGTGAATGTCGCAGTGGTCGGCCTCGGCGGACGCGGCCAGGCTCACATGGCGGGCTATATGAACATTCCCGGCGCCAACATCGTGGCGCTGTGCGATGTGAATCAGGCGGCCCTCGAAACGGCGCAGGCAAAAGTCCTGAAGGCTACCGGCAAACAGCCCAAGGGCTATAAGAACATGAAGGAAGTGTTCGCCGATAAGGAAGTGGATGCCGTGAGCATGCCGCTCCCGAATCACTGGCACGCACTCGCCACGGTCTGGGCCTGCCAGGCTGGCAAAGATGTCTATATTGAAAAGCCCGCCTGCCACAACTATTTCGAAGGCCAGCAGATGATCAATGCGGCCCGCAAATATAACCGCATGGTGCAGATCGGTTCACAGAGCCGCAGCATGACCCACAAGATGAAGGCCATGCAGCTGCTGCGCGAAGGCGTCATCGGCAACGTTTATATGGCGAAGGGCCTTTGCTACAAGCGCCGCCCCTCGATTGGTCACAAGGCCGACGCGCCCGTGCCCGCCGGTTTGGATTGGGACAGCTTCCTCGGACCGGCCCCGATGCGCCCCTACAACGAACTGCGCTTCAAGTACAACTGGCACTGGTTCTGGGACACCGGCAACGGCGACATGGGCAACCAGGGCATCCATGAAATGGACATCGCGCGCTGGGGTCTGGGCGTGGAGGGTCTGCCGAAGTACATCCAGTCGTTTGGCGGCAAGTTCGTTTACAACGACGATCAGGAAACCCCGAACGTTCTCACCAACAACTACCACTACGGCGACAAGCAGATTGTGTTTGAAACCCGTGGTTTGCTGACGAATGGCGAAGGCGGCGTGCAGATCCGCGGCGGCAATGCCAAGCAGGCGGGCAACGCCATTGGCGATCTCTTCTATGGCTCCGAAGGCTGGATGTCAGTGGATGGCGCAGGCTTCCAGGTCTACAAGGGTGAATCGAACGAGAAGGTCATGGACGAAAAGCATGACGCTCTGCGCGACACCGAACCGCACATGGAGAACTTCCTGGCTGGAGTTCGCAGCCGCAATTACAAGGATCTTCACGCGGATGTTGCGATTGGTGTGCAGTCGGCCAATCTGGTGCACCTGGGTAACATCGCCTACCGGCTGAACCGCCGGCTGGAATGGGACGACAAGGCGCATAAGTTCGTGAATGATGCCGAAGCAAACAAGATGCTGACCCGTGACTACCGCAAGCCGTACGTGGTTCCCGAGATCAAGATCTGATGTTTTCGCAACGCGCAGTACGTATCGGCGGCGGGGTACTTATCCCCGCCGCCTTTGCATTTTATGCCCTCGCGCAGCAACCCGCGCCGTGGAAGAGCCTCTTTGACGGGAAGACTTCCGCGGGCTGGAAAGAGATCAGTGGCAAACCCTTTCCCGCAACCTGGACCATCGAAGACGGCTGCCTGAAAGCCCTGGTCAAACCCGGCGGCGCGCAGGATATCGTCACCGAAGATAAGTTCACCAACTTCGACCTCGAGTTTGAGTGGAAGTTACTGGCTGGCGGCAACTCCGGCGTGAAGTATCTCATCCAGAACGAAGATGAGTGGAATAACAAGGACGGCAGACAGGCCCGCGCCCGCGGACTGGAGTATCAACTGGCGGACGATGCCCATCCCGATGTTTCCGGCGATGCCACGCGGATGACAGCGTCTTTGTACAGCGTGATCGCACCATCGCCCCGCACCCCGACCGCGATGAGTGTATTTCATAAGTCGCGCATCCTGGTCCAGGGAAATCATGCCGAACACTGGCTGGATGACGTAAGGGTTGTAAGTTTCGAATTGACTGACCCCAAAGTGCAGGATCAGTTGCGGAAGAATCTGCCCAAGGGTTCCACAGCAGCAACACCGCTGCGGCGGGTCACCGCGATTTCCCTCCAAAACCACGGGTCGGAAACATGGTTCCGGAATCTACGCGTCCGGCGGCTGGAGTAAGTCAGCTGGCACGAATGGCTGCCAGCCGTTGGGCCATCTGCTTCATCAGTTGCGGCTTCTGCTGGCTGAGATCCTTCGTCTCACCAGGATCAGAACTCAGATCGAACAACTCCGCCTTCTGATTCCCGCCCGCACCCGCATACTTCCACTGGCCCTGGCGCAGACCGAGCCGCGCTCCGGCATGCTCCACTAACTCCGTGCGTGCCGTTTTTGCCTTGCCGAAGAGGGCACCGGAGATATCCTGACTGTCTTTCGCAGCCACCTTGCTGCCAGTGAAAGCGGCGAAGGAGGCCAGTAAGTCCACTTGAGAAATCATGGCGTCACTCACTCCAGGCTGGATCTTCCCCTTCCATGTAACGGAGAACGGTACGCGTGTACCGCCTTCATAGACACTATATTTCCCGCCGCGCAGGGGGCCGGAGGGTTTATGTCCGTTCAAAGACTCCGCCGCACCATCGGCATAACCGTCATCCACCACAGCACCGTTGTCGCTGGAGAAGATAATAATCGTGTTCTCCATCAAGCCGTACTTTTCCAATGCTGCCAGCACCTGACCTGCGCTGTCATCCAGTTCGCGGATTACATCGCACCGCACTCCGCAGTGACTGGTACCCCGGAATTGCGCGCTTGGCACGCGCGGCACATGGATATCATGCGTCGCGAAATAGAGGAAGAACGGTTCTTTGTGGTGATCATCAATGAACTTCAGCGCGCGGCGGTTCAGAACACCGGCCATATCCTCATCCACCCAGAGAGCGGAGTGCCCGCCTGACATATAACCGATCCGGCTGATGCCATTCACGATGGTCATATCATGCCCCGCGCTCAAGGGCATCTTGAGGTATTCCGGATGTTCCTTTCCAGTAGGTTCATCGCCGACTTTCTTCAGATAACTCACCGCAATGGGATCCTTTGGATTCAAACCAACCACGCGGTGGCCTTCGATATAAACGCACGGGACACGGTCTCCGGTCGCTGGGATGATAAATGACTCATCGAAACCAAGCTCCAGCGGACCCGGCGAAATCTCGCCATTCCAGTCCACTCCGCCATTTCCCAGACCGAGATGCCACTTACCAACGCAGCCTGTCTTATACCCGGCACTCTGCAACATCCGCGGCAAGGTGGGCTGCGCCGGATCGATGATCAACTTGGCATCGCCCGGCAACACGTTGGTACCGGGTTTTCGCCAGGGATATTCGCCAGTCATGATGGCATAACGGCTGGGCGTGCAGGTCGCAGAAGTAGTATGCGCATCCGTGAAGCGAAGCCCCATCTTCGCCAGACGGTCGAGGTTCGGCGTCGAGACCTGCTTGGCACCGTAGCAACTCAGATCCCCGTAACCGATATCATCGGCCAGAATGAAGACGATATTCGGGCGCGGGGTCTTTTGCGCGGGGACCAGCGTTGTGGCGGCGAGGCCAAGCGAAGTCTGCTTCAGGAAACTGCGGCGGTTCATCTCCAACAGCCTATGACAAACCCCATGCGCTTTGCATGTATCTTTTGAAGAGATGCGCCTTTTTTCTTTTGTGCTCTTCGCGGTGACGTGCAGTGCCGCCGATTTCTATGTCGCCGCGGGGGGCAGCGATGCCAACCCTGGCACGCAGGCGAAGCCCTTCGCGACACTCACCCGCGCGGTCACGGCCGCACGAACAGCAAAACCCGCCACTCTTTGGATCAGTGAAGGCAGCTATAACCAAAGCGCCATCGCACTCACCGCCGCCGACTCGGGCCTGACCATCAAAGCCGTCAACGCGAGCCTCAACGCCGGCACAAGCGTTCCCGCCGCCGCGCTGCATCTCTCTGATGACCCCAGGATCGACCCAGCGGCAAAGGGCAAGGTCTACGAACTCGACACCGCCGCGCTGGCCCTGACACACACCAAGCCCTTCCCCGATAACTTCGCCGACGGTGGCGGCAGCATCGAACTCATATTCGCGGGCAAGAGGCTTCCGCTCTCACGCTGGCCGAACCGCGGCTATGTAACGATGGCGAAGGTTCTGGACAAAGGGAACTGGAGCAACTCCGCGGCGAGGCATCCGGGTAAGTTCATGTACTCAGGAGACAGGCCGGCGCGCTGGGTAAGTTCGATTGCAGGCGGACTCTGGCTGGATGGCTTCTGGCGCGTACCCTGGACGCCCGAGAAAGTGCGGATTGCCGCCATTGACCCGGCCTCGAAAACGATTTCCATGGCAGTCCCGGTCAATGGCGGGATTGGTTCGAAATATGGCGGACCTCAGGGAGATGGCAAGGAGCCCTGGTATGCCCTGAACTTAGTCGAAGAGATTGACATGCCCGGCGAATGGGCCCTCGACTTCAAGACCAGGAAGCTTTACTTATGGCCGCCCGCGCCAGTCAAGGATGGTGATCTGCTGATTGCGGATCAGGACAAGCCGCTCCTGACACTGAATAACACTTCCAGCGTGCGGATCGAAGGCTTGACGCTCGAAGGCGGACTGGGAGATGGCATACAAATCCGGGGCGGTTCGGGTAACACAATTATCGGCTGTACCTTCCGGAATCTTGGTGGAACCGGAGTCATTGTGGAGGGCGGCACGGGCCACACCGTGGAGTCCTCTGATCTCTATAACCTGGGCAAAGGCGGCGTCTATGTAAATGGTGGAGACAGGAAGACACTTACCCCGTCAGGCCACCGCGTGGTGAATAATCATTTGCACCATCTGGGCGAGACCCAGAAGACTTATGCTCCAGCGATCAGCCTGTCGTTTGGCCGTGACCAGGCAGTTGGTGTGTATGTCGCGCACAACCTGATCCATGATCTGCCGCACGCCGCAGTGCTCTACAGCGGGAATGACCATCTGATCGAGTTGAATGAAGTCCATAATGTGGCGCTTGATTCCGGCGATGTTGGTGCCTTTTATACGACCAATGATTGGACGAGCCGCGGCAATGTTCTGCGTTATAACTTCGTCCACCATGCAACCGCTGCCAATGCATTCTATATGGATGATGGTGACTGCGGAGATCTAATCACGGGCAATGTCATCTATCAGACATCCTACGGGCCCTTTATCGGCGGCGGACATGACAATCTTGTGCGGAATAATCTAATCGTTGCCAATAAGCGGGGACTGCATCTGGATTCCCGCGGCATAACCCGCCACTATGACACTACAGACAAGCACAAGATGGCTCTGCTGGGAGCGGTGGATTATCAGCATGCGCCGTGGAGCACGAAGTATCCAGAGTTACTCAAGATTCTGGAACACCCGGAAATGCCTGCTGGCAATGTAATCGAAGATAACGCTCTGGTGGGTGTTGCGGAACCCTTCCACTTTGACAAACCAGGCAAGGATGGCGTCGATCCCCTCCGCTTCTCCACGATCCGGAATAATGTCACGCTGCCCCTTGCGGACGCACAATTCACGGACGCTGCCGCATTGGACTTCCGCCCCAAACCAGGCTCACCGCTGCTGCAAAAGATGCCCAAACTGGCGGAGATTCCTTACGGCAAGATCGGACTCTATGTGGATCAGTACCGGAAGGTCCTTCCGACGGCTGCGGAAACAGGCCGCTTGACAGACCGGCGTCAAGATGTCGCGTTCGATTCAGATACAGACCGCAAAGCTTCCGATAAGAAGTAAGTGGCAAACAACTTCTCAGGAGATATCACGCGGACGCAGATACCACTCCACCGCATCCGCGGGTTGAAGTCCTTCAGGTTCCTGCATTGCTTCCGGATGCGTACTGCGGAAGCGCTCTAACATCTGCTTGCGCATGGCCGCGACAACTGCAGGATGCTTTGCGGCCACATTGTCAAATTCCCCGGGATCTTTCTTCAGATCGAAGAGTTGTACGGTGCGCCCGGGCGTCGGGTTGTCCGTCTTATAACCATCAGTCCGCTCCCGCTTGCCGCTTCCATGGATGAACTTCCAATCGGCAGTGCGGATATAGGCTTCTTCATTCTCCAGATACTCGCTGAAGATGGACGTGCGGGCCTTCGCTGGACGCTTGCCCTCTAGATAGGGGCGCAGACTTTGCCCTGGCAGACCACCCATGCCGAGCATATCCAGAATCGTGGCAGCGACATCCACGGACTCAGTGAAGTCAGTAACGCGGGACTTGGCCGTGCGGCCCGGCATACGGAAGATCAGAGGAACACGCAACGCAGGGTCATAACCACAATGTTTCTCAAAGCGGCCATGCTGTCCAAGACAATAACCGTGATCCGCCATATAGACGACCAGAGTATCTTCTTCCAACTTGAGTTCACGGAGTTTGTTGAGCACCACACCCACGTTGTAATCCAGAAAACTGACGGAAGTGTAATATGCAGCGGCAATCCCCTGCTTTTCCTGTGCGGTAAGATCCCGGAAAATCAACGGAATCTGACCATCATCCTGCGGCCCCACCCGTGGCACCGGAAAGTCCGTGGCTTTGTATCTCTCACTCCACTCTACGGGGAAATCATAGGGAGAGTGCGGCTCCTGAAAGCTTACCCAGAGCGCAAACCGGTCATCTTTGTGCTCTTCCAAATACTTACAGGCTTCCGAGGCAAGCCAGGTACTCTTCATCTGCTCAACATGGCGTGGAAAAGGCAGTTTTTCCGAGTTTAACCAGACTCTGGCGGGATCATTGAATGGCTTCCACGCCGGCTTCGTGCGGAGATGAGCTAAGTTCGGTGCAGGACCAACAGCCTGCATCCAACGGCGCTGCACAATATCTTCCGTCCATGCCAGATCGAAGCCATGCAACCCGGGTTTGCCGGGCTGATTGAAGTGCATCTTACCCATAACAGCGGTAGAGAACGCTTCACTCTTCAACACCTTGGCCAGCGTCTGGCTTTCGTCACGCAGCGGAGTGGCAAGGCGTGTTACTCCAGTGGCATGCGGCAGCAGTCCCGTGAGGATACACTGCCGTGACGGCGTACAGACCGGTGAGTTACAGTGATGCGACGCAAAACGGGTTCCCTCCGCAGCGAGGCGGTCCAGGTTCGGCGTTTGCGCGCGGGCATTGCCGTCATACCCGATGACGTAGGCAGCGTGGTCATCCGCGATAAGAAACAGCAAGTTCGGCTTGCGGTCCCTGGCACGCGCGGGCCGCGCCAAAGAAGCGCCCGCGGCACCCAGAAACGCGCGGCGCGATACTATTTCCGGGCATCCTGGCCCGGAGCCCACTTGGCCATCCATTTTGGATACTCCTCGTCGAGCAACTTCGAAGCTCTGCCGCCATACCAGCTATAACCGTTACGGCGCTCGTACTCTATCTCAGCCATGCTGTATTTCTTCACGCTGTCACGCCCACTGAAGATCGGCTTGTTGGTGCCAATCTCGTAAAAGCGGGCCCAAAGAGGCGGAGCGTTCTTATCTTCCACCACAGTCCGGTCATAACCCTTCGGTGTTCCGGGCGCGGGTACAGACTTGATTGCAATCCCTGTGATCTTATTCTTCGAAAACCACTCCACGGCGGACTGCACCGCTGCAACCACATCCGTCGATGGATGGTCGAGCAGCATCAGCATTTCCACCACACCCACACTCTCACTCCCGCTCAGTGACGGCAGTTCGTACTTGCGCGCCTGGGCTGGCAGCAAAGTAACTTCATCATGCTGTGCGCACCATACGGTCAACTTCCCATTGACCTTCACCTGGGTCTTGAGAATCACTTGAATACCGCGCATGAAGGCGTTCCAGGTCTTCGAACGGTCTTCCGGACCAAAAAACGACCATTCGTCCTCACCTTTGCTGATCTCCAGCAGCACTTCCATCACTCCGACCATCGCATCGTCGTTGTAAGTGATGTGATCCCAATAGCCATGCCGCAATGGATAGAACTGCGGCCAGCCGCCATTCGGATACTGTGCTTCGAGCAGGTAATTCATTCCACGGCGGACAGCAGCGGCATAACGTTCATCCTTGACATTCAGGTGGACCTTGGCTAGGTACCGCATCTGCGTCCAAGTCGCATCATTGTCAATGGTGGTTTCCCCCATTTTCTTGCGGGCTAAAACCTGCTCGCGCGCCGGAGACTCCAGCGGCAGAGCCATATCGATATTCTTCTCCCAGCCGCCATTGTCATGCTGGTAATCCAGCACATTGTTAGCGATCCGGATCGCTTCTGGCGAAAAGTACCAATCCGGCTTCTGGTGTCTCGTATCTTTCCAGGAAACTAACTCATGCCGCATGGGCTCAAACTTTGGCACGGCCTGTGCAAAGGCTTTCGCAGCCATAGCTCCAATGGATGCCTGCCCCTTCGGCCCCAGATGCGTATGGTCCTGCTTGCCGTCTTTATCGATACGGCCCACCTGCGCCTCACAACCGGCATTACCCAGCCGTTCCGCCTGCGCCAGAGTCAGTGAATACATTTCCAGCAGCGGGATATTCTTCTCTTTCGCGATGGCCCGCGTCTCTTCCACATACGGAACGAGCGAATCCGGCTGGAACTTACCCGCCGCATCAAAACTTCTGCGGACAATAGAAGTCGCCAGTACCGGAACAGCACCGGAAGCCTTGGCTTCCTCCACATACCGGATCATATTCTCCCGGTAAGTCGTCTTCGGATCTGTCTCACGATCCGGACCCTTGCCGGCAACGTCATTGTGCCCGAAGGCCATGATGATGTAATCCGGTTTTTCAGCAATCGCCTTCGCCCAGCGGCCTTCCGTACGGAAGCTCTTTGAACTGCGTCCGTTGGCCGCGAGATTCACAACCTCAATCGCATTGCTGAATGACGCACGAAACCCCGGACCCCACCCGCCTTCCGGATTAATCGTGGAGTCACCCACCAAGACAACTTTGATCGGAGCGGCAGCAGAACAGACTGCCGCCCCCAATAGAACCAAACTCGCGAGTTTCATTTTTCCTGCGCGGCACGGCGGGTGCCCGTCGTTGTATTGGTATTCGTGGTGATCGTCTTCTCAGAGGAGATAATTTGCCGCTGCTGACCGGGGACCTTGTTATCCTGCGGCTTCTCGCGGTTCAGTTCCCACATATCCACACTCTGGTCGAAATCGCCAAGAAGATACTTACAGAAGTAATCTGCACGCAGCCACTGGAAGTATTCGCCCATCGTCGTGTAGCCATGACGCTGGCCGGGCAGCAGCACGAAATCAAACCGCTTGTTGGCCTTGATCAGAGCATCCATCAGGCGGATGGTATTCGCCGGATGCACGTTGTTATCGATGTCCCCCGTAGAGAGCATCAAGTGCCCCTTCAGGTTCTTCGCCAGTTCTGAGTTCTTGTCGATATCGTACTCGAAGTGCACCTTGCCGTCTTTATCCGTAACTTCCCGGACGCCGTCGTGCTTCTCACTCCACCAGCGGTTGTAGATATTGTTCTCATGGTTGCCGGACTCAGAAACTGCGACCTTGAAGAAATCGGGATAAACCAACATCGCCGCAGTGGACATGAAGCCACCACCGGAATGCCCCGTAATTCCAACACGGTCAATATCAATGAACGGGAACCGCGCGGAAAGCTGTTCAATCGCAGCCTTCTTATCGGCCAAGCCATAATCCCGCAGGTTCGTATAGCCGAAGGTGTGGTACCACTTGGAGCGCTGCGGATTGCCCCCGCGGTTACCCACTTCAATGACGATGAAACCAAGATTCGCCAGTGCCACATTCGCATTCCGCGGCGTGAATGACTTGGTGACCGATTCGGTCTGCGGACCAGGGTAAACATAGGCAATAATCGGATACTTCTTCGCCGGGTTGAAATCGAACGGCTTATACATCACACCGTAGAGATCCGTTACACCGTCATCAGCCTTCACCTGGAAGGGTTCGGGGAACTTGAAGCCCGCTTCCAGAGCAAGGGACATATCCGTTTTTTCCAGATCCATGATCTTATTGCCCGCGGCATCGTGCAGCACGGATTCCGGAATCGTATTCACCTTGGAGTAAGTGTCCACAAAGTAATGCGCATTGTCGTTCATGGACGGTGCATGGTTGGAATTCACCGGAGTCAGCATCTTCATCCCGGTGCCATCTAGATGGATCTTGTACTCATGCATGTAATACGGATCTTCACCCTCCTCGCGGCCATTCGCCATCAGAAAGAGTTCGCCCTTCTTTTCATCCACGCCGGTGATATTCTCCGCCACAAACTCTCCCTTGGTGATTTGGTTCTTCAACTTGCCATCGGCACTGTAGAGATACCAATGTCCCCAGCCATCGCGTTCTGACCACCAGAGCAACTCGGTGCCGTTGTTGATCACGCGCAGGCTGAGCGAGGCACCGCCTGCAGCTGCCGTGGGGGCGAGATCGATATAGACGTTCATCCGCTCTTCGATCACCGGCTTTACCTCGCCAGTCGTAGTATCCGCAAGGCACAGGTCCACGCGGTGCAGGTCACGGCTCACGCGGGTTACATAGAACTTATCGGAACCGGGTGCCGCCCAAACAGACTCCAGCTTGTCGATATCCCTCGCGCGTGCGGAGGGGGGCGCAGTCGCAATCCCCACTTCCTGGTCTTTCCAGAGATCTGTCTTTACTGCAAGCCGCGCCTTGGAAGCGACGTCGAAGACTTCCATATGTCCCTGCGGCTGTTCCGCCTCACCAGGCATGCCATACGGATAAGTCTCCAGCTTTGGCCGCGGGGAAGCGAGCGCGTTGATCACCCATAGCTTCTCCACCTTCCGTTCATCACGGCGGATCACTGCAAACTTCTTCGAATCCTGTGACCACACAATCTGGATGGAAGGCACTCGGGCATTCTTATCCTGCGTGTCGGTCTCCTGCTGCTGCTCGCCTTCCTGCTGATCCTGCTGCCCCCCGGCGCGGCGGGCGTAATCAAAATCTTCCACCCCGTCCGTGGTGATCTGTGTTTCCTTGATGGTGGGGTCAGTGGCTTTCTTCTTGGCCTTTTCGAAATTCTCGGCGTCCATCATCCAGAGGTTATGGTTGCGGGCGAAGATGATGGTCTTGCCGTCAGGAGAAACCACGGCCCAGCGCGGCTTCGCGGCAGGCTTCTCATCCAGCAGAGTCAACTTGTTCCCGGCCAGGTCATACTCAAAGGTCAGGGTCTTGGTCTTCGAGTTCGCTCCTCCGGCACCGCCCGCACTACCACCGCCACGGCGCTGTTGAGGATCTTCAGCGTCATCCTGTTGCTGTCCGCCGGACGCCGCGGCAGCATCCGCCGCCGGCTTCTTCTCACCCGGAATGATGGCTTCCTTGGGAACCGTAACATCGAACTGAATGGCCGTATCATGCTTTACGAACTTAATCGTGCGGATCGGCAAATGCGTGGAATCGTACCCAAGGCCCGTCGCCATGGTAAGTGCGGAAGCCATTTTCACCGCATCGAACACGGGAGTCTTCGTCTTCTTCGCCGGATCGACCAGCGTAAAGCGCGTTCCCTTGGTGTTCTGGAAGCTGTACCAGAAGCGGTCGCCATCTTCCAGCCAGTGCGGCGTCACGGCAACATCAAAGATGTACTTGCCGGTCTTCGAACCAATCCAGCGGCTGGCCAGTTCATAGTTGGCCTTGGTGACTTTGCCTCCGGCCGAAGCAGGCGGGTTGACGTTCGGAACGGTGTCGGCGGCAATGGCGAGTCCGGCCACGGTGATGACGGCGGACAGGAAAAGCTTCTTCATGCGTTACTCCTGAGAAAAAAGGGCTTCCGATCACTATACCGCTTCACGGAAACCATCCTGTATAGAAACAAAAACGGCGCCGGTAGTTACACCGGCGCCGCTGGGAATTGCAATCTGACCGAAGCCAGAGTTTAGAAGAACAGGCGGAAACCAAACTCCAGGTTGCGCGGCGTGTTCGACTGGCCAGTGATGCGGCCGAAGGTCGACAAGCTCGACAAGCTGAGGGTCGGGGTCGAGGGTTGCATGTGGTTCAGGATGTTCGTGAACTGGAAGCTGAGCTGCGCATTCACTTTGTCCTTGATCACGGGGATCGCCTTCGAGATCGAGGCATCCAGGTTGAAGGTCGGCAGTCCACGCAGATTGCCGTAGCCGCCGCAGCTGGTGTCGATACCGAGGATGCAGCGGCGGAAGGATCCGGCCACAGCCGCGGGGTCAGCGAAGAGGTTCACGCCGCTGGGGTTGTTGGTGCCAACCGCTACGTTGGCGGTGCCGAGAATGGTGCCCGTGGAACCCGTCACACCGTAGTGAGCCGAGTTGCCGCCGGTGAACGCCGCGCCAGTCGCGAGGATCGCGCTGTCACCACCTGCATAGTTGTTGGTGTTGATGGCCGAAGAAGACGACTGGCCGAAAGCCTGGCTTTCAGAACCCGCCGTGTAGGCCACGGAGATCGGCGCGCCGCTCTGTGCGAAGAAGAGCGGAGACACAGTCCAACCACCCAGAACACGGCCCAGAACACCCTTCTGTCCCTTGAACCACGGCGTCTGATAGCTCACCGCCAGGTTGTAGAGGAACTTGATATCGAAGCTGTTCGGACCATAGTTCGCATTGATGTTGTAAGCGTCCATTTGCGTATACGAGCTGTTGTACTGACCCAGCGTCGCGGTACCCAGGGAGCGGCCGTAAGTGAAGTTGCTGATGATCGTCGCGTGATGGAAATCACGGGCGCGCCACGTGAAGTAGAGCGCGTTGTAATTGCCGTAACCGAGCGAGTTCACCTGTTCCATGGAGGTTGCCTGACCACCGGCACCGGAGATCATGGTGCGGCCCGGAACCCAGCTGGAGAGAGTGTTCAGCTTGGCCCAAACGTCAGAGACCTGCGCGTTCTTCAACTGGCTGAGCACCGTGGACGTGGTCGGCGAGGTCAACAACGCCGTGGTGCAGCTGGAGAAGCCTTTGCAGAATGCGGAGTTCGTGCCACCCAGAGCCGCTTCAAGGAAGGGCTGTGCAGTCACGCTGCCCGCGGCAGTGCCGTTGGCAAGTGCAGTGTAGATGGACGAATACGCCTGTGCGAAGTTCTGGCCACCGAGGGTGTACATGTAAGGCACCGCATCGAGGTCAGTTTCCATGGTTTCGTTGCTGATCTTGCGTCCGATGTAGCCGAATTCCAACATGGTCTTCGACGACAGCTGGCGCTGGATGCTCAGCGTGAAGTTGTCGGTTTTCTGGGGGCGGTAGTGGGGGTCGAGCGTGGTGGTGTCACCCACGGTCGAATTACCGCTCACACCGGGATAGTAAGGCTGCGCGAGATTGGCGGAAGGAGCAGGAATCGGAGCCGTCAGGCCGTCCACACCGATACGGAAAGCCGTTGTCGGGTCAACGTTGCCGGAACCGAGGCACTGGCCGGTCTTGCTCGCACCGGGGCACGAAGTGGCCTGGATCAGACCGGTGCCGAGGAGCGGAGTCAGAACCTGGTTCACACCATTCAGACGTCCATAGATCCGGCTGTAGCCGCCGCGGATAACGGTGGTGCCGTCACCAACCAGCTTGCCCAGAATGCCGTCACGCATATGCGGGTTCCAGGCAACGGAAACGCGGGGGCTCCATTCGCCATAGAACGGGTCATACGGATACTTGCGGCCACCGCCGGCGACGTTGCCCACAAGAGCAAAGCCGAGAGCGGGATTGTAGGTCTGGCCCGCGAGAGCGGCAGCCTTCTTGGCATTCAAGTAGTCCGTGGTGATCACCGGGTTGCCGCTGGGGTCCACCAGCATGACCTGCTTGCCGGTCTGTTCCACCGGAGGCATTTCAAGGGTGTAGCCCAAGCTGTAAACGAGGGTCAGAGAGGGCTTCAGCTTCCAGCTGTCGCTGATGTAGCCATCGTAGTAGGGGATGGTGCTCTTGTCGGAAGCAGCGCTGCCAACGGGCTGCAGAGCCAGGTTGTTGCCGGCGCGGGTGAAGGCCACCTGCGGCTGGCTGACCAGACCCAGCACTTCCGCATACAGGTTGTTGTACGTGGAGACGCTCGAAGAACCGGCACCGGAAACTGCTGCCGGGATGTAAGCAGTCGGGAACGCGATGTTGGCGGACGAGATCTGGTACACGATCTGGTTGTTGATGCCGACACCGTTATCCGTACGGGTGTGGTAATCGAAGTTGCGCTGATAAGCGCCACCGAAGTTGATGACGTGCTTGCCCTTGATCCAGGTGATGTCATCACGCAACATCGTGTCATGACCGTCCCAGAAACGCTGACGGGTGCTCTGCGTGTTCACGTTGTAAGGAATGAGCGCCGTGGTGCTTTCGGCAGCGGTGCTGTTGCCGGGAGCAATTTCCAGAGCGCCACCCAAACCGGGCAGCTGCGGCGGAGAGTTCTGATTCCCCCACTGCCAGAAGTTGCGCAGGTAGCTGAGGCGGAAGTCATTGACGATGTTGGCGGTGATCGTGGTGGTAAGACCGGTCACGAAGTAAGAAGGCAGCTGCGGACGCGGCGCGGTCGCAGTCGGCTGGCCAAGCTGGTCGCCGCTGAAGAAGCCGCCGATATCCACCTGGTTCGTGGTCAGGTTGATCAGGCGCATATAGCGGTAGCTGGTCATCCAGCGCCACTTGTCGCCGAAGTCATGGTCAACGCGGGAGATGTAAGTGTTGGACGTAAGTGGGGCGCGGATGGTCGAAAGATATCCGGCCGTGTTGTAGGTGTCGCCAGCGTTGCCGGAGAAGTCATTGGCATGCGGCATGTACTTGCTCCACAGCTGGTTGATGATCGGATTCAGACCAACACCGCGGGGGTCGCACGAACCATTGGGGCAAACAGCAGAGGGATACTGCACACCATTCACCGTTACCGGCGACGGGTTCAGATTGAAAGCCTGATAGGTGCTGCCAACCGGAACCTGGATGATACCGGCGCGCATCATGTCCGTGGGAACCGTGCGTTCATAGGTGCCAACGTTCGGGAAGCGCAGACCTTCATAGTTGAAGAAGAAGTAGGTCTTGCCGCCCAGGAACTTCGGCGTCAGCGGACCACCAAGGGACGAACCGAAACGGTCGCGGTGGTTGGAAGGCAGCGGAGTGTAAGGCAGACCGGCGGAAGGGGTATGATCCGCAGCCCAGCTGTTCGCCGCGCCAACGTTGGTCGCGAAGTAGTAAAAGTAACCGGAGCCATGGAACTGGTTCTGACCACGCTTGGTCGCCATCTGTACCTGGCCGCCGATGGAGTTGTTGAAGTCAGCCGTCTGGTTGAACGTGTTGACCTTGAATTCTTCAATGGATTCCACGGGGGTGGGAATAACGCCGGAAGGTGCGCCGGACGTCTGCGTACCACCCAGACCGGTAAAGTTCGTCTGGTAACCCGTGGTGTTGCCCGCCATATCGTCGGAAGCGTTGCCGCCGTCAATCTGGTAGGTATTCTGATCGTTGTATGCGCCAGCGGTGTAACCGCCCAGCGTGGTGCCCGGCTGCAGCACGGCCAGCGTAGAAACGTCACGGCCCATGTTCGGTAGTTCCTGCAACACCGCGCCAGTCAAACTTACGCCGACCGCGGCATTCGAGGTCTGTAGTTCCACACCCGCAAGCGCCGTCACTTCGACGGTGGTGCTGGTGGAACCGACCTGCAGAACAGCATTCACAGTCACCTGCGAACCGATGTCGACCTTCAGCGCGTCCACCTTGAACGTGTTGAAGCCATCCTTGGTCACCGTCACGACATAGGTGGCCGAAGGTACGCTCGAAAACACATAGCGGCCCGCATCATTGGTCTTGGTTGTCTGTGTGGAACTCGTGGACGCGTCAAAGAGACGGACCTCGGCCCCGGGAATAGCACCCTTCGAAGCGTCACTCACGAGCCCCGAGACGCTCGCGTTCGAAGTTGCCTGGGACCACGCCGGCGATGAGCTCAGAAGCATCATCAAACCGAGAGAAACAGTGGCCCCGAAAGAATACCAGCGCTGCCATGCAGCTCTGTTGAAATTCATATTTAACCCCTTCAGGATTTGGAATACCGAACGACCGACAGGCGTGGTCTCCGTTACGGCGGTTGAGATTTGCTTCAGTCTAGTGCGCGACAAATGTGTTGTCAATTACACAGCTGTAATACGCCAAGTTTTTTGCATCAAATGCCCCGATTTTGGCGTAGCGATTCAATCAGCGCCCTCTAACGCGCCTGCCCGCACCCAAAACCAAAAAAAGGGGAGCCACCGAAGCGGCTCCCTTTTTGTAAGACAACGTACACTTCTACAGATTCTAGAAGTGCACAGGCCTCCGTTGTGCACGGTCCATATTAGAAGTGCAAACGCAGACCAAATTCAATCTGCCGCGGCGAATTGGCCTGACCAGTAATCACGCCAAACGATGCCGGGCTGTCAATGCTCAGTGACGGGTTCGAAGCCTGGAAGTGGTTCAACATATTGCTGAATTGCGCATTGAACGTCACACCAATCTTCTCGTTGTAACGGAAGTCCTTCGAGATAGCCATATCCAGGTTCCAGGTGGGCAGGCCGCGCATCGCACCAAAGCCACCGCCAGAGGTATCCACACCCAGTACCAGACGGCGGAACTGGCTGAACACTGCCGCGGGATCCGCGAACAGATTCAAACCCGAGCCACCCTTTGCCGGATTGCCCGACGTCGCTACCGTCGCACTTCCCGCCACATTGGCATGCACCGAGTTGCCACCGGTATACGGAGTCATCAACACCGCGTTTTCATAGCTGGAGTCACCCGAACAGTTCGATTCCCCGAAGCTCTGGCAGGAGCTCGCGGTCGAAACCTGCAGCGGCACGCCCGACTGCGCAGTGAAGAGCGGCGAGAAGTTCCAGCCACCCAGCACCTTGTCGTACCACTTGTTGCCCGTGAAGATCTTCGGCGTATAAATGATGCTCTGGTTGTAGACCGCACGGATATCGAAGCCCTGCGGACCATACATCGAATGCAGGTCATACGGGCTCAGCGCCGTCGTCGAGCTCGAAGACTGCGTCAAACCCACGGTTCCCAGCGTATGCGAAAGCGTGAAGTTCGAGCGCAGCGTAATCCCGTGCCAGTCGCGCAAAGTGACCGACACGAAGCCGCCGTTGTAGTTACCATAGCCCAGGCTGGTGGTTTCGAAGACGTTGCCCGTCTGCGCCGGACCGGAAGAGGGCAGCGTGCGGCCCAGCGTCCAGCTTGCGGCGGAGTTCATCGCCGCCCACAGGTTATACACCTGCGTACCGGTGATGGCAGTCTTCTGCTTGGAAGCGATGGCAGCCGTGCAACTGCCGAAGCCTGCACAGTAGGAGCTGTTGGCTCCACCCAGCGCGGATTCAAAGAAGGGCTGCGAAGTGATGGGGTTGCCCGCCGCCACCTGTGTATACAACTGACCGAAGGCCTGCGCGAAGCTCTGGCCGTTCAGCGTCGTCATATAAGGAACAGCGTCCAGATTCAGCAGCTGGAATTCATTGCTGATCTTGCGGCCGATGTAGCCCACATCCACAATTACCTTGGAACCGATCTGGCGCTGCACGTCAAACGTGAAGACATCAGAAACGTTCGGCTTGTAGTTCGGGTCCACTGACGTCGCATCGGCAGCCGTCGGGTTGCCGTTCGTGCCGGGATAGTAAGGTTGCGGCAGGTTCTGCACTGGGGTCGGGAAGTTGAAGACGTTGCCGTCCACACCCACGCGGAAGGCCGTATTCGGATCCGCGCCGCCCGTGCCGAGACACTGGCTGGTCCGCGTGGCACCTGTGCAGGAGAACGCCTGCAGGAAGCCTGCGCCCAGCAGCGGATTCAACACCTGGGACACACCATTCAAGCGGCCGTAAATCCGGCTGTAACCGCCGCGGACCACCGTGGAGTTCTCGCCGAAGATCTTATTCAGCACGCCGTTGCTGAACTTGGGGTTCCAAGCCAGGTTGACGCGCGGGCTGAGTCCGCCCTTGAAGAGGTTGTAAAGATACGCGGGTTTATTGGCAGCGTTGCCGATCGCGGCATAGCCCAGAATCGGGTTATAGACCTGACCCGCAAGAGCCGCAGCCTGCTTCGCGGCGAGATAGTTCGCCGTGGTGATCTGGTTGCCGGAGGAATCCACCAGCGTGATCTGCTTGCCGGTCTCTTCCGTCGGCGGATATTCCAGCTGATAGCTCAGGCCATAGGTCACCGTCAGGTTCTTCTTGATCTTCCACGTGTCGCTCATGAAGAGGTTGAAGAACGGAATGTGTACGTGCGCATCCACGTCCGTACCCAGCGGCTGCAGCGCGAGGTTGCTGCCTGCACGGGTGAAAATGATCTGCGGCTGCGTCACAATGCCGGTGATGTAGGAATAGAAGTTCTGCCAGTTGGTCGCCTGGCTGGCGGGGACATTGGTCGGGGTGTACTGACCCCAGGCCGAAGTCGAAAGTCCGCCCAGCGCGCCGCCCACCTGATACACAGGCTGGTTGAAGATCGTGGTGCCCGTGTCATCGCGGCGGTGGAAGTCCACATTCTTCTGCCACATCCCGCCGAACTGGAACAGATGGTTGCCCTTCACCCAGTTCACGTTGTCGCTCAGCATCGTGTCATGTTCATCCCACAGGCGAAGCCGCACGTTCTGCGCGTTCACGTTGTAAGGAATAAGCGCATTCAAGCCAGCGGTTTCACCGCCGATTTCCACGGCAGCACCTAGACCGGGCACCTGCGGAGCAGCGCCATTCGAGAACCACTGCCAATAGTTGCGCAGGTAGCTGAAGCGGAAGTCATTCGTGATCGTCGGCGAAACCGTCGTCGAGAGGCCCACCACGAAGAAGCTGGGCTTCTGCACGCGCGGCGCCGTCGAAGTCGCGGCACTCAGCGCACTCGCGATGTTCACCTGGTTCGTCGTCAATTCGGTGAAGGTGAAGTAGCGGTAGCTCGACATCAGGTGCCACTTCTGGCCGAAATCATGATCCACACGGCCCGTGTACTGGTCCGATTGCTGCGGGGTCGCCAAGCTGGTCAGGTAACCCTGCGTATTCAAGCCATCACCCGCCTGCGGATCATTCGGCAACGGCATCTGCCCCCAGATCGCCTTCGTGATCGGGTTCAGACCCAGACCGCGGGGATCGCAAGCACCTGCCGGACAAGTCGCCGAAGGATAGGTCACACCGTTGTAGCTCACCGGCGAAGGATTGATGTTGAACGTGCCAACACCAGAAATCTGGATCAGCCCGAGACGCAGCGCCGCAGTCGGCACCGTGCGCTCATAGCTCTGCGATTGCGGAAAACGGCGCGCTTCATAGTTGAAGAAGAAGAAGGTCTTGCCACCCAGCACATCCTTGTTCCAAATCGGACCGCCAATCGCACCGCCATAACGGTTCTGGTGCGTCTTCGGCAGCGGCGTGTAACCCAGGCCGTTGGAAGGGGTGTGGTCATTCTTCCATGTATTCGCGGAGAAATAGCTGCTCAGCAGGAAGTCATACGCCGCACCATGGAACGCCGCGGTGCCGCGCTTGGTCACCATCTGCACCTGTCCGCCAGCCGCGCCGCTGAAGTCGGCCGTCTGGTTCGCGGTGCCTACTTTGAACTCTTCGATACTTTCAATCGGAGTCGGCATCACGCCGGAGGGCGTACCACCCGTCGTACCCGTGGTTGATCCGCTCGAAACCGTATACACAGCGTTGTTGCCGTCCATGCCGCTCGAATTGTTGCCGCCATCGAGCAGGAACTGGTTCTGATCGCCAATCGCCCCCGCCACCTGACCGGTGGGAGAAACGCCCGGCTGCAGCGTGATAAACGCATTCGCGTCACGGCCGATATTCGGCAGCGAATCCAGCTGTTTGCCGGAGATCGTCGACCCGATCGTCGCATTGTTGACCTGCAGTTCCGCGCCAACACCGGCGGAAACTTCCACGGTGGTGGTTGTGGCACCAACTTGCAGGGTGACCTTGAGCGTCAGTGTAGTGCCAACTTCCACCGTCTGCTTCTGCAGCTTGGCCTGATTAAACCCTTCTTTGCTGATCGTGACATCATACTCACCGGGTTCCACGTTGAAGAAATTATAGTTACCTGCGTCATTGGTAACCGTAGTCTTTATCTGCTTGGTCGCCAGAGAAAGGAGCTTGATCGAGGCGCCCGCAATGGTCGCGCCCTGTGGGTCAGTCACCTGCCCCGTAATTGTGCCGGAGGTATTCTGCGCCCAAACATTGGCTCCGGCGAGAACCAATGCGAGCGCCGTCATCTGGAGCGTTCGAAATCGACTTGTAAACATGTGCCTCCTGGGGGCGGTTGGGTGTCGCTTTGCAGCGCGAAACACAAGCGGTCATAGCAGGGGCCGCAGTTCTTATACTCGATCAGGGAATATTGGGTCTAAGCGTAGGGGATTTCGCAATCCCAAGTCAAGCAAATGGAGCAAATACGTGATATGGGATACAGTTCCGGATTCTTAGAGCGATTTCTCCCGTAACCCGAAGCGCCAGGCACCGCCACACCGTTTCCCCGTATACTAAAACCAACCCCATGTCACGCCGCCGTCTCTTGAACGTCCTGGCGGGAATCTTCCTGCTCATCTCCGTCGTTCTTGTGGTGTGGCAAGGCTCGTTCAAGACCGTTGTCTGGCCCGCCGACACCGAACAGACCCTCGTCTTCTTCGGCCTCTCCACCATCATCTTTCTCCTGATGCTGTCGCTGGGCTTCCTCATCGTTCGCCTGGTCGTCAAAATCTGGGTGGAACGCCGAGCGGACCGCATCGGGTCCCGCATCCGCACCAAACTCGTCATCGGTGCCCTCGCCCTCAGCCTCATGCCCGTGTTTTTCATGGTGCTCGAAAGCGTGTATGTGCTGAGCAACACCCTGGACCGCTGGTTCAGCCGCCCCGTCGAACACGAGCGCATTGATTTCGTCAATCTCGCCAAATGGCTCAAACAGCAGATCCAGGAAAAGGCCGATATCGACGCCCGTTTCCTCGCCTCGAAGCCCGAAACACTCCAACTGCTCACCGGCGCTTCCACAGACACCCGCTTCCTCGATGCCTTCTGCAAAGAGAATGGCGTGCTGTCCGTCAAGATCTTCTCCGCGGACCGCACCACCCCCATCGCCACCTGGGGCAGCCTGCCGCCGCAGCCCGGGAACGAACAGGAAACCTCCCGCGCTCCGGTATTCTTTCTCGGCGGCACGCTCGGCTCGGTCATCCTCACCGTCCCCGTGCCGCTCGATATCGCCCAGCAGGAACGCGACATCGCCAAGTACGACAAAGCCTTCGCCGAACTGCGGGACCGCAAGAAGTTCATCCGGGCCACCTCGCTCGGCACGCTCTCCATCATCGCCCTCTTCATTCTCTTCGTTTCCGGCTGGCTCGCCCAGCTCTTCGCGCGCCAGATCAGCGGCCCGATCTCCGCCCTCCTGCAGGGTGCCGAAGAGATCAGCAAGGGCAATTTGAAGTACCGCGTCAACGTCACGGCAGTCGATGAACTGGCACGCCTGGTGGACGCCTTCAACCGCATGACCTCTGATCTCGAAGGCAGCCGCGCCGAAATCGAATCCCGACGCCGTTTTACAGAGGCAATTCTGGAGAGCATTCCCTCCGGCGTCATCTCCGTCGACGGTAACGGCGGCATACAACTCGTCAATCCGGCGCTCTGCAAGATGTTCCCCGGCATGTCCGCCGGCCCGGGCCGCACCCTCAATGAACTCTTCAGCGAAGAAGATGTGGCGGAAATCCGTTACCTCATGAACCGCGCGCGCCGCACAGGACTCGCCGTGCAGCACTTCGAGATCCAGCGCGAAACCGGCAACCTGCAACTCGCCATCACCGTTTCCGCCCTCGAAGGCCGCCGCAGTTCAGGCTTCGTCATCGTCATCGAAGACACCAGCGAACTCCTGCAGGCCCAAAAATCCGCCGCCTGGAGCGAAGTAGCCCGGCGCGTCGCCCATGAGATCAAAAATCCCCTGACCCCCATTGCCCTCAGTGCCGAACGCATCCTGCGCCAGCGCCAGAAACATGGCCTCCCGCCAGAGCTGGACCGCATCGTGAAAGAGTGCGCCGATACCATCCTCGACAACACGGCTTCCGTCAAACGCCTGGTCGATGAGTTCGCCCAGTTCTCGCGCCTGCCCGCCGCGAAACCCGTACCCTCCGGCTTGAATGAGATCGTCCGCAGCGGCCTCTCCGTCTTCGAAGGGCGGCTCGATGGCATCGAACTGGAACTCGATCTCGATGACCGCATCCCCTTCGTCATGACGGACCCCGAACAGTTCAAACGCGTCGTCATCAACCTGGTCGACAATGCCGCCGAAGCCATGCAGGACTCCGCCATCAAGCGCCTCGCCATCTCCACCCGCCTCAATGACGCCGAAGCCGTCGAGATGGTCTTCTCCGATTCCGGCTGCGGCGTGACCGCGGACCAGAAGGAAAAACTTTTCCTCCCCTACTTCTCCACCAAGGGCCGCGGCACCGGTCTCGGCCTCGCCATTGTCAGCCACATTCTCACCGAACACGGCGCAAGCATCCGCGTCGAGGACAATAAACCCAGCGGCGCTGTTTTCACCATCGAGATCCCAGTCCCCGCACCGGTTACCGCATGAGAGTTCCACGCATCCTGATTGTTGACGATGAGCAGGGCATCCGGCAGACGCTGCAGGGTGTATTGTCCGATGAAGGCTTCGAAGCGGAAACCGCCAGCACCGGCGAAGAATGCCTCGACAGACTGTCCCGCGGCATCTTCGACCTCGTCCTCCTCGACGTTTGGCTCGATCCCTCCGGCATCGACGGCATGGAGACCCTCGACCGCATCCAGAAGATTCCAGAAGCCGACCGCCCCGTCGTCGCCATGATCTCCGGCCACGGCAATATCGAAACCGCCGTCCGCGCCACCAAACTCGGCGCCTACGACTTCCTCGAAAAGCCCCCGTCCATTGAGCGCGTCCTCCTCCTTGCCAAACGTGCCATCGAACACCGCGGCCTCCAGCTCGAAAACGCGCAGCTTCGGGAATCCACCGCCGGCGATTCCAAAATTGTCGGCGAAAGCGTTCCCATGAAAGCCCTTCGCCAGCAACTTGGACTCATGGCCTGCACCAATGGCCGCGTCCTCATCTACGGCGAAAGCGGCACCGGCAAGGAACTGGTCGCCCATGCCCTGCACGCGCTCAGCCCCCGCGCCGCCAAACCCTTCGTCGAAGTCAACTGCGCCGCCATCCCGGAAGATGCCATCGAGAGCGAACTCTTCGGCCACATGAAAGGCAGCTTCACCGCCGCCCATGAACGCAAGATCGGCAAATTTCAAAAGGCGGACGGCGGCACCATCTTCCTCGATGAAATCGGAGATATGAGCCTGCGAACCCAGTCCAAGGTGCTCCGGGCCCTCGAAGAACAGCGCTTCGAACCAGTGGGTGCCTCCGAATCCATCCGCGTCGACGTACGCGTCGTGGCGGCCACCAATAAGAATCTGGAACAGGAGATTGATAACGGAAACTTCCGGGAAGATCTCTTCTACCGGCTCAACGTGATTCCCTTCTACGTTCCGCCCTTGCGCGACCGCAAAGAAGATATCCCTCTGCTTGCGGCTCATTTTCTGGGCGAGTTCTGCAAAGCCTATGGCCGCAAACCCAAAGAGTTCACCCCGCAGGCCCTCACCCTGCTCGACGAATACCACTGGCCCGGCAACGTGCGCGAACTCCGCAATCTGGTGGAACGCATCGTCATCCTGAACCCGCAGAGCCGGATCGATGCCCGCCACATCCCCCTCAACACCCTGCGCAGGCCAGCACCGGAAAAGGGCATGGAACATCTCGGCAGCCTGCAAGACGTCCGGGAAGCCGCCGAACGCGACTACATCCAGAAAAAACTGGAGGAGGCAGGCGGCAACGTCAGCCGCACCGCAGAACTCCTCGGCCTGGAGCGCAGCAACCTCTACCGCAAGATGCGCTCTCTGGGAATACCACCCCGCGATTGACTTTGGCGGTAGTACTCTGTTGTAACTTTTGGCAATTGCACTGAAACAAAGCAGCCAGCAAAATCATTAGGTGACAGAAAGCCCGGGTACACGGGCTGGTGATTCCGGAGGAACCCGATGAGTTGTCCCTATTGTGATGGCTGCAACCTGCGGCACTCGCGCCGCACATCTTTGCTCGAAAAGGTCATGGCCCTGTTCGGATACAGGGCCTACCGTTGCATGGGCTGCTCCGCCCGCTTCGTCCGGCCGGGTGCCTGAACTTCAGGCGTCGTGCAGGTTGTGGTGGATCGCGTAAAGCGCCAACTCCAGGCGGTCTGAAACGCCCAGCTTGTCGAAGATGTTGTGCAGGTGGTTCTTCACCGTCTGTTCACTGATGAACATCCGCTCTGCCATTTCCTTGTTCTTGAAGCCCTGCGCCACCAGAGCCACGATTTCCCGCTCGCGCTGACTCAGCGCCGCACCCTGCTCACGGATACCGCCACGCGTGCTCTGCGGTGCCTGTGCCACCGGTGCCGGACCCTGCCGCTTCGCCAACCGGCGGATGATATCGGCCGTGGTCAGACGGTCAAGCCAGAACTCTCCCGCATGAACCTTCCGGATACTCTTCATCAGCAGTTCCGTCGAAGTCTGCTTCGGCACAATGCCGCAACAGCCCTGCCGCACTGCTTCCACAAAATCATCTTTGGTGTCAGATTCCACCAGCATGATCACGCGCGTTCCCAGCTTGGCTTCCTGAATCGCCTGGAAAACCTTCTGGCTGCCTGCGGAACTCGCCGGCCAACCGAGCAAAACAACGTCCGGCCTCAGATTCTTGATTTGTTCCACGGCTATCGCAACGGACTCAGCAGAACCCGAGATCGCAATATCCGTCTCCGACCCGAGCAACTTCCCCAGGCCTTCGCGGAAAAGATGATGGTCGTCAACAATCACGACCTTGATAGGCTGCACGGCGATTCCTGCGGTCATGGATTCTCCTAATTCAGCCAGCACAGATGCTGCACCTCTGTTGCTTTTCATGAAGATGTCTTTTTCTAGACAGTTTAGGGTTCTAGTACTAAAGGTGTCAACAGAATTGTATACCAGGGTCTGCCCAAGTCTCAGAAGTTAGACGCCAGCACTTTCCAATTTCTGAAAGCGGGAAACCTGCCTGGGTACTCTTTCTCACATATATCCGTGTGCTAAACAGGAATGTATCCATGCGAGAAGAACTAGGTGAACTGGAGTACCAGAGATTCTGGAAGTCATTGCAACAACTTGGCCTGAACGCCTATGAGTCCCGCTCGTACCTCGTACTCCTGGGCCACCCCCGCTTTAAGGCCCTCGAACTTGCTGCCCGCAGCCACGTACCACGCCAAAAGATCTATGAGGTACTCGACAGCCTCGTCGAAAAGGGCTTCGCCCAGGTGCTTCAGGATAAGACCAAGCTCTTTTCCGCCGTGGAACCAAACCTGGCCATCCCCGCTTACCTGGCGCGGAAGCGGCAAATCCTCGAACATGAACTCCGCGATCAGGCCCGCGACGCCAATCATCTGATTCAAGACCTGGCCGGTTTGTATTCCGAAGGCCAGGGCGGACGCGGCACCCTTGATTTCCTGCGCATCGTCGCCGAACCCGTCCAAACCGCTTCCGAATACCGCCGCATGCTGGGCGAAGTGCAGACTGAGTATCTCGAGTTCTCCCGGCCGCCCTATGCCGTCGATCCCCTCGATGAACGCCTCGTGCGCCAAGCCCGGGCGAATGGCGTTTCCTGCCGCCTGCTCATCGAATCAGGCAGCCTCGATTCCGGCCACCGCCAGCGGCTGAGCGAGTACCGCGCGGCTGGCGTCGGCATCCGGCAGGCAGAATCTTTGCCACTGAAACTGGCCCTGTTCGACTCTTCCAAAGGCTTGATTGCCCTGTTGGACCCCGTCATCAGCAAACCAGCCTGGACCTCGCTCGTCTTTGACCACGAAGGCCTGGGCGAAGCGATGAAACACCTGTTCGAGGACCGTTGGGCGCGCGGTGCGGAATTTACGGATTAACTTTTTCGCGCCGCTTTTGGACCAGGATCTCCCGCACCGCGTAGATCCGCCGGCCGGGCGTTTCAAAGTAGGTCCGGATGAGCAACTCGCCGATCAACCCAGTGGAGAACATCATCAGTCCCGCCAGCAGCAACAGCGCACCCGCAATCATCATCGGTCCGCGGGAGACGAAAATGTCCTGCTGCAACACGATCTTTTCCACCGCGCACCAGGCGAGCAGCAATCCGCCCGTCAACAGCCCCGTCAGGCCCAGCGAACCAAAGAAATGCATGGGGCGGGTGAAATACTTCAACAGGAACCGGATCGTAATGATGTCGAACATCACGCGGAACGTGCGGCTCAATCCGTAATGTGACTCCCCGGCAATCCGCGGCGGATTCTGGATGGGCACTTCGCAGACGCGCGCCCCATAGAAACTGGCCAGTGCCGGAATGAAGCGGTGCAGTTCCCCGTATAAGTGGACATCCTTCAGCACTTCAGAACGATAGGCCTTGAAGGTGGTTCCGAAATCCCGCAGATCAATACCCGATGCCTTCGCCATCAGCCAGTTGGCAATCCGTGAAGGAATCTTGCGCGTGATGGCGTTGTCAATCCGCTCTTTACGCCACCCGCTGGCGATGTCCCAGCCCTCATCAATCTTGGCCAGAAGTGCCGGAATATCCTCCGGCGCGTGCTGCAGATCCCCGTCCATGGCGATGATCACGCTGCCCTTGGCCTCATCAAACCCGGCCGCCAGCGCAGGCGTCTGACCGAAGTTCCGCCGCAAACGGATCACCTTCAGGTGCGAATCCGTCTGCACCAGATTCGAAAGCAACTCCAGGCTGCGGTCCGACGAATAGTCATCCACAAACAGGATTTCGTACTTCCGGTTCAGCTTGACCAGCACGCTCGTGAGACGGTCATAGAGCGGCAGAATCGAATGTTCTTCGTTGTGGATAGGGACGACGATTGACAGCATGGGCAACTCCAGTTTAGCGAGACTGGAACGCAGTTGTTGCGGCCCTGTCATTCCCTACGGATGCCTCGACCGTGCCGCAGGGTTCCACGGAATTTCCCTGAGCTATGGAACGCTGGCTGGTCTCACACGCCGCTTCGTCGCCTGCTCAAACGCAAAAGCCATCTTGAGCAGTTCCGGCTCGCTGCAGGCCATGCCCGTAAACGCCACGCCAAACGGTGCGGGCTTGGGGTCGAAACCCTGCGGGAACGGGCCGCCAAACGTGTTGGGAACAAAGCCAAACGGCACCAGCACCGTGGGATAACCGGGCTTCGCCGCGATGGAGGCGCCCGACGCACCGGGGAACAGCAGCGCATCCAGTTTCTTTTCCTTCATCACCTCATCGATGCCATGCGTTCCAGCCAGGTAAATATCCTTCGCGCGGTCCGCTTCGTAGCGGGCACGGTCCGCCACCACATCCATTTCGTCAGAGACATCCAGATTCGATTGCCCAAAGCGGATCGAGCCCGATTGCGTGTGCGTAATATTCCACTCCCGCAGTTCCTTGAGCGTCTTCACCGGAGCCGATGGCCCGAGTGTGGCAAGAAAGGCATTGAAATCGCGCTTCATGCCGTACTTGAGCACCACGGAGCAGTTGGCGTCTTTGCCTTTGGCGTTCGTATTGCCGCCACACTGCCCCCACAAAAGGAAATTCTTGTCCGGGTCCTGATCCACTACCGAGGGGATATCGGCAGGGTCCACAATCACCGCGCCCTGCGCCTTCAAGATCTCGATTGCTTCCGTCATGAGCCGCTGCTGTTCCGGCGAAGGCCCGAAGCCGCCACCCCCGCCACCACGCCGCGCCCCTTCCACCGTGGGAGCACCCGCGCGCCGCGGCGGATTTGCCTGCGTATAAAAGGACGCCCGCGGAATCCCGATCCGCATCCCCTTCAAGCCGTCAGCCTTCAGGAACTGCGTGTAATCCCGGTTGGCCGGTGGTTTGCACTTCGAGGTCGCAGGGTCATTCGGGTCCGGCGACGCACTCTCCAGCGCTCCCAACAAAATCGCGGCATCCGTCACCGTCTTCGCCATCGGCCCCGCCGTGTCCTGATCCGCCGTAATCGGAATCACCCCATAGCGGCTGATCCGGCCCACCGTCGGCTTCACCCCGGCCAGCATGTTCTGATTGGTGGGGCTCAAAATCGAACCGGAAGTCTCCGTACCCACATTCGCAGCCCAGAAATTCGCCGCCGTCCCGACCCCGGAACTCGACCCGCCCGTCGTCAACACCGGACGCCCATCATCATTGCCCTCACGCGGGTCCCGCCGCGGATCATAGGGGTTGTAGCCAAAGCCCCGCACCGCGTTGTAATTCGCAGGCATCGGCGTCGGCGCTCCAGCCACCCAGTTCGCCAACTCGGA
The DNA here is from genome assembly GCA_903923395.1 of uncultured Acidobacteriia bacterium. GTDB lineage: Bacteria > Acidobacteriota > Terriglobia > Bryobacterales > Bryobacteraceae > BOG-234. Next base: position 36,393 of record CAIXXM010000013.1, read on the forward strand.
AAGTCCCGTCTTCGCGATGATCACCGCACCCGCATCCCGCAGGTTCTTCGTCAGCGTGGCATCATAGGGCGGCAGATAACCTGCGAACACCAGCGCACCGCCCGTGGTCACAATGTCGTGCGTCAGAATGTTGTCCTTCAGCGCGATCGGAATCCCGTGCAGCGGACCGCGAATCTTTCCCTGCGCCCGCTCCCGGTCCCGCTCCTCGGCTTCCGCCAGCACATTCGGATTCACCGTGATAATGCAGTGCAGCTTGTCTTCATAGAGACCAATCCGCACCAGATAGGCCTGTACCAGTTCGCGCGACGTAACGCGCCCTTCTTCCATGGCCTTACGCATCTCCGGGATGCTGGTCTCCACCACGTCGAAGGGCTTCTTCTGGGCAAACAATTGTATGGCAAATAACGTGAGTAAAAGAAGAATTCTGATCATCGGATTAACGCGCAGTATCGCACAATCCCTTGCGCGATTACACGCAATGATGAGCCGCGCCGCACGAAGATTCAATAGTTTACGGGTGGTAGGAAATTTGCGGTATCAAGAGTCTCTCAAAGACTCTTGGAGGCAATTTGAACTACTTCCCTGCACCAGACCCTATCCCTTTGCCCGCGCCGGTCTGGCTGTTCAAAATCCTGCATAACCTCACCCTGGCCTTACACCTGGGTGCCATGCAACTGCTCGCGGGCGGGCTCTTGACCGGCCTCTGTCTCGCCATCGCCGGACGCGCCAACGGAAACCGCAACGCCACACAGGCCGCGGGCATGCTCATCCACAGGCTCCCCACGGTCATGGCCTTCGTCATCAATCTCGGAGTACCACCTCTGCTCTTTGCCCAGGTGCTTTACGGCCGCGCTCTCTACACCAGCAGCGTCCTGATCGGCGCTTATTGGATCGCAGTCATATTCCTGCTCATGGCAAGCTATTACGGCCTTTACTTCGCTGCCAAGCGCGCGGATTCTGGCAAACCCTGGATCGCGACCGGTCTGGCCGCGTTCCTGCTAATCGGCACCATCGGCTTCATTTACACCAACAACATGACGCTGATGCTCCGCCCGCAGGTTTGGGCTGGCATGTATCAACACAGTCCGGGTGGACTCCAGTTGAACGTCAAAGATCCCACCGCCCACACACGCTGGGGCTTCTTCGTGCTGGGCGCGCTTGCCTCCTCCGGCTGCGCCATGATGCTGCTCGCGCTGCGCAGACACTTTGAAAGCGATATCCGCATTCTCCTCTTCCGCGCCGGAGCCTTCTCCGCTTTTCTCGGCGTCCTGCTCCAGGCCGGCTTCGCGATGCCAATCATCAAAGCGCAGCCCGCCGCAGTGATGACCGCCCTCATGGCCGACCCCATCTACGCGCTTTCCGCTTATGCCTGGCTTGCCCTGGTGACACTGCTTCTGATCGCCGCCACCTTCGCCTTCCTGACCGGCAAACCCGGCGCCATACTCGCCGTCCCGGCAGCCCTGCTCGGCTTCCTCCAGTTAGCCGCGGCAGTCATGGTGCGCGATGGCATCCGCGACGTCACCCTCCGCCTGGCCGGCTTTGAAGTTTGGGACCGTCAAGTAGTCACCAACTGGTCTGTCGTCGGCCTCTTTTTGGTCTTGTTCGTGGCCGCACTGGCCGTCATTGGATATCTGATCCGCGTGGTAGCCTCCGCGCGCCGCATCGAGGAGAAATATGCCTGAAATGGAAACCACAGGTTTGCACCTGGCCCATACCGCACCCAAGCGCCGCGACCTGCTGCAGCTTGGCATGGGAGCCTTCGCAGCCTGTTATGCCGGGGCTCTGGGATACCCCGTGTACCGCTATCTCGCCACCCCATCCACACGCGCCGCCGCCGAAGGAGAAATCTCGTCGCTCGCCATACCAACCAAGGATCTTCCCGGCCCTGGCACAGCCACCATGTTTCTCTTCGGCTCCCAGCCCGCGATGCTGATTCACCACGCCGATAACAGTTGGGTCGCCTTCAACGCCGTCTGTACCCACTTGGGCTGCACCGTCGGCTTTGAGCCGGAAAACAAACGGATCTTCTGCCCCTGCCACGGCGGGGTCTATGACATGCACACCGGCGCAGTGGTTTCCGGACCACCGCCCAAGGGTTTAACCGTTTACAAAGTGGAGGCTGCCAATGGCAACGTCACCGTTTCCAGAACCTAAGTCCGGCAAAGGCGGACTCTTCCAATGGGCCGATGAACGCCTCGGCCTCTCGGACTTACTCGAACTCGCGGCACATAAGACCGTACCCCAGCACAAACATTCCTTCTGGTATTACTGGGGCGGCATCTCACTGCTCTTCTTCGTAGTCCAGTTATTCACCGGCATCCTGCTGCTGGTCTATTACCGGCCCGGCAAAGATGCCTTTGAATCTGTCCGCCAGATTACTTACGACATAGACTTCGGCTGGCTGATCCGCTCCGCGCATTCCTGGTCCGCCAACCTGATGGTCTTCGCCGTCTTCGTCCACTTATTCTCGGTCTATTTCATGAAGGCCTACCGCAAGCCGCGTGAGTTCGGCTGGTGGAGCGGACTGATCCTGCTCGCCGTCGTCCTGCTCTTCGGCTTCAGCGGCTATCTTCTTCCCATGGATGAGCTGGCTTACTTCGCCACCAAGGTGGGGCTCCAGATACCAGCCATGATTCCCGGCCTCGGACAAGTCATTACAGATCTGGCCCGCGGCGCTCCGCAAGTCGGCCAGGCGACCGTGCAGCGGTTCTTTGCCCTGCATGCCGTCGTGCTGCCACTCCTGTTCCTGCCGCTGCTGGGTTTCCATCTTTTCCTCGTCCAGAAACACGGCAACGCCTCACCGCCGGAGGAAGAAGCCAAGCCGCTGGCGGAGAGAAGATCCATCCCG
>CAIXXM010000014.1 GCA_903923395.1 uncultured Acidobacteriia bacterium
GCCATTCTGGCGCGCGTGTCCAGGCAAAGACAACTTCCCGAAACAGCCGGTGTATTCATCCACTTCCGCGGCCGGCACGGCCATAGCCCAAGACGCGGCTCTAGAGACGCCGCGTGTCCAACATCACAACTGATTGTGACTATTTATTCCAGACCTTGGAATAATCACCATTCTGTGTGAAGCACTCCACTAGCCGGCAAAGGCCGGGGCGGCCTCATCACAAACGGGCATGCGCTGCCGCCCCAAGTCCGTTTTGCCAGCGAATACTTAGGAAGCTTTGCGTTGCAAGAGCCGCCGCCTGTATGACGTTGCGGCCAGAATGCCGAACGCAACAATGGCCATCCCCGTAGTGCCGGGTTCCGGCGCGCTGGAGGAGAACGCCAAGCTCACCGGTCCATTCAGCCCAGTGGATGCGAAGACGGAACTGTTGCCGGACGGAGTGAAAACAAGCACATTGTTGGAACCGAAGTTTGCGACGTAAAGATCTCCCGAGGAGTCGAACGCGAGTCCTTCCGGGTTCTTGAGTCCGCTGCTGGTCGCGAAGGTGGAGCAACTGCCCCCCGGTGTGTATTTGATGATGTTATTGGAGCCGTAATTGGTGACGTACAGGTTCCCGGAGCTGTCAAAGACCGCTCCCCGGGGATTATTCTCGTCCGTGTGATCGAATACCGTCTGGGGTTCCTGACGGCGAATACTTCAAGATCTGAGTCGGCGCACCGTCGGTGTCGTAAAGATTACCCGCGCTGTCGAACACCAGGAAGCCCGTGCCGCCGATGGTTGCAAAGCGGGAACTTGAGCCTGTAGGCGTGTACTCCTCAATGAAGCCCGAGGTTCCGCCACAAGTCTCGAAGAGGTTGCCCATGGAATCGAAGGCCAGGCCATAGCTGAGGGTGCCGGTCAACGTGGCAAAGCTCCCGGTCATAGCAGCAGGGCGATCAGTGCCGCTTCGCTATTGCTGAAAAGTATTTATTTGGAGAAAAATCTCGCTGCTAAAGGCAGGTCGCCCGCAGCCCAATTTTGCGGCGGAGAACGTTCAACCGTTGCTCCGTCGGGAGGGACAGGCGGTAGCGAATGAGTTTCCGCATGGCGCGGTCACTTCCCCGCGCGCAGCTACGACGTCGCAGATTGCAAAGCCTGATCTTGGGGAGCCTCATCCTTGATTGATTTCTTCATCGCGCCTCTGGCCGGGGATATGAATGACCGCCCGCTGTCAATGATGATGTCCTCCAACGAGGCCGCCAGCACACGCTGTCTCCCGATGAAATACACTTTGGCTCGTCCCGCTCCCGCTGCATCCGGAATAGCCCGGAAACCGGATAATAAGGACGGAGAATCACCGCGCCCAACGTTTCCGCGACAAGCTTCAGCTTTTGCATGTTCCGCGGCGTCTTCCGGAAGAACAGGTCAGTGTCGACGGTGGAAACTGGTGCGCCGTGAAGAGCAGCCGCCATATTCCCGATCAACACGGCTTCCAGTCCGTGTTGGTTCAGGGCTTTTGCAAGCAGTGAAAGTTCCGGCTGCGCGTCCATGCCTGACAGTCTACCCGCCCCCCACAAACTGCACAATCTCCACCTGCACCCCATCCCAAAGCCCAGTGTCCGCCCACAGCGGCCGCTTCAAAATCACCCGGTCGAACTCCACAAATAAAAAAGCGCCCAGCTCTGGGCGCTTGGCAAAGATACCGTTTAGGCAGAAGCTTTGCGGCTGGAAAGTTCAGCCTTACTAGAACACGGCCGGACAAACACAGCTTCGATACACACGTAGATAATACACCAGATTTGTTCTAAAGTATGCAAATGGCTCAGACTAAGTTGCGGCTTGGCGTGGATCTCGGTGTCCGTTCTGTCGGAATGGCGTAAGTTGATCGGGAACAGCAGAAACTTCCGCTAACTGCGGTACGGGTTTTCCCCGCTGGAGTTGCAGGGAACGAAGGAGCCTTCGAGGCTGGACGCGATGAAAGTCCCAATAAACAGCGTCGGGACAAGCGTTTACTCTGGCGACAAATTTGCCGCCGGGCGAGGCGCTTCCGAAAGACCCACCGCCTTCTAGTCAAAGCAGGCTTGCTTCCGGACGGTGATATTCACACCTCGTTGCAGGCACTGGACAAGGACCTTGCCCTTCGCTATGGACCACATCCAGGTGCTCCCTACTCAATAAGGGCCAAAGGAATCCACGAAAACCTCGAGCTATTTGAGATCGGACGTGCGTTTTATCACATTGGCCAGCGGCGGGGTTTCCTTTCGAACAGACGGTCCCCGATGAAGCAAGATGAGCAGGACGGGGTAGTGAAGACGTCAATCCAGTCACTTGCCGCCAAAGTGGAGGAATTTAAGACACTGGGTGCGTACTTCGGCTCGGTAGATCCCGCGCAAGATCGCATTCGGGGCAGATATACCTCGCGGGCTATGCTCACGTCCGAATTTGACGCAATTTGGAAACACCAAGCTCGCTACTATCCGGACATCCTGACTGACGAGAGAATGTCAAAAATTCGGCAGGCGATATTTCACCAGCGTCCGCTGAAGGACCAGAGTGACAAGGTAGGCTACTGTTCTCTAATTCCTTCTGAGCGACGTGCAGCCGTCTGTTCTCTGGACGGCCAGCGATACAGGATTCTTGACCGGGTCAACAGCCTGCGTATATCGTCCCCTTAAAGCTTTTGAGCGTGAAAAACCGCTACGATCACCAGCCTGTGACGATTGTGGCGAATGTTGAAGATCAAGGCATCGCCTGCTTGGTCGGCGTCTGGATACTGCTGGCGCACGTCCTCCAGCGAATTCCAATGGGAAAGGCGTGCTGTTTTGTACCAGGAGAGACATCCCCTCACCACATCGTCGGACTTACCTTTCAACAGGTCGAGAAGTCCGCGTTGACTGACAACATTAAATATTTTATGTTCGCACTCTGCGAGAAGTGCTGCAAGTTCAGAAGACTTCCAGTAAACCCTGGAAGTTCTCTACCCGCAGCAGCTTGGGGCTTTGGGGGAGTTCTTCGCGCTCGAGGGTCCAGGTGCGTTCGTGGGGGACGTAGCCGGCGCCGGGGGCGGCGGCGGGGGAAGGGTTGAGTGACCGGCAGTAACTTCGTGTCTACCGCCGGTTAGGCTATCTAGCCGGCAAAGGCCGGGGCGGCCTCATCACAAACAAGCATTGGCCGCCGCCCCGAGGTCCGTTTTGTCGGCGAATACTTAGGAGCGACGTACAAGACTGCGGCGACGGCTTAGGGCAATCAGACCGATGAGGCCTGTCGCGCTGATCACCCAGGTGGAGGGTTCAGGGGTCACGTACACACCATCCACACTTTCGCTGTAGGCGAGAGGCTGGTTCAGAACGTTGAAGGTCATGGCCGTAACACCGGTGTCCTGGTACGAGATGGACATATTTCCTGAATGGGAGAAGATTCCGAGTGGTGTAAGCGGGTCAGCAATATCACCGTTATCCACACCTGTGGTCTGGAAATAGAAATTCAGGTATTTGCTACCGGAAGTGTTGTAGAGCTGCTCATTGAACGAGCCATACCCGTGGGTGCCGCTTGCACTGTTGGTTGCGTTGACGTCACCACGATCCAGACTTGGCATAGTCCATGTGGAGCCGTTGATGGTGACGGCGAAGGTGATCGCGCCAGCATAGGTGGAAGCCAATCCAAACGTGTCCAATTCTGTTTGGCCTGCACCTGCGGTGTAGTTATGTTGCGTTTGGGCGAACAGCTTGGCGAGGTCGTAGGAAAACGATATGACAGCCGTGTCTCCGTTTGCGACGGTAAGTCCGGAGGGAGCGCTCAAGTTGTGGAGGTTGAGGGAATTGACGGTACCGGTAACGGTGCCGTCAATGATCTCGGCCCTTCCGGTGCCGACTGTGGCTAGGGTGATTACCAAGGCAAGAGCGAGGCTTGGCAGGTGAGTACTTTTCAAGTTTTTCACGTTCATTGTGTTGAGGAATTCCTTGTTCTGCACGCTCTCTTGGAATCCGCAAATATGTTCGACCAATGAGGAGTAAATAAGGGGCCCTTAATAGTACCGAATAAGTAGTACCACTTTGATTTCTTGGTTGAGATGGATTCTGTTTGGCAAACGTTTGGGTAGAAATATCCAGCCACACTTCAACGGGATTGTTTCAGTCGTGTTCGCAGCTAAAAAATGTCCAGTAATCCCTGGAAGTTCTCTACCCGCAGCAGCTTGGGGCTTTGGGTGAGTTCTTCGCGTTCGAGGGTCCAGGTGCGTTCGTGGGGGACGTAGACGGCACCGAGGCCGGCGGCGAGGGCGGGGTTGATGTCGGACTTTGGGCTGTTGCCGATCATCCACGTGATGTCGGGGTTAAGTCCGTAGGTTTCCACCATATCCACGTAAGCGGCGCGGTTCTTTTCTTTCGTGACCACGCATTCGCGGAAGAAGGGGCGGAGGCCGGAGAGGTCGATTTTTCGGTTCTGCTCGGCGGGTTCGCCTTTGGTGAAGAGGATGAGGTCGTGGCGTTCGGCGAGGAAGGGCAGGGTTTCGTTCACGCCGGGCATGAGTTCGATTTCCTGCGCCAGGATCTGGTGGGCGAAGGCTGTGACCTTGGCGAGATCATGATCGTCGACCGCCTTTTCGGCCAGGCGCAGATAGCACTGGCTTTTAGTCGAAAATGTCTATTGCCAGCGAGATTACAAAGTGTATCGAAGCTGCGTTTTCCGGCCAGCCCTGCGCACTTGCTCATCTTCGTGCTCGTGCCAGTCAGTGTATCGAAGTTGCGTTATCCGGTCAGCCCTAGCGAAATCGGATCCAGTAGCAATCTGCCCTTCCAAACCTCTCAGTCACGCGTCTGGCCTGACAACCGAAACTCAACCCGCTCAACAACATCCATGGCGTGCAAGCCTCAAACTCGAACGGCACAATGCTAGTCTCTTGGCCGAAGGGGCGGATCAGGCCCATTCAGGCTCTTTGAAATCCGAATATCTCCATCCTGCGCAGCCTGCCCGGGGGCTGCCGCAGGATCTAAACGAAGCCCACACTGGAAGATCGGGGTCCGGAAAAAGCGAAAATACCAAACGGACCCACCGTATGTTTTCCTTATGTCCCGTTCGGAAGGTCTACCCGCCCCCCACAAACTGCACAATCTCCACCTGCACCCCATCCCAAAGCTCAGTGTCCGCCCACAGCGGCCGCTTCAAAATCACCCGGTCGAACTCCACAGCCACCCGGTCCAGGGGCAGCCCGAGGGCCTCAATCACCCCCAGCACAGTCGTCCCGGCGGGAAATCGGCGGCGCTCCCCGTTGAGCGCAATTTCAACCTCTGTTCGTAATTCGGTAGTCACGGAACCTCAGGCATTATTATAGGGATTGGCCGGTTCTACACACTCCGGCACCCCTTAACGATGCCTACAAACGCGGCTGAAACCTGGTTTCCTGTGCTCCTACAGGCCCTATTCGCTGCGGCGATTGCCGCGGCGCTGATCTCGCTCTCCTATTTCGTCGGCAAAAAGCTCAAAAACTCTGTCAAGAGCATGCCCTACGAATGCGGCATGACCCCCACCGGCGATGCGCGCGAGCGCTTCAGCGTGAAATTCTACCTGGTCGCGATGCTGTTCATCGTGTTCGATATCGAAGCGATTTTCCTCTACCCCTGGGTGGTCGTTTTCCGCGATCTGAACAAGCAGACACAGTTCTTTCCACTCCTGGAAATGTTTCTGTTCGTGGTTTTGGTCCTGGCTGGCTTTTTCTTCATCTGGAAGAAAGGGGTGCTCGATTGGGCCGATACCGCCAAGCGCGCCTCCATTAAGAAGAATGCGTCGGAAATCCGTCTGGGTGCCAGTGCCACTCTGACCGCCGTCGAATAGAGAACCTATGCCGATCCCAGAGACCCTCAGCGAATACCCGGTTGCAGCTGCGCTTGCCGATCTGGCCGTCACCGGGAAACACGAATTCGGGGAACTGACCCTCGAAATCGCCGCGGACAAAATCATCGATGCCCTGCGCAAAGTGAAACATGAGCTCGGTTTTGAACGCCTCAGCACTGTTACCGGTGTCGACCGGTTTCCAGCGGAGCCCCGTTTCGAAGTGGTTTACCATCTGCAATCTGTGAAGAATAACGAACGCGTGCGGTTGAAAGTTCGCCTTTCCGGCACCAATCCGGAAGTCGAATCGGCCACCTCTGTCTATCGCGGCGCCAACTGGTATGAACGCGAAACCTTTGACCTGTTCGGGATTCACTTCACCGGCCACCCCAATCTGACCCGCATCATGCTGCCGCAGGATTGGGAAGGCCACCCGCTGCGCAAAGATTACCCCGTCACGGGAACTCGGTACTAAGGCGAACAGGATGACCGGCGAAACCACATTGACCGAAGAAAATCTGAACGCAACCCCTGCCATCGACGACAGGGGCGTCCCGTTCGAAGCCGAAGTGATCGCGGATACGGCGGCGCACAACCAGGCCCCCAACACCACGCGGAACATGGTCCTGAACATGGGACCGCAGCACCCTTCGACGCACGGTGTGCTGCGCCTGTTGCTGGAACTCGATGGCGAGACAATCCGCAAAGCCGCTGCCGATATCGGTTATCTCCATACCGGCATTGAAAAAGAGTTCGAAGTAAAGCACTACCAGCAGGGCGTCACACTGACGGACCGGATCGATTATCTGGCCCCGATGTCGAACAACCTGACCTACTGTCTGGCCGCCGAACGTCTGCTGGGCCTGGAAATTCCAGAGCATGCGCAGTGGATGCGAGTGATGCTCACCGAACTCACCCGCATCAACAGCCACCTGGTGTGGCTGGGCAGCAGCGCACTCGATACCGGCGCGATGTCGGTCTTCCTATATTGTTTCCGTGAGCGCGAAGACGTGCTCCGCATCTTCGAAGCCTTCTCTGGCCAGCGCATGATGACCAGCTACTTCCGCATTGGCGGTCTGGCTGTCGCTCCGCCGCGCGGCTGGCAGAAGATGGTCAAGAACTTCGTCGATTCCTTCCCTTCGAAGATCGATGAATATGAGGAACTGCTCACCGGCAACCGCATCTTCATGGGCCGTACCCAGGGCGTGGGCCACATCTCCGTGGAGGACATGCTGGATCTGGGTATCACCGGACCCATGTTGCGCGCCGCCGGTCTGAAGACGGATGCCCGCAAGGACAAGCCCTACACCAGCTACGAGAAGTTCGATTTCAAGGTGGCCACTTCAGACCGCAATGACGTGTTTGGCCGCTACCAGGTGCGCGTCGAAGAGCTCCGGGAATCCTGCAAGATCGTCAAGCAGGCGCTCGAAGGCATGCCGGAAGGCCCGTGGAAGGCAGACGCTCCGGGCATCGTGCTGCCGGAACGCGAAAAGATGAAGACCCAGATGGAGTCTCTCATCTACCACTTCAAGATTGTGACCGAAGGCTTCCGTGTGCCGGAAGGCGAGGTTTATCAGGTCGTCGAATCCCCGCGCGGCGAAGTTGGCTGCTACATGGTGAGCGACGGCACGCAGAAGCCGTACCGCGTGCACTGGCGCGGACCCAGCTTCGGCAACCTGCAGGGCGTCCCCACCCTCATCGAGGGTTCGCTCATTGCTGACGTTATCGCCTCCATCGGCAGCATGGATTTTGTTCTGGGAGACACGGACCGCTAATGACTTTTTCTCCTGCACTCGAAGCCCGCTTCGAGAAGTTTCTCGCGAAGTACCCGGCGGACCGGAAGCGTTCCGCACTCATCCCCATGCTGATCTATGCACAGGATGAAGTTGGTTCGATCACCGATGAGTTGATCCAGGAATTGGCACGCCGCACCGGCACCACGCCGATGCAGGTCACCGAAGTGGTCGGCTTCTATTCCATGCTGCAGCGGAAGCCGATGGGCAAGTATCACGTGCAGATCTGCACCAACATCTCCTGTCTGCTGCGCGGTGGCGATGAACTCTGGGAGCAGGCCTGCAAGAAGACCGGTCTGGGCCACAAGCAAGTTGCCGCGGACGGCAGCTTTTCCCTCGAAGAAGTGGAATGCATGGGAGCTTGTTCCTGGGCTCCGGCAATGCAAGTGAATTACGACTTCTACCACGGCGTGACACCCAAACAGCTCGATGTTCTGCTGGATTCGCTGGCTGCCGGGAAGAAGCCGGAAGAGATTGCGGAAGTGAAGAAGGTGAGTTGCTAAATGTACAACCAGCCACACCCTCTGGAAGTAAAAGTTTTGACTCGGCGTTTCGGGTTGCCGAACTCGCGTTCGATTGATACCTATATGGCCAATGACGGCTACACGGGTCTCAAGAAAGCTCTGGAGATGACGCCTGAGCAGATCGTGGATTATGTGAAGCTCTCCGGCCTGCGCGGCCGCGGTGGTGCCGGCTTCCCCACGGGATTGAAGTGGAGCTTCGTGCCCCGCACGTCGCCCAAGCCGAAGTACATCATGGTTAACGCCGATGAGAGCGAACCGGGTACCTGCAAAGACCGCCTGCTCATCGAAAATGACCCGCACCAAGTGATCGAAGGGGCCATGATTGCCGGCCTCGCCATCAATGCGGAACAGGGTTATATCTACATCCGCGGTGAGTACCGCTATCTCATCGAGCTCATGGACAAGGCCATCGAAGAAGCCTACGCCAAAGGGGTTCTGGGCGAGAACGTGATGGGTACCGGCAAGCGTTTCCACTTTGCCACCCACTCCGGCGCGGGTGCGTATGAATGTGGTGAGGAATCGGCACTGCTCGAATCCTTCGAAGGCAAGCGCGGCAATCCGCGTATCCGCCCGCCGTTCCCGGCCGTGGCTGGTGTCTACCAGTCGCCCACAATTTTGAACAACGTCGAGACCTACTCGGCAGTGGCGCCGATCTTCCAGCAGGGTGCGGAATACTTCTGCGGACTCGGCAGCCCGAAGAATGGCGGCACACGCCTGTTCTGTGTTTCGGGTCACGTGGAACGCCCCGGTGTTTACGAACTGCCCATGGGTACGAATCTGTTGAAGATCATCCATGAAGTGGCCGGTGGTGTGCGCGGCGGCAAGAAGCTCAAAGCGGTGATCCCCGGCGGGTCTTCCTGCCCTGTGCTGAAGGCCGATGAGTGCGATATCAACATGGACTTTGATTCTCTGGCAGCAGCGAAGTCGATGCTCGGTTCAGGTGGCATTGTTGTGATGGATGAAGACACCTGCATCGTCAAGGCGGCTCTCCGGATCATGCGCTTCTACGCCCACGAAAGTTGCGGCTGGTGTATCCCGTGCCGCGAGGGCACGACGTGGCTCCGCAAGTTGCTGCAACGCTTCCATGACGGCATGGGCACCCGCAGTGACATCGTGCTGATCGGCGATCTTTCGAAGAACATGCTGGGCCGTACCTTCTGCCCGCTTGGTGATGCGGCTGCCATGCCGACCATCGCCTTCGTCGAAAAATTCCGCGACGAGTTCGAAGCTCATCTGGACGGCAAGCCCTGCCCGAAAGAGAACATCTCCAGACTGGTGGCTGCATAATGGCTGATCCCGTCACAATGACAATCAATGGCCGCGAGATTCAGGCGGCCCCGGGCACGCTCGTCATCGAAGCGGCCCGCAAGAACGGAATTGAAATCCCGTCTTTCTGTTACTACGAAGGCTACTCGCTGCAGGCTGCCTGCCGTATGTGCCTGGTGGAAGTGGAAAAGGCCCCGAAGCTGATGGTGGCCTGCACTCTGCCTGTGGCACCGGGCATGGTGGTCCACACGGAAAGCCAGAAGGTGAAGGACGCGCGGAAGTATACGCTCGAATTCCTGCTGACCAACCACCCGCTCGATTGCCCCGTTTGTGACAAGGGCGGCGAGTGCGAACTGCAGGACATGGTGTTCCGCTACGGCGCTGGCGAAAGCCGCTTTACCGAAGAGAAATTGCACGTGCAGGAACAGCAGTGGTCGCCCGTGGTGTTCTATGACGGGCCCCGCTGCATCCTGTGTTTCCGCTGCGTTCGTGCCTGTAATGAAGGCATGGGCGTCGGCGCGCTGGGTGTGGTGAACCGCGGTTCAGTTTCGCTGATCGCCCCCAACCACGGCGACCATCTGGAATGCGATGAATGCGGTCAGTGCATTGATATCTGCCCGGTGGGCGCGTTGACCAGCGGCACGTACCGCTACCAGACGCGTCCCTGGGAAATGGAACACACCGGCACCATCTGCACCCATTGTTCGAATGGCTGCAAGACCACGCTGGGGGTCCGCAACGACAAGATTATTCGCGGCAACAACCGCGACCGTTCCGGTATCAACGGCGAGTTCCTTTGCGTAAAGGGCCGCTATGCCTTTGATTTCTATGATCATCCGGAGCGGCTGCAGTCGCCCATGATCCGCGTCAATGGCAAGCTGGAACCGGTTTCCTGGTCGAAGGCCTTGAAGCATGTGGCAGAGAAGTTCAGCGAAATCAAAGCGCGCAACGGCAAGTTCGGGGTGATCGGTTCGAACCACACCACGAACGAAGAGAACTTCTATCTGCAGAAGTTCGTGCGCCAGGGCCTTGGCAGCAATAATATTGACCACAAGCGCACGGGTGATGTGGTGACGTTGATCGACGCGCTGTCCGGCACCACCGGCACTCTGGCAACCACCGCGGACCTCTACGAGGGCAAGACCTTCCTGATTCTGGGCGCGGATCTCGCGATTGAGCAGCCGTTCCTTTCGTTCCAAATCCGGGCCTCCATGCGGCATCATGCGGCGAAGGTCTTTGTGGTGACTTCGAAGGAAGTTCGAGAGGACGCCTATGCGAAGAAGTCGATCCGCAAGGCTGCGGGCTCGGAAATCGAAGCGCTGGAAGAGTTGCGCGAAGCACTGGCAGCGGAATCGGATCTTGTCATCGTGTTCGGGTCTTCCGTGAAGGGTGAGGCGGTCCGCAAGCTGGTGGCGTTCGGTGAATCGCTGGGCAAGCCGGTAAAGTATTGCGCGCTGGTCGATTATTCGAACTCGCGCGGCGCGGTGGATATGGGCCTGATGGCGGAATTGCATCCCGGCTATCATCCTTCGGAAACACCGGGCATGACACTTCCGGAGATGTTGGCCGATGAGACGCTCGATGCGCTGTGGGTGATCAACGAAAATCCCCTCGAAGCAGCGGGTCTGGCGTCCGATAAAGCTTTTGTGGTGGTGCAGGATCTGTTCCTAACGGAAACGGCGCAGCGCGCGGATGTGGTGCTGCCCTCCGCCAGTGCGTATGAGAAGAATGGCACCGTGACCAACGTTTGCGGTGAAATCCAGCGGTTGCAGAAGGCCGTGACCGTGATGGGAACCAAGCCGGATCTCGAAATCATTGGATTGATCGCCAAGGAAATGGGACTCGCGCCGGCGATGGGGCCGTGGGTCAGCGAAACGGTCTACGGGGAAATCCGCCGCTCGGTCAAGGGCTATGACATTGCTCTGCCGCTGGTGGCAATGGCCGCGCAGCAGACCGCACCGGTCAATGGCCGCGTGAATGTTGCCGATAAGTCCGCGCTGATCCAGGGCGCGCACGAGACCCTCTTCACCTCAGGAACACTGGGGCGGTATTCTAAAGTGCTGAATTCAGTGATCGAAAAACGCGCTGGCATGTCGCTTGCGGCGCAGGAAGAATCACACGTCTAGCATGCCTGATTTCATTACACCGTATCTGATTGCCACCCTGGTCAAGACCGCCGTGCTGGCTGGTGCCTTGATGACGACGCTGGCTTATCTGCAGTGGATTGAACGCAAGGTGATTGCGCACGTGCAGGTCCGGATGGGTCCTTCGCGCGTGGGTCCGCACGGGCTGATGCAGCCGCTGGCGGACGTGATCAAGCTCATCACCAAAGAAGGCGTGATTCCGGCTGATGTGAACGTGTTCTTCTATGTTCTGGCACCGTTTCTAGCGGTGTTTATGTCACTGATTTCGATCTCTGTGATCCCGTTCGGACCGCCGGTGACCGTGTTCGGCTACACCACGAATCTGAGCCTGGCTGACCCCAATGTGGGTATCCTCTTCGTGCTCGCCATCAGTTCCATGGGCGTTTACGGTGTGGCTCTTGCCGGGTGGTCTTCGAACAACAAATACAGCCTGCTGGGTGGTTTGCGCAGTTCCGCGCAGATGATCAGTTATGAATTGCCCATGAGTCTCGCGATCGCCGCGCCGCTGTTGATGGCCGGTTCGCTGAGCTTGCGGGAGATTGTGAATTCGCAGGGCGGGTACAGCTTCGGCGTCCTTCCGAAATGGGCGATTTTCAGCGGCCCCTTCCCGCAGTTCTTCAGCTTCATCATCTTCATGATTTCCGCGTTTGCCGAAACCAACCGCGTGCCGTTCGATCTTCCGGAAGCGGAAAACGAATTGGTGGCCGGCTTCCACACCGAGTACAGCAGCATGAAGTTCGCATCGTTCTTCATGTCGGAGTACTCGAACATGGTCACCATCTGCTGCATCACGACGGTGCTGTTCCTCGGTGGCTGGCATCCCTTGTGGCCTGCGGCTCTCGGCTCGAACTTCGTTGCACCCGCACTCTTCGCACTCGCCGGAGCACTTTGCTTCCTGCACGGCTTGAACCCCGCCCGCCCGCTCGACCGCTTTACGCTCCCGGTCTTCGGGTTGGTCTTCTTCGGTCTCGCCGGTGTGTTCCTGGTGCCCATTGTGGTCACCATGTTCATGCCCGTGTTCTGGTTCGTTGCCAAGACCGGATTCCTGCTCTTTGTCTTTATCTGGATTCGCGCCACACTGCCGCGATTCCGGTATGACCAGCTCATGAGCTTCGCCTGGAAGTTCCTCTTCCCCGTGGCTCTTCTCAACCTGCTTCTAACCGCTTTGATGGTGTCACTGGTCCAATAAGATGGAAATCTTCTTCTTCCTTCTCTTCGCGATTGTCGCTCTGGCCTGCGCCCTCAACGTGGTGTTGCAGAAGCATCCGATATCGAGCGCCCTGTCTCTGGTGGGCGTCATGGTCTCGCTCGCGGTTCTCTATCTGATGCTCGGCGCGGAGTTCATCGCCATGGCGCAGGTGGTGGTTTATGCCGGCGCGGTCATGGTGCTGTTTATCTTCGTGATCATGCTGTTAAATGCCGGCGCGGAAACCCGCAAGGGCGGATCGATCACCGCGCAGGTATTGGGAATTCCGGCGCTGCTGGCCTTCTTCGCCGCATTGGTTTTCCTGATCACGACTTATTATCCCGGGCTTTCCCCCGTGAAGTTCGGCGACTTTACCGGCGGCGGTGCCCGCGAGATCGGCATGAAGCTGTTCTCCAGTTACCTGCTGCCCTTTGAAGTCACCTCTGTTTTGATTCTGATCGCAATTGTCGGGGCCATAGTGCTTGCCCGGAAGGAGCTCGACTAAGTTGGATCTTAATGCGCTTGTCCATGGCGTGCCCGTTTCCTGGTATCTGGTGCTTTCCGCGATGTTATTCGCGATCGGTGCCGCCGGGTTTGTTCTGCGCCGCAATATCATCACCGTGTTCATGTGCATTGAGCTCATGCTGAACGCGGTCAATCTGACCTTTATCGCTTTCTCGCACGAGCTGAAATCCGTCCACGGCCACATCTTCACGTTCTTCGTGATGGTGGTGGCGGCGGCCGAAGCGGCGGTGGGTCTCGCCATTATCCTGACGGTGTTCAAGAACCGCTCAACCTTGAATATCGATGAAGTGAGTACGTTGAAGAACTGATGCAGAACCTTTGGATCATCCCCGCCCTGCCTCTGCTCGGCTTCCTGGTCAACGGCATCTTCGGCCGCAAGATGCCGAAGCTCATGGTGAGCCTGACTGCCGTGCTCTCCGTGGTGCTGTCCTTCGCTTATGTGCTGTTTGTCCTCTCGTCAGCGAAGTCGCTGGACCAGCCCGCGGTGGAGCATTACTTCACCTGGATACAATCGGGCGCCTTCAACGTCGGATTCGATTATCAGGTCGACAAACTCACCGCGATCATGTTGCTTGTTGTCACGGGCATCGGTTCGCTGATTCATATCTACTCCACCGGCTACATGGCGCATGAGGAAGGCTATTGGCGCTTCTTTGCGTACCTGAACCTCTTCATGTTTTTCATGTTGAACCTGGTGCTGGCGGCGAACTACCTCTTGGTATTCGTGGGCTGGGAAGGCGTCGGTCTCTGCAGCTATCTGCTGATTGGTTTCTACTTCACGAAGAAATCCGCCACGGACGCAGGGAACAAAGCTTTCATCGTCAACCGCATCGGCGACTTCGGCGTCGCCCTCGCGATGTTCCTGATCTTCATCACCTTCAAGTCGCTCGACTTCCACAAGGTCTTCGCACTTGCGCCCGGCAAACCGGTGGCAACGCTCACCGCGATTGCACTCCTGTTGCTGGTTGGCGCCGCGGGTAAATCCGCACAGTTGCCGCTCTATGTTTGGCTGCCGGACGCGATGGAAGGTCCCACGCCTGTTTCTGCGCTCATCCACGCCGCGACCATGGTGACCGCAGGTGTTTATCTCTGCGCCCGGTCTTCCGTGATCTTCGTCCACTCGCCTGCCGCAATGGATACCGTGGCGATGGTGGGCCTTGCGACAGCGGTGTTCGCTGCGGTCATCGGCCTCGCGCAGAACGATATCAAGAAGGTCTTCGCGTACTCCACGGTTTCACAGCTCGGCTATATGTTCCTGGGTGTCGGCGTGGGGGCATTTTCGGCCGGCGTCTGGCATCTGGTCACGCACGCTTTCTTCAAAGCACTGTTATTCCTCGGCGCGGGTTCTGTGATTCATGCCTGCCACGGGGAACAGGATATGCGTCAAATGGGCGGCCTGCGCAAGTATGCGCCTGTCACGTTCGCGACGCTCGGCTGCGCCTCTCTGGCGATTGCGGGCTTCCCGTTTACTTCCGGCTTTTACAGCAAGGACGCGATTCTGGTGGCGGCCCACGCGCATGCTCCCTGGATGTTCTGGGTGGCCGTGTTTACTGCCGGCATGACGGCCTTTTACGTGTGGCGCGCTTACTTCATGACGTTCTTTGGCAAGTACCGCGGCCATGGTCATCCGCACGAATCACCTGTCTCGATGACGGGTCCGCTGGTGATTCTCGCGGCGTTGTCGCTGGCCGGCGGTTTCCTCTTCAACGTGCCGGAGATTCTGGGCAAGATGTTCCAGGTGGAAGCGGAAGGTGCGGAAGCGGCGACGCTCACTTACATCTCGGTCGCGTTCGGTCTTGCGGGCATCGGCCTCGCGTACTTCCTCTACGTGGTCAACAGCGCGCTGCCGGATAAGATCGCCTCTTCTCTGGGCGGGCTCTACACGCTGGTCTACAACAAATTCTTCGTGGATGAACTCTACGATGTGACGGTGGTGCAGCCAACGGTGAATGGTTCGCGAACCCTGCTCTGGCGCGGCATCGAACATTATGTGATCGACGGCGTGGTGCGCGGTGTGGGGGCGAACGCTCTCAACATCGGCGGCGTTCTCAAGCACTTGCAGTCGGGCAATATCCGCAGTTATGCCACGTGGGTGGTGATTGGTGGCGCGGTGCTGCTGATCCTGATGGGCGTCGGCGGCTTCGCCTTCGCGGGAGGTGTCCGTTGAATCTGAACCTGCTGATTGCGATTCCGGCTCTCGGTTTTCTGGCGGCGTTATTCCTGCCGAAATCGGCGGCGCGGTTGCTGGCGTTGGTCACCACCATTGCCACTTTCGTACTTTCACTTGGCCTGGTGGCCAGCTATGACATGGCCAAGGCTGGTCTGCAGTTCGCGTCCGACGTCGTTTGGATTCCCAACCCGGAGATCCACTGGCACGTCGCGGTGGATGGGTTGAGCCTGTGGCTGATCGTGCTCTCTGCCTTCCTGGGGCCGGTGGCGGTGTTGACCTCCTGGAAAGCCATCGCAGACCGGGCCCCGCAGTTCTACGCCTTCCTGTTGTTGCTCGAAGCTGGCCTGATCGGCGTCTTCGTTGCGCAGGATCTCTTCGTTTACTACCTGTTTTGGGAAATCGTTCTCGTTCCTATCTGCCTGATCATTGGCATGTGGGGCGGGGAACGGCGTGTCTACGCCTCCACCAAGTTCTTCCTCTACACGAACGCCGGTTCGGTGTTGATGCTGGCCGCGATCATTTTCCTCTACAACAAAGTCGGCAGCTTCGATTACGTGACGGTGCTTTCCGCGCTGCAAACGGGGCGTGTGCACCTCACGGGGTATGAAGAAACCCTCCTGTTCCTGGGCTTTTTCGCTGCCATGGCCATCAAGGTCCCGATCTTCCCGTTCCACACCTGGTTGCCCGATGCCTATGCGGAAGCACCGGCGGGTGGCTCCGTGCTGCTGGCTGCCGTCATGGGCAAGATGGGTACGTACGGCCTGGTCCGCTTTTGTCTGCCGATGTTTCCGAATGCAGTCCGTGAAAATGCCGGTTGGATTGTGGTGCTGGCGATTATCGGGATCATTTACGGTGCTTTAGTCGCGATGGTGCAGCCGAATTTCAAGCGTCTGATTGCTTATTCGTCGGTGAGCCACCTTGGGTTTGTTGTCCTCGGTATCTTCTCGTGCACGCGGATTGGCCTCGATGGTGCGGTCTATCAGATGGTGGCCCATGGTGTGACCACGGGTGCCCTCTTCGTGCTGGCCAGCTTCCTCTTTGAGCGACGCGCCTCACACAATATCTCGGACTTTGGGGGCATCTGCAAAATCGCTCCCTGGTTCACCACGATCTTCCTTATCGCCTCACTGGCCAGCATCGGGTTGCCGCTTTTGAACAACTTCGTCGGCGAGTTCCTGATCCTGCAGGGTGCGGCGCAGGCCAACTTTACCTGGGCGGTGTTCGCTTCGATCGGTGTGATTCTCTCCGCCTGCTATATGCTCTGGATGGTGCAGAGAGTCTTCCTCGGGGAGACGAATGACGGTTTGGCAGGGCGCTTCCCTGATTTGAATATGCGTGAGTGGGCTTGCCTGGTGCCGCTCGCCGTGCTGATGGTTTGGATGGGTGTGTATACGCAGACCTTCCTGCCCGCCATCGGCGCTTCCAACAGCCAGATTCTGGAAAAAATGAACGTTCCCCTGCGAGTTTCCAATCCCGTCAGCGGAGGCAGCGTCCATGCCCGCTAGTCTTTTCCCCAGCCAGGCCGAACTGCTGCGCTTCCTGCCGGAGATCATCCTCTCCGTTGCAGGCACTCTGGTGATGATGCTCGACGCCGTGACTGGCGGACGCCAGCCGAAGCTCTTCGGTCATCTCACCATCGGCGCGTTTGTTGCCGCGCTGTTCGCCACTGTGGCCGCTTCGGCCGACCCCGGTTATTCCTTTTCCTCCATGGTCGTGGTGGATGGCTTTGGCACATTCTTCCGCCTGCTGGTTCTTGTGGTTGGCATTCTTGCCGTCCTGGCTTCCTATCGTTATCTCGAGCGTGAGAAGGCGGAGACGGGTGAGTATCATGCCCTGCTGTTGTTCTGCGTCACCGGACAGTTGATCATGGTGACCGCAAATGACCTCATGA
>CAIXXM010000015.1 GCA_903923395.1 uncultured Acidobacteriia bacterium
GAGAATGGGCGCTTTATGCGCCTGCTGGTACGTCTTCTCCCAGTCGTCACGGAATTTGTCGAAGTCGGCGTCGTTCTTGAATTTCTGCGCATGCTCCAGCAGGTACGGGACGCGCCCGCCGTTGGCAAAGAATCTCCCAACGTTCCGCTCGGCCGCGATGGCGGTGCCGATCGATTGCCTCGCCATCGTGATGACGGAGAAGCCGGAGATCCCGGTTGGACCGATACCGCGGATGTGCAGCAGGTCGTGCGGTTTGTTCCGCTCCACGGTGTAAGTCTTTTCAGGGCTGTTGCCGTCCTTCACGCGGTAAACGAGACGTCGCTGTCCGCCGCGTTCGCGATCCGGAAGCACCTGCGAGGGCAGCAGTGGATGCAGTTCAATAGCCTCACCCGTGCCACTGCGGCGGAGGATCTGCGCGTAGGCATTTCCCTGCAGCAGACAATGGCTGGTCAGCGTCTCGCGGAACGTCATCGCGGTCATTTCGTCGCTCGGCGCGTTCCGCATGGCCGAGAACATCGGATGGTCAGTCGCCGGACTCTTGACGCCACCTTTCTGCTGCAACATGACCAGCGGAATGAAGCCGGTCGATTCGCTGATGATGCGCGTGCAGGCCCAGACCACCGAATGATTGAGCGCGGTCTCAAGGCTGACAACTTCGCCCGACCAGGCGGGCATGCCACCGGAGAGGATCGAGTAGAGACCGGGATAGCCGTTGCGGGCATACCAGCCGGCGTTGACGGTATCGAAAGTGACGCCACCTGCCGCCTTCAGATCAAGCGAGAGAGGCTTTGATCCGAACCCCTCCAGCATCCCTTTTACGCGGGACGTGATCTCTGGAAACATCTAACCGACGCTCCGGAGGCCGGTGTAGGTCACCGTTTTGCTCTCCATCACAAGCGTGCGGTGGAGCGCGTTCACGGCAGCCGAGATTCCATCGATGCGGGAAGAGTTCTTCTCCCGGTCGGGCTTCGAGAACATCAGGTTGTCGTTCGCCCATTTGGCGTTCAGAAAGCTTGCGTTCCAGCGTAGAACCGGATGGCCGCCGTGATAAAGCCGTGCAGACGCCACCAGTTCCAGTAGTTTCTTTGACGGCTCGGACAGCGTCTGGAAACCCTGCCGGACTTCAATGCACGGAAATCCCTCCTCGACCATCGGCACCGACATCTCCCGCGAGTTCCACGGATCGAAGCAGATCTCCTGGACGTCGAACATCTGGACGCCCCACTCGATGCGTGCCCTGACGTCGCGGTAGTCAATGACGCTACGGTTACCGAAGATGCGGCGGAAGGGGAAGACATGGCGGGGGCCGTGTCCCCTTTGCCGGTCAAACCGTGAGACATTCGCGGTCTATCCAGAACGGGGGCGTTGGCGTTGCTTCCGATGCGGGGAACACGGCGATTTCATTGATCTTGAATCCCGGATTGGCGGCGGCACTTATCCCGAAGTTCGGGACCGGGTCTTCTTCTTGGTCGGGCGTCCGATCCCATCCCAGTCACCAGCGGAACGGGCGGCAGCGTCGCGGCAGCGGCAGCAAGATCAGCGGGACATGCCAGCGGCTGCACATTAGCGGGCGGCAATGATGCGGACGGTAGATGACGATCTGACATTGCACAAGGCGGGGTTGTTCGATTCACTCGACAACCGGATTCTCAATGAGATTGGCGAGATAATCGGCACGTATACGCGGATGTCTCGCCACCTGCACGGACTTCGCGGCGCGGCACTACTGGAAGCCTACCGGGCCACACGACAAACGGATACGGGCGCGACGGCGCGGATGGTGCGACTCGGGGAGGATGATGATCGGCACGTGCGGGAGATCACGGCTCTATGTGTTCGATTGCTGGAGTTGGTCGAGGCGTGGGAGCAAGCGGCGTGACGAGGGACGCACTGGCAGACCTTTCACGTCCAATCGCCGATATACAGCGGGAGGACCGTGTACAGCGGTTCTCCCTTGACCGGTTGCCGTCGATCTGGCAAATGTCCGGGACCGTCGATTACCTCGTCGATGGATTCTTGGCAAGGGGTTCCGTTAACCTACTCACGGGCGGCAGCGGCATCGGGAAATCTACGTTGTCTCTACAGTTGGCTGGGGCGGTTGCCCATGGTTCACGGTTTCTAGGCCGGGATACCGTCCCAGTTCGAACGTTGTACGTAGATGGTGAAAACCCTTGCGTAGTGGTGCGGGAACGTTTGGAGCGGTTGAGAATTGCCGAAACACCCAATTTGGCCGTTTGGGGCGGCTGGTGCGACGTTGCTCCAGGTGGACCGGGCGACCATATGGTCATCGATTGGGCGCGGCGACACCATGGCCTGATAGTGTTTGACTCTTTGATTCAATTCCATCCAGGCAGTGAGCAGGACAACACGGAGACACGCCAATATATGAATGGATACCGCACGCTGGCCGATTGCGGAGCCACCATCCTGATTCTTCACAACACTGGGAAGGGAGAGAACGCCCAAGAATACCGGGGTTCCTCAACCATCAAGGATTCGGTGGACCAAGCGTACAAGTTGAGTGGAATCGGTGAGGCTGGCGAAGGCGTCAAGGCACTGCGGCTAGAGAACTTTAAGCCGCGAATGTTCGAGATGAAACCGCTACAGATCGATTTTGGAAAAGACGGGTTCCGGGTATCAGCAGATACAGCCGTCCGAAGTCATCGCGAGATCATAACCGACATCCTGACCAGGGAACCAAACCGAACGCAAAGGGAACTGATTGCGACGGCTGGCGCGGCAGGACTGGCGAAGCAACGGGTGATTGATCTGTTGAAGACCGGGGTGAATGAAGGGTGGCTCATGGTGGCGTCGGGGCCAAAGAATAGCACTCTGTACCGGCTTCGAGATGCTGATGATTGAGTGTTCCAGGACGGGTTCAGTGTTCCAAGTGGCCGGAACACTCGAAGTGCAATGGAATCAATGGATTACACGGAGCGTTCCAGTTTTCCACACCATAGGGGAAGATTTCGGAACACTGGAGGCAGTCAGGCCGGATGAATACGTGAATTCGAGAGAGGGAACATGGCACAAGTTTGCACAATCTGTAGGCATTCGAAGCGTGACGAAATCGACTCTGCCTTGATCGGCGGTGAGTCTTTCCGAAACATAGCGAAACGTTACGGAACATCCACGGCGGCTCTGTTTCGCCATAAGGCAAGCGACTTGCCCACGGCTCTGGTCAAGGCGAAAGACGCATCAGAAACGGTCCGGGCTGGAACGCTCTTGGATCGGCTCAAGGTGTTGAATGTTGAAACTCTGGCGATCCTGCGGGAAGCACGTGCGACGGGGACCCGGGATAACGAACTTGCATTGAAGGCAATCGCCCGGGTGGAACGGCAGCTTGAGTTCGAGGCGCGGCTACTTGGCGAACTTGACGACGCGGCGAAGATTGCCGTTGGGGTCAATGTGACCGCCCAGCAACCGCAAGGTGACGGGATGTCTGCCGGGGATATGCTCATGAAGAAGCTAGATGACATGCGCGCGCGGATGAGGCGTTGCGTTCAGTGCAACGAACCGATGCCGGACGCGCATGCATTCTGCGGGCTCTGCGGACAGCGGGGACCAACACCCAAGTGGCAGCGTTAGCTCTCTTGCAGAGGGCAACTTCCCGCCCTAAACAGGAAGTAGTCCGGCGTTGCTCGATATGGAGGTAGATGCGTAACTCTTTTAGAATCAGTAGTGATAAATATTCTGTAGAATAGTTATTGAATGCTCGCCTTTACTCACCCATAATCAAGACATGGTTAAGGCGTTCGCATATCTCAGAGTCTCCGGCAAAGGCCAGGTTGAGGGAGACGGCTTCACGCGGCAGTTGGCAGCAATCCGCA
>CAIXXM010000016.1 GCA_903923395.1 uncultured Acidobacteriia bacterium
AATTCACCGCCCTCGAACGTCTCATCGTCCGGGCCCAGCGACTCCGCAGCCGCCTCTACGCCGACCTCCGCCTCTGCCGTAAACTCCAGGCCGAATCCGCCGCCAACACCAATCTCCCGCAACCTGCCCCCGTCGGCGAAGAAGCCCTCCAGCAGATCCTCGAAGAGATCGAACTCGAACAAATCGCAGCAGAAATCGCCAAAAATACACCGCAAGAGAAGCCCATTAATACTTCCCTTATGAAAACCAACCCGCCAGACACTCTCGAACCCGCTGCGTAACCACCAACAAGAGCCTTAACCGGGCAGGCAGACAGGGCCGCGCCCATGTTCTTCGACAACTGAATACTCAATTCCCCCGCCCCAAGCCCGAACTGCGCTCAACCAAACGTCTCCTAACCCGCAGCGCGGGCTTGTTGCCGTTGGAATCTCATGCCAGCCTGCCCCATGTCTTCTGCCATCACCGGCAACAGCAAGTGATACGAACCAGCCGCCGCGCGCGCGATCCGCTCCCACCCAAATTGCTCCGCAGCAGTCCGCCGTGCGGTGTCTGCCATCCGAAACCGCAGGTCTTCATCCTGCAGAAGTGCGAGAATTGCCGCCGTGAACTCCTCGCCCACTTCCCGAATCATCAAATCAATGCCATCCCGCAACCCCAGGCCCGCGCAGCCGGCATTCGTGCTCACCACCGCGCGCCCGCAGGCCATCGCTTCCATCAACTTGATATTCGTTCCCGCGGAAACAGGCAGCGGGATGACCACCACATCGCACGCAGCGTAGGCAGGGCGCACATCAGTAACAAAACCGGTCAGCTCAATTCGCGGATGAGGCTCCAGCAGCGCACTCTTTCCCGCATTCCGGGCAGCCCGCTCATGATCTGGACCACCAATCACCTGCAAGACAACATCAGGTTCCGTCTCCCAAAGTCGCGGCAGAATGGACTCCCGCAGACACTCATAAGCCAGCAGGTTGGGCAGATGCCGGAAGGAACCAACAAAGAGAATCCGCTTGCCCGCGGCCGTCTTCTCCATCGGCTGGAAGCGGCGAAGATCCACGCCATTCGGCACCACAAACGTTCTGTTCCGCGGACTGCCATGCTCCAAAGCCGTTTCCCGGTCCAGCGGGGACATCGCCCAAACCGCCGATACACTTCGCAGCGCTTGCTCCTCAAAGCGCAGCCATGCCGCCGATTCCCGCTTCGCCACAGCATTGCCCGGCTCACGCTCCGCCAGCTGTTGGTGCAGCGTGAACGTGATGTCATGCTCCACCAGAATCACAGGCAGACCTTGCGCACAGTCGCGGTATTCCGCCATCTGCGTATATTCCAGTTGCAGAATGTCGATGGTCCCGCCGGCACAGAGCGAACTGACCAGCCCGCGCATCGCCGAACTGCGGTAACCGGCCACCTGCTGCGGAACTCCGGGATCGGCATGCTTCTCGTCGTTATCTACGACATAAACTTCCCGGAAGATCTTGTGCAGTTCGTCATAATGCACGGTCTCGCCAGCTTCACGAAAACAGGCAAGAACAAAATCAAACCGGTCCGCAAGAGCGCGGCAAAGATTGTAAATGCGCACTGCGCCGCCATGCGAAAGAGGGAAAGGCAGATACGGGGAAACAACCAGAATCCGCGGCAATGCGCGGGAATGGCGCGCATAGTGCGGGCACCAAACGATATTGCCGCGTTGCAAAGCCAGGCGGACCGGCGCGGGCTTCGGGGCGAAGGCGACGAATTCCAAATCCTCCAGCAGCATGGCGGGCTCGTGCGCGAGAGTTGCGTCGGAGGCCAGCACCAGAGTCCGCCACCCGCAGGCTGCGGCACGCCAAAAAATCTGCTGCAGCGCCGCACCCGCGGTCAAGGCAAACGGAAGTCGCAGCATCAGCAGCGCATCCCGGCGGATCACCACAGTCTGCGTCCAAGGTGCCACCACTTCCGTCACTTCACCCGGCTCCAGCTTGCGAAAAGGATGGTTGCGCAGCGCCGTCTTCCGCCAGCCCGCATAGCCGGACTGCGCAGCCACCGCGAACGCTCCCGTCTGTCTGGCCAGCGCCAGCAGAGGCGTCACATCACACGAGACGCCTTCCCGCCGGATCACCAGATAATCCTGCTGCGAACGGCGCAAGAGACGTTGCAACTCCCGCCGCGGCCAGGCATGACTTGAAAGCACAATGTCCACTGTGCTTCCGGCTTTGGGAGGCAGCATCACAAAATCGGCGGTCGAATCTTGCGCTTCCCCAAATTTCCATTCGAACCATCGCGATGCCAGCGGTCCGGTCAATGCCGCCACATGAGCCAAACCGGAGAGCGAAAACTTCCACACAAAAAGCACCGCCGAACCCAGCCAGTCCGCGACGTTCCACAGCAGCCCGTACAGCCAAAGCGCGACACCCTTCGCGCGGTCACAAAGGTTCCAAAGCAGGCTCCAAAGGAAAAGTCCCAGGCCTTTGGCACGGTCCACCGTGTTCCAGCCGAAACTGCGGAAGAAGAGCCCAAGCCCGCGGGCGCGATCGCGCACGTTCCAACTCAGGCTTCGGCGCCATCCCCGCAAATGATTCCCGACCGCCGTAACGTTCTCCCGCAAACGGCGCAGCATATGGTTCGCGACCGGCCCGGGACGCAGCGGAAAGAAACCGTTCGCCTCGTTCCGGATCACCGCCCGGAAAGGCAAAGTAAAGAGCGGAATGGCTTTGAGCAACAGCGCTGCCGCGTTGCCCTGGCCCGTCCACGAAGCAATCAGCAGAGCAGGCCATGCGGGCAAAACAGAAAGCCAGATATGAAACAGAGACGCGTGAGTATTGAGTTCCCCGCACCCTTCCACGGGTCCGCACTCACCCGTGCAAAAGGCATGAACCGGCAACCCTGAGGCTCCAGTCAGTGCGTGCGCCACGCCTTCCCGGATGTCTTCAGCCGTGGAACCAATGACGAAAATGATTCGCTTGCGGTGCTGTGGAACAGCCAGCCGCCCAGTCTTCCCCATGCCCGTACGACAGTCTTACGCACAGAGTAACCCGGTTAGATGAAGGAATGATGTAGATTCCCGGATTTTTCGGGGGATGTCCTGGAAATTTTCAGGTGTACAGGAACTCCGCTGTCGCTGTGCAGGCAGCATCCGGAACAATCCGTATCCAGTGCGCCGAGAACCCGGCCGGGAAGATGTGCGGTCTGTAGCCGCTGACCTTCACCTTCTCGTAGGTTTCCCAGCTGCCATCGCCAAGGAAATCGACTTGAAGCTCAAAGGTGACTGCTTTGTCGGACGTCAGATGCAGCACCGCGCGGTCAAACCCGGTCATCAGGAAGGGATCAGAGGGCTTGCCCGCCGCAACGGTGGTCTTGCGCCAGACTCCACCCCAGCCCTTCGGTTTGCCCCAACTCCAAAGGTCATCGCTCTTCCCAAACCAGAGGCCGGATTGCGGCTGACCCATTACTGCGTTGTTATCGGCATTCGGCGTAGTTTGATTGCCCCCTAATGCGAGCAGGCCGCGAAAGGCGCAATAATCCGGAATGATCCGCAGATGCTGGCAGACCGGCTTCACGCCCCAGATATGCCCTTCGAAAGCGACGGGTTGCAGTTCATAGAACATCCCCTGGATGTCCATCAGGAAGTGCTCCGTCTCCACCTCACGGATGCGCATCCATTCGGTTTGCCACGCATGTTCGAAGGCATGCGACGCTTTCGGTAACCGGTAATGCTGCCACTCTCCTTTGACCAGCGCATGAAACAAAACGGAACGCTCATCCCAACCGGTGGCGAACATCACGCTCCCCATGTTTTCCCGCGCGGCCACGTCCATATGCGGCTTGTCGGAAAGCCGCTTCCAGCGCGATCCGTCATATTCAAACAGCCCCGCTGACGTCTCTCCGTACTCGTAAAAACCATTGTTCGTGACCACGGTCCGGCCTTGCGCCGTATAGCCGCCCTTGAAGTGCGGGCGGGCCTGCAGGTTCATCTCTTTCGCCAGATCATTCAACAGAACCGGCTTGCGCGTCGCCAGATCCATCTCAAAGAACAAGCCTTCCATGGTCTGGTAATAGACCTTTGATTTCGGCTCTTTCAAATGACGCATGGTGGAAGTCAGACGGTGATCATCAAACTCGCGAATACGCGACCAGTTCCCTTTGGCGTCGATGATGTAAGGCCCAATCAGGCACTGGTTCGTCTCATGATGAATCATCCGGTTCGCATGCGTTCCGTCATGCACATCGACGCGCTCGGAACGCAAATCTTCGCCAATACGGTAAAGTCCCAGGCCCGATCCGGTGCCCTTCTTGTGCGAGTTATAAGTCACCGCCCACAGTGCATCGGCCCAGGGCATCAGCGCTCCAATGCCACATTCAGTGCGCGCGGGGTCATTATCTGACTTGAAGCCGATGGTCTGCGCACCTGCCAGCGGCGCGCCAAGCAGGGCGCCCAGAACTGCTCTTCTCGTCGTCATTTGGCTTGCGCCTCGAGATAAACTTGCTTCACCGCGTCAAACATCTTCCCGGGCCGCGACGGGTCAAACAATTGCACCAATGGCATCAAGCCAGGATTCGTGGTTTTGCTTTGCCAGCCTTCACCGGTTTCAAAGCCGGGATCATCCAAAGTGAAGCCCTCTGGCTCCAAATCATCAAAGCCTGTAATCAACTGATTGCTGCCGGCATTGCGCTTCAAGCTCAGCCGCAGCCGCACCAGTGCCGTTGTCTTGCCGCGAAGCGCTGCATCCAGATCCACAGTTTCCTGCTTCCAGACATTGGAGACCGCACGATTGAGATCCATTTCCCAAACGGTCTGGTCATCAATAAGAACTTGCAGGAAAAAATATCCCGGCGGCAACTTTCCATAAAGCGCAATTTGAGAAAAGCGCAACGAATGCGAACCCGTTTGCACACGGATTTCCCGCGACAGCTCAGCGAAATCACCGCTTTGATAAGCCCGCCCGGAAGCCACCAGAGAAGCGCGGCCGTTACCGGAATGCGCAAAGTTCTCACGCGCTGGAGCCGTTCTGCCTTTCTCCAGTTTGTAAGTCACCACGCCGAATAACTGCCCCGCCTTGGCATCCTGCACACCCATCTGCACTGCCTCCTGCACATAGCGGGCGGAAGGAGGCAAAGGCAAACGTCCAAGCGGTGAACAGTAAACCATCAGAATCAAACTCTTGTTCCGCTCCCGCAACAGTGCTTCCGATGCTGTCAACTGCGCCCGCAGACTGTCATCGCGGTGTGTGTTGATTGTGGGTTCGTCGCGGTAAGCCCAAATCACGCCATCAATCGCTGCGGCATAACTGTCGAGAAAGGCCGCATTCATGGACTTTGTGTAAAGCAATGGGAAGAAAACGAAATCCGGATTGACCGCACGCCCCGCCTGCCGCAATTTCTGCGTGTACTCCGGCGTGAAGAGTTTTACGTTGTCAGAAAAATCATCTATCGCCGTGCCCTTCAGGTTCTTGTGAAGCAGAGACAGTTTGGCGGATTCCTCCTGCAGCCGGATGTAGTCGTGGCCCCAGGGCAGTTTGCAGGTTTCGATGGGGCATTCGCTCGGCGGCAGGAAGTAGAGCCAGACATCGAGACCAGCCTTTTCCGCCGCGGGCAGAAACTCATCCTTCATATCATTCCAATCCAGAGTGCCGTGGACGAGATAGATATAGGTGTTGACGTGCAGATCTTTGAGCACGGCCAACATGGCTGGTGTATCGAGGTGTTTCTGGCCGTCTCGACGAAGTGACTTTTCAGTGACGATCGACGCATAATCCGCGAGGACGGGCCTTTGGGCGGCAGAGAGCCAAAGCGCGGAACAGAGGAGCGCGGGTAACAGTTTGATTTCAATCACGGCTCCCAGAATTGTATCGGCTATGCTCGTGAGTTGACTCCCGCAGGCCCGATGCTCTTCCGCCGTGCGCAATGGCGGACACTTTTTCTGATCATGTTCTGCTACCTGTTCTTCTACACTGGGCGGCAGAACTTCGGCTTTGCGGCGCGCGGCATGCAGGAAGAACTGCATCTTTCTGCCGCAGCGTTGGGCTGGTTCAATGCGGCGCTTCTCATCGGCTACGGCACGGGACAGGCAGTAAATGGCAATCTGGGCGACATTTTCGGCGCCCGCCGCATGGTGGCCTTCGGCGCATTGCTTTCCGTGCTCTTGAACTGGGCGGTGAGCTTCACAAATACATTTGTGCCGGCGGCAATTCTTTGGGGCTGCAATGGACTCGCCCAATCCGCCGCGTGGCCTGCAATGAATCGTGTACTTGCCAATTGGTGGCCACGGCACGAGCGCGGCAAAGCGATTGGATTTTATCTTCTGGCCGCTGGTTCTTCGAGCGCCCTGACTTTCGGTCTTTGCATTCTTGTCTTGCGTGAGTTGGACTGGCATTGGATCTTCCGCCTGCCGGTGCTTTTGCTATTGATCGGCGGCGCTGTTTACGGTTTACTGGCCCGCAACAAACCCGAAGATGCCGGTTTCCCTCCCCTGCCCGCCGAATGCGAAGAGCAACGAAGCAGTGAAACCTCAACGCAGCGCTATCTGGCCGTTTTGCGGAACAAGGCTTTTCTACTTACCTGTGTTTCCATCGGCTGCGAAAGCATTGCCCGCTACGGGCTGATTAACTGGGTGCCTGTTCACTTTCTGGGCCAGCATTGGAAGGAAAACACCGGGGGACTCTGGATCACTCTCGCTCTGCCCTTCGGTATGGCTGCGGGTGCTTTGAGTGCGGGCTTGATTGCGGACCGCTGGTTCCCGGAAAACCGCGCCCGTGTAGTCTGGATTTATCTTGGTCTGGCTGCATTTGGAGCCTTTGGACTTGCGGTTCTCCCCAGCCCGGACCGTGGTCTGGCGCTCTTCCTGCTTGCTGTGACTGGCTTTCTGGTTTACGGTCCACAGGCAACTTACTGGGCACTGTGTCCCGAACTGGCAGGAAGGGAACGCGCGGGAACAGCCTCGGGATTGATGGATGCCAGCGCTTATGGCTTTGCGGCCATCGGTCAAGTGATCATCGGTGCCGCTGTGGATCAGACCGGTTCCACCGCAGCGGCGTTTTGGGTGATTCTGGCCGCCTGTGTGATTGGCGCACTGGTGATGACGGGTGTGAAAAAGTAATTAGAACTGATTGAGTATCCGGTAAATCTGCGCGCCGAACTTCTCAACGGCCTTCACGCCAATACCCGGGATTTGCAGTAACTCCGCGGCGTTTCTGGGACGCTCTTCCGCGATGGCCAGCAAGACACGGTCCGGCATGATCCGGAAAGCTGGCACTTTGTTCTTCAGCGCGACGGACTTACGCCATTCCTTCAAGGCAGCTTCGAGCGGGGAATTCTCTTCCGCCGGCTTCTTCGCTTTCGCCACGGCCTTCGGCGCAGCGGCTTTCTTCTTGCCGCGTTTCTTCTCCGTGATGGGTGCGGACTCGCGGATCGAGAGATCGACAAGCGCTTCCGCATCGGCATCGCGGGAAAGAGAGGCGCGGCGATACGGTAACTGCTTGCCATCTTTCTCGAAGACGGCATCGGTGAGTTTCAACAACCCCACGCGTGCCATTGCGCCGAGTAACTCCTCAAACTCATCCCGGCTGACGCCTTTCGGTACACCAAGTTCGGCGTGCAGTTTTCCGGTGGAACGCCCGTTCGATTCGAGCTCTTCGAGAATCTGTTCGGCAAGTGCCAGTTCCACGGCCGTGGCTGGGCGGAAGCGCTGCGCCACACACTGGTCCGGGGCGCAGAAGTCACATATACCGCAGGGCTTGCGACTGTCCGCGGTATCTCCGAAGTGGGCAACGAGGCTCGTCATGCGGCACTGGCTGCTTTGGGAATACCGTAACATCGCTTCAATCTGCGCCTGTTTCTGTTCTCCCTGTGAGTTATAAGAATCGCGCCAGTCCGGGCGGCCAAGAGTGAGATCTTCCTGGGCATCAATGCCTACGCCGCCGTGGGTCCAAAGCTTATCGAGGGCTTTTTCGAAGACATCCGGTGCGATGCGGGTCATCTTCTCGATGAGTTCCCTCGGCTGCGGTGCGGGCGTGAGGCGTGTGTAGATCTGTTCGAGCACTTTGGTATCGGGGTAATCCCGCTCAAAGAAGAAATCGTGCGTGTAGCGGTCCGCGTAAGAGTGCATCAAGATCGCGCGGCTGGGTTCGCCATCACGCCCGGCGCGGCCGATCTCCTGATAGTAGGCTTCGAGGCTGCCGGGCAGCGCGGTGTGGATGACGGTTCGTATATCTGCTTTATCAATGCCCATGCCGAAGGCGATGGTGGCGACGATGACATCCAGTTTGCCGGCCAGGAAGCGTTCCTGTACGCCTTGCCGCCGCTTGGTTTCGAGACCCGCATGATAGGCCGCAGTGGAGTACCTTGACCCGAGAAGCGACGCCACACTTTCCGCCTGTTTGCGGCTCGGCGTATAGACGATAGCAGGCAGACGGCCATCCTCACCGAGTAAGTCACGGACCAGATCCGGACGGCGTGAGGGATTGGTCTCCACCACTTCAATGGCGATGTTGGAACGGCGGAAACCATGGATGAAACTGGCCTGTTCATCGAGCCCCAGCTGGCTGCAGATATCACGCTGGACGATAGGAGTCGCAGTTGCGGTAAGGGCAATGACCGGAGCCGGACGGAACATGGGAAGATAGCCGCCGAGCAGACGGTAATCCGGCCGGAAATCATGGCCCCACTGGGAGATACAGTGGGCTTCATCTATGGCGATCAGAGTGGGCTTGCGCTTGGCCAGCATCTCCGGGAAGCCGGGAACGCGGAGACGTTCCGGCGCGATGAAGAGGAACTGTAACTTGCCGGCAAGATAGTCCAGGCAGACCTGCCGGGAAGCGGCGCGGTCACGTCCGCTGTGGATACACTCGACGGCGAAACCGCGCTCGCGCAGCTTGGTGAACTGGTCTTCCATCAAGGCGATCAGCGGGCTGATGACGAGCGTTGTTCCACCACGCGCGAGACCGGGGAGTTGGTAACAGAGAGACTTCCCCGCCCCTGTGGGCATGACGAGCAGCGCGTCACGGCCTTCGACCACCGTGCGGCAAACTTCTTCCTGATTGGCGCGGAAGGTGGCGAACCCGAAGGCGCGGTGCAGCAGGGCCTCGAGCGATTCACCCGGTTCAGCGGCGAGAGGAGCAGCAGTGACTGACGGCGACTGCTGCGGCCCTGGTTTGACTGGCTTTGAAGGGCTGCTTACGGGTGCTTGACCGACCTTGCCGATCACATCCTTCACGTATTCCTCAATGCCGTGGATGAAAGGGTCCAGTTGGCCTTCGCCACGCTGGATGCGCTTCAGACGGGCTTCCCATTGGCCGGTCATGATTGGCGATTTCACTTCCGGGTGCACGACTTCAATGAGGCGGATGCCCTTTTCTGTCGCTTCCAGGGTCTTGCCCTGGCGGATCATGTATTCGCGTTTGAGCAGGACTTCGATGATGGAGGCGCGCGTGGCTGGTGTACCGAGTCCGGTTTCCTTCATCGCATCAGAGAGTTCCTTCTCATCGAGCGTCTTGCCCGCGGTCTCCATGGCGGTGAGCAGTGTGGCTTCGGTGAATCGCTTGGGGGCGCGGGTCTTTCTGCGGACGGAATCAGCGGCGAGCACGTCCTGCGGCTGGTTGGGAGCAAGCCCCGCGGGCAGCGCCTGCTGGTCCTCTTCGGCGACCTCTTCCCCGTCTTTGTTCTTCTTGGCCGCGGGCTTCTTGCGGACCTGTATATCGAGAACCTTCCAGCCCTGCTGCTGGATGGCTTTGCCGGAGGAATGATAGCGGTCTGTGATGTTGCCGTTGACGATGGCCGTGATGACGGTAGTTACAGACCAGATATGATCCTCATGCCAGCAAGTTAGCAGGCGGCGGCAGATGAGGTCATATAACTTCGCTTCATCGGGCGAAAGGTTCACGCGGTCCGGCGAAGTTACCGTGGGGATGATTGCGTGGTGGTCAGTAACTTTCGCGTCGTCCACGTAACGCTTGCCCAGCTGCTTTTCGCCTGTGCCGGGCGCGAGATATTCGCTATAATTCGCGGCGATGGTTTTGACGATGCGCGGCAGCGTTCCCGCGACTTCCTGCGAGAGATGGCGGCTGTCTGTACGCGGATAACTG
Organism: uncultured Acidobacteriia bacterium; assembly: GCA_903923395.1. Taxonomy (GTDB): domain Bacteria; phylum Acidobacteriota; class Terriglobia; order Bryobacterales; family Bryobacteraceae; genus BOG-234. The sequence goes on from CAIXXM010000016.1 coordinate 10,053, forward strand.
ATCAACTTATGGCGTTCATAGAGCGTCTGTGCGGTATCCAGGGTATGTTGCGCGCTGAAGCCATAGAGGCGGTTGGCATGGCGCTGCAGTTCGGTTAGATCATAGAGCGGCGGCGGCCCCATACGCTGTGTTTCGGCCTTGACGGATTCGATGGCAGCCTGACCGCTTTTCGCGCGGGCGACGATGTCTTTGGCTTCTTCGCCGGTGGCGGGAAGGCGTCCGGATTTCTGTATGTCCGCAGTGTCCCGCACCCAGGTGCCCTGATAGGATTCGGCGTCCGGGCGTTCGGTGGGCCGGAAGGTGGCGATGACTTCGAGATAGTCCTCTGGCACGAAGGCGCGGATGGCGAGTTCGCGTTCGACGACCATGGCGAGTGTGGGGGTTTGGACGCGGCCCACGCTGAGTTCATCCCCGTAGGCGAGGGTGTAGGCGCGGGAGAGATTCATGCCGACGAGCCAATCGGCACGGCTGCGGCCCTTGGCGGCGTTGGCAAGGGGGTCGTAATCGGTCCCGGGCTTGGCGGTATCGAAGCCTTTGCGGATGGCGTCCGGGGTGAGGGAAGAGATCCAAAGGCGGCTGAAGGGTTTGGAGCAGTTGGCGGCTTCGTAGATGTAACGGAAGATGAGTTCGCCTTCGCGCCCGGCGTCTGTGGCGCAGATGATGCGGGTGACTTTGGGGGAGGAGAGGATTTTGCGGACGACTTCGAACTGGTCTTTGGTTTTGTCGTAGACGACGAGCGGCCACGCTTCGGGGAGCATCGGGAGGGTGTCTCTGCGCCAGGCCTTCCACTCCGGCCGGATTTCATGGGGCTGCGCGAGTGAAGCGAGGTGGCCGATGGCCCAGGTGACGACGTAGCCGTTGCCATGCAGGTAGCCGTCGCCCTTTGCAGTGGCGCCGAGCACTTTGGCGATGTCGCGGGCGACGGAGGGTTTTTCAGCAAGGACGGCGATAGAGCCGGATTCGCGCGTCGATGGGGTCAAACCGTTATTATCCCGCGAGGAGTGATTTGGGTGGGCCTGCGAAGATCATAGAGATGGTCGAGCCCAATTTCGTCTGCGGCAGGTGCGGCCAAACCCACGAAGGAGTTCCCATGAGCTTCGCCGCAGACTTCCCGGACGTTTATGCCAACATGGCCGAATCTGACCGCGGCACCCGCGCCCTGATCAGCTCCGACCAGTGCATCATCGACGATGAGTGGTTCTTTCTTCGGGGCTGCCTGGAAATTCCGATACTCGATCGCAGCGAGGTATTCGTTTGGGGGCTTTGGGCTTCAGTCAAGGAAGAAGTGTTCAACGAGATCTCAGAATCCTGGGAGGAAGAAGGCCGGGAAACGCGTCGTGGCCCCTTCAAAGCTCGGCTTGCGAACTCGCTCTCTGTATACCAGGAAACGCTCAACGTGAAGGTCCGGATCATCATCCAACCCGCAGGAACACGTCCCCTTTTCATAATCGAAGAGGAGCAACACCCGCTAGCCTTCGCGCAACAGCACGGAATCACGCCAGTCGAAGCAATGGAACTTTCTGCCACCCTGCTTCACACGCAGGGACCCTGGTCAAGATGGCTTCAGTGACGGCTTGTCAGTGACAAGGGAAGTTGCAGGTGAAGCATCTGCCTGCCCGCGGCTGAGCGGGGCGTTTCAGGCGAATTGAGGCGGGGAGAGTGCACGGACTCTCCCCTTTGTCTGTTCCTAAAGAGCGCGACGGCGTTGCCATGCGCAAAGCATGCCGGTGCCGGTGAGCAGCAGCAGGACGCTGGAGGGTTCGGGAGTGGCGGTGGCGGCGGCGGTGAATGTCAGAGAGACCGCGTCAAACATCACCTGCGGGATTGGGGGATTCTGCGCACGCGCGCCACAATGGCGCACGAACATCGGGGATCGGGGATTCTAGAGCACGCGCGCCAGAATGGCGCACTAACATTGGGGATCGGGGGGATTCTGAGCACGCGCGCCAGAATGGCGCACGAACATCGGGGATCGGGGGATTCTGAGCACGCTCGCCAGAATGGCGCACGAACATCGGGGATCGGGGGGATTCTGAGCACGCTCGCCAGAATGGCGCACGAACATCGGGGATCCGGGGGGATTCTGAGCACGCGCGGTCAGAATGGCGCACGAACATTGGGGATCGGGGGGATTCTGAGCACGCGCGCCAGAATGGCGCACGAACGGGTTCAGGGGGCGGGAATTGGGCGCGTGGGGTTACCGGCTGCGGAGCATGCCGAGGAGGCCCGCTGCATCCACCCCATCCACCTGCAGTCTGCCGTTCAGGCGTAGCACCAGGCCGCGGCCGTTGCCGGCGAAAGCGGCGCGGTCCAGCGTCACGAAGGGCGCGACTTTTGGCGGGAGCATGGCCTTGAAATCCGTTGCTTTGCGGATCGCCTTCACCAGGCTCTCTTTGATCTTTTCCTGGAGTGCCGCACCGATGGGGCCGCTTTTCAGGAGTTCCCCGAGCGAACCATCGGCCTCAATGCTCTCCACCTCGGCGGCCAGGCGGACGGACTTGCCCTCTTCGACCACGGGCGTCAAGCGCAGCATCACTACGCCATCGCCACCGGCCAGGCGCTTCGCCTGATCCTTGCCGAGCAGCTTGAGGCAGGCCCACTTTTCCACGTGCAATGCCACGCGGAGCCGGGCGGCTGGAGCGGTGGGAATCAATTCTGCTTCCTGGATGGCCAAACGCTCGCCGCAGCGGTTGTTCTGGTTCAGTTCCGACTGGAGGATCGGGGTGAGCTGGCGCTGCAGGCTTTCGAGATTTGCCTGGAGATCGAGCTGGATGCTGCTTTCGCCATCCCGCTGCGCGACGGTGCCGGAGATGTCGATTTCCACGGGGAGTCCGCCGAGTTCGAGGGAGGTCCGGACCGGGGGGATGGGAAGAACAGTGTCCGCCAGCAGGGCCGCCGTCAGAGATAGCAAAAGAATTGGTCGCATCCGCAACCACGTAAGACGCTTTGCGGGTCTGCCCCGTTTCGGACCCGGCCATATTTGAGGCACAATAGGGAAATCCTTTTAGAGGCAGGCCCCCATGTTTCGAAACGCACTCCTGATTGTTGTATCTCTTCTTCTCCCGGCGCTTTCCACGGCGCAGGTCAAGATGCTGCGCCACCCCAGCTATTCGAAGGGCAAGGTGGCGTTCAGCTACCTGGGTGATATCTGGACGGCCAGTGAGAACGGCACAGACATACAGCGCCTGACCGATAACATGGCGCGGGATATTTATCCGCGCTATTCGCCGGACGGCAACTGGATCGCGTTTTCCTCGAACCGCGAGGGGAATTACGACGTGTACGTGATTCCGGCGGCGGGTGGCAAGCCGAAGCAGCTGACATTCCACTCGGCCGACGACAATGTGGTGGGCTGGTCGCCGGATGGGAAGAGAGTGGTGTTTTCGTCGGTGCGGGCGAAGGGTGTGTTCCCCTCCGTGGCGACACTGTTTGAGGTGCCGGTGGATGGTGGAACCGAGACGCCGCTGCCCACGGACTGGGGTGCGAATGCCAGCTGGTCGCCGGATGGGAAGAAGCTTGCCTTCATGCGGCACCCTGCCGTGTGGAGCCGCAAACATTACCGGGGATCTTACGCGGCGGACCTGTGGGTGATGGATGCAGCGGGGAAGACGTTCAACAAGCTGGGTGATGCGGAATTCAAGGGCAATTACCTGTGGCCGATGTACGCGGCCAACGGGGAGATTTATTTCGTGAGTGACCGCACGGCCAACGAAAAGAATATTCAGTTTGGCGGACCGGAAGTGATGAAATCCGTCAACAATATCTGGAAAATATCGGAAAAAGGCGGGGCTGCGGTGCAGGTGACGCACCACGCCGATGGAAACCTCTATTTTCCCAGTATTTCGGCGGACCGGAAGACGATTGTGTATGAGGACAACTTCGGCATCTGGAAGCTGGATGTGGCGACGGGCAAGAGCACGGAAATCCGGATTGATGTGAAGTCGGATTCGAAGGAGAATGACACGGAACTGGTCACGCTGACAGGGGAAGCGGAGGGGTTCCACCTTTCACCCTCGAACCGGCGGCTGGCGGTGGCGGTGCATGGCGAGATTTTCACGGTGGCGACGGAGCGCGGAGAACCGCAGAGGGTGACGGACACACCGTGGCGCGAGCAGGATGTGCGGTGGTCCCCGAATGGGAAGTTTCTGGCCTTTGTTTCCGACCGCACGGGCCGCCAGGAGGTCTGGATTTCTGACGAGTTGGGCAAGACGGCGAAGAAGCTGACGGATGCCGATTGCGACAAGCTGGCGATTGCGTGGGCTCCGGATTCGAAATCGCTGCTGTGGAGCGGTTCCGACCACAAGGTGCGCAAGGTGGAGATTGACTCACTGAAGACGGACATTGTGGCGTGGAGTGATGTGGGCAACGTGAACGGGGCGCAGTTCTCGCCCGATGGCAAGTGGATCTCTTACGCCAAGCAGGACCGGCTGCTGCGGTATCACGTGTGGATCGCGAACCTGGAGACGAAGGTGGAGAAGATGATCTCGTCCGACCAGTTCCAGACCTCGATGGGCGCGAAGTGGACGCCGGATGGCAAGACGCTGGTGTTCACAGGCGGGATTACGCTACCGGCGATGGCGTCACAGGGGTACCGGGGTACGCCCGCGCAGCTTTACATGCTGCCGCTGAACAAGGTGGAGAAGGCTCCAGAAGACCGGGATATCAATACGGAAGAGCAGGCGCTGGCGGCGTTGAATGAAGCGCCGGGCGGCGGGGCGGCACGGGCGGGACGTGGTCCGGCAGCGGCGGCGGTGACGGTGACGATTGACTGGGACAACGTGGAGAAGCGCATCAAGAAGCTGACCAGTCTGCCGGGTGCGGTGATGAGTGTGGTGCCGGGTCCGGACAGCAAGACCTTTGCCTTTATGGCGGCGAGCGGGGCCACGGCGGCACCGGCGGAAGATGGGGCGGGTGCGGGTCCGGGGCTGTATGTGATCAAGGATGATGGCACGGGTTTGCAGCGGCTGAACACGACGGTGACGGAAGGGACGACGCGGGGTGGTGGCGGACGTGGCGGCGGGGGTGGCATGTTCGGCGGCGGGAATGAACCGCAGTGGACGCGCGATGGCCGCACGATTTATCTGCTGCAGGGGCGCGGGGTTTACGCAGTGTCCGTGCCGGCGGGAGGTGGTGATGCGGCTCCGGCTGCCGCGGTGGCAGTGGGCGGCGGCGGGCGCCGGGTTGGTGGTGGCGCGGCGGTGGCGGCAGCGTCCACGGCGGTGCCCTCGGCGGCAGGACCGCGGCGGATTTCGTTCACCGTGCGTATGGAAATTGACCGTCCGGCGGAGCGCCGCCAGATTTTCGAGGAAGCCTGGCGGACCATGAAGAACCGCTTCTATGACCCGAAGATGCATGGCGTCAACTGGGCAGCCGCGCAGGATAAGTATGAATCCCTGCTGGAACATGTGGCGGATAATGAGGAACTTCACAACCTGGTCATGGAGATGATTGGGGAGTTGAATGCCTCCCACACCGGCATTTCGGGCGGCGGTGGCTTGCCGGGTGAGACGGCGAATACCGAACGCATCCAAACCCGCTACCCCGGCTTCAATCTGACGCCGGATGCCTCGGGTTTCTATAAGATTGAGTCCATTTATGCGAAGGGTCCGGCGGATCACGAATATATGAAGATCGCGCCGGGGAATTTCGTGCTGGCAGTGAATGGCAGGGAATTGAATACGAAGGTGAATTACTGGCAGCTGTTCAATGTGCTGCCGGGGCGGAAGTTTGAATTCCTGCTGAATAACAAGCCTTCGAAGGATGGCGCGTGGACGCTTTCGATTGAACCGCTGACGGGGATCGGCCAGAGCAATCTGGAGTATGCGCTCTGGGTGGAGAACCGCAAGCAGATGGTGGAAAAGCTGAGCAACGGGGAGATTGGCTACCTGCATATCAAGGCGATGGATGCGCCGTCGCTGGAGAAATTCCAGGAGGAGTTGATCGATAACCGCGGCAAGAAGGCTCTGATCATTGACCAGCGCTTCAACGGCGGCGGAGGGATTGACCAGGAACTGCTGCAGATTCTGAATCAGCGGAAGCAATACCAACTGACGCGGGGCCGGGATTCCATTGATGTTCCCCGCCCTGTGGCCGCGTTCTACGGGCCCATGGTTGTGATGCAGAATGAGCGTTCGGCCAGCGATGCGGAGATGTTCCCGGATGGTTTCCGGCGGCTGGGCCTGGGCAAGATTGTGGGCGTGCCGACGATGGGTGCGGTGATCGGCACGGGCGCTTTCACCTTGATGGATGGCGCGCAGTTGCGCACGCCGGGTTCGGGCGTTTACACCTCTGCCGGGGAGAACCTGGAAAACTTCGGTGTGCAGCCGGATGTGTGGGTGGATAACGGTCCGGCGGACTTCCTTGCAGGGCATGACCGCCAGATTGAAAAGGCGGTTGAGGTGCTGCGCAGCCAGTTGAAGTAGTCTGGAAGTTTGCCTACCAACTACGAACTCGAAATCGAAGCCGGCTCGCGGATTGCGCGGGCCGCGGGGCAGCTTGCGCTGCAAATGCGGAAAGGCGATATCGGCACGGAATCGAAGTCCGATGAATCGCCCGTTACTTTGGCCGACAAGGCGTGCGAAAAGCTCATCGTGGAAGAGTTGACGAAGGCTTTTCCGGAGGACGGATTGCTGGGAGAAGAGGGTGCTTCCAGGGAGCCGGCCAACGGCCGCAAGTGGATTATTGACCCCATTGACGGCACGCGCGATTTCATCCGCGGCACCGGTGCCTGGAGTGTGCTGATCGGCCTGGAGGAAAAGGGCGAAGTGGTGGCCGGGTTTGCGTATTTCCCGGTGCACGACAAGCTCTACTGGGCCGCGAAGGGCCGTGGCGCGTACTGCGAAAACGAGCGGATTCACGCGCAGGATGTCAGTGAAAAGTCGCAGGCGCTGTTGTGCGTGAATGGCTTCAGCTTCCTCTACCGGTTCCCGTTTGCGAAGGATCTGGTGACGTGGCTTTCGGGCTTCTGGGCTGTGCGCAGCATGGGTGGCTGCCTGGATTCGATGCTGGTTTCAAGCGGCAAGGCCGATGGGTGGCTGGAGGCGCAGGCGAAGCCCTGGGATTTGGCTCCGCTGCAGATTATTGCGGAAGAAGCCGGGTGCCTGACCTTTGACTTTACCGGCGAGCGCACGATTTACGGCGGGAACTTCATCATCACCGTGCCGGGTCTGGCCGCGGAAATGAAGCGCTTTGTGGGAGCCACGAAATGAAGGTCGCAGAGCTGATTGGTTTCCGCCAATTCGGTATCTCAGAGCGCGGGATTGCCGACCCTGGTCCGGGCGAAGTGCAGGTGAAGGTTGGGGCGATTGGGATCTGCGGGTCCGATATGCACGTCTTCACGGAAGGCGGCATTGGGGAGGCGCGTTGTAACTACCCGATGATCCTAGGCCATGAGCCTGCCGGAACCATCATGAAGCTGGGCGAGGGAGTGACCGGGCGGAGTGCCGGTGACTTGGTGGCGCTGGAACCGGCGATTGTTTGCTTCCACTGTGAGATGTGCCGCAGAGGGAAATACAACCTCTGTGAAGTGGTTCGGTTTATGAGTTCGGGCACGGAGCCTGGTTTCTTCCGGGATACGGTCAATGTTCCGGTGGGAAATGCGATTCCGATGCCGAAGGAAATCGGTCTGCATGAGGCGGCACTGCTGGAGCCGCTGACGGTGATTGTTCATTCGCTGAAGTTCCCTCAGTTACAAGCCGGGGAAACGGTGGTGGTGTATGGCGCGGGTCCGATTGGGCTGCTGACCATTGCGGCCGTGAAGTTGGCCGGGGCCGGACGGATCTGGGCCGTTGAGCCTGTGGCGCACCGCCGCGAAATGGCGTTGGCAATGGGTGCGGATGTGGCGCTGGAGATTGGCGATTCCGTCAAGACCATTCTGGCGGATACGAATCAGCGCGGCGTGGATGTTGCCTTTGATTGCGCGGCCAAAGGGCAGAGCGTGAACCAGTGCCTGATGGTGCTGGCGCGGGCGGGTCGCCTGGTGTACACGGCGATTCCGAGCGAAGTGGAAGTGCCTCTGAATATGGCGCAAATGCGGACGAAAGAAATTACTTTATTCAATGTCCGGCGCGCGAATCATGAGATCGAAGATGCCCGTGATCTGCTGGTGAACCATGCCAGTTTATTTGCACCGCTGGTGACGCATACGCGGACGCTCGATGAGATTCAGAGCGGCTTCGAGTTGCTGGAGCATTACGGAGATGGTGTTGGCAAAATGCTGATCAAGCCTTAACTGTGGCTGACGGGATTGAAGCCATAAGAAAAGTAAGCCGTTTTTTGCCGCTTCGAGCGGATATCACCTACCGGCAGTACCCAAATATCGGATAATTCCTGACCGAAAGATTGACAGGAATCCACAGCCGTTGTTATTCTACTGGTTCGGAGGAAGCTTTGGTGAGGAAAATTACACTTTTGGGGGCGCTCTTCGCGCTTCTTTCACTTGGGGGTATTGCATCAGCAAACACGCTGACCTGGACGCTGCACGGGGTGAGCCTGAGCAACGGGTACACGCTGAGCGGGTCGTTTGATTACGACGCGGACACCGGGACCTATACGAATGTGGCTGTGCAGGAAAACAGCGGGTTCACGATGAACACGGTTATGCATCCGCAGTCCGGTGCATCGTTCCTGGAAGCCATTGTTTCACCACTTTCTGTGGGGTCGCCGGTGATTGAGCTCTTCTTTGCGACCTCACTCACAGATGCGGGCGGGACCGTGAACCTGAGTTCCGCTTTATACGGCAGTTGCAGTGCTGTCGGCGGTGGCTTCAACTGTCCTTCTGCCTCTACACTCGGCAGCTCAACATCCGTGGGCGATGTCACGGCACCGACGCCGGAACCTGCGACACCCGCACTGACTGGTATTGCTGGACTCGCGTTCGTGGCCACACGGCTCCGGAAGCGTTACGCGCGCTAATTCAACTTTTCCTGGAAGTACTGTAGTCTTGCGGCCTGCCCTCGTGGCAGGCCTTTTTTATCAGTCCGTGTTTCACGTTGCGACTAATGACAACGGTATAACCCGCTTACTCCCTGCATAAATTGAGGCAAGGAAAATGCGTACACCGTACCATTTTGAAACATTTTGTTTGACACTGCGGGCGGGGGCTCGTCATACTCCTATTCGAAGGAAAGATGTTACAGAAATTCAGAATACTTGCAGTGCTTCTCGCCTGCACCACATTCGCAACCGCATCCACCGTGCAGTGGAATATCACAACGATTCCGCTGACCGGGACTTCATCCCTGAGTGGCACGTTTGACTACGATGCCGATACCAGCACCTACTCGAACTTCGACATTTATTTCCAAGGCTTGCTCTTGAACCTGCCCGCGGCGACCTTCAGCACGGAACTATTCGTCACACAGGGCTTTGTGGGTATCGGCCAGGACGCAATTGAAATGGATTTCGGCACACTGACAGACGCGGGCGGGACGGTGGGAATTCTAAACGCCGAATATGGTACCTGCAGGTTCAGTGGTTGCAATGGCTTGAATGTTGTTTATCAGAAGTCGGGTGTTGGCACGGGCACGCTCGTTAGTACGACGCCGGAACCGGCCACGATCGCTCTATCCGCCACCGCAGGACTGGCCTTTGTTGTCACGCGCCTGCGCAGACGTAACGTTCGTTAAGCGCCTTTCTCATTAAATCTGTGACTCCTCCGGCCTGCCCCTGTGGCAGGCCTTTTTTATTGTTCACAGTTATGGCTTGATAGTAAGTTACTGGAGCGACGGTGCCGGCGGGATGCTGATCAAGCAATAGAGAACCGGCTTCACTTAGTGGAGTGCTTCACACAGAAAGGTGATTATTCCAATGACTGGAATAATCAGTCACAATCGGTTGTGATGTTAGACACGCGGCTGCCAACCGCGTTTCGGGCTATGGCCGTGCCGGCCACGGAAGTGGATGAATACACCGCCTGGCCTGGGCACGTGCGCCAGAATGGCGCACGAACATCAAGCGATGGATACTGATGGACCCGGGAATCTGAGCGTATTCGAGGGTGTCCCATATTTTATTGACTGCACGCAGTGCGCCTTGATTGCAACGCTACTATCATTCAGCGAACATCCACAACGCTGTCGAGTGTCGCCACAGTACCCACGGGTATACGCGAGAACTTGATCGATATCATGAATACAAGAACACTGCCTATCTTGAGTTACAAGAGATGGAAATTGCTTGACACGAATTCCGGCATTAGTTAGTCTGTGGCAGAAGGAGTGACAAATGATTCTTGGGCTGACGCGGGCCGCAGCAGTTACCGCCCTGTTTGCTTTTGCAAGTTTTGCAAGTGCCTCCACTGTGGAATGGACCTTGAACGGGGTGGACTTTAACGTGGTCGGCTAGGGTGGTGTGACCGGTACGTTTGACTATGATGCCGATGCTGGCACCTATTCCAACGTGGACCTCCATCTCATTGGACTTCCGTGGACGTTCAACACGGTAATTGCGTCGGCACAGTATACCAACGCGTCGAATCTCGAAGTGGTCGTTCCACCCGTTGAGAGCAGCGCTCCGCAACTGCAATTCGAGTTTTATTCCCCACTCACCGATGCGGGAGGAACTGTAGCCGTTGCAGTATCGCGGTTTAGCTATTGCCCCAGTAGTAATTGCAGTACGCTGGGCAGCGCCGCCGACGTTGGTACTACCGGCACAGTTTCAGAAGTTACCCCGGAACCGGCAACACTGGCCCTCTCTGGCACAGCAGGTCTCGCCTTTGTACTCACCAGACTGCGGAAACGCAAAGCTTAAGAAACACTGTCATCCTGCGAGACTTGTTTTCTGCGGCCTGCCCCTGTGGCAGGCTTTTTTATTGCAGTTCCGGCTTGGCTAAAG
>CAIXXM010000017.1 GCA_903923395.1 uncultured Acidobacteriia bacterium
ATCGGCGAGCGAGGCATTCGTCAACGTGACAGTTTCGTGCAGGATGGTGCCGAGATTGATGCGGTATAAGTCGCCACTTACTACCGCCGGCACCTTGACGGACGCTGCCTCAAATTGCGCCGTGGACTGCGCCGACAAAACCGATATCACGGCAACAACGAGGATCGGGCTGGCGGAGCTTCGCATCCGTATCAGACACCGCATTGCATCGAAAAGTTCCGCGCGCTGCAAATGCAGAACCTAAGGATTCAGCTCAAAGACCTTGACTGTGCGCGGTTCGGTCAGTTCCGTGGAAGAGAAAGTACGCTTCACCCAGGTCAACTCCGGCACATCCACGCAACTTACGCCGGGGTTACGGCTGGCCACGGTAATGGACTTGTCCTGATTGGCCTCCAGGTACTTCCGGGCTTCTTCCGCTGAGACGAACTTTTCCTCTGAAATCAGAGTATCCAGCTTCCCGCCGTTCGGACCCGTCAGGATTTTGGTGCGGAAGACGGAAATGATCGGATTGGCCTGGATCGGGTGGCCCTCGAAGAGATACATGCGTACGGCCATGGTGCGGAAATAGTCCGGAAGGTAGAGCGTGACAGGAACGGGTTCGCCCTTGGGACCCTTCTCATAAACCAGACGCTGGATCTGCCGTGGATTCTGTTTCGCCATCCTGAGGATAGGCTCCCAAAGGTGAACGATCACTTCGCCATTCAAGATGGCGTAACGGGCAGAAAGCTTGGAAGCGTCTCTTTGCGCTACCTCAGGTGAAGTAGTGGTGAGGAACTCCGCGACCGTTGTGGCGTTGAGTTGGGTCCCGTTTGTGGACGGAATCCGGCGTCCGATCGCATTCACCCAATCGCCGAAATCCCACCAGGTGAGGACGCTGTAAACCGAGGGCGGATAAGAGTAGTCTTCGCCGGGGCGCAGGGCTGGCGTCAAACGCAGCCAGGCGTTGGGGTCTCCCAGCGGCTCAGGGGTGTTTTTGCGAAGCCAAGCCAGAGCCTGACGCCAGTCGGTTCGGGGGCCACCATCTATGTTGCTCTGCTGGATCACATGCGGAACGCTCATGATGAGCAGGAAAACGGCAGTCGCGATGGCCAGTGCAGTGCGGAATTGAAGAATTCTGGCCATGATCCAGGAGCAGCCCAGTCCGCCGGCGACGGCCAGTACCGGAGAGCCATAAACCCACATACGCATCTGGATCACACCGGCGGCGACCATCACCAAGGCCCAGACCGCGCAGAGCACGATCACAGGACGGCGGGAACGGAAGATTGCATACAAGGCAAGAAGCAGCACTGGAGTTGCGGGGACCCAGACCGCTCCAAGCAGGGAGAAGAGGGTATACAGTCCCGGGGTAGGAACCTGCCACAACGGAATCAGTTCCGCCACAAAGTTGGTTTGGGCGTGGTTGCCTGGCAAGTAACGCCCGATGGTCACCAGCAAGCCATCAAACACGGATGGTTTCAGCAGGGCCATGGCCGCAATTGCGACGCCTGCGGCGGTTCCGAGTGCGGGCAGATAGAGCACCTTCGGCCATGCCCGCTTGCGCCAGAACTTATCCAGCCCCAACGCCAACAGGCAAACGGCCAGGCAAGCGGCCAGCGCGAGCCGCGTATATGACTCCCAAGGGCTTCCGCTGGAAGTGAGAAAGACCAGGCCTGCAATCACCAGCGCAGAAGCAACAAACGGGGCCAGCACGGGTTCCAGCAAAACCGCGAACGTCAATGCGGCTGGAACGAAAATACCTGCCGGTCGGACACATAAGTAGATTCCGAAGATGACCCCGGATGCTGCCAAGCGCCATAGCCTTTCGCGCCCCTGGCTTTCGAATGAACTGGCGAGAAGCATCAGGGTACCCAGACTGAGCAGACTTTCGGCGGCGTGATGATCAGGAACGCCGAGGTGGGTTGTCCAGACGAGTGTGCCCGGTATGGACACCGTTGCAATGGCAGTCCAACGCGCCGCGGATTCCCCGAAAAGGCGTCTCGCCAGAAAGAACAGAGGAATGGGCAGCAGTGCTCCGAGAATGGCCGGGGCCCACGCACCCACCTGGTTGGTCAGTCCTTCCGAAGGCTTTCCGAGGCCCAGCACGAAGGCGACCGCGGCAAGGAAGAG
>CAIXXM010000018.1 GCA_903923395.1 uncultured Acidobacteriia bacterium
GTGCACGGCGTGAAGCACTCTGGAGCCGAATGGCGCCGCTTCTCAGATGAACGCTTCGCAGCCAAATATAAGCGCGCGAAGTGCTGCTGAGGCAGCGCAGCAGTTCGCGTTACCGAAGCCATGAACTCTGTGGCGGACAAAGCCGGTGGCGCCGGTCGTGATCCGTTTTTGTGTCCCGCCACATATTGCGCTAATAGCGTATATTTGTAGACATGTTATCCGTTCCGATGACCGTGGTTGAGACGCCCGGTTTCGTCAGGGATGCCAGTGCCGCGCTCAGTGACGAGGAGCGCGCCGAAATGATATTTTTCCTCGCGGCAAACCCTGAGGCTGGCGACATCATTGGCGGAAACCGGCGGCGGTCGAAAGTTGCGCTGGAAGGCACGGGGACGCGGAAAAGCGGGGCGGTGTGCGGGTAATCTACTATTTCCACAACGAATCGCTACCGTTGTTTCTTCTCAACGTATTCGCCAAGAATGAGCAGGCGAATCTCACCAGGGCCGAACGCAACGCGATGAAAGCCCTGTTGCCCCGTTTAATTTCGGGATACAGGAAAAGGATGGCGCTATGAAGAAGAAGAGTATTGTCAACGATCGGAAGCCGAGTGCCGGCAGCCGGATAATCGCTAGCCTCCAGGAAGCTGTGGATTGGGTAGAGGGCAAGGATATCGACGTCCGTGTGACCACTGTGGAAGTGCCGACGGTCGATGTCCGCGAAACGCGCAGGAATCTCGGTTTGAGCCAGGCGGCTTTCGCCGCGAAGTTTGGTTTCCAGCCGGCCACCTTACGGAACTGGGAGCAGGGACGGACTCGCCCGGATGGTCCGGCCCGAGTTCTGCTGGCGGTAATTGCGCGACATCCAGAGGCCGTCGAGGACGCCTTGAAGAAAGCAAGTTAGGCTCACTTGACCCGCGTGACCTTTTCCCGCCGCAGCCGTATTCCTGTTTGTGAGACGATTCATCGCTTGCCTGGGCCATTTCGCTTTCATCTATCTGGCTCTGGCAACCGCGGCAATCGCCCAGTCTCCCGAATTTGACGTTGCCGCCATCACCCCGAATCACACTGCCGACGAGGGCTATAGTATTCGCACCCCGCCCGGGGGGAGATTCACCGCGCGGAATGTAACGGTCAAGACTCTTCTGCTCTATGCCCTCGACCTCAAGGATTTCCAGCTTGCCGGCCTTCCCCGTTGGTGTGAGTCCGAAAAGTACGACATCAACGCCAAGGAAAACTTACAGAAAGCAATTGATCCCGAAGCCTTGCGGCCTTTGATTCGAAAATTGCTGGAGGCCAGGTTTCAGCTCGCTTTCCACACCGAGACGAAGGTACTCCCTGTCTACTCTCTGATCATGGCGAAGGGCGGCCCGAGGCTCTCTGTGAACACCGGCACGCCCGGCCACTCTTCAGACTGGGGCAGCGACCACATCAATGCAACCGCTGTGTCCGTAGCCGAATTCGGGCACTTACTGGAAACCCAACTGGATCGGGTCGTGGTCGATGAAAGTGGCATCCAGGGAATTTTTGACTTCCATCTCAAGTGGGCCTCCGAAAGAAATCCGGACAGTCCATCTCTGTTCACGGCAATTCGGGAGAGTTACGGCCTGACACTCAAATCCACGAAGGCTTCCGTCGCCATGACGGTAATCGATCACGTGGAACACCCCAGTGAAAATTGAACACTGCGGGCGGATCGCGGCTAACTGGCACAATACCAAACCGGGTAAAGCAAGCGTCTTCTTACCTCATCGAATTGTTACCACCGCCGGGCCTGTGGACAAGCCGCTGACTGTCGCACGTATCTGTTGGTCGCCGGAAGGAACGTTATCTGGAATTCGAAGATTGATCTAGTAAAGGCCGGCCCCGATGACGCCAGAGAAGTCAACTTTCACCGGAACTCCCCCGATTGTTACGCTGACAGGGTTCACTGTTGGCGTCGCAGCAGTAACGGGTTGCCCTGCCTTCACCGGCGGGTTGGTGGGTCCGAAGCCCACTCCGTACAACACCAGTGATTCGCCACGCGCTATTGGCCGGGACGGGTAAGAGAAAGCTCCAGAAGGGCCTACGATGTCATAACTGCCGTCGGGGTTGATGGCTATCGCGGCAACGTGAATACTATCCAGCAAACTGAAGGATGGACTCACCGAACCAAGAGTTACAGTTGAACTGGAACTTCCCGAGGGAGTGGTCACTACCACGTTGACAACTCCAGTCGCTGTATCATCAGGGGCTTGTAAGTTGATTTGCGTTGGGCTGACGAACCATAAGTACCCCGGCTTTCCATTCACGGTGACACTCACCCCACCAAGGGAGACCGGGAAGTCTCCCTTCCAAACCGCAGTAGCTGGTGCCAGATTGATTCCATAGATTGATATCCACGAACCGGCTTGAATCGTATTCGAAGTGCTGTAGACAGGGACAATACCACTCTTGGATACAACCGGCGCGTCGGCCGCTGTGACGGTAAGACTGACCGGAATATCGATGGATATGGCATTTGTGCCTGAAATAGTTACTTTGCCGGAGTAAGTACCAGGTGCAAGACCCGCTATGACAAGCTTATCCACGGCGACGGATATCGAAGTTAGGGCAGGCGTTACACTTAGCCAGGTTCCGCCGGAAGCGGTGGAAGGAGTAGCCACGAAGGCAGCACCGCCCGGTTTGCTCGTTATCGCGATTGTCTGTGCAGCGGGGGCGGTATCGGTCTTTCTGTATCCAAATGTCAACGACTGCGGGGCTGCCGTAAACACAATGGGCTGTGCGACCACAGTCATTACGACGGCGACGGACGTTGACCCTGTCCCCGCGTTGAAGTTGACAACCCCGTTCAGGCTGGACCCGACAGACAGGCCGTTGGCTGCAACCCTAACGGTGACTGTCGCGACATAAGTGTAGACAGAGCCGTCGAACGATTTCAAGGTCATCGTTGGATTGTCGATGGAGGCGTTGAGCCATCCATCACCGTCATCACTGGAGACGTTGATGATAACAGAAGGTGCTCCAGGGGCATAGGTAAGGTATTGGAGCGTCACGTCTTGTGATGTCGATGCTCCGCCCAGTGCCGCAGTGAAAGCAATTGAGCTTGGAGATACGGTTAACTGGCTGCCGCCGCCACCGCCGCCGCCTCCTCCTCCGCCAGCACCACCGCCACCTCCTGCGCCGCCACCGCCACCCGTATTTGTGGGCGTGGGAAGTATCGTGAAGGACTGGATGACGGGAAGCGCCGCCGCGTACGTCGGGTTGCCCGCTTGGTTGGCTGCTATGGAGCAAGTGCCGGCGCTAAGTGCGGTGACTGTTGAGCCACTCACTGAACAGATAGAGGAAGTTCGTGATGAGAAAGTGACGGACAGCCCGGAACTCGCGGTGGCAGAGAGGGACGGCGGCCCGGCGGGAAAAGTGACGTCGCTAATTGGAGCAAACGAGATAGTTTGTGCAATCCGCATCGCGACTGACATTGAGTATCCTGCCACCGCCGTTTGACCGGAACCGTCCTGGACAGATAGTGCCACGAAATAGGGTGTGCTGGAGATCGAAGTTGGGGTGCCGGAGATCACTCCAGTGGATGAATTCAACGTAAGTCCGGGGGGGAGAGAGGTGCTGGCCGCCAAACTCCAGGAGAAAGCCGCCGCTCCGCCGGACGTGGTGAGGGTAGCAGAATAGGGCAATCCAAGGCCAGTTGCGGGCAGGGCCTGGGTAGAGATTGAGAGTGGCCCGACAACCGATAGGGTTAGAGCAGCCGGAGGTGATGGCTGCCCGGAAAGATCCTGCACAGTAACGCCAAAACTGTAGGGACTTCCCGCCAGGCTGGTGGGAGTTCCGCTAATTGTGCCTGACGTTGGATCCAGTTTCAAGCCGGGGGGCAGTGAGCCCGTGCTCACTGTCCAGTTTTTATACGGAGGATATCCCCCGGATGCGGCCAGCGTGGAAGAGAACGCCAGTGCGGTAGTCGCGGGTGGGAGGGAGGTTGTGGTGACTTTCAACGCGCCGGAAACACCGCCGGCGAAAAGTGCGACGTCGTACGCGCTCGTGCCAGTGATGACGAGATCATACCGGCCATCACCATTGAAATCTGCCGCGGTCAGCCAATTGCCATATCCCCTTGCCGGCATCCCGCCGGGATAAGTCACAACGGGGCGAAACGTACCGTCACCATTCCCGTAAAGGATGGAGATTTGGTCGCCATACAAATCGATTGTTGCGAGATCAAGCCTTCCATCACCATCGAAGTCGCCGGAGACCAGCGAACTGCCATAGGCGCTGTAAGTCGCCGCGGTCGTGAACGTACCGTCACCCTTGCCGAACTCGACTAAAATCCCTCCGGTATACAACGATGCGAGGTCCAGGATGCCGTCGCCATTGAAATCTTTGGTTACTGCAAGGCCTACACCGTTCGCGCCCGGCGATATCTGTTTGGAAAAGCCACCGTTGCCGTCTCCCAGCAGTAACATCCTGTAGGTCATGATGTCCACGTTGCCGTCCCCGTTAAAGTCACCGGCAAGAATTGGTGCGATATAGCCCACTCCGGAGGATATGGTGACGTTGGTCGGAGATTTGAGCGTTCCATCTCCGTTTCCAAGCAGCACGCTGATGCCGCTCCCGCTGACGGCTACAACGTCCAGTTTCCCGTCGGAGTTTAGATCGGTCAGCAAAATCGGATCCGTGGAAAACGTGCCGGACACCGCTGTCCCTGCTACAAAGCTTCCATTCCCTTTTCCAGTAAGGATCATGATTGCTGAGGGGCTGCCAAGGACAATATCGGGAACTCCATCTCCATTCATATCGCCGACCGCTATCGACTCAATGAAGGGCATTCCCAGGGAGTCAACCGGGGATTGAAAGGTTCCATTCCCTTTACCCAGTAAGATCGTGATGTGATCACCGATCTGATTCTTGATGAAGGCAAGATCGGCGAGGCCATCGCCGTTAAAATCCGCCACTACCGGTACGCCCCACGGAACGTCTGCCGGTCCAGTCGGATATTGCGCAAGTTCGTAACTGGAAACAAGGCCAGTGGCGGGAACTGAATTCACCGTCAACGGGACAGGGAGGGAAGGGCTGCCGCCAAAGGTGCCGTTGTTGAGGTAGTAAGCATGAACGGAGTGTGCGCCCGATGATAGAAGGGTTGTATTGAATGTTGCCTTCCCTCCGGCCAGGGGATGGGCACCCAGAAACGCGGTGCCATCGTAGAAAGCAATTGTTCCCGTTGCGCCAGCGGGGGAGATAGAAGCTGTCATTGTCACCGGTCTTCCAAAAACCGCCGGGTTTGGGGAAACTGTTAACGACACTGTGGTCGCCGTGAAGCCGGCAGGTGCCACAGTAAAGCTTTGGGTCACCGCAGGAGCAGAGTGAAACGTTGCGTTGCCAGCCTGGCTTGCGGTCAAGGTGCAGGTCCCGCCACTAATGAGAGTAACTATCAGGCCACTTACTGAGCAGACTGTAGGAGTCTTTGAGCTCACAATGACCGTCAGGCCGGAACTTGCGCTCGCAGTAATAGAGACGGACCCAGCGGAAATCGAGATATTGTTGATCTGCGGGAAGGTGATCGTTTGCAGTGTGGAACCCGGCTCCGTGACATTGAAACTCTGAGTGATACTTGTCGCGGCTGCATAGTCAGCACTGCCTGACTGCGCAGCTGTGATCGAACAGGTCCCCAATGACAGGAATGTTACTGTCGTGCCAGTAAGTGAACACACGATGGGTGTCGTTGATGTCAGTACGACTGGTAATCCGGAACTTGCCACCACGGTTAAGACCACTGGCGAAGCACCTAACTTAACATCGGGCGGCTGGGAGAAGCTTATGCCTTGGGGCTTTTTTTGCGGAAGTCCAAGCAGCACCTGGAAGGTCTGGGCCCCGGAGCCCGCGACAATCAGATCCGAGACCCCATCTCCGTTGAAGTCACCCGCAGCGACAAAGTTTGGTACATAGCCGGCGGGATAGTCGACACCTGCTTGGAACGTTCCGTCTCCATTCCCGGCGAAGACCGTCACAGTCTGAATGACCGCCTGACTGACCGGGCCATGATTCGCGACGGCCAGATCCAGGATGCCGTCCCCATTAAAGTCACCCACAGCTACCTGCTGAGGATTGTTCCCCGGGTAGAAGGCCGGTGCGCCAAAGGTGCCATCTCCATTTCCCAGGAGGATGGTGATTGTATTGCAAGATTGGTTTGCTGTGATCAGGTCCAACTTGCCATCCCCGTTCAGGTCAGCAGCGGTTACAGTCCCTGATACGGAGCATGTCCAGGAGCCGGACTGGTAGGAAGCGACCGGCCAATATGCCCCCGTTCCAAATGTTCCATCTCCATTCCCAAGAAGTGAATAGAGGGAACTTCCATTGGTTTGGACCATGTCCAGATTGCCATCGCCGTTAAAATCACCGAGTACCACGGAATTTACAGGTGATGAGAAGAAACCCTGGAGGGTGCCGTCTCCATTTCCCAAATTGATACCCAGCCCTCCGGCTGCGGCATCGAGACGGCCATCGTTGTTGAAATCTCCAAGCGCGAGTCCTGTCCCCGGGGTAGCGTAGCCGCTGTAGTTTGGAGTCGGCTGGAAAGTCCCGTCACCGTTCCCCAACAGTACAACCGCAGGACCAAAACTCGTTGCCACAAGTACGTCCATCTTGCCGTCGCCGTTGAGATCACCAGCCGCGAAGGTTACCGGGCTGGCGATAGACGCAAATACGGTCGAAATATAAGGCTGAAAAGTGCCATCCCCTTTGCCCAGGCTGATGCCGATCGTTCCCGAACTGACGCCGTTCTGCAGGCTGGCAACATCGGAAATCCCATCTCCATTGAAATCCGCAATGAGTATGTTTGAGCTCACCGCAGGATACGTAACGCCCGCTGCAAAGCCACCCTGGGGTTTGGAGCGCACCAATTGGGTCACTGCTGCGGAGACACTGGGATTGTAGGACCCGCTGCCTGTGTAATGGGCGGAAAGTAAGTGAGTCCCTGTGGATAAAAGCTTCGTTGTCAGGGACGCAGCCCCATTCGAAAGTGTGACGCTGCCGAGCATTGTCGTTCCGTCGTAAAAGCCAACGCGGCCCGTCGCACTTGCAGGGGTAACAGCGGCGGTCAGGGTAACTGCCTGGCTGAGGGTGGATGAGGCATTGGACGTGACTAGTGCCGAGGTCGTTGGCGTTCCCGTGATCGGTCGCCAGAAGCCATTCGCCATCCACGTGCCAGTTCCGGAATTATTCTGCGCATACCCGAAAATCCACTTATCGCCCGTCCAGGTGGATGCTGCCGTGACACGAAAGGGAACGGACAAAGAGATAGGCGTAAAGTACATTCCATTGAAATCAGAGCTGACTGCCTGACCTCCGCTGGAGAGTGTGCACTGGCTATTTGACAGAGTGCCTGTATTTCCCGGGGTGATGTAACCGGGCACGAGGCCGGTCCCTGCATCGTTGTAAAGTACGAGAGTATTCGAGGCTCTGCGGTAAGAAGCCCGGCAAGCACTGCCCTGCGAGGTCGAATTACTACTCGCAACGAGCAGATCGATAGAGCTGATATCTGAAACTCCGCTGTAATCATAAGAAAGTACATTAAACGTTTGTGTTACTGGAGTCCGGGTCGCCGGATTAGGCCCGAACACCTGTAGCGAGCCTGCTGGAACAACATTGATACTTCTGGTCACTGGCGTTGCCGGGGCATACTGTGAGTTCCCGGCTTGGTTGGCCGTGATTGTACAAACTCCCGCCGAAAGTAATTTGGCCGTGGACCCCGCGACCGTACACACAGTCTGCGTTGCGGATGAGAACGACACAGCCAGGCCGGAAGTGGCACTAGCCGTCAACGCGACGGTAGGTGCGGAGCTTGAAGTTACGCTGAAATTTACATCAGCAGGGGAGCTAAATGAGATCGTCTGTGGAGTCAGACTCTGTGCCAAACAGGATGAAAATGAAAGGAAGACGGGCAGAAGTGATCGAATATTCACGCGATTTCTCCGAATGATGTACTAAGTCGCGATCCGCCAGGTTCCGACCATCAGATCGTAGCACGAAATTATAGGTATAACTCCCGCAGTAAGACCACAAAGCCCCATGTTCCATTCCGCCGCGAATCGGCGGCCAACTGTCGAAATCTGTGTCCACCGGTGGCTCCCGCTGCACCCTGTACCTTTTAGACAGCGATCAGTAAGCTGATTGCAAACGCGCTACCGGCGGAGAGAGCCTTTTGCCCCCTGCGTTTGGAATGCCTGGGGGGGACCTGCTCCTTCGCCTGGTGGCCGTGGAAGAAAGTCCAGTGGGGA
>CAIXXM010000019.1 GCA_903923395.1 uncultured Acidobacteriia bacterium
ACGAAGCCTATGACCGCGCCTTCCAAACCGCTGGTGATTTGCAGAAGGCGGGCATCAAGTTCGCTTTTGCCACACTTAGCGGGGGAGCGAATCTGGCTTCCCGCAACCTGCCTTTCCAGGCGGCACAAGCGGTGGCCTTCGGTCTTCCTCACGATGAAGCGATGATGGCAATCACCAAGAATGCCGCGGATATCTGGGGTGTTGGTGACCAGCTCGGCACGATTGAAGAAGGTAAGTGGGCTGATCTCCTGATTACCGATGGAGATCCACTGGAAGCTAAGACGCAGATCAAGCAGCTCTTCATCAAAGGCAAGCCGGTGGAGCTCGATAACAAGCAGAAGCGGCTTTACGACAAGTACCTCAACCGTCCGTCCAACTAAGCACCACCCGGGGCGGGGAACACTCCCCGCCCTTTTTATTTCTCTAAGAGAAAAGTTACCGGGCCGTCGTTGACCAGTTCCACATCCATGTGAGCCTGAAAGACGCCCGTTCCCACCTGCAGTCCACTCGCGCGAATCTTCTCCACCACATACCCGTACAAATCCTTTGCCAGTGCTGGAGCTGCGGCAAGGTCGAAGCTTGGCCGGCGGCCCTTTCTGATTTCTCCGTAAAGCGTGAACTGAGAGATGAGAAGCATTCCCGCAGCTTGGTCCAGGGCACTTCGATTCATCTTGCCTGCCTCATCTGCAAAGATGCGTAAGTTCAATACTTTGTCGATTAAGTAATCGGCTTCAGCGGTTGTATCCGTGGCGGCGATGCCTATCAACACCACCAGGCCGGGACCAATCCGGCCGGTCACTTCACCCCCGACAGTTACCTTGGCTCTTGTCACTCTCTGTATAAGAAATCGCATGTTAATTAGAGATCTATAAGTATTTTGTTTATTAGTTGAAGTCAAGTGATATCATGAGGTTCGGGAGAATCTATGCCTACAGGCACATCAAAAGAAAGCAGTATTTTAGAGTACGCCCTCAAGGGTCTGGAGCAGGAACGCGATCAGATCCAAGCCATGATCGATGACATCAAGGCTCAGCTTGCCGGTGCCCCCGCACCCGTTGCTGCGCCCGTTGTTGCTGCACCCGCGGCAGCTCCGGCTGCAGTTAAGGCGCCCAAAGCACCCAAGGCTCCGAAAGCACCGAAAGCACCCAAGGCCCCGAAAGCACCCAAGGCCCCGAAGGCTCCAAAGCCCGCCAAGACCGCTTCCGTGAAGCGCGTTCTGAGCCCGGAAGCCCGTGAACGCATCGCCGCCGCGCAGCGCAAGCGCTGGGCTGCAGCTGCCAAGGCTAAGAAGTAGTCAGGGCCTGCCAGTCGAAACGTTCCACAATCTCTCGTAAGTTCCCTTTCGCGGCAATCCTGCCCTGATGAAAAAAAACAGCTTGATTGGTCAGGCTGGCCGCGAAGGGGATATCGTGAGTTATCAGTATTTTTGCTTGCGGCAAAGCCGAGAGCAGAGTCTGTAACGATCTTTGTCCCGGCGGGTCCAGGAAAGTAGTTGGTTCATCCAGAATCAAGAGTTCCGGATCTCCCGCCAGAATCCCTGCAATCGCCACACGCTTCTTCTCACCGGCACTCAGATGATAGGGTGCCTTCCCCGATTTATGTAGCATCCCCGTCCGTTCGAGCGCATCCTTCGCCCGCCGTTCCCCCTCTCTTACTTCCACGCCCGCAGCCAGTGGACCAAAGGCAACATCCTCCAGCACGGTGGGCATGAACAGTTGATTATCAGAGTCCTGCAGTACTAATCCGACTTTTTGGCGGATCTTTTGTAAGTTGCCATCATTCACCGCCAAGCCCGCAACTTGAATTTTGCCTTCCCCCCGCAACAGTCCATTTAGATGCAGCGCAAAGGTTGTCTTCCCTGAACCATTGGCACCGAAGAAGGCGATGGTCTCGCCCCTGTCCATGGAAAAATCAATGCCACGCAGCGCCTCCGTGCCGTCATCGTACTTAAAGCGCAGATCCTTCACTTCCACGATCATTGGAATGCCACCCGGAGTGCCACGGACACTCCACAAAACAAGGTCATAAATAAGCCATCCTGCCAGCGGAACACCGGTGGTGACAAACTTCGTATGGTGCCTTCGAAGCCCCGGGCCACCATGGCCTGGTGGATCGCATTGGCACGTTGATAAGCCCTGGCGAAGAGTACTCCCGCGGCAGCCCCGGCTTGTCGCAATTGCAGAGACCGCAGGCTGCCGCCGCGGCTTGCTCCTGCATCGCGGATGGCTCCGGCTTCCTCAAACAGAACCACTAAGTACCGGTAGAGAAACTGCATCACCAGCAACAGAAACTTCGGCGCACGCAGCGTTTCCAGGCCGCCGATCAAGGCTGGCATCGGTGTTGTTCCCACCAGCAGCAATGCCGCCGCGGCGGAGACATAACTTCTTGTCACCAGCAGCATGGCACGTTCCCCCTGTCCCGCAAACCAGGTAATCAGGGCAAAGCTAAACGCAAAGGGCAGGACAGTCGCGGCTGCTTTCAATAAACCGGCCAGTGGCAGGCCAGTTGCCGCCGCGAGCAAGAGAATCAGGGCCAGATAACTTCCGCACGCAGCTACCGCATGCTGCCGCAGACTGGATATGGCAATCAGCGTTACCAGCACAAACACAATCTTGGCCGCCGGGTGCAGTCGATGGAGTCTGCCCGTCCCCCGCGCCCACCGTTCGATCCGGGCGTGTTGATGCAACTAAGCCTCGTCCTGTCCCAGGGCCGGCCGTGTCGCGGCGATGACCCGCGCGGCAATCACGCAGATCGCGAAGACAACCAGCAGACCCGCGAGTCCGGCAAGAGCATGGTTCAACCAGCCTGAACCGGTAAGTGTCATGTTGTAATCCCGCAACGGCGAGTGCAATAACGTTTTCGCCTGTTTCTCAATGCCCAACTGTATGGTCAGCTTCTCCAGTCCGTCCGGGTGCGTGGAGGCCACTAAGATCCCCACGGCCGCCATTCCCACCGCGCTGGCCGCCAGCGCCACTGTTCCTTTGCTCATCAGCCCGCCAGGCTGCCGCAGGAAGCCCTTATGGATTCGTTCCAGCGATTGCACAACCACCAGTGTGATGGCGCCTTCAATCAAAGCGGAAACAATAAACAGCGCGACTGAGATCAGCAGGACACCCGGTGGCATCGCCACGCCAGACAACGTCAACTCCCCCAGCGCGAGCAGCGCACTCACCAGTACGGAACAAAAGCCGCCCAGAAAGACGCCAGCCTTGCTGCCCCGGAATAAGAGATAAGGCAGATAGCCCGCCGCAACTCCAAGAATGGCCATGTTCAAAACGTTGGCACCCAGCGCCAGCAGGCCGCCATCCTGGAAGATGAGTGCCTGCGTCGCCAAAATCGCCGTCATCACAATCGCTGCCGCCGCAGGACCCAGCGTATACGAAAGCAACGCTCCACCCACCATATGCCCGCTGGTGCCATTGCCCACAGGGAAGTTGATCATCTGCGCGGCGAAGATAAAGGCACCCATCACACCCATCAACGGAATCTTGTGGTGGTCGAATTCACGCTGTGCCCGGCGCGCCAGATACAACACCGCCGGTGCCGCAACCGCGTCCGCCGCAGCCCACACCGGGGGCTGCAAATAGCCATCTGGGATATGCATCTTTGCCCTTTGATCCGACGGTAACACGAACGCAGGATTCGTGCCACGATTTCAAGGAATCGTCACACTGCAATAACATATACGCATGAGTGAACTTGCCCGGATTGGCGTAGCCATCGATTCTGACCTCCTGGCCAAGTTCGACGACCTGATCGCGGAGCGCGGCTACACCAACCGCTCCGAGGCCTTCCGTGACTTGATCCGCGAAGAGCTGATTGAACGCACCTGGGAGTCGCCGGAAAGCGATGTCGTGGGCACGGTGACGCTTGTCTATGATCACCACGTCCGCATGCTCTCTGAGAAGCTCACGGATATCCAGCACGATCACCACAAACACATCCTCTCGACCATGCACGTCCATCTGGATCACGACAACTGCCTGGAAGTCCTGGTGGTGCAGGGCAAGGCCAAAGCAGTGCAGAAGATTGCCGATGCGCTCATCAGCACCAAGGGCGTGAAGCATGGCCGCCTGACCCTGACGACTTCCGGCGCCGGACTTTGACATAGAATCTTGGCTGATGACCCGCCGAACCTTTGCCGCGACACTCGCCGTTCCTTCTCTGCTGCCTGCCGCCCTGAAATCCAAATTGAAGTTTGGTCTCACTTCCTACCAATGGGGCGCGCAGTGGGACATCCCTGCATTCATTGCGAACTGCACCCAGGCCGGCGCATTCGGCGTGGAGTTGCGGACATCCGCGAAGTACAAGCACGGCGTAGAGTTGGATATCACTCCGGAACGCCGCCGCGAAGTGAAGAAGATGTTCGCGGACAGCCCCGTCAAACTGATCGGCGTCAACAGCGCGGAGAAGTTTGACTCTCCTGATCCCGCTGTTCTGCGGCGGGCCATCGAAGCGGCCAAGGCACATGTGGTCCTGGCCCATGATGTGGGTGCTACTGGAATCCGGGTCTTCCCCAATGCGTTCCAAAAGGGTGTGCCGGAGGAAGTGACTCTCGCGCAGATCGCGAAATCCGTCCATGAAGTGGGTGTCTTTGCCAGGGAGCACGGCCAGCGTGTCCGGCTGGAGGCGCATGGTCCGGTGGGCACACTGCCGAATCTCAAGCGAATCATGGACCAGGTGGAATCTCGCAGTGTCGGCGTCAAGTTGAACGGCGATGTCCGCGACAACGAAGGCGGCAAGTTCGCGGAGAACTTTGCGCTGGTCAAGGACCGCCTGGGAGATACACTCCACTGGCGCGTCATGGATGGCAACGCGTTCCCTTACCCACTCCAATGGGAGTTGCTGATCCGTGCCGGCTGGGAAGGCTGGTGCATGGTCGAGGAATCCGTGAAGGTGCCGGACATTGTCAAAGCACTGACGGATCTGCACGCCTCCTGGGATCAAACTGTGGCGAAATCACTGGCCGCCGCCAGCGTGTGACCATAAGAGTAGTGTCTCTGCCCAATCCGAGAAAGCCCGAAGTGATGAGCCCCGCAGGCTACTGGCCGCAATTGCGCGCGGCTGTGGAAGCCGGGGCGGATGCTGTCTATTTCGGCTTGAAGCACTTCACGGCCCGCGCCAAAGTGGGCTTCGGACTCGAAGAACTGCCGGAGGTGATGAAGACGCTGCACCAGCGCGGCGTGCGTGGGTACATTACCTTCAACACTCTGGTCTTCGAACATGAACTCCGTGAAGCTGCCAAGACAATTGCGGCGCTTGCGGAAGCCAATGTGGATGCCTTGATCATTCAAGATGTCGGCATCCTGAAGCTGGCGCGCGAAATTGCACCTGACCTGGAACTCCACGCCAGCACGCAGATGAGCATCACCAATTCGCAGGGGGTTCGTCTCGCGCAGAGCATGGGCGTGCACAGAGTTACTCTGGCCCGTGAACTTTCCCTCGAAGAGATCGGCCGGATTTACCGTGAGACTGGCTGCGAGTTGGAGATCTTCGTCCACGGCGCGCTGTGTGTTGCTTACTCCGGACAGTGCTTTTCCTCCGAGGCCTGGGGTGGACGCAGCGCGAACCGCGGGCAGTGCGCCCAAGCTTGCCGGCTCTCCTATGACCTGATGGTGGATGGCGTGCAGACTCCTTTGGGGGATGCCCGCTATCTGCTTTCCCCCGGTGACCTTTATGCCCTGGAGCAGGTGCCCGGCGTGATCCAGGCCGGTGTTGGCGCGTTGAAAATTGAGGGCCGTTACAAGGACGCTGATTATGTTGCTCTCACCACGCAGGCTTACCGGCATGCCGTCGATGCCGCCTGGGCGGGCAGGCAGCACAAGGTAACTGAAGAAGAGCGGTTGCGGCTGGAACAGGTCTATTCCCGGGGACTCGCTCCGCACTTCATCACGGGCACCAATCACCAGAAGGTGGTGACCGGACGTTCGCCCCGCCATCGCGGTGTTTTGATGGGAACCGTGGCCCGTGTGGATGGCGTGCGGATTTTCGTGGCTCCATCGGAAGCGCAGGATATCGCCCCCTTGAAGCCCGGCGATGGCATTGTCTTCGATGCGGCGGCCTGGCGGAGTCCTAACGAAGCAGAAGAGGGCGGCCGCGTTTATGAGGCATCCCGCACGCTGGATGGCTTGGTCGAGCTGGCCTTCGGGAATTACGCGATTGATCCAGGCCGCATTCGCAAGGGTGATCTGGTTTGGCGTTCGGATGATCCGGAGTTGAATCGTGCCGTGAAACCGCTGCTGGAAGCAACTTCACCTGTCTCCAGGCAGGTGCTGGACTTACATGTCAAAGCGGAAGCGGGTAAGCCGCTTGTGACACGCTGGTCGGCCGGTGGTGTTCGTGTGACGGTGGAGTCTCCCGCGCCACTGGGCATGGCACAAAAGCGCGCTCTGGATTTGGAATTGCTGCGCGATCAATGCAGCCGTTTGGGGAATACGCCTTATGAACTGGGTGAGATTCAACTGGAAGTCATTGGCAATCCCTTCGCGCCTGCTTCTCTGTTGAACGCCGTCCGGCGCGAGGCCGTGGAGAAACTACAGGAGTTACAAGCCGCGCCATTGCACCGGAAGCCGAACGATCCGGACGCTGTTCTGCAGGCCGCACTCGGGCACGCGCGCGCCGGGTATCATCCCGAGCCCACGCAACTCCACTTACTCGTCCGCAATCCAGAACAGTTAGGGGCGGCTCTGGAATTCCGTCCGGACAGCATCACCCTCGACTATCTGGATCTTTACGGGCTGCGTCCCTCCGTCGAGGAAGTTCGAACGGCGGGCATCACGGTTCGTGTGGCGAGTCCCCGTGTGCTGAAGCCCGGCGAGGCGCGGATTCAAAACTTCCTGCGCGATTTGAATTGCGAGATTCTGGTTCGGGCTGCGGGCATGCTGGACGAACTACAGGGTCATCCCGCGCTGATTGGGGATTTCAGTCTGAATACGGCTAACTCCATCACCGCCGCGGAATTCCTGGCCCTGGGGTTGCAGCGAATTACTCCAACGCATGATCTCAACGCTGCGCAGATCACGGAACTTGCCCGCCTGGCCGGCCCGCATTCGTTGGAAGTGGTGGCTTATCAGCACTTACCGGTGTTCCATACGGAGCACTGCGTTTTCTGCCGCTTCCTTTCTACCGGCACCACTTATAAAGATTGTGGCCGGCCATGTGAGGAGCACCGCGTTGCGCTGCAAGATCAATCCGGCCGCATGCATCCCGTTATTGCTGATGTCGGATGCAGGAATACGGTTTTCGGCGCGGAGGCGCAGCAGGCTTCGGCGCATTTGGCGCAATGGTTGAAGGCCGGGATCCGCCATTTCCGTCTCGAGTTTGTGGAGGAATCCCCCGCGCAGATAATCCAGATCGCAGGGCTTTGGCGGGAGGCGCTCGAGGGGAAGATCAACGGCGCACAACTCGACCGCGAACTCCGCGCCGCCGCGCCGGAAGGAATTACGGAGGGCAGTCTCTATGTGCCGTCCAACTACATGGTGTTCCCGATCCTGCAATGAAACTCATCCGCAAAGCTGGATTACTTTTGCTCCGTGACGGCAGGATACTACTCTGCCGCAAGAGCCGCGGGACACAACTGCTGATCCTGCCCGGCGGGAAATATGAGGGTGCGGAAACCGCAGAGGAATGCATTCGCAGGGAAGTAAGAGAAGAACTCGGGGCCGGAGTGCTGTTACGCGGGTTTGTTGGTACTTACGCCGATGCTGCCGCCGGAGAAGTAGATACGGTTGTTCAAAGTGATTGCTATCTGGGGGAACTGGACCGCGAGCCGCAAGCCTGCGCGGAAATCGCGGAGTTGGTGTGGTTCGGCGTGAATGATGATATGAGCCTGGTGAGTGCCAGTCTGCGCAATAAGATCCTGCCGGACCTTCTGGCGCGCGGGCTTTTCGGCGGACCCGGCCGGTAATTTCCGAGTCACTTCATAGTGCTGCTGCTTCTTTTGATTTTGTCTCGATAAACGGTTCCCCGGGGTGGGACTTCAACAGATCCGACCAGACTGCTGTCTCTTTGATTTTCCATTCCGCACGTCCGGTAACTACGAACAATTCCCGGTATACTTTCGCACCAAGCACCGCTGCGCTGAAAGATTTCGGGTTCTCTTCGCATTGCTTGGCCGCGGCGAGTAAGATTGCTTCAGATTTTGCCCGATCCTGTTTGCCAATCATCTCTCCGAAACGAATCTTGGCGGCCACGAGTTCCGCGCTGCCAAGACCCGGCTCAGATTGCAGCACTTTCTCCAATTCACTAATCCCCTGTTCCAGGTTGGCGCGGGCACCAGCCTTGTCGCCCACCTCCGCCAGAGTCAGATAGAGCGTTGCGGGCACCGTCTTCCAGTGCTGGCCGGTCAGCTTCATATTCCCGGTAAGAGCCTTCGCGCGCTGGTATAACTCCCTGCCTCCCGGCTCCTGCTGGGCTGCCAGCGCGGAGGCCAGTTGGAGTGAGTTATTCACCACGTCATAGAGCGCATCAGCATTCTTCGGGTCAGCGTCCAACCTCTGCTGCGCGAACTCCAGGCACTTCCGCCAGTCGCGAAGGGCCGCGGCTTTGTCTTCCGTGGAAACGCCCCATTTGGTATAAATGCCAGCCCGGTAAAAGTAGACATTGCAAAGGTCCTTGGCCAGTTCCACATTCCCCGGATACTTCTTCAAAAGGTCAATGAAACGCATCTCTGCTTCCTGCAGATACTTGTGCGCCGCAGTGATGCCGCCATTGGCAGCGGAGTCCTGCGCCAGGCTGGTTAAGACCAGACCAACATCCGAACTCGTCTTTCTGGTGGGCAGCATTCGCTCCGCTTTGCGGGTATTCTCCAGATTCGCTTCTCCCAGGCGAATCGCAGCCGCGCGGTCTCCGTTTCGCTCCATCATCCTTGCCAGCCCGTCGGTAATACCGATCACCGGCTGCAGATTGCGCGCCGCTTCTTTGGGGTCAGTGGCGGGCAGTGCCTGCAGCTTTTGTGCATAAGGCATCGCCGAGCGAAGTGCCTTCTCTGCTTCCTTGAAGTTCCCCAGCGAACTGTGCACCCTGGCAAGCTGGACCAACGCGCGGGAGGCGTTACGTTGCGCGATGGCATCGGACGGTGCCGCGGCTGCCAGGCTTCTATAGATGGCGATGGCCTTGCCGTGACTAATGACCGTTTGTTCCGGATGCCCTAAGTTCGGCACGCCGGGCAACCCCTGAATTTCGCCCACTTTTTGATACGCGGCCGCAAGCTCACCCTGCAAGGTCTGATCCCCGGACGCCTCCGCCGCCAGACTGTCCAGATACTCCAGTGCCGTCTTGACCAGCATTTCCCTCGCTGCCGTATTCCCGGGGACCTGCGAGATCTTCTCATCGAAATCGAACAAGAACTTTCGCGCCAGCGTGCGGACCTGCCCAAAGCGCCGCTCCGCTTTCCGTGCCTCATGTAACGTGGAAACTACACCCACTGTGATGGCCGCCGCAAGTAATCCTGCCGCCGCCGCTGCCAGCTTATTTCTGCCCAGAAACTTGAACGCGCGATAGGAAAACGTATCTCTTCTGGCCGAAACAGGCCGGCCATCCAGAAACCGCCGGATATCTTCGGCCAGCAGCGTCACTGATTGGTAACGGCGGTTCTGTTCCTTCCGCATCGCCATCAGGACGATGTTGTCCAGGTCTTCATCGATCTTGAACGGTCCGCCCACTCCGCTTGGTTTGCGGATTTCGTCAAAGCAGATCGCCCGTTCCATCTCGAGCGCGGATTGACTGGAGATCTTATGGGCCTTTTGCCCGGTCAGCATCTCAAAAAGTACGGCGCCCAGAGCGTAAACATCAGTGGCAGCAGATACAGGTTCGGCGCGGATCTGTTCAGGACTGGCGTAATCCGGTGTCAGCAGGCGCATCCCCGCGCTTGTAAGATCGGTGGCGGCACCGGTCCCGGGGTCAATGAGTTTGGCGATCCCGAAGTCCAGTAACTTCGGAATTGCGCCCGGTAACACGAGAATGTTCGCGGGCTTGATATCGCGGTGGATGATCATCCGCTGGTGGGCGTGTTCCACAGCGGAGCAAATGTCAAGAAACAGGCGCAGGCGGGCGTTGAGATCGAGTTTGTGGTGGGAGCAGAAATCTGTAACTGTTTCGCCGGGAACATATTCCATGACGAAATAGGGCCGTCCATCTGGAATGGAGCCGCCGTCCAGAAGCTTGGCGATATTCGGATGATCGAGTGTGGCAAGGATACGCCGCTCGGCGCGAAAGCGTTCCGCCATGCCGTCGGGGTCCGTGCTGAGCCCCAGGCTCACCAGTTTGACGGCCGCGGTCTGCTCGAATTCACCGCCGGTGCGGCGCGCCAGGTAAACGGTGCCCATGCCGCCGCGGCCGATTTCACGGGTCAGTTCGAAAGCACCCACCCGCATTCCGGTCTCAGTTGCCCCAACTGCGGCGCCAAAGCCGCCCAGCGTGACGGTGTTATCCGAGGCCTCTGATGCCGCTTCCGCGACTGCCTTTTGGAGGCCGTCTGAGGCAGCGGGCAGGGCACCCAGCAGAGATTCCACTTCTTTTTGGAGTTCCACGTCCCAGCAGCAGGAAAGCTGCAGCCAGGCTTTGCGCTCGCCCTCGGACATCTCCGGGGGCAGGTCCATCGCCTCCTGAAAAATCGTTTCGATCTGCTTCCAGCGTTCCGGGGAGACTGACATGTTAGTGAGCGGCGGAGGAGAGTTCGCGGTACAGCCAGGCCTCAGCCAGGCGCATTTCCCGCGTGACGCTCGCGGTGGAAATCCCCGTGACTTCCGCGATCTCCGCACCGGTGAGACCGCCGAAAAAGCGCAACTCAATCAGGCGGCCTTTCAAGGGGTCCATGTTAGAGAGAGACGTCAGCGCATCCGTCAATTGCACAAGACTGCTGGAGTGCGTCGCGGTTCCACCGTGGAGTTCTTCATTAAAGGTCAAATGTGCGCCGCCGGCCCGCTTCATGGATTTTCTTTTCCGGGCGTGGTCCACAAGAATATTGCGCATCACTTTAGCTGCCAGCGCCAGAAACTGCAGGCGGTCCCCGGCGGGAAACTGTGTTTGCGCGGCGAGCCGCAGATAGGCTTCATGCACCAGGGCGGTCGGTTGCAGCGTGTGGCCGGGTCTCTGATTTCGAAGATGTCCCCCGGCGATGCGGCGGAGTTCCTTGTACAACAGCGGAGTCATGCAATCGAGTGACACGGCTCCGGATTCTGTTTCGTCCCCGGCCTTGCTGCTGCAGTACAAAGTCTCCACTTAGAGACAGAGTAACTCCATTCCAGCTGCAGTTGAGGGGGCGAATCAAAAATATTTTCGAACTTTGATCAAATTTCCGCGGCGATTTCGTCTACGGGAATGAGAAGCAGGAACGGCCGGAAGCGTAATTGGAAAACTCGTTTTAGGGTAAGTGTGTTTATTTCTTCCAAAGGGGGCCAGAACAGAGTGCGAGATACCGAAACAACTGCGGGGAAGCCCCCGAACATGCTATTGCGGTCCCTGGAATCCGTAGTGCGCTGGGTGAGGGCACAGCTACCTCCAAAGCCGAAACCCGGCACGGCTTTGGACTGGCGCAATTTGATGGATTAGGTTTCCTGAAGTTCGTCCGCGCACGGGCTTTCCCCTTCCCGTTCCGTGCCCGGCGTTCACCCGGACAGACAAGCTCGTCCTCTCCTCCGTGGACTGTCTGTCCGGGCTTTTTTCTGCTTAATGCGCAGTCGCTTTTTCCGCCCCCAAGCCCGTGTTTGAGCGCACTTCCATCTCAGTGAACTTGGCCTCTGCCTCCGGTTCTCTGGACGTCAACGCACCCAGCCAGGCCCCCAGGAAGCCGATGGGAATGCTGAGAATCCCAGGGTTTTCGAGGGGGAATAATGGTTGGGCTTGGATCAGGTGCCGTGCCGCCGCCGCAACGTTTGGACCATCGATGCCCATGATGCTCGGGCTGATCACGATCAGCGCCAGAGAACTCACCAGACCCGTGCCGAGACCCCACATCGCCCCCGCCGTGTTGAAGCGCTTCCAGAAGATGGAAAGCACAATCACAGGCAGATTCGCTGACGCAGCCACGGCGAAGGCCAGGCCCACCAGGAACGCCACATTGAACGTCGGTCCCAGCACTATCGCGATTGCAATGGACACCGCTCCAACGACAAACGCAGTGATCCGCGCCACCAGGACTTCTTCGTTCTGTCCGCGGTCCTTGCCGTAGTGGATCACGTTCGAATAAAAGTCATGCGCGAAGGAGGTGGACGCGGAAATCGTCAGCCCGGCCACCACAGCCAGAATCGTGGCAAAGGCAATGGCGGATATAAAGGCGAAGAATATATCGCCTCCCAGGTGCTGTGCCAGCAGTGGTGCGCTCATGTTGATGCCGCCGTGGGTCTTGATGAAATCGCTGCCCACAATCGTCGCGGCGCCGAAACCCAAAAACGTGGTCATGATGTAGAACCCGCCGATGATGAACATCGCCCACACCACCGATACGCGCGCCGTCTTCGCATCAGGAACGGTGTAGAAGCGAACCAGAATGTGGGGCAGGCCCGCAGTACCGAAGATGAGGCCCAGGCTCAGCGAAATCAGATCCAGCGCGCCGTAGGGCGGCTTGTAACGAAGGCCCGGTTCGAGGAAGTTCATGGTCTTCCCGCCTGATTTGACTTTCGTGATCGCGTCAAAAAACTCGGGGAAGCTGTAGTGGAAATGACCCAGCACCAGCACGCTGAGCAGGATGGTACCGGCGATGAGCAGAATCGCCTTCACGATCTGTACCCAGGTGGTTGCCAGCATGCCGCCGAAGACCACATAAGCCACCATCAAAATTCCAACTCCGGTCACGGCCCAGTTGTAGCTGATATGCGCGTCTTTCAGCAGCAGGCTCACCAGTGTGCCCGCGCCCACCATCTGCGCAATCATGTAGAAAGTGCTGACCGTAAGTGTGCTGAGCGACGCCAGTGCCCGCACCGGACGCGGCTGCAGACGGAAGGCCAGCACATCCGCCATGGTGTATTTCCCGGAATTCCGCAACGGTTCCGCCACTACCAGGAGCACCGTTAAATACGCCACCAGGAAGCCGACCGAATACATGAAGCCGTCATACCCCTGGAACGCAATAATGCCGGCGATGCCGAGGAAGGAAGCCGCGCTCATATAATCGCCAGCCACCGCGATGCCATTCTGCCAGCCTGTAATGTTGCGTCCGGCCGCGAAGTAACTGCTCGCACCGCTTGAACGCCTCGCCGCCCACGCGGTAATGCCGAGCGTCAGGATAATAAAACCCAGAAACATGAGTAATGGTGTCGACATCAGTTATTCACCCTTCGCTTTCGATTGCAGCAGGATCTGTTTCGCGGCTTCATCAAATTTCGCCGCCGCCCGAGTGTAGAGGATCGCCACAATCCAAGTCATCGCGAACTGTGAGAGTGCAAACAGATAAGCACCGTTGAGCGGCCCAAGCAACGGTTCCTTCATGAGCTTGGGATACCAGCCCACCAGAACCGGCAATGTGAAGTAATACACAAGAAAGAAGACAGTGGCTGGCACAATGAAGCGCGCCTTGGCCGCAAGCAGCGCACGGAACTCAGGCATGGCCGCAATGCGGTCCCACTCCTGCGGTGCTTTTGTAGCGGAATTGTAACCGGTTTTATTGTTCATAACGGTGTGGTGAACCAGCATATTCCATTCCTTCATGTTTTCGCGACTGTGCGTTGCATCGGCGCATCTGCTACGTTGAGTCGAATGCCGGAAGCAACTATTGAATCGCCGTTTGAAAGCCGTCTCGCGGACCCCCTGCGCTTTCAACGGAAGACACCCCCCTGTACCGTGGTGATTTTCGGAGCCAACGGAGATCTCACCAAGCGCAAACTCCTGCCCGCCCTTTACCGGCTCGCCTATGAGCGGCGTCTGCCCCCGGGCTTCGCCATCATTGGTCTTTCCCGCACCGCAATGTCTGATGACGAATTCCGTTCGCGCATGAAGGAATCCGTCATGAAGTTCCTGGAAGATTCTCCTTTCGATGAAAGCTTGTGGGCCTCTTTTGCGCAGGGCCTTTTCTATATCGCGGGTGACGTTTCAGACCATGGCACCTATGAACGGCTGGGTGAGTCCATCCGCCAGGTGAGTGATGCGCGCCAGATTGGCGACAACGTTCTTTTCTACCTCTCCACACAGCCCAGCCAGTATGCGGAGATCGCGGAGAATCTCAGTGCGGCCAAGTTGAACGCGGCCAACGGCTGGCGGCGCATCGTCATTGAGAAACCTTTCGGTCACGACCTCACCAGCGCGAGGGAACTGAACAACCGCCTGCAGGCCTGCTTCCGTGAAGATGACATTTACCGGATTGATCACTATCTCGGCAAAGAGACCGTGCAGAACATCCTGGCATTCCGCTTCGGCAATGGCATCTTCGAGCCCTTATGGAACAGGAACTACATCGATCACGTCCAGATCACGGCGGCGGAATCCATCGGCGTGGAGGGCCGCGGCGCTTACTACCAGGAGGCAGGCGCGCTGCGGGATATGATCCAGAACCACCTCCTGCAGGTCATGGCAACGGTTGCCATGGAGGCCAGTTCCACCTTCCAGTCTGATGCCGTGCGCGATGAGCGGGCAAAGTTGCTGCGTTCCATCCGCATCATGAAGCCAGGCGAAGTGGCACAACACTCCGTCGCAGGCCAGTATGGTCCAGGCCGGGTTGGTGGCGAACAAGTCCCCGGTTTCCGGCAGGAAAAGGGTGTGGACCCAGAAGCACAGACCGATACTTACTCCGCGGTTACGTTCTTTGTCGATAACTGGCGCTGGGCCGGTGTGCCGTTTTATATCCGTTCCGGCAAGTATCTGCCGAAGCGCATCAGTGAGATTGCCATCCACTTCCGTTCGGCGCCTCTCGCGATATTCCATGGCGAGGAAGGTGCCGCTTCTGAGACCGTGCCGAACCTGCTGATTCTGCGCATCCAGCCGGAAGAAGGCATCTCCCTCAAGTTTGTTTCGAAGCGGCCCGGAGCAGGCATGAACCTGCGCCCCGTGTCGATGGATTTCAACTACGGTTCCAGCTTTGGCGAACGCTCGCCATCCGCTTACGAAACCCTGCTGCTCGATGCCATGATCGGCGACGCCACGCTCTACACCCGCCAGGACATGGTGGAGGCAAGCTGGTCCGCCGTGCAGCCCATTCTCGACTATCGCGCTTCCCGGAAGTTCGACTTCCCGAACTACGATGCCGGCACCTGGGGACCCGCTGAATCCGATGAAATGCTGGCCCGCAACGGCCACGTCTGGAGGCGTCCGTAACCATGGCTGACTCCCTCAAACCCGACAAGATCCTCAAGGAACTCGGCGAACTCTGGACCACGATGAGCAAGCCGGAACCGGGAGAAGGCACACCCGAAGGCGGCGTCCTGCGCGCCTGCGCCATGACGCTGATCGCCATTGTGGATGACGCTGATGACAGTCAGGATCTCGGCGAGACACTGGCTTCGTTGATGAAAGATCACCCCAGCCGTGCGATTGTGATCCGTCTGGCGGAGAAGCCGGATATTCTGGAGGGCCGCGTCTTCGCGCAATGCTGGATGCCCTTCGGCCACCGCCGCCAGATCTGCTGCGAACAAGTGGAAATCACTGTATCCGCCAACCGCCTGGAAGATATCCCGCCAATCGTTTCCCCGATTACGGTTCCTGACCTGCCCTGCACGGTCTGGGTGAAGACTGCCTCCATGCCGGAATCCGCCGCCGCGCAAAAGGTGCTGGCACTGGGCAACCGCATCATTCTCGATTCCAACCGCGCCGGCAAAGCAGGCATTGCCACGCTGCGCAAATGTCTGGACCGCGGCTTTCTCGTTGGGGATCTGGCCTGGACGCGCATCACCGAAGTTCGCGAACTGCTGGCCCAGATGATTGAAGGGGTTCGGTTGGAACAGATCGAGTCCGCGGCGGTGGATTACTGCTCTGCGCAACCGACGGCCGATGTTCTCTATCTCGCCGGCTGGATCGAAAGTATTTATCCCGGCCGCCGCGTCGCCCTGCGGCACGTGGAAGGCAGCGGCAATATTCGCGAGGTGCGGATTGAGCCCGGCATTCAGGTCAATCTCAGCGGCGGCTGTGCCGATTTCCGCCTGGGCAGGCTCAAAGAACACGCCAGCTTCCACGGCGGCGGCGATTATGATCTGCTGAATGAGGAACTTCGAATTGCCGTGCATGACCGCGTCTTTGAACGGGTCCTGCGGCAGGTGACGTAAATGGGACACGAACTGAAGATCTTCGATACTCCTCAACTCGCGGCGGAAGCTTGCGGACGAGCCATTCTTGATGCCGCAGTGACAGGCCGCCAGGCCCGTGGATTGGCCGCGCTGGCTTTCTCTGGCGGCAGTACGCCCAAGATCATGTTTGAGTGGATGGCAAAGCAGCCCTTCGATTGGACGAATGTCCATATCTTCTGGGTGGATGAGCGCTGTGTTCCGCCGGATGATCAGCAGAGTAACTACCGGATGACCCGGTTGGCCCTGCTCGATACGCTGGGGCTTCCGGAGACACAGGTACACCGCATCGCTGGCGAGATTGAACCCGCCACCGCTGCCGCGCAGTATGCCGAAGAAATCACACGGATCATCCCGGACGCTGTCTTCGATGTGATTCAGCGCGGCATGGGCAATGATGGTCACACTGCGAGCTTGTTTCCCGGTGAGCCCGCGGTCAATGATCTTTCCGGCATCACCGCGGCCTTGTGGGTCGAAAAGATGAAGCAGTACCGGGTCACTCTCAAACGCAATGTTCTGGAGAAAGCACGTCTTACTCTGAACCTGGTGACCGGCGCTGACAAAGCTTCTCCCCTGTTGCATGTGTTACAGGGTCCCCGTGACTTACTCTCTTATCCGGCACAGATCTCATCCCCGGAGATGATCTGGTATCTCGATCCCGCCGCCGCAGAGTCTTTGCATGACTGAACTCCGGCGCGAACTGCGCCAGAGAGATATTGTCGCGGTGGTCATCAACGCCGTGATCGGCGCGGGTATCTTCGGCATCTCCGGCAAGGTCTTCGCCCTGACTGGTGTCTGGAGCCTGGCCGCGTTCCTGGCCTGCGGTTGTTTTGCGGCGCTTGTTGCACTTTGCTTTGCGGAAGTCGGCAGCCGCTTTCGGGATACCGGCGGACCCTATCTCTATGCGCAGAGGGCCTTTGGTGGACAAGCCGCCTTCCAGGTCGGCACCCTCATGTGGTTGGCCCGGGTCAGTGCCTTCGCCGCGAATGCCAACTTGTTACTCAGTTATCTGGCCAGCCTGGGAATCCACGCGGAAACAGGCGTTGCGCGGACACTGTTGCTCTGCTCCATCGTGATTGTGCTGGCGCTGGTGAATATCCTCGGCATCCGCAATGCCGCGATTGTGAACCACTTATTCACCTTCGGCAAACTTGTGCCGCTGGTGATCTTCATCGGCATTGGTGCCTTCGCCGTGGACCCTTCGCGGCTGGTCTTCACCGCGCCTCCCCTGGCCACAAACTTCTCCGCCGCCGTGCTGCTGCTGGTCTATGCGTTCACCGGTTTTGAGATGGCAACGGTGCCGGGCGGTGAGATGAAGAACCCCGAACATGCCCTGCCGCGCGCCTTACTTACCGCGGCGGGAATCATCGCCCTGGTCTACGCCGCGCTGCAAGCTGTTTGCATCGGCACACTGCCGGGTCTGGCCTCGTCCACGCGCCCGGTTGCCGATGCAAGTCTCCGTTTTCTTGGTCCTGCCGGGACGACTTTGATTGTGAGTGGGATCGTCGTCTCAATCCTGGGCAACCTTCACATCACCGTGCTTTCCGCTTCCCGCATTCCTTTCGC
Organism: uncultured Acidobacteriia bacterium; assembly: GCA_903923395.1. Classification (GTDB taxonomy): domain Bacteria; phylum Acidobacteriota; class Terriglobia; order Bryobacterales; family Bryobacteraceae; genus BOG-234. Next base: position 17,772 of record CAIXXM010000019.1, read on the forward strand.
GATGGCAGAGAATGGGCAGCTTCCCAAGTGGTTCGCGCACACACACAAGCGTTATCAATCGCCCGATTACGCGATTCTCTTTACGTGTACTTTCATCCTTGCGATGACCCTCGGCGCTACGTTCCTCGGCGCCGTATCCATCAGCACCGTATCCCGCCTCATCGTGTATATGTCCACTTGCGCCGCATTACCATGGCTGCGGCGGTCATCCCTGCAAGCGGATTTTCGTCTGGCCGGTGGTAACTTTATCGCCTTCGCGGCACTCGCAGTATCCCTGTGGCTGTTGTCGCATGCGCCGTTCTCCGAGTGGCGCGCCGTGCTCATTCTCGCGTTGATCGCCGCAGGCTTTCAATTCGTGCGCCGCTTCACGGCAAGCCAAACACCATAATGTTCGGACCCGCCACGGTTGCCACATACTGCTTGCCATCCACCCCATAAGTCATCGGGGAAGCTTTCATGTAAACGTTGGTGGGGAAGCTCCACAGCACTTTGCCATTCTTTTCGTCAGCTGCCGCGAAGGTCCCGTTGGGGTCACTGAAAAAGACCAGACCACTGGCGGTAGAGAACACACCCGGCCAAGTCTTCGGGGCCACTGTTCCTTCGAATGGAATCTGCCAGGTGACTTTGCCGGAATCAATATTGATCGCGCGCAGCAGTTTTTGCGCAGGCGGCACCACAGGCTCTGTCTTCCAGGTCCCGCCGCGTCGCGCCCGGCAGACATCCATGGTCAAAACGTAAGTCAGACGCGCCGCCGGGCTGTAGGCCGCCGAATCCCAGTTCGCGGCATCCTGCGGACAATCGAGCGGTGTCAGATCGGCTGGCGGAGGCAATGGACGCCCATCCGGACCAATACCCTGCGTCCAGGTCTGCTGTGAGAAGGCTCTTGTCAGGATGGGCTTGTGCGTCGTACGGTCCAGAACATAGAAGAAGCCATTGCGGTCCGTGTGGAGCAGTAACTTCATCGGCTTGCCCTGATAAGTGGTATCCACCAGCAGCGGCGGTTCCGTCGCATCCCAGTCATGCGTATCATGCGGGGTGAACTGGTAATACCATTTCATCTTGCCTGTATCTGGATCGAGGGCCAGAATGCAGTTACTGTAGAGGTTATCGCCCGGGCGTTCCTTATCATCGGAATCCGGCCAGGGGTTGCCCGTGGGCCAGTAGATCGTGTTATCCGAAGCGTCATAAGCACCCGTGAGCCACGTCGCGCCACCGCCTGCAACCGGATCAAAGCCGCCCCAGGTGTCCGAACCTTCCTCGCCTTTGCGGGGAATAGTCCAGTGGCGCCACACCTGTTCGCCCGTGGAAGCTTTGTATGCCACCAGGAACCCGCGTATCCCGCGGTCCCCGCCCGAGACGCCGCAAACAATCATGTCCTTCACGGCGAGCGGCGCCACAGTGGACCCGTACTTCATCGGTTCGAGCGGCATGTAAACATCCCAAACCAGAGCACCAGTGACCCGGTTGAGTGCGATCAGGTGCGCGTTGTCCATGGCCAGAAAGACTTTGTCGCCCAGAATCGCCGCGCCGCGGTTCGTACCCAGTGAAGCATCCCCGATCAGCCCCGGCGTGCGCGGCCGCGAATATTTCCATAACTGCCGTCCCGAAACCGCATCCAGCGCAATCGCCTGATTCGGTCCGGTAATATACATCACGCCATCTGCCACCAGCGGAGTTACTTCCAGACCAAAGTGGTCAATGGGAAACATCCACTTCACACCCAGATTCTTCACGTTTGCCGCATCAATCTGCTTTAGCGGGCTATATCGGTTCCCTGAAAGATTGCCATTGTAAGTCAACCAGTCACCCGGCTTCGGACTTACAATGCGGCTGAAGTCAATACCCTTTCCCTCTGGTGCGGATGTCTCTAATATGAACGGCCCCTCCGCTGTCTTGCCCAGCGTGCCGAGATACGCCAGCAGATCACGCGTTTCTTCCGGCGTCGCCTTCAACGCGGGCATCAGCGGTTTCGCGGGCTCCATGGCCGCCACGGCGCTCTGGCTGACGTGCGTGAACGTTCCTTCGAGCGTCTGCAATGTGAGATCAAAGTTCGTCTGCACACGCTTAAAACCCTGGAGCGATTTGCCATCCTTCAGCTTCACGTTCACCAGTTCATAGCCGGGTGTGGTCCGCGACGCCGGTTCCCGCAGCACCTGCCGGATTTCGCCGACAGTGAGTTCGAGCGCAACTCCGGAGAGATCCGGACCAACGGCCTTGCCCATGCCCCGCACCATGTGGCAATTCGCGCACTGTCCTTTGCCGAAAAAGAACGCTTTCCCTGCTTCTACTGACCCCGGCAGTGCCGATTCCGCGGCGGTCAGGTTCAAGGAGCGCACATAGGCCGTCAGTGCGTCCACTTCCGGTTGCGGCAGCTTGAATGCGGGCATCCCGCTGGTGGCGAGCCCCTGCGTGATGATGGTCTTGATCTGCGCCGCAGTGCGCGTGCGCATGCGCCGGGTTGCAGAGAGCTTGGGCCCCATATCGCTGCCCTCGGCATCATCGCCATGGCACGCCGCGCAATTGGTGGCGAATGACGACATGCCTTTCTGGATCAAATCTTTCTGGATGAGATCCGGGGTTTGCGCCTGCAGGGCTATGGCTGTCAACAGGGCAGGGAAGAGGCTCGCAATTCTCATTGGTAATAGTGTATTGCGAGCCTCACTCCGTCTTCTGCTTACCTTCTGTACCTCCGGAAGAACAACCCGGCGGCGAAGATGGTGCCGGACAATGCGATGGTGCCCGGTTCAGGCGTTGCCGTGGTATCGGCTGTGATCGTGGTGGAGAAAAACACCCCGCAGCCGGTACAAGCTCCATTGGCGCGGGATGACCCGCCCGGCGAACTCTGGCTGTCGGCTGCCCAAAGAAGGTCCGCGCTGGTGCCCAGCGTCACAGCGTCATGGTAGTACGAGTTGTAAGTCCCGTAATTGACGGCGGAACCCGCAGGTGTGCCAGCCCACGCCACTGCCGTGGTCTGCTGCGCAACACTCGAAGGCGCAGTGAACGTAGCCCGGCCGGCATAACCCGTGCGCCAGTAAGCCGCATCGGAAACCATGCTCTGGGTGCCGTTGGCAAACGAGGCCGAAGCATCGCTCAGACTGAACAGGCCGCCGAAATCTCCAGATCCCGTATTGTTGAAGACTTCCAGGTGAAGATAGTAAGTGGTTCCCGCGCTCAGGGAAACACTTCCTGAGCAAGCGGCAGTGGCGTTGCCGCAGGAGTTGTAGTAAATATCATTGACCAGTGTTCCGAGTTGCGAATCACTGGTGCTGATATACGCGTAAAGCTGATCGTCCGCGAACAGCGTGTAGTTCAGTTGCAGTTCCGCGCTGGCGGTTCCAGCCAGAACCAAGGCCAGTGCGCAGGGTATTGCCAATTTCATGGGTCTTCTCCTTCTTGAACCGGATCCCCGTGTGCCACCTGATGCGGCGAGGGAAGTTCGGTTCAATCTGGACTAAACCGTTGCTTCCGAAAGGTTACTTCGGTTCCGGCACATTCGGCACCGGATAGACCTTCTTCAGCGCCTGCTGGTATTCATCGAAGAGCGCCTGTATTCCCTTGAACTCCTTTTGCACAGCAGCGCGGTAATCCGGTTGCGTGGCGAAATCGAAGAGCAGTGCGGCCATGCCTTCCGCATCCGCAACAAACCCCTTGTGGCCGATTTCGGCGAGGGCATCCTTCTCCATCTCATAAGTGTGGTTTGCGAAGGTAGAGGTCTGTGCGGAGAAACTGACTCCCGGAATAATGCTCGAAACACTGCCAGTCTCTTCAAAGCCGGAGGGCTTCGCGGGTTCTTCCTGCACATTCGTCGCACCGTACTTCTTCAGGTAGAAGAAAGCTGTTTCGCCCAGAGTCGCGAGCGAAATTCCATCGCGCATCCGGCCATAGTTCTCAATCGCGACCTTCGTCCCGGTGGAAAGCGCTGCGGCCTTTGCTGCGTTGTCGACAAACTCCCGCACCTGCGCGAGATAGACGGCATCGGGATAGCGGATATAGAAATCAGCCACTGCGCGGTCCGGCACAACGTTGGGTGCTGCGCCACCTTCGGAGATGATGCCCTGGATGCGTGCCTCCGGGCGCAGACTGGCGCGGATGCTGTCGATGTTATTGAACAGGTGGATGACGCCTTCGAGCGCATTGCGTCCGGCCCAGGGTGTCATTTGGTGCGCGGGAGCCCCGCTGAACGTGTACTTCACGCCGTCAATGTTCAGGCAGCAGGTGCCAAAGCCGGGGGCGGGCCGCGTTGTCGCCGTCACCGCGTGGCTTCGGACCATCACATCAATATTCTTGAAGATGCCCGCATCGAACATCTGGGTCTTGGCGGCGGGAGGCATCATCTCTTCTCCCGGTGTGCCGATGACGATGACGTTGCCGGGCAGTTTCGCGCGCTCCAGATACTCCGCCACGGCAATGGCGACGGCCATGCCGATCGGTCCCTGCGTGCTGTGCTGGTCGCCGTGGAAGGCGCCTTTGGTTCCCCGCAGTGCGTCATATTCCAGAATCACTCCCAAGTTCGGACCCGGCGAATTCGCAAAAGCTCCGGCGCGCTTGTACTTCCCGATGAAGGCCGTGCGGAGCCCTGCAATGCCGGCTTCCGTCACGAAGCCGTGCTGGTCGAGATAGTTCATCAGTAACTTGATGGAGCGGGTTTCCTGGAAGCCGATTTCGGGATTCTTCGTGATGTCATCCCCCATCGCGAGCAGGTCGGTGTCCATCAACTGTTTGGCGCGGGCCACGACCTTGTCCCGCTCGGCGTTCGGTGCCGTGACCTTCGCAACAAGGCCCGGGATGTTGAGGGATTTCTCCAGTTCGTCCATCTTGCGAAGGACTTCTTTGGCGGCGATCCGTTCCGTGGCAGTCTCCTGCGCGGGTAAGACGGAAGCAAGACAAAGGGTAAGTAGGAAGAATTTGCGCACGATGAATTATTGCAAATGCATGGTGGCTGGCTTGGGTGTCACGTTATGCAATCTTCGTGAGGTCCAGACGAGGGCGGCGATGAGGAAGCCGCCGCCAAAACCGAATACCGCCAGACGGGCGCGGTTCGGCGAAACCGGGCGTGTCGGCTTGGTTGGTGGATCGAGCACAGTGACCGCGTAGGCGGGACTCTTCTCCGCGTGGTTGACCTGCAGAAAACGCGTCACCAGCGCTTCCACACCATGCTGCGCCCACTGCGGGTCAGTATGCGCAGAGGAAACAAGAACGGCAGTCTTTTTCCCGGCTTGCGGAGACTGCATTTGCACATGAATCTGCGCCAGGATTTGGTCGAGGGTCTTGGGCGGATAAGTCAACCACTTCGGACCAAGCACCATCCTCCCCACCGATTCGCGGCTGATTGCTTGATCGCGCAGTTGAATCACATAAGAGACGCGGTCATTCTCCGGGCCACTAACTTCGAGTACCGCCCGGGAAAGATAGGCCGGCGCCAGCAGGTAAGAGCCTGCATAACCCATTACTAACCCTCCCAGAGACCACAGCAGGGCAAGTTTGGCGAAGGAATTGGTACGCATGTGCATTCTGACCGCTCCTGTGAGTAAGTTCAGTGTTCCGGCGATATCTGCTTCTGTCTCGATCAGTAACGCTTCCATCTCCGCTCCGTAACGTTTGCGCCAGGCGGAGGGATACATCTGTAGAAAACATCGCTGGAGCCAGTTCATTCCGCACTCCAGGAGGGCAACCCCGGCATCGCTGCTTTGGAGCGGCGAACAAGAAAGATCACCAGCGCGGCGAAGAAGCCAATGGCGAAGCCCGCTGCGGCGAGAACTGGACGGTTGGGTGAGACAGCAGCATTGGGGTAACTCGGTGCGTCCAGAATCGCAATGGCCAACCCGTTCCCCACCGGATGCGGGACCGTGGCAGGCAGTCCGGCCTTCTGTTCCAGTGCGGAAAGTCTTGCCTCAATATGTTCCAGTGCAACCAGAAACGGGTCCGCCTGGGAGCTCGGTTCGTCCACGGGGCTCCTGCTCTCCTGTTGGAAACGTCCGATCAGGAGCCCGAGCGCACGCACGCTGTCGAACTTGTCAGGATAGGAGAAAGAGACTTTGACTACGTTGAGATTCGACTGCATCTGGATCTTGATGTTCCCGCGCATCTCCTCGATGATGTCCTCCAGCGGCTGCCGCGTGAGTTGCCTGCGGTAGAGGCCTGTGCCGGGTGTCCTTTGAATGATGGAGGCGAGCGAACTCCTGCTCAGGACCCGTGTCTGCACATCCAGGAACTGTTGCATTACCTTGTCCCGTGGTGCCGAAGAGTTCAGCCGCAACACCGCATTCGATACATAGACCGGTGTAATCAGGTAAGATCCCGCGTAACCTGCAGCCAAGCCGCCAAGCGACCACAGCAGCGCCAGTTTTGCGAAGGAATTGGATCGGAACTGCATACTTATTGCTCCTGTGAATAAGTTCAATGCGGTCAAGCTGTCGCCGTGCGTATCTTCGAGCAGGGACTCCATCTCAGCCCCGTAACGCTGCCGCCACTCAGAGGGATACAACCGCAGGATGAAGCGTTGCAGCCGTATCATGCCTGGACCTGCTTTCGCGGCGTGCTCCTCATGCGGCGCATGGTGAAGAGCATCAATCCGCAGGCAAGGCCAAGCCCCGCCCCTGTCACCGCGAAGGCCTGGCGATTCGGATAAATAGGCGATTCCGGGAAACTTGCGGGGTCAAGAACTTCCAGCGTGGCCTGGCGCGGTGTTTGCCATGGCAAGGGTTCGTCGCCGCCCAGCTTACCCCGGCCCGCTTCGAGCCTGTCGATGCGTGCCTGCAACCTTTCAATCGCCGTCACCAGAGCAGGAAGGTCAGCTTCCTGCCGTTGATACATGAAGCGTTGCCGTGCGTATTGCGATAACTCACGGATCACCTCGCGGACGACTTGCTGCGCAGCGTTTTGGTCAGAGTCGACAAAAGTGATCCGAAATGGCACTGATCTGGCTGATTTCGTCGGCAGCGTCTCAAGCGCCAGGTCCTTGTACAAGCCTTCAATACGGTCGAGGATCGGCATGCGCATCACGTCTCCGCGGCGAAGGCTGAGATGGTCCGAGTTCAGCAAGGACGCGAGGAACGTCCGGCTGAGGATGTTGGTCTTCCACGCCAGAAACGCCGCGTTCGGATCATCGCCGGGGCCGTCAGAATTCAAAATCACGGTGGCTTCGGAAATATAACGGGGCTTGGCAAGAAACGATGCCGCGAAACCCAGCAGCAGACCGGAGACAGTCCACAGTGCCACCATCTTTCCCAGCGTCTGCCGGGTCATCTGCAGCCGGATCGCAGCAGTGAAGAGATTCCAAGTGCCGCGGGCGCCGGGTTTCGACGCTGCGATCAATTCCTCCAACTCACCGCCATACCGGAATCGCCAACGTGCCGGATACAAGCCGAGACAGAACCTCTGCAGCCGGGTCATGCCTGCTCCAGACGGGCTTCCCCGATATTCACCACATTCTTCATTCCCGCGAGCTGTGTCTGCAGGTGTGCCTTGCCTTCCGGCGTGATCGTGTACAACTGCCGCCGGTCGCGCGGACCTGTCGGCGCGATCCAGCCGCGCTCTTCCAGCCGCGTGATCGCTCCATAAAGTGTTCCCGGGCCCAGTTTGATTCCCGCGAACACCTCCACATCGAGCATGATGCCGTAACCGTGCTTATCACCGCCGGCAAGACTGGAGAGAACCAAGATGGTGGGGTCGGACATGGCTCTAGATTATTACGTGACGCGTAATAACGCAAGACGTAATATGTGCCTTCTTTTACAAATCTGCGGAATCCACTTGTCACGCAGGATTTACAATAGAAACCAGTGCGCGTCTTCGGAGCAATTCTGTGTCTGTCTTGCCTCAGCCCCTTGCTGGTGCACGCCCAAAACTCCGCGAAAACCGATCCCAACAGAATTGGCGACCGCAAGGTTTCCGGCACGGTCAATTTCTACAGTCTCGAAAAAGAGATCGCACTCGGCCGCCAGCTTGCCATTGAGGTCGAAAAGCAGGCGCGCATTGTGGAAGACCCGATCATCGCGGAATACATCAACCGCCTGGGCCAGAACCTCGCGCGCAACTCAGACACCCGCTTTCCGGTCAGTTTCAAGCTGATTGACTCGGAAGAAATCAACGCCTTCACGCTGCCCGGCGGCCACATCTTTGTCAGCACGGGGCTCTTCAAGCTCTCAGACAATGAAGCCGAACTGGCCTCCGCCATCGCCCATGAACTGGGCCACGCGGCTGCACGCCATTCCACGCGCCTCGAAAGCCGGAACCAGTTGGTTTCCTTCGCGACACTGCCTCTTATTCTGCTTGGTCCGGCGGCCAGTTCGCTTTCCAGTGCCGCCGCCCCCATGGCATTGTTCAAGTTCTCGCGCGAATTTGAATCTGAGGCTGATCTCCTGGGCTTGGAATATCTTTGGAAAGCCGGCTATGACCCCAACGCCAGTGTGGATCTGTTTGAGCGCGTGGAATCCACGGAGAAACGCACTCCCGGACGCGTTTCGCGCCTGTTCCAGACCCATCCGCCGACGGAAGACCGTCTCGCCAAGACGCAGGATCAAATCCAAACGCTGCTGCCCGCCCGTGGCGAATACGTCATCAATACGTCGGAATACGAAGCGATCCGCGAACGGCTGAGTATGCTCACCCCCAAGCCCGCCGCGCCGCCGAAGCCCACTTTGCTGCGTCCCTCGGAACAGCCCCAGCAGTAAGCAAAACGTAAAGAATCGGTGCCTGGCACCAATTCTTTACGCTCTCCAAATGTGGCCTTGGTGCGTCTTCGCCCAGCACTCTAAATCTCTGGTATACTGGGACTTAACTGTCTCAAAATGGCTGAAAACGAACTTCCTCCACAGGGTCCACCCGAGCCACCGTCAGATCCGCCCGTTCTGCCCTTGACCGCAGGCGGAGACGACAACCGGGACCTCATCAATATCAACATTGAAGACGAGATGAAGCGCTCGTACCTCGATTACGCCATGAGCGTCATCGTGGGCCGCGCCTTGCCGGATGTTCGTGACGGTCTCAAACCCGTTCACCGCCGCATTCTCTTCGGCATGAATGAGATGGGCCTTTCGCCAACGCGCCCCACACGCAAGTGCGCCAAGATCGTCGGCGAAGTCCTCGGCAAATTCCACCCCCACGGCGATTCCTCGGTGTACGATTCGCTCGTCCGCATGGCCCAGCCGTTCGCCATGCGCTATCCGCTGGTCGATGGCCAGGGTAACTTCGGCTCGGTCGATGGTGACCCGCCCGCCGCCATGCGGTACACCGAAGCTCGCCTTGCCAAAGTCGCCACCGCGCTGCTCGAAGACATCGACAAAGACACCGTCGATTTCCGCCCCAACTACGACGACAGCGAATTCGAACCCGAAGTTCTGCCCACGCGTCTGCCGAATCTGCTGGTCAACGGCTCCTCCGGCATCGCAGTCGGCATGGCGACCAATATCCCGCCCCACAACCTGCGGGAAATCATTGACGCCACTATCCTGCTGATCAAGGAACCCCAAACCCAGCTGCCGGAGATCATGAAGATCGTCCAGGGTCCGGATTTCCCCACCGGCGGTTATATCCTCGGGCGCAACGGCATCTTTGAAGCCTTCACCCGCGGCCGCGGCCAGCTCAAGCTCCGCGCCAAAGCCCGCATCGAGAAGATGGCCAAGGGCGACCGCGAGCACATCATCGTCGATGAGCTCCCCTATCAGGTCAACAAAGCCAAGCTGATTGAAAACACAGCAGCTCTGGTGAATGAAAAGAAGATCGAAGGCATCTCGGAAATCCGTGATGAAAGCGACCGCGACGGCATGCGGATCGTTTACGAACTGAAGCGCGGCGAGCAGGCTGAGGTCATCCTCAACAACCTGTATAAGAACACGCAACTCCAGATCGGTTTCGGCGTCATCAACCTCGCCATCGTCAATGGCCAGCCCCGCGAACTCGGGCTGATCGACACCATCAAGTACTTCATCGAACACCGCGCCGACGTGGTCCGGCGCCGCACCATGTTCGAGTTGAAGAAGGCCCGTGACCGCGAGCACATCTTGCTCGGCTTCCGCCTTGCCCTCGACAACATTGACGAAGTCATCCGGCTCATACGGGCCGCGAAGTCCCCGCGCGAAGCCAAGGAATCATTGGTTGCCGCGTCAGTCAACTTCGTCTTCAATAACGTTTATCTGAAGGCCGCCGGCGACGCCGAACCGCTTACTCAACTGAGCGAAAAGCAGGCGCAGGCCATCATCGAACTCCAACTCCAGCGCCTCACGGGCATGGAACAGGAGAAGATCTCGAACGAACTGGCCGATATCCAGCGCCGCATCGGTGAGTATCTCGAAATCCTCGGTTCCGAAGCCCGCCTCAAGGAAGTCATGATTGAGGAACTGGTGGAAGTCCGCGCATCTTATGGCGATGACCGCCGCACCCAGATCATTGATGATCCGGGCGATATCAGCCTCGAAGATCTCGTGCAGGTCGAAGATGTGGCCGTCACCGTTACACACGGCGGCTACCTCAAGCGCACCTCCGTTGACACCTACCGCAAGCAAACCCGCGGCGGCAAGGGACGCATCGGCATGGGAACCCGGCAGGAGGACTTCGTCGAGTACTTCGTTGTCGCCTCGACGCACAATTACCTCCTCATCTTCACCAACAAGGGCCGTGTCTACTGGCTCAAGATCTACGTCATCCCGGACGCCACCACCACGGGCAAGGGCAAGCACATCTCGAATCTCATCGACCTCCAGGAAGGGGAGAGCGTGAAGGCCTTCCTGCCTGTGAAGGCCTTTGAACCCGGCAGCTTCATCACCATGGTGACCAAGCTCGGCGTGATCAAGAAGTCGGAACTCACCGAGTTCGACCATCCGCTCAGCCGCGGCATTATCGCCATCGGCATTGATGACGGCGATGAACTCATTGCCGCCCGTCTCACGAACGGCAATAACTACATCGTGCTCGGTTCTTACGATGGCCAGGCGATCCGCTTCAATGAGAGCCAGGTCCGTCCCATGGGCCGTCCGGCGCGTGGTGTTCGTGGCATGGATCTCGCCGCGAAAGACTACATAGTCGGCGCGGAAGTGGTCGGTGAAGAGGGGCTCATCCTCTCGATCTCCGAAAATGGCTACGGCAAGCGCACCAAGCTGACTGATTACCGGTTGACCAACCGCGGCGGCAAGGGCGTCATCAACATGAAGACCACGAACAAGACCGGCAGCGTGATGTCGATCCTGTCCGTGAAAGATGATTCAGACTTGATGATCGTGACCAAAGACGGCAAGATCATCCGCATCGATTCGGGCGAGATCCGCCAGGCAGGCCGCTCCACACAAGGTGTCCGGCTGGTGCGTCTCGAAGACGGCGACCGCGTCGCGGCAGCCTGCGTGATTCCGGAGGCTCCGGAAAAACTGCTCGATGAAGAAGGCGAACTGCCGCTGCAGTAAAGGAACCGCAACCAGCTGAAAGAAAAATGGCGGGTCAGCTCTTGGGCTGGCCCGCCATTTTTCTTGGCAGCAGTGAGCGGTTCGAATAGTCGATTACTTACCTGACGGTTCCACCGGTTTCAAAGACCTGACGAAGGTATAGGCATGGCGGAAGGAATAGGGTTGTCCCGGAACTGCCGTTTCCCGGAGAATTTCCACAATATTCCGCCCAATGCGAAGTGTGGTTCGGACGTCTACAACCACACCGTTTTCCGTTCCCTTGCCAACAAGGTTAGAGTGCCGCGGCCGGAACGCAGTTGGTCCAGGCCGGTGATGGAATAAGTGCTCTCCAGCTTCCCCGCCACGTCGCGGACCGTATAGGCAGACGTGGCGGGTTCCATCCGAATCAGCGATGTCTCCTTCACTGTCTTGCCGGGGCCATCGTCATAGACATAGACGAAGCGAAGGTCATTTCCGGCAAGTTCAATACTCAGCCAGGTGGGCAGTTTGACGCGCTTGGTAGAGGAAGCAGGCTCTGCGTAATCCCGATACTCCAGGACTCCCGTCCAGCTGCCCGTCAGGGCCTCGTAGACTGGTGGAACATCTTGAGCGCCCAGAGGAAGAACGAAAGCTACAACAAGGGGAAGAATAGTTGGAATACGGCGCATGCTGACCTCTAAGAGACGTACTCTCAGAAGTCAGCCACGTTACCTGGGAAATTACATTTATTGTGCCGCGCCCCGGCGCATCCCTTGCGCGGCGACGAGCCGCCCGGGCATATCCGCCAACACATAGCCCATTACCGCCAGCGCGGCCACGTTCTTCCGGAAATCCTCTGGATTCACCTTGTCGAGCGTGTCTGCCTCGGTGTGGTGCCAGTCAAAGTAGTGTGCGCCGGTCGTCCGTTCTCCCAGCCCCGGCACGCCATCCCGCATCAGCGGGGCAATGTCAGATCCACCGCCTCCGCCCGTAATGTCTCCTGCGCCGATCCGGTCCAGCAGCATGCCCACCTGCTTCAGCATGGCCATCCCCTCCGGCGTCACGCCCGCGCCGAAACCCACTGGCGTTTCCGCGCCACCATCCATTTCAATCGCTGCCACCTGATTCTTGATCTGGTCACCCACAAACGCCCGGTAGGCCTCACCGCCACGTCCGCCATTTTCTTCGTTGACCCAGAAGGCAATCCGCAAAGTCCGCTTGGGCTGAATCCCGAGCTTCTTCATCAGCGACAGCGCATTCAAACACGCCATGATCGCGGCACCATCATCCTGCGCGCCCTGGCCCACATCCCAGGAATCGATGTGACCGCCCATCACCACTACTTCTTCAGGATGCTCACTGCCCACAATCTCGCCAATCACATCCGCGCTGTCGGCATCCGGCAGCATCTTCGCGCCCATCTCCAAGTGGACCTTCACAGGTACCCCGCTGGCCGTCAATTGCGCCAGCATCTGCGCATCTTCGGGTGAAATCGCCGCTGCCGGGATCTTCGGCTGTTTCGGGTCATAATCCATCGCGCCCGTATGCGGGATCTGCATCGCCAGCGGTGTTGCCGACCGCACCATGGAAGCGACCGCTCCAAAAGCAGCCGCCCGCGAAGCTCCAGACGACCGGTAAAGCCGCGTGGGACCGTAGCCCGTGTACTCCTCGTTGTAGACCACAATCTTGCCTGCGATCTTTTCGCGCCCCAGCTTCTCCAACTCCGCAAACGTGGATACCGTGACCACTTCCGCGGTAATGCCGCCCTCCGGAGTGCCAATGCTCATTCCCAGCCCCAACATATGGAGCGGCTTCTGTAGCGGCGCGATCATCATGGCGGATTCCTTGCCCCGCACCCAGTGCGGCACCTTGACGGGAATCGTCCGCACGTTACTCAGTCCTGCAGCCTTCATCTGTTCCGCGGACCAGACAATCGCTTTTTCCAGTGACTCCGAACCACTCAGGCGGCTGCCAATCTGGTAGCAAAGGTACTTGAGTCTCTCGTAACCATCTTTATCCGCGAGCGCGGCGTCAATGAGCTTATTACTCACCGCTTTATACTTCGCGGTCAAATCAGTTTGTTGTGCCAGGGCAGGGAGGGTAAACAGCAGGACAGCCAAAATGGATCGCATATAAGGGACAGGATCGCATGCGAAAGTATTTGACTTCACAGCAGCAGTGAAATAAGCTAGCGTCACCGTTTACTGTAACGTTCTTTCAAGGGGATTTGCCATGTCAGCTCTTATCCGTCTTTTGACCGCGTTCGTTCTATCCGTCGTCGCACTCTGCGCACAGCAACTCACAGGCAACATCAGCGGCACCGTCATGGATAAGAGTGGCGCTCTGATCTCCGGCGCAGCCATTAAGCTCGTCTCGGTCACCACCGGTGCCGTCCGCGAAACCAAGACCAATGAACAGGGCAGTTTCGAAATCACCACAGTGCAGGCTGGCAATTACCGGTTGGAAGTCAAACACTCCGGCTTCAAGACCTATGAAGAGCCCGGCATCGAGCTAACCGCCAATCAAAGTCTTTCGATGGGCGAGATCAAGCTGACGGTAGGCGATGCAGCCACAACCGTGACGGTGCAGGCCGAAGGCGCACTGCAGGTGCAAACCGCCAGCGGCGAGCGTTCCGGCATCATCAGTTCAGAAGAAATCCAGAACCTCTCGGTCATGAACCGCGACTTCTCCACGCTGGTCGCCCTGTTGCCAGGCGTGGTCGATAGCCCCGGCACCGCGGAAGTCCAGGGCTTCTCCGGCGGCGCAAGCTTCAACGTCAATGGCGGCCGCAGCAATGGGAACAGCATCACCATCGACGGCGGTTCCACAGAGAACACCAACGGCGGCAATGGCAATAACTTCGTTAGCCTCGATTCGATTCAGGCTGTCCGTATTGTCACTTCCAACTATCAGGCCGAGTTTGGACGCAAGCCCGCCGCCAGTATCATGGCCGTGACCAAAGGCGGCGGCCAGACCTATCATGGAGCGGTCTACTGGTATTACCGCCATGAATGGATGAATGCGAACCAGTTCTTCAATAACCGGCAGGGTTTGCCGCAGACCCCGCGCCGCGTGCAAACGCCAGGCTTTAACATCGGCGGACCCGTCGTCCTGCCTGGTTTCAACAAGAACCGCAACAAACTCTTCTTCTTCAGTTCGCTTGAGTTTATTAATGAGCGCCGCCCGCAGGGTATCGTCAATTTGACCACGCCCACGGCTGCCGAACGGTCCGGCGACTTCTCCACTTCCACCAACGGACTAACCACCAAGTTCTACATCAAAGACCCGACCCTTACAGGCACCTGCAGCGGCACCAATACTTCGGCCTGCTTCGTTGGGAATGTGATTCCGAAGAGCCGCATCAACCCCAGCGGCCAGGCACTCCTCAACTTACTGCCGCTTCCCAATAACACGAACACGGCAGTTACCCAGGGGCAGTATAACTTCTCCGCCCAGGAGAGCCTCAACATCCCGAAGACCTCCACCAGCCACCGCATCGACTACATCATTAACGACAAGACCAATCTCTGGTTCAAGTACAACTTCTGGCGGGAAGATCAGCAGGGCTGGGCGGTTTCCGCAGGCAACTCCAACTGGGGCTGGCTCCCGAGTCACTATCTCAACCAGACGAATGCACCTGTTGTATCTTTCACCCGCATCATCAGCCCGACTCTGATCCTCGAAGCCTCCGCCCGCGTCACCCGCTGGACGGAGAATGGCGCACCTCTCAGCCAGGACCGCGTTCAGGCACTGAACCGTACCACGGCAGGCTTCAACGTGCCTCAGTTATATCCCGGCGGCAATCCTCTGAACCTGGTTCCGAACATGACCTTCGGCACTGTTCCGAATGCCATCAGCACCAGCCTCAACGCGCGCTTCCCGCTGCGCGGCGCAGAAACCCCCGGCTTCTCAGATCTCACCCTCACCAAAGTAACGGGCGTCCACACCACTAAGTTCGGGCTTTACTATGAGCGCTGGCGCGCGGTGAAGGGCGAATCCGGCAAGTGGAACGGCACCTTTGATTTCACCGTAGACAGCAGCAATCCGAACGATTCCCAGAACCCCTTTGCCAACGCGTTGCTCGGCACCTTCAAGAGCTATACCGAATCCAACACCCGCCCGCCGCTCTATGAATACAGCACGTCCTACGAGTGGTATGTGCAGGATAACTGGAAGCTCAGCCGCCGGCTTACGGTCGACCTTGGCGTCCGCATGGGCTGGTCCACTCCGTTCTACAGCCCCCGGCGCCAGGAAGCGGGCTTTGTCCCCAACACCTGGGACCCCACGCAGATCGTCCGTTTCATCAGCCCCATCAAGAATGCCAGTACCGGCAACGTCCGCATGGGTGTGGACCCACTTACGGGCAAACTCTTCCCGGCTATCCTTATCGGTGCAATTGCCCCCAACAGCGGCAACCCCTTCAATGGCACGGTGAACCTGATGACGGACCCCAATTATCCGCATGGTTTGCGGGACAACAGCAGCGTCAAGATGGCACCGCGCGTCGGTTTCGCCTATGATCCCTTTGGCGACGGCAAGACCGCCATCCGCGGCGGTTTCGGTATCTTCTACGAAATTCACGAGAAGGATCTCTGGGGCTACGCGCTGCACCTTGATCCCCCCAACCAGCTCTCCCCGACCATCGACTACGGCACCTTCAACTCCATCGCTGCCTCCACCGGCTATCTCTTCCCCAGCGCTACTTCGGGTTTAAATCCGCAGCGCACCCTGGGCCGCACCATGAGTTACAGCTTCGGTATCCAGCGCCAGTTACCCGGCGCCACCATCATTGATATTGCTTATGTCGCCAGCCTGGGCCGCCACCTGCTCGAATCGAAGAATCTGAACGCCATTCAGGCAGGCACCACACAAAACCCTGCGAATCTGGACAGCACGAACAGCAATGCTGCCCTGCCCACCCAGTTCCTCTATCCCTACGCGGGTTACGGCAACATCACTTACTACAACTACGATGCCAACTCCAGTTACCACTCGCTGCAGGCCACGGTAAACCGCCGCTTCACAAAAGCTCTTTCAGGCGGCCTGGCCTTCACCTGGTCCAGCGCTATGGATTATGACGACATCGACACCACCAGTCTGAGTAACCTGGTAAGTCCCAAGATCCGCGATTACGGCAAGGCCGGCTTTGACCGCAGCCTGATTCTCAAGGGCAACTGGATTTACAGCGTGCCGAAGGGCAGCCGTCTGCTGCCGAAGTCCGTCCCCGTCTTCAGCCCTGTTGCCAAGGGTCTGCTCGATGGCTGGCAGATGTCCGGCATCATGACCCTCATGACGGGCGCACCGACTGGCGTAACGCTGGGAACACAGTCCGGCAGCAATACTAACTGGTCAGGTTCCCCCACCGATGCGGCCCGCCCGAATGTTGTGGGTGACCCCAACGTGGCTTCCAACCTGCAGAACTTCTTCTATAACATCAACCCGAATGCCTTCGCTCTGCCTGCCGCTGGAACTCTGGGCAACGCAGCCAAAGATGTGATCCGCGGACCAGGACGTGAGAACTTCGATATCTCGATGTTCAAGAACTTCAACATCACGGAACGCTTCAAGGCCCAGTTCCGGGCGGAAGCTTACAACGTGTTTAATCACACGCAGTTCACGTCGCTCGATACCACGATTAAGTTCAATAACACCACCAGCGCGGTCAATGTGGCGGCAACGTCTTACTCGCCTGCCATGTCTGTCGCTCCCGGCGGAGTTATTCCTACAACCTTCGGCCAGTTCACGGCGGCCGCTCTTGCGCGCCGCATGCAGTTAGCTCTTCGGATTACGTTCTAAGATCCAGAATCGAAACCTCGGGGCGGCACCGGAATCTTACACTTCCGAGGCTGCCCACACCCCGCGATGTATGTATCATGCGGTCGAGGAATGGATTTAATCCCGCAACGTAACCGAAATCCTTCACTGGCGCATAGATCGGACCGCGAAAGGGCACGATGACCTGTCCACCATGTGTGTGTCCTGAGAGCATAAGATCCCAGCGGTGCTGTTGCAGGACCTCCTTGCTGTCAGGATTGTGTGACAGCAAAACAGTCGGCGAGCCTGCAGGAATGCCGCGCAGAGCCTGCTCTCCATCGACTTCCTGCGCCCAGTAATCACCCACACCGGCGAGATGAAACGATCCACGGTTGCCCTCCAGCCGCACGGCGCGATTGTGGAGCAAAGTCACTCCGCCCTCTTCCAGAATTCTGTCGACGGTCTGGTGCGTGGGCAATCCCCGGTGATTCGCACCCCACTTCCCGCCATCATGATTCCCCAGACTCGCATAGACGGGCACACGTGCGGTAAGTTTCTGGAAGAGGCGCGTGTAAGCCGGGGCATCAAAGTCCTTGCCGTGCGTGACAAAGTCGCCCGTGATGCAGATAAGATCCGGCTTCGCCGCCAACGCCAGCGCAATGGCATCTTCAATCAGCGATAGTGGCACCGCCCAGGAGTAATGCAAATCGGTCAGGTGCGCGATTCGAATACCCGCCGGAAACGGAACGTTCTTGTGGGTTACTTCCAGCCAGCGGGGCTCAAGGAGAGTGGGATAGGCCAGGCCCGCGCCCGCCGCTCCCAAAGCCGCGCCGATCAGGGTTCTCCTGGTCATGTCCTAACCCGCCAGCACTTCCGCGAAGGCGTCCGCCGCCGCAGAGCACTCTGCCTGCGTTACATCACGATGCGTCACCGCCCGCATCAACTTATCGTTCACGCCATTCATGATCACGCCCCGCGCCTTCAGTGCCGCGCTAAGTTCCTTCGGCGCGCGCCCGGTTGCTGAGACATCCATGATCACGATATTTGTCTCGACCGGCAGCACAGTAACATTCGGTAACTGCTCAAACCGCGTCTTGAGTAACTGCGCTTTCTGATGATCTTCCGCTAACTGCGCCGGACCATCCTCCAGCGCAAGTAATCCGGCCGCCGCCAAAATTCCCGCCTGCCGCATCCCGCCGCCCAGCCGCTTCCGCAGCAGCCGCCCCTTGTCCATCAAGTGCTTCGGTCCCGCAACCATGGAACCCACCGGAGCGCCAAGCCCCTTTGAAAGACAGAACATCACCGTATCCGCCTTTTCCGCAATCCGCGCCACCGGTGTGCCCGTCGCAACCGAGGCATTGAAGATACGCGCGCCATCGATATGTACCTTCACACCCTGCGCATGGGCCCGGTCGCAGATATCATCGATGACTTCCTGCGGATACACACGCCCCCCGGCCATGTTATGGGTGTTTTCCAGCGCAATCGCACCCGTCGCCGACCAGTGCGGACCCACCGGCTTCACATAGCCCTTGATCTTGTCCCAGGTCAACACGCCATACTCCGTCTCCACGGCCCGGATCACGCAACCGGAAAACCAGCTCACCATCGCCAGTTCCCAATCCAAAATGTGCGCGCGCGAATCGCAGATCACTTCCTGCCCGTGTTCCGTCAACAGCTTCGTGGCAATCACGTTGCCCATGGTGCCGGTCGGAACAAACAGAGAGGCTTCCTTGCCCGCCAGTTCCGCCGCGCGGATTTCCAGCCGGTTGATGGTGGGGTCTTCCCCGTAGACGTCATCTCCCACTTCGGCCTCAAACATCGCCTGGCGCATGGCGGGAGAAGGCTTGGTCACAGTGTCGCTGCGGAGATCAATGATGTGTGGATTCATGCGGTTAGAAATTCCTGAAAAACGTCGTTGGATACCATGATGCCGCGACGGGTTAAACGGAGGCGTTCGCCTGTGCGTTCGAGCAGTCCTGTGGAGAGAAATCTCTCAATCGCAGCCCCGTGCCGCCGCCAGTCATCCGCGTCTGGAAGAATGCCCTCAGTCAGCCGCAGGCCAACGAAAAACTTCTCCTCCGCGGGGTCCGCCGGAGTGGTCTCTTCCCGCACCACTTCCCCGCGCTCCCACCTTGCCGCGTAATCCACCGCCGCCTCCACATTCTGCCAGCGGACGGTTCCATCGAAGGAGTGCGCATCGGAGCCAAACCCGATATATGGTTCCCTGTGCCAGTACTTCAAATTGTGCAGCGATGCAAAACCCGGTGCCGCGAAGTTGGAGATCTCATAGCGCGCAATGCCGCGGGCGGCGAAAAAGTCCACCGCTTCTTCATAAAATGCCGCAGTCTCCGCATCATCGGGAACATCCGTCGCCCCATACCGCTTCCCGCCCAGCAGGATCTCAGAGCCCAGACGGCTGTCTTCATCCACTTCCAGCATGTAGACCGAAACATGCGGCACCCCGAGCGCAGCAACCGCTTCCAATGAGTGCCGCCACGAAGCTGCGTTCTGCCCCGGCAGACCCGCAATCAAATCCACGTTGATATTGGAGATCCCCGCCCGGCGCAGCGCCCCGATATCGCGCTCCACAATTTCCGCCGTGTGCTTCCGCCCCGTCCGCGCCAACTCCCTCGGATCGAACGACTGCACGCCCAGGCTCACCCGGTTGATCCCCGCAGCCAGCCACCCGGCGATACGTTCGCCGTCGAACAACCCCGGCGCAGCTTCCATCGTTGCCTCGCGCCAGGGCCGCCCGGGCAGGGAATCAAGCATCTCCCGCAGCGCCGCCCCATCCAGCGATCCCGGCGTACCCCCGCCCAGATACACCGTCTCCGGCTGCCACTCCCACGAATGCGCGCGAATCTCCCCCAGCAACGCCCGCAAATACCGCGGCTCCAACTCCCTCGGCTGCACGCCAGACGCGAAGTTGCAATACGTGCACTTCTGCGCACAAAACGGCCATGAGATGTAGATTCCGGGCAAACCTCTAGTTTAGTCCCAGATACAAATCCCGCCCCGGAGCCAGCGCCGCAATCTTCCTGTCCGCCACGGACCTCTTCAGCATCCAGAAACCGCAATCCGGGTGGATGAAGCCGATCCGCCCGTGTCCCAGCAGCTTCTCCGCCGTCTCAATCCGTTTCGCGATCTCGTCCGGCGTCTCGATATGGTTATCCTTCACATCCACCACGCCAATGCCAAGTTGAATCGCCGGATTCACATCCTTCAGCGCTTCCAGATCCGTAAGCGGCCGCCGCGCCATCTCCAGCACCACATGGTCACAGTGCAGGGAACTCAGAAAGTCGGTGAGTTGCGTCCAGGTTCCTTTCTGGATGGTCTGCCCGCCATAGTTCCCGAAGCACAAGTGCACGGCTTTCAAACGCGAAGTCGCGGCATCCAGCACCGTGTTGATCGCATGCGCCGCCAGATGCGCATCCCCCGGATTCCCCGGAATATTCGCCTCATCCACCTGCAGGCAATCGCAAGGCAACCCCCGCACCTGACACGCCAGCAGATTCGCCACCGCCATGGTCAAATGCTCGCAATCGGTGTAATGCCGGTCCAGCAGGCTCCGCGAAAGCATATACGGACTGGTCACCGTAAACTTAAACGGCCCATTCGCGCAGTTTGCGGCTGCCTGGCAATCCGCCATCAGGTTCAAACCGCCTTCCCCCAGCGGCCCGGTCACCACCGCCGCCGGCTTGCTGCGGAAACGCATTTGCGGTAGACGTGCGAAGCGGTCACAATCCGTCCTTCCCAGCTTCGTGCTAACACCGTTGAGTGGCTGCACAAAGTAATCAATCATGCCGTTGGTGTCCGGATGATTCACATCAAACCGGTAAAGTTCACCGTCCGTCGGCAAATCAATCCGCGCCTGCCTCTGGATATCAAAAACTACGCGCGTGGCATCCAGCCGCGCCTGCTCACTCGGCAATGCCGCGAGCCAATCAGGAATAGGATAAGAACCTACTGTGGTGGTAAGGATCACGGCCACATTCTATACCCGCAAGAACCGGATGGAATCACCGCAGCGCCGGCCGGTATCTTGAAGTCATGGAAATGCTGGAGGCCGACTTGAACGCCCACGGCTGCGCGGTTCTGCCCCGCCTGCTCACAGCCGCACAGTGCCGGGAAATCGCCACCTGGTACACCCGCCCGGGCCTGTTCCGAAGCCGCGTCATCATGGCCCGCCATGGCTTCGGACGCGGCGAATACCAATACTTCGCCTACCCGTTGCCCGATCTGGTTGCCTCCCTGCGCACGAACCTCTACCCCGAGCTCGCCCGCATCGCGAACGCCTGGGGCCCCGGCAACTTCCCGCCGGATCACGCCGGGTACCTTCGCGAGTGCCACGCCGCAGGCCAGACCAAACCCACACCGCTGCTCCTGCAATACGGCCCCGGTGACTACAACTGCCTCCACCAGGACCTCTACGGCGATCACGTCTTCCCCCTGCAGGTCGCGTTCCTGCTCTCGCGGCCCGGCCTCGATTTCACTGGCGGCGAATTCGTCCTCACCGAGCAACGCCCCCGCATGCAATCCCGCGTCGAAGTCGTCCCTCTCCAGCAGGGGGACGCAGTCGTGTTCCCCGTCCATCACCGTCCTGTGCAGGGCGCGCGCGGCACGTACCGCGTTAGTATGCGCCACGGCGTCAGCCGCATCCGCACGGGACAACGCCACACCCTGGGCATCATCTTTCACGACGCCCATTCACAATAGGGAAATGTCCTTCACCCTGCGCCCGCACCGCATCGGAGACATCGGCTGGATCACGCACCGCCAGAGCATCCTCTATGCCACCGAATACGGCTTCGATGCCTCCTTCGAAGTCCTCATCGCGCGGATCATGGCCGATTTTGTGGAGAGCTTCGAACCGGAGCGCGAGCACTGCTGGATCGCCGAACTGGATGGTGCCATTGCCAGCCAGATCTTCCTCGTCCGCAACCGCGAAAAGCCCGGCGTCGCGAAACTCCGCCTCCTTTCCGTTGAACATTCTGCCAGAGGACTCGGCCTCGGCCGCACCCTTGTGCGCGAATGCATCGCCTTCGCCCGCCTTGCCGGCTACGAAAAGGTCGAACTCTGGACCCAGGATTTCCTCCTGCCCGCCCGCAAACTCTACCAGGACGCCGGCTTCACGCTCGTCAAATTCTGGCCCAATCACAGCTTCGGACGCGACATGGTCAGCGAAATCTGGGAATTGGACCTGCACTCCTGTTAGTCTGGGCAATTGGATTCATTTACTGGAACGGAAAGCGAACTGCGCGAACGGATACGGGCCGCTGCGGAACTATTGGAATGGCTGGAGAAGCGTCCCCGCCAGTTGCAGGACATTCCTGAGGAAGAGCGCGTCCGCCTCCACGTGGCCGCCGCCAACTTCTTTCTTCCTGACCCCACCGCCCGCCGCCGCCGCTTGAAAGCAGAAGACCGCGCCCGCCGCCGCGCCGCCGCCGAAAAAGACGACGCAGCACTCCACGAAACCGGCATCCGCGAACTCCGCCGCAAACCCGTCTTCACCGCGCCCAACATCTATCCGCCGAAGAACTTCCTCTCAGAAACCGTGGAGGAAGAACCGCGCGAGGCCGTCGATCCCCAGCACTGCTACATCTGCAAGCAGCACTTCACCGTCATCCACCACTTCTACGACCAACTCTGCCCGGAGTGCGCCGATTTCAACTTCTTCAAGCGCACCGAACTCGCCGACCTCCGCGGCCGCGTCGCTATCCTCACCGGTGGCCGCGTCAAAATCGGCTACCAGGCTGGCTTGAAGCTTCTCCGCTGCGGTGCCTCGCTCATTGTCACCACCCGCTTCCCGGCAGATTCCGCCAAACGCTACTCTGAGGAGCCCGACTTCGAAGACTGGAAAGACCGCCTCAAAATCTGCGGCCTTGATCTCCGCCACACGCCCAGCGTCGAAGCCTTCTGCAAACACGTCCTCGACACCAGGGACCGCCTCGACTTCATCGTCAACAACGCCTGCCAGACCGTCCGCCGCCCGCCGGAGTTTTACCGGCACATGATGGAAGGCGAACGCACGGTCCTCGAAGGAGCACCTTCCCAGGTTCGCCACCTGCTCGGCGGTGCCCCGGCGCTCGCTCTCACCGCGACCGCGAAATCCGCAGAACTCTCCCAGGTCAAGCTCCTGCCGGAAGAGCTTCTCGTCCGCGACCACCTCTTCCCGGAAGGCGTTCTCGATCAGGACATGCAACAGGTCGATCTCCGCGGCCGGAACTCCTGGCGTTTGCAAATGGCGGAGGTTTCGACGGTGGAACTGCTTGAAGTCCAACTCATCAACGCGGTGGCTCCATTCGTCATCAACGCGCGCTTAAAGCCGCTCATGATGAAGACGCCGCAGCAGGACAAACACATTGTCAATGTGTCGGCCGTGGAGGGCCAGTTCTACCGCTACCGCAAGACCACGCGCCACCCGCACACGAACATGGCGAAGGCGTCTCTGAACATGATGACCCGCACCGCTGCGGCGGATTACTGGAGCGATGGAATCCACATGAATGCCGTCGATACCGGCTGGGTCACGGACGAGGACCCGGTCGAAATCGCCGCCCGCAAGACCGCCGAACAGCGCTTCCACCCCCCGCTGGATATCATCGACGGCGCGGCCCGCATCGTCGACCCCATCATCCACGGCTTCAACACCGGTGAACACATCTGGGGCAAGTTCCTCAAAGACTACAAAGAAACCGCCTGGTAAATAAACCCTAAAGAATCGGTGCCTGGCACCATTTCTTTACGTATTTCCAATGCGGCGTCAACTTCCTTGGTATGTACTCTTGCTCGCCTTCTGTCTCTAGATGTCAACAAAGGCCGCAGCTTTTTCACCTGACATGAAACCAATCCCAGGTTCTTGCCTAAGAAAGCCCTAAAGAAATAGGGACAGGCACCGATTCTTTATGTGGGCTTGAGGTTGACCTTCCTCCCGCCTACCCCCACCACTTTTCCCCTGGCGCTAAATGCGCCTTCGCCACATCTGGATTCAACTCCACCCCCAACCCCGGCTTGTCCTGAATCGTGTAATACCCATCCTTCCAGACCGGTCCCTCATGGATCACCAATTCCGGCCACCAATCCACCCACTTCGCCAGTTCATGGATCCGGAAATCCCGAATCGACGCCGCCGCATGCGCCGAAGCTATCGTCCCCACCGGACTGGCCGGATTATGCGCCGCCGTCCAGATGTAGTACAAATCCGCCAAATCCGCAATCCGCTTCGACTCCAGCAGCCCCCCCGACTTCGGAATATCAATATGCACCCCCGCACAGGCCTGCGATTGAATCAACGTCCGGAACCCCTGCCGGCCATACAGATTCTCCCCCGTGCAAATCGGAATATTCGTTGCCCTCGACACCCTCGCCATCGCATCCGTATTCTCTGGCGGCACCGGATCCTCGAGCCACATCGGCTTCAACGGTTCCAACTCCTTCGCCAGCCGGATCACCTCATTCGTGTCATAACGCCAGTGGCACTCAATCGCGAAATCCCCGTCCGGACCCAGCTCATCCCGCACCGTACTCATCGCCGTCACAATCCGCCGGATATCTTTATTCGTCAGCGCCCGCGTAAAGATGTCATGCCCCGGCTCCTTGTATTGCGGATCCGCATCCCTCGGCACCCCGTCGCCCTGATACTTGAACGCCGTCCATCCCCACTTCTCCGCCTTCGCCTGCTGCACCAGTTCCCGCCACGACGCCATCGAGTTGATTTCCGGCGGCGTCTGCAGCGTGCGGTAGAACCGGACCCTGTCCCGGAACCGCCCGCCCAGCAGATTGCACACCGGCGTCTGCAAAATCTTCCCCGCCAGATCCCACAGCGCAATCTCAATCCCGCTCGCCGCAGTTACCGTGGCACCCCCAATCGCACCCGCCCCGGCGCTCTTATACAGCATCCACGTGTAGAGCTTGTCCACGTTCAGCGGATCTTCCCCGATCAACAGCGGCTTCAACTGATTCAGGACGATGTCCTTCACCCCGGCGCCCCAATACGCCTCCCCGAGCCCGTGAATCCCCGCATCCGTCTCGATCTTGATCAGATTCCAATCCCACGTGCCCCGAATCACCATGCACTTGATATCGGTAATCTTGACCTTATTGCGTTGCGCCGCAGCCTGCAGCGCATACGGTCCGGTAAACAAAGCGGCAGCCGGTGCCAGAGCACGAAGGAAAGTTCGTCGGTCCATAGGTACCGAAATCATACACCCGCACCGGAACAGTTTCGTCAGTCTGCCTTGCCCTCCGTAACTCGCAGTATTGAAATCGACGACTATGCGGCATGACGCTATTCTAGAGATATGGCGAGCGTCCACATGTCAGACACAGAGGTTGCGAGCAACTTCGAAGCCGCCATGGCGCAAGTCCGCCTCGGTCGTGAGGTCGTGATTGAGCACGACCATAAGCCGATAGCAGTGCTACGGACCGCGGAAGTCCCTCGTAGAACGTTGGCCGAAGTGCTCGCGCTGATGCCTGTGGACGAGGATGCAGCCGTGATGGACGACGATTTTGCCCGCGATGTACTGGAAGGCATTGAGGCTCGGCGGGCACCCTTGGATTCCTCTAAGTGGGATTAATCATTGATACTTCCGTACTGGTATCCAGTGAACGCCGTGGCAGGAACGCCCGCCAGGCCTTGGTTGACTTAGTGCCGCAGGGCGTGGAGATCGGAGTGTCCGTGGTCACTGCGCTTGAATTGGCGCACGGCGTAGAAAGAGCGAATACCTCCCCCCGCAAAACCACGCGCCAGCTGTTTCTCAACGACCTGCTCCAGTCTTTACCGATTTATCCGGTGACCGTTCCAATTGCTCTCCGCGCAGGACGTTTGGACGGCCTGCTTGCAGCTCAAGGGATCCGCATCGACCTTGCAGATCTGCTGATTGCCGCAACGGCGTTGGAACTTGGCTATGAAGTGTTGACCGACAACGTGAAGCACTTTGAACGGATACCGCAACTTCTGTTGAGCCAACTGCGACAGTCCACCTCGCCGATGTAGATTGCTCCCGGCGACAGGAACGTACCTTTTGGAATGTTGGCTGTCGCGCGGCGTACCTAAACTTAATCCTTCCACTCCGCTCCTACCCACCGGCGCGCCTCTTCCACCGCAGGACTCATCCGGTTCCCATCCCCAGCGAGCGCCGCCAGCATTTTCCGTATCGTTTCCGCATAACGTGACTTCGGGTGCGCGCCACAAAACCTCTGCCATGCCGCAAGTACCTTCCGATCCACCCGCCCCGAGGCGTACTCCTTCAACGGACTGTTATCCAACCCAAAGAGGAAGAAATAGGCCAGTCGCTGTACTTCGGGCCGCGTGTAGTCCGCCACCGAAGGATAGGCCGCCAGGAAGCTCTCCCACCGATAGAGCCTCGCGCCCAGTTCCATCCAGGTCAAAGTGAGTGCGGCATCTTCCTGTACGCGGTATTCGAAGCCGCCTTCCTTGTGGAGGAATTTCAACCAGGCCCGCAAGTCGGGTGGTAATTGCGACGCGAATTGTTCCACGGCCTCAATATCCGGCCCCAAATAGAACCCTCCCTCGGACGCATAGACGCCGAAGCCACAATCCAGCCACGGACCGATGGCCTTTCGTACCACCGGATCATTCCGCAGAACCGTCGAGGCACTGCCGGATTTCCAGTGCGCCTTCACCAGAATTTCGTCTGCGCGCTCATGAACCGGATTCATCACTACTCCGAATGCCTCACCGCTCTTGGCCGCGTTCAGGGTATGAAAGGCGAGGAACCTTCGAAACATTTGAGCCCGTGCCGTCGCGGACGCCCCACGCACCGCATCCCGCAATCCATCGCGCGCCGAGCATGACGATTCCGGACGCTGCGGGTCCAGTCCGCTAA
>CAIXXM010000020.1 GCA_903923395.1 uncultured Acidobacteriia bacterium
CCAAGCCCAAACTGCCCCCCTCCGCCGGTACCGATTCCCATATGCGGCTCCCCACAACTCCCCCACAGCCCGCCCCACAATCGCATATAAATTGAGGAACGCTGTAATTCCCGGCACCCACTTCCTCATGCGACGCCCACTCACCTTCGCCGCCGCGGCCATCACCGCGGGACTCACCATCGCGGCCACTCCCCCCGTCGACACCACCGGCTTCTCGAAAAACGTCCAACCCGTCATCCAGAAATCCTGCACGCCCTGCCACAACCAAACCCTCGCTTCCGGCAACGTCAACCTCGCCCCGTTCGTCTCCGCGGACACCGTCTCCACCCAGCGCCCCGCCTGGGAAAAGATCATCCAGAAAATCCGCACCGGCGAAATGCCCCCCAAAGGCATGCCCCGCCCCGCCCAAACCCAGGTCGAGGCCTTCATCGCCCAACTCCAGGGCGAATTCGAAAAGCAGGACAAAGCCACCCCCGCAGACCCCGGCCGCGTCACCGCCCGCCGCCTCAACCGCAACGAATACACCAACAACATCCGCGACCTCCTCGCCCTCGAATTCCGCGCCGATAAGAACTTCCCCACAGACGATTCCGGCTACGGCTTCGACAACATCAGTGACATCCTCACCATCTCGCCCATCCTGATGGAGAAGTACCTCACCGCCGCCGAAGGCATCGCCGCCCGTGCCATCGGAGCAGATCCGCTGCCCAAGCCCGTCGAAGTCGAGTACGCCCTCAAGGACAAACGCCTCCGCCGCCTCGATCCCAGCAATGTCGAAGCCAGCCACCGCGTGGATTTCGATGCCGAATACAACGTCATCATCGGCCTGCCTGGCGAACGCGCCGCCGATGCCAAGCCCGTCAAAATGGGCTTCTGGATGGACGGCCAGCTGATCAAGACCCTCGAAGTCGAAACCAAGCCCTCCAAACTCGTCTACTTCAATCCCTATTCCGAAGAACAGTTCCGCATCTTCCTGCCCGAAGGCGACCACGTCTTCCGCGCTGGCTTCATTGACGATGACTTCGTCAAGACCCTCACCGGCAAAGACGTCTATGACCAGAAGAAGAACAAGTTCCTCAACACCATCAAGTTCATCGGACCCTACGCGTCCACCGCCGAAAAGGCCAGCCGCAAGAAGATCCTGATCTGTGACCCCAAAACCGGCAACGCCTGCGTCGAAAAGATCATCTCCACTCTCGCCCGCCGCGCTTACCGCCGGCCCGTCACACAGGCAGACACCGCGCCTCTCATGAAGTTCGTCGCCATGGGTTCAGCAAATGGCCACTCCGTCGAACAGGGCCTCCAACTCGCCATCTCCGCGATGCTGGTCTCGCCGCATTTCCTCTTCCGTGTGGAACGCGACCCAGCCGGCGGCGCT
Source organism: uncultured Acidobacteriia bacterium (assembly GCA_903923395.1). Classification (GTDB taxonomy): domain Bacteria; phylum Acidobacteriota; class Terriglobia; order Bryobacterales; family Bryobacteraceae; genus BOG-234. Next base: position 1,379 of record CAIXXM010000020.1, read on the forward strand.
CATCCTGTCTCCGAAGTCGAACTCGCCTCCCGCCTCAGCTACTTCCTCTGGAGCTCCATGCCGGATGAACAGCTACTCACCCTGGCCGAATCCGGCAAGCTGCGCGCCAACCTCGATACCGAAGTCCGCCGCCTGCTCGCCGACCCCAAATCTTCCGCCCTCGCCGCCAACTTCGCCGGCCAGTGGCTCGAAATCCGCAACCTCGATGTCGTCAAGCCCGATCCCCAGAAGTTCCCCGGCTGGACCCCCGAAATCCGTGACGCCATGAAGACAGAGACCAACCTCTTCTTCGATTACGTCCTGCGCCAGAACCGGCCCGTCGCAGACTTCATCAACGCCAACTACACCTTCCTCAATGGACTGCTCGCCAAACACTACGGCATCGAAGGTATCGAAGGCCCGGACTTCCGCAAGGTCGAAATCACCACCTCCGAACGCGGCGGCATCCTCACACACGCCAGCGTCCTCACCGTCTCCAGCTACCCCACCCGTACCTCGCCCACCATCCGCGGCAAGTACGTGCTGAACAACATCCTCGGCACACCCCCGCCGCCTCCGCCGCCTGATGTGCCGCCACTCGATGACTCCAAGGTTGGCGAATCCGCCTCCCTGCGCCAGCAGCTCGAAGTCCACCGCGCCAATGCCGTTTGCGCCAGCTGCCACAACCGTATGGACGTGCTGGGCTTCGGTCTCGAAAACTACGACGGCATCGGCAAGTGGCGCACCAAAGATGGCAAGTTCCCCATTGACGTCGCAGGCACCATGCCCAACGGCAAGAGCTTCAAAACCGGTGCCGAAATGCGCGCCATCCTCTCCAGTGAAGTGCCGCAAATCGCCCGCGCGCTCACCGAAAAGATGATGACTTATGCCCTCGGCCGCGGTTTGGAGAGTTACGATAACCGCACTCTGGACGCCATACAGAAGACCCTCGCCCCCGGCGGGTACAAGTTCCAGGATCTGGTCTTTGAAATCGCACACAGCCTGCCCTTCCAGCAGCGCCGCAGCGAGGCAGTCAGTGAAGTGAAACCCAAAGCAAAGGAAATCGCAGCACGATGAGCACCCCCATCACCAGGAAACATCTCAACCGCCGGACTCTCTTGCGCGGCATGGGCGCAGCCGTCGCACTGCCCTTCCTCGATTCCATGCTTCCCGCCATGGCGAAGACCACCAAGCCGCCGGTCCGCATGGCGTTTGTCTATGTCCCCAACGGCATGGACGTCCGCAACTGGAACCTCGATTACGAAGGCCCGCTGAAAGCGCTCTCGCCCATCATGAAGCCGATGGAGCAGCACAAGGATGAGATCACCATCCTCGGCAACCTGACCCACAACGGCGGGCGCGCCCTGCTCGATGGTGCCGGTGACCACGGCCGCTGCTGCGGTTCGTATCTCACCGGTGTACAGCCGAAGAAGACAGTGGTCGATATCCGCGCCGGCATCTCGTTTGACCAGATCGTCGCCAACAAAATCGGCAGCCAGACCCGCTTCCCGTCGCTCGAACTCGGCATGGAAGATTCCCGCCAGGCTGGCGACTGCGATTCCGGTTACTCCTGCGCCTACACCAACAACCTCGCGTGGCGCAGTGAAACGCAGCCACTGCCGCCCATCCTTGATCCCCGCGCGCTCTTTGAACGCCTCTTCGGCGCTGGCCCGGTCCTCACTCCGGAAGCCAAAGCCCGCCAGAGCCAGTTCCGCAAAAGCATCCTCGACTTCGTCACGGAAGACACGAAGAAGCTCGAAGCCGGCCTCGGCCCCACGGACCGCCGCAAGCTCGATGAGTACATGTCCTCCATCCGCGAAGTGGAACGGCAGCTTGAGAAGGCGGAAAAGGAAAACGCCCAGATCGATCCCCACAAGTTCAACGCCGGTCTCGAAAAGCCCTACGGCGTCCCGGCCGATTTTGCCGAGCACTTCAAGCTGATGACCGACATGATGACCATCGCGTTCCAGGCCGACCTCACGCGCATCATCACCTTCCTGGTCACCCATGAAGGCACCTCGCGCTCCTACCGCGAAATTGGCATCTCAGACGGCCATCACCCGCTCACCCACCACCGCAATCTGCCGGACCTCATGGAGAAGGTGACGCAGATCAACACCTATCACATGCAGCAGTTCTCCGGCTGGGTGGAGAAGCTCAAGACCATCAAAGACAGTGACGGCAGCCGGCTTCTTGACAACCTCATGATCGTCTACGGCGCAGGCCTCACAGACGGCAACAAGCACAATCACGAAGATCTGCCCACCATGATGGTTGGCCGCGGCGGCAGCTACTTCAAACCCGGCAAACGCATTGTTTACCGCAAGGAAACGCCCATGTGCAACCTGTTCCTCACCATGATGGACCGCATGGGTGTCCCCGTCGAACACTTCGGCGATTCCACCGGCCGCGTCCAACTGGCGGACCTGGGCTGAGATGCCGCAATTCGGACCACCGCCGCAATCTGTCGGCGTCGTCATTGATGGCGACTTCGGCAATGACGCCACCGGACTGCTCGCCCTCGCCGTACTCTATGGCCTGGATGCCAAGGGGGAATGCCGTGTCATCTCGCTCTCCACGTCCAAGACGAATCTGAAGTCCGTGGGCTTGCTGGATCTCACGTCGCGCTTCTACGCAAGCGCCACACAGATCCCGGTGGAATTCCGCCGCAATCTCGCCGTCGGCATGAATGAATTCGGCTGGAGCAAGGAAGATACCCCGATCCTCAACGCCGTCTTCGCCAAGCCGGAGTTCGTCAATCCCATCAAGAAGCTCACTGATACCGCCGAGCCCCACGCCCTGATCCGCAACATGCTCACGGCGCAGCCAGATGGCCTCGGCACCATTGTCGCCCTCGGCCCCGCCACCAACGCGGCCCGCACTCTGACCGCTCAGAACGGCCCCGCTGTGGTGGAGAAGAAGGTTCGGGCACTCACGCTCAATCTGCCCGCCCTGAAAGCAGACGTCGCCGCCGCCCGCAAGATCTTCGCCGAATGGCCGACTCCCGTCATTGGCGTGGCACCTGCCGACTTGGCCTACACAACGGACCACCTCGAAACCGACTTCACCTGGGCCACCAATCACCCTCTGCTCGAAGCCCTGAAGGCGTCCGGCCTGAAAGTAATCCCCGGTGCCGCCACCGTGCCCATTCTGTCCGCAGTTCGCGTCAAGGATGAGGGCTGGAAGCTTTCCCCCGCTGGCAAATTCTCCATCGCCGACAACGGTGCTGTCAGCTTCAAAGAGTCCCCGGACGGCAAACACCGCATGCTGACTTTGGACCCAGCCCGCAAAGAAGCAATCGAAAAAGCAATCGCCGAACTCGCCAGCGCCAAACCCGCCGTCCGCGGCGGAGGACGAAGACAGCAGCAGAAGGCCGAAGAGAAGAAGCCCTAAGACATCAACGCCCCAAAGCCGAATCCCGGCGAGTCCAATCCATCCTCGCCTCAAAGCCACCGGGAAGAGCCCGGAAATCGAAGAGGAACTCTTCGCTCAAGCTCCGCTCCACAGCCGGCTCCAGTGACAAGCCATGTACTGAGATTCGGTCATATCCGGGGTAATGATCGTCGAGCACACTCAAGATGTCCAGCAGAATCGCCAATGGTTCCCAGCCCGGATACTCGCACCGGTTCAGTTCATACAAATCGGAATGGCGGGCTGCACTGTCGGCTTCAAGAAAACGCACGCCTCCCGCAGCAGTAGTAACTGCCCAAGTCACACGGGAGCGCGCCAAGGAAACTAAGCTTCCCGGAAAGTCCGGGTCAAGCACAATTTCAATACAGCGATCAGCGCTGAGCTCTCGAATCCAAGGCATAAATCGACACTGTTCGAGCGTACCAGCATCGCAGGGAAGCCGTGACTAAATACGTTGCATCGCCGCCGGAATCAGCCCCGCAGCCGCCGAGCCGAGTATCACCCAGATCGTCTCGACCTTCGTAAACAGCAGCAGACCCAGACTCACCGCTGCGATGCCGTACGCGATAGGAGAGTGCAGCGCATCCACCCCCAGCGGCAGGGTCGCCGCCAAACTGACGCCCGCACTCGCCAGCACCACCGCCCGCAACATCCGCTTCACCGCCGGACTCTCCGCCTTGCGCCCCGCATACTGGATCATCGGGATCACCAGCAGCGCCGGAGTCACCAGAGCCAGCCAGCCCGCAAACGCCCCCGGATACCCACCGGCATAATAGCCCACGCTCACAACATACAAGCCCACCGGACCCGGCGTGGAACGTCCAATCACCAGCGCTGTATTCAATTGCCGGTCCGTCAAGTAATGGTTCTGCACCACAAAGTCCTCACGCAGAATCGACATCGATGCCAGTCCGCTGAACGAACCCAGCGTCGCCTGCAACAGGTGAATATAAAGGACAAACCAGTTCATGCCTGCTGCTCCTCTTTCAGAAAGTAACCAGCCGTCGCAGCCAGCAAAAGGATCAATATCGGATTCAGATGCCCCACCATCGCAAGGACAATGCTTCCGGCAACCATCGCCAAACTCTGCCCGCGGCGTCCAGCCTTCATATACGGGCGGATAGTCGTCCAGAACGCCGAAAGCAGTATCCCGACCGACGAAGCGAGCACGGCACTCACGGCAACCTGCACCAGCTTCTGTGAACTCCAGAGATCGAAACAACCGGTCATCAAAGCAACCAGCAGAGCGCTGGGAATCGACCCGGCCAACAACGCGGTCAGCGCACCCTTCCAGCGGCCCAACAACCAACCCGCGCCCGTGCAGAATGCCAGCAGGACCGTGCCGGGAGTAAACCGGGCCAGAGCAACACACATGGAAGACTGCTCTTCATCCAGCCAACGCTTGGAATTGACCAGTTCCCGTTGCAGCGCCGCCACCGTCGCGATGCCGCCGCCGAAAGTGACATTTCCCTCGCGCCCGAACAGAGCGGCCATTCCAAACAGACGCCTCACGGGAACAGGTTCCACAACCAAACACGCTCCCGGTATCATTTCGATGTCTTCCATATCGCTCTCTCAATCAGGGAAGCGGAGTGCAAGGCAAACAGGGACCAACCTTTCTGCTAACATCATGAAATTCCGTTATGCGCACCCTTGCCATTGCATTTCTTGCAGCCGCATTACTACAAGCTCAGCCAGGCAAACAGGCTGAAGTCGATAAGATCTTCTCGGCATTCAACACGCATACGCCGGGCTGCTCCGTCGGAGTTTCGGTCAAAGGGCAAACAGTCCTGAAATCCGGCTATGGCATGGCGGATTTGGAACGCAACGTCCCCATCACAGCGGATACCATCTTCGAAAGCGGCTCTGTCGCAAAACAGTTCACCGCCGCGGCTCTCATTCTTCTCGCGCAACAGGGCAAGATCTCTCTCGATGACCCCATGCGCAAGTACCTGCCCGAACTGCCGGAATACGGCACACCTCTCACCATCCGCCATGTGCTCAGTCACATCAGCGGACTCCGCGAATGGCGCGCTGTCGGAGCGTTCAGCGCCTTCCCGGAAGGCAAGCTCGTCTATACCAATCAAGACCTGCTGGACCTGGCCTCGCGACAGACCGCACTCAACTTCGAGCCCGGCACCAATTACAGCTACACCAATACCGGCTTCAATATCTCAACCATCCTGATCGAACGCGCGCTCAGCAACGGCAAGACATTTCAGGACTTCACCAGGGAAATGATTTTCTCACCGCTCGGCATGACACATTCGCGCTGGCGCGATAACTTCCGCACTGTTATTCCCAACCGCGCGTTGGCTTATGCGAAAGAAGGCAATGGCTGGATTGGAGATACTCCTGTCGAGAACATCATCGGCGCAGGCGGCCTGTTGACGAACGTCAGTGACTTATTGCTTTGGAATGAAAACTTCAATCATCACAAAGCCGGCGGCCCGGAAATGACAAAACTCCAGGAAAACACCGCAACACTCAAGAATGGGCGCAAGATCATCTACGCCGCCGGCCTGCAGGTGTCCACATTTGATGGTTTCCGCGAAGTCTCGCACAGCGGCGCCACCGGAGGCTACCGGACTTGGCTCGCGCGTTACCCCGAACAGGGTGTCTCCGTCGCAGTGCTCTGTAATGCGGCGAACGCAAACCCCACAGCTCTGGGCCGCGAAACAGCCCGCCTTTGGACCGGCGGCAAACCGAATCCAGCAAATATAAGTGCAGCGTTGAATCCAGCCGTCACGGGAATGTACCGGCTGGTGCGGGATAACACGGACACCCAGTTACAAATCCGGAACGGGAAAATGTTCCTGGGAACTTCTGAACTATCGCCTGCGGACAAGTTCGAAGGAACAACACTCACAGTCAGCACGCCCACCGGGGATCTTGTCTATCAGAAGGTCGAACCTGTAGCCCCTTCTTCGGCAGAGCTTGCAGAATTTACCGGAGCGTATTCGAGCAGCGAAACACTGACTACAATCCGGGTGACCTTCGATGGAACGGCGCTGCGTTACGGCATCGGCAACAATCTGCCAGTGCCGTTGCGGCCGACCTTTCGCGATACCTTTGCGACGCCGGCCAACGCTTCCATTCATTTCCTGCGGGACGCCAGCGGCAAGATCAGCGGGCTAAGTGCAGGAGAATCGCGCGTCTGGGATCTCCGCTTCACGCGGATCGCCAAATAGATCCGGCCCTACGGCTTCTTCTTTGGCGCATCATCCGTATCAAACGTGATCGCCGTATCCGCCCCGAACTTCCGGTAATTACGGAAGTCAATCGAGTTCTTGCTGCAGAGCGAAGTGCCCCGTGTGCAGCTTAGCGCCTCAGAATGCACGGGCAACAGGAACTTACCGTCGCTGATCATGACGAAGTCATAGTCCGTCGCTGATTCCACCTGATCCAAGGGGAAACTGGAGGGCATGTTCTTCGCCGTCATCTCAATCCGCAATACGCGCGAGGTTTCTTTATCGATCCAGATCGCACCCGTGTAAGCAGGCTGGTAACTCTGGCTCGAAGCATGAATGAACCAGTGCGAATTCTCCTGCTCCACTGAGAAATCAAACCGGTAAGAAGAACGGTTCACAATCGTGGACGAGCGCTTGTTATAAAACCGGGCATTTGTGGAAGGCGACAGGATATCCTGCAGCACGGAAGCGAACTCACCGCTCGACCAGGAACCTGTATCTTCGATATTGCCGCGCGGCGGACGGCCATTGACCAGAATGTTCTTGTAACTTTCCTTGCCACCCTCGCAGACCACATCTGCGGTAACAACATCCTGCGCCTGGAAGCTGACGCGTCCACGAACGTTGTCGCTTTGGGAGCGCGTGGTGTACTGCTTCACGATGTAATTCGGCAGTGTTTCGATGAAATCAAACGCCGCTTCCCGGGCCTTTTCGATCACGGGATCCACATTGGCCGGCGCGATGTCATAGGCCGAAGCCCGGCGCGGCGTCACCGGTTCATCGCCGTCAATCAAAACCTGCGGACGCACCGGCGGACGGTTTGAGGCAATCACGGGCCGGTCATCGTCTGAAGAAGTATTGTTACTGGAATTCGCGGTGCGCGAGTTATCGGCAGGTTTGCCGCGGCGCAACACAGGACGGTCTGGATCATCGTCAGAAGACCGGATGGGACCGGAACCGGAAGACGCACTCGCAGCAGGACGGCGGCTCACCGGAGCGACGTATTCATCATCATCCGACGAAGACTTCACAGCAGGCCGGGGTGCGGGAGCGCTCGAAGAAGCGGTGGAATTCGTATCCGCCGCATCGGGCTTACGGCGCAAGATAGGACGGTCGGGATCATCATCCGCGGCCCGGGAAGACGACGACTGGGCGGAATCGGAAGTATCCGCCTTCCGCCGCAAAACGGGCCGGTCCGAATCGCCATCGCCCGAAGAAGAAGACGGGGAACTTCCCCCGCGGGGTGCCGTGGGAGATTCCGTCACCGGTTGCTCAGCCGCAGCACGGTCGGCGGCAGATCCAGCGCGTTCCAAACGGACGCGTACCGCATGCAGGTAGGCCTGGTTGTCAGAAGTGGCGTCCACGCTGACGTGGTCGCCGGGGAAGAAATCCGCCAGTTGGGCAGATTTGCCCTGGTCATCGTAATAACGTGTGTTCGAGCCCACCAGCACGGTAATGACACGGCGGTCATCGGTCTCGAGCGCAAAATCCGTGCGGCTGGTCCGGCGCAGCATCCCTACATAGTTCTGGGCGGTGGAATTGCCATTGCTGTTGGGATTGTTCGGATCATTGTTGGTGCGGCGCCTGGTTCCGGGCAGAGAAATCCCGCCGATCCCGCCGCTCTGTGGATATTGGCCGCCGGGGTAAGTCTGGCCCGGGTAGGTTTGCCCGGGCGGATACTGCCCGCCGCCAATCACCTGAGCGTACGCGCCTGCTTCCAGCGCACACAGCGCTGTCAAAACAGCGCACGAAACACTCCAACCGGCTGAGTACCGCATCATCTATCAATGTAACGTGATTTTGGTCCCCGCGGTTGCGGGTGTTTTCTTACGGTTGGCCCGAGCCGACGCCAATCATAGTGATTCCGCAGAGAATCATCACCAGAGCACCGATTTTACCCTTCGTAATGGGTTCTCCGAAAAAGAGGCGTGACCAAAAGAGCGTCCACACATAGCCCAGCGAAACCATGGGGTACAGGACCGACAACTCGCCATTGCGGATTCCCATGATGAAAGGCACGCTCGAACCGACGAACAGCGTCAGGCCAGTCAACAACTGCAGATTCAAAGCACTGCGCAAGCCGCCGCCGAGTTTATTCGCGCCCAGCTTGAGAAAAACGGCTCCAAAGCTCCCAATGAACGAAGCCAGCAGCACGAGCAGGATGGAACTCAACGGCGTCTTCATGCCTTGGTATTCTGCCTTCCCAGCAGCGCCACGCCGCCCATGACCAGGGCAATGCCGCCTGCCTTGAATACATTAATGTGCTCATGGAAAAAGTACACAGAGAGCAGGTTCACCCAGACATATGTCAACGCAATGATTGGATAGAGCATGGAAAGCTCGCCATCGCGCAACGCCAGAATGAGTAAAACGGCATTACAGGCGTGCATCCCGTAGCCGAGAACGAGTTGCCAATTTTGCAGCAGGGAGAGAACGAAGGGCAGCCACGTTGCGGAATCGCCAGGTGTCAGGGGCGCCATTTGGTGACCCGCGCCAAACTTCATGAGCACTTGAGCGGCCGCAGCAAAGACGGTGCAGCCCAACACCATGTAGATGGACCGGCGCTTGGCAGCCCTGGCCCGCCCGTTCAAATCTGCTCCACTCGTTGGCATCTGACGTAGATTTTCCAGAATAGCAGTGGAGCCGTTACAATAAGAGTCTGTGGACCAAGCCCCCGAGACCGTAATGACCCCGACGGCATCAACCGAACCCTCCCCGAAGCAGCCCGAAGAACAACGCGGCTTTATTGCCGAATGGACAGTCACGATCATCCTGCTCCTGTTCGGCACCACCAGCCTGGTGCAGGCCTTCGTCATCCCCACCGGCTCCATGGAGGACACACTGCTCGTAGGTGACCACCTGCTGGTGGACAAACTCGCCTTCGCGCCATCCGGGGCCTTCAGCAAGAACATCCTGCCGTACAGTGAACCCAAACGCGGCGACATTATTGTTTTCCGCTACCCCATCGACATCCGGCAGACCTTTGTGAAGCGCGTCATGGGCGTTCCCGGCGATCACATCCGTCTCGAAAACAAGAAGGTCTACCTCAACGGCCATCTGCTGAACGAACCTTACGTGGTGCACAAGCTCGACTACATTGACTCTTACCGGGACAACTTTCCCAGCGAACCGAACACCCCGCTCTTTCCTCCGGCGCAGGAAATGCTGGAAAAGAATGTGAAGAATGGCGAAGTCATCGTGCCGCAGGGCTTTTTCTTCGCGATGGGTGACAACCGTGACCAGTCGCTTGACAGCCGGTACTGGGGCTTCGTGCCCCGCGAGAACATTATCGGCAAACCGCTGATCATCTATTGGTCCTACGATGCCAGCACTGCCGCGCTTTCGAATCCGAGTGAGACGATCACGCACATCTTCGACATCATCACGCACTTCCCGGTCAAGACCCGCTGGAACCGGACATTCCGTCTGATTCACAGCTACCCGGTTCAATAAATGACGAGTCCCATGTCACCTGGAGCGAGTCCCAAGCCTCAGCAGGCGGCCTGGTTGACCGGTTTGAACTGGACATCGGCCATTCTGATCTCGCTGGTGTTTCTGGTTGCGGGAATCTGGAAGGCGAGTGATCCCGCGGGCGCAGCTGTTCGCCTGGCACAAGCCAAGGTTCCAGAGAGCTTGAGTTTGGCCGCTGCGCTGGCGCTTGGAATCGCCGAGACTTTCACCGGTATTCTGCTGCTCATTCCGCGTTATAGAAAGTGGGGCTCGTGGCTCGGCGTGCTGTTGCTGGTGGCCTTCATGATCTATATCGCCATCTTTTACAACGAGTTGCGCGGAGCGGAATGCACCTGCTTCCCATGGGTCAAGCGCGCCGTCGGCCCCGGTTTTTTCGTGGGTGATGGCATCATGCTTCTCTTCGCGGTGCTGGCGGGTCTCGGCATTCAGAAATCCTCAGGCTGGAAGCCTGCCGCGGCGATTCTGGGTGCGGTAACTGTATTCGCGTTTGTATCTTATGGTGCTGCGGAAGCCCGCCACACCGGCACACGCGCGCCGCTTTCCATCAATTCAGAGACGGGCAAGCCGCTTTCTCTGGCCGAAGGCAAAGTCTTCATCTATTTCTTCGACCCCGCGTGCATGCACTGCCTGGAAGCAGGACGGAAGCTCGCTGCGCTCAACTGGGGAGATACCAGACTGATCGGCGTTCCAGTTACAACACCACAGTTCGCGGACGCTTTCATGCGCAAGACCGGACTGAAGGGTGAAGTATCCAAAGACGTGGAAGTATTAAAGAAGACATTTCCCTTCAACGGTGCACCGGCCGCGGTTGCTCTCGAAGGCGGCTACAGCAAAGCGCTGTTATTGCAGTTTGAAGACGCCGAACCGGAAGCATCTCTGAAGAAACTGGGCTTTATCTATCCCCAAATCAAGTAATCAAACTTTGGCTGCAAACCTGCTCTAAAAAGAGTGAATGAGGACTATGGCTGCCGCTAAGTCACTGATAACTTCCCGCCGGATGAGGAGATCTGGGGTTACCGGTGTGGCGGAAAGCCTCAAGCAGCTGGAATTTCAACAAAGGAGCAAGAACATGGGTATCAACTTCAAAGGACTGGCCGTGTCGGCCATTCTGTTGTTCGGATTTTCTTCGGTACTGGGCGCCGCGCCGCGCCTGCAGTTGAGCACGGCCGCCGTCGGCCCCGTACTTGTCGCATCAGGAGCAACAGGCACCAAGACCGTGGAAGCGTACAACGCCGGGGACGGCAATCTGAACCTGACCGTGCAGTCCTCCGCCTCCTGGCTGACTGGTGCCATCGGCGCATCGCGGCCTTGCAGTAATGGCGTTGGCAGCTGTCTGCCGGTAAACATTACCGTCTCGGCCGGCTCACTGGCCTCAGGCACCTACTCCGAGTTCATTCTGCTCACTGATCCCAATGCGGTGGATTCTCCGCAGCAGATTTCCGTAACGATGACCGTGGCGGGCCTGCCCTCCAGCGTCACCATGTATGCCGCTCCGGGAACCAACGGTAACAACGGAAGCCCGGCGTCACAACTCGTCTATCCCACGGCAGCGGTCTCCGGCGCGGTTTCCACGCAATCCGGCGGGAACTGGCTGCAGTTCACGCTCTCCGGCGGCGGAAGCTTCAGCTTCGGTACGGCCTATAACATCCAGACGACACCTCTTTCGGCCATGGCACCGGGAACTTACAACGGGTCCATCGTACTGAGCGGCTCGCCCAACAGTGCCGATAACAAGACCGTCTCCGTTGGCTTCAATGTAACTACGTCTCCTATCATTCAACTTCCCGTGACGCCACTGCGGCTCACCGGTTTCAGCGGCACCAAGTCCACAGGTACGATCCAGTTTACGAATCTGGGCCAGGGCAGTTTGTCCGTCACCGGCGCATCGGTCGCGGTCAACGGCGGCGCGCCTTCCTCCACCTTTTCGGCTGCGGCGAGTGGCAGTACGGTGACGGTGACGGCTGACCCCGGTTCACTTAGTCCGGGCGTCTACAGCGCTGTGGTAACAATCACATCGAATGCCGCGAATAATGCGCTGGTATCAGTACCGGTCAGCTTCCAGGTTTCGGCAGCGAACACGCCACAGATCCAGCAGGGTGGCGTCATCAACAGTGCCACTTATGCCACTGAGGCAGTGGCCCAAGGCGGTATTGTTGCTATCTTTGGTTCGCAGCTCGCCCCGGCGGGAACAGCCCTTTCGAGTCCGTCAGTACCACTGGTCACCAGCCTGGCCGGAGTTCAGGTGCTTGTCAATGGCGTACCTGCGCCACTGTTCTACGTATCCCCGTCGCAGATCAATATCCAGATCCCTTACGAAACAACGGGGGGAACGACGGCGACCATCCAAGTGGTGAACGGGAGTTACAGCGGCAATATCCGCAGTGTGCAGATTGCCAATTCCCTGCCCCGCATCATGCCCTGGCCGACATACATCGTGCCGGGCAACAATGGCGTGGGTTATGCCATTGCGGTGAATTACTCAGACGGCAGCCTCGTACTCCCGTCAGCCAACCAGATTCCCGGCTTCCAGGCCCACCCCGCGAAGCCCGGTGACCTGCTGGTGGTCTATTGCCTCGGCATGGGCCAGACCAACCCGGCGGCAAAGACTGGCGTGGCAGGCGCCGGTCAATCCGCGGGCAATGCACTAGTCACCTTCGGCGGCGGCTTCAACGGCACGGAGTTCTACACCCCGGCGCTTTTCGCGGGCCTGTCCGGCGGCGTGGGCCTGTATCAGCTGAATGTGGTTGTACCGTCCGGCACGATTCCCGGACTGGTGCCGCTGCAATTCAGTTTGAATGGCGTCAACAGCAACTTTGTCTACATCCCTGTTTCTCTCAACGGACAGTAGAGCGAAACTCAACACCTGATAGAAAGGGGCTGACCTCCGGGTCCGCCCCTTTTTTGCATTTCACGACGCTGCCGGTGATACGCTGATCGGTTGACACAGATGAACCGCAGGGAAGCCATCGGGGCCCTCGCCGCCTCACCGCTCGCTCTCACAGCACAGACTATGCAGAACTCCAAGCGCCAGTACTACGAGCTCCGTTATCTCCAGATGCGCAATGGCACGCAGCCCGCGCGCGCGAATGAATTCTTCTCCAAGCACTTCCAGCCCACGGCAAGAAAGATCGGCATGGGCCCGGTTGGATTCTTCAATCCGGTCTTTGGCGACAACAGCCCTTTCACTCTGATGCTGCTGACCTACCCCACGTTTGCAGATGCCGAGCATATGTTTGACCGGCTCATGGCGGACAAGGATTTCGAGGCTGCTATCAACGAATGGCACAAGCCGATGGACCCCGGCTACACACGCAAGGAAAGCACGATTCTGCGGGCCTTTGAGGGTCATCCGCAACTGGTGATGCCGCCGGCCTCAAAGACCGGACACATCTTCGAATTGCGCACGTATGAATCGAACAGTGAGCTGACGCTGCGGAAGAAGATCGGTATGTTCAACGGCGGGGAAATGCAGATTTTCCAGCGCCTGGGAATGAACCCGGTGTTCTTCGGTGAAGCGCTCATCGGCTCGCGGCTGCCGCATTTGACCTACATGCTGGCTTACGAGGACATTGCTGCCCGCGACCGTATGTGGAAGGCCTTCGGGGCTGATCCGGAATGGCAGAAGCTTCGCGCAACGCCCGGCCTTTCTGACGCCGAGATCGTCTCAAACATCAGCAACACCATCCTGCGGCCTGCCGCATATTCCGATATCAAATAGGAGATTCCATGGACAGACGCAGTTTCTTCCAATCCGCGGCCGCAGGAGCGATGGCTGCCGCTCAGGCCACCAAAGGCATCGCCGCACCCGCTACAGGCAAGCGCGTGAAGCCGAAGGTGGGCACGCAGCATTCCGTCGATGAAGATGTGCTGCCGGTGCTGTCTTCTTTTGGCGTGAACAGCGTACTCGCCATGCGTATCTCCAACAAGCTCGACGAGAAATGGTCCGTGGATGGCCTGAAAGCGCTGGTGGACCGGATTGGCAAGCACGGCATTTCGCTCGATCTGGTGCAGGTACCGCTGCCTTCGTCCTTCATCGCGACGCACCCGATGAAGGCGATCATGCTGGCACAAAGTCCGGAACGCGACCGTCAAATCGACGAAGTTTGCCAGATGATCCGCAATTGTAAGAAGGCGGGGATACCGGGCATCACCTATAACATGTCGATCCTGGGTGTTGTGCGCAGCGGGCGCTCCAATGGACGGGGCGACGCGAGTTACTCCACCTTCAAATTCTCTGAGCTCAAGGATAAGGACCAACTTACCGAAGCAGGCAAGGTCAATGCCGATGCGTTCTGGGAACGGATTACTTACTTCCTGGACCGCGTGGTTCCCGTGGCGACGGAAGAGAAGGTCAAAATGGGCTGCCATCCTCACGACCCAGGGATGCCGGTTCCTGAAGGCTACCGCGGAGTCGACCGGGTTCTGGGTACCGTGGCCGGGCTGAAGAAGTTCATCAGCATCAAAGAAAGCCCCTATCATGGCCTGAACTTCTGCCAGGGCACGGTCTCTGAAATGCTGGAAGACCCGAACAAGGAAATTCACGACGTGATCCGTTACTTCGGTTCCCGCAAGAAGATCTTTAACGTCCACTTCCGTAATATCAAGGGCAAGCGGCTCGACTTCCAGGAGACGTTTCCCGATGACGGCAGTGTGAACATGCTGCAGGCCATCAAGACTTACTACGAAGTTGGCTATGACGGTATGTTGATGCCGGATCACGTGCCCCAGATCCCCGGTGACAAGGGCGGGGCGCAAGCCTTTGCCTTCAGCTTTGGCTACATTCAAGCAGCGATTCAGACGCTGGGTTAGTTGGGTAGCAGGGGAAGTGGCGGAACAGTGCGGTTAAGCCAATAGCTGTTTCGCCACTTCCCCGCTCACATCGGTGAGACGGAATGGCCGCCCCTGGAACTTATAGGTCAGCTTCGTATGATCGAAGCCCAGCAGGTGCAGCATGGTCGCATGCAGATCATGGACATGCACCTTGTCTTTGGTCACATTGAAGCCCAGTTCATCGCTCTCACCAACAGTGATGCCGGGCTTGAACCCGCCGCCAGCCATCCACATGGTAAATGCGTTCGGGTGATGATCACGGCCATCGTCACCGCCCTGCACCATGGGTGTGCGCCCGAATTCCCCGCCCCAGATCACGATCGTATCCTTCAGAAGACCGCGTTGCTTCAGGTCTTTCACAAGTGCCGCGGCGGCTTGATCGGTATCCTTCGTATTGGCCTTCAAATCCTTTACCAGTGCGCCGTGCTGATCCCAGGCTTCGTGATAAAGCTGCACAAAGCGCACGCCGCGTTCGACCAGTCTGCGGGCAAGCAGGCAGTTATTGGCGAACGAGGGCTTGCCGGGTTCCGCGCCATACATCTCCAGCGTCTCTTTGGACTCCTTCGACAGGTCCATCAGTTCCGGCGCACTTGATTGCATCCTGAACGCCATCTCAAAGGAACTAATGCGCGTGGCTGTTTCGGGATCGCCCGTCACGCCGAGACGCATGTTATTCAACTGCTTGATGGCCGCGAGAGAATCCTGCTGTACCTCAGTATCCACACCGGGAGGATTCGATAAGTACAACACCGGGTCACCGGACGACCGGAATTGCACCCCCTGATATACCGTGGGCAGGAAGCCGGAACCCCAGCAGGAACTGCCGCCGGAAGGTCCTTTCTTGCCGGAACTGAAGACCACGAAGGCGGGCAAATCGCGCGATTCACTGCCCAGCCCGTAAGTTACCCAGGCGCCCATGCTTGGCCGGCCGAACTGCATGGAGCCGGTATTCATCAGGATCTGTCCCGGCGCATGATTGAAAGCGTCCGTCACCATGGACTTCACGATGGTGATGTCATCCACAATGGTGGACAGGTGAGGCAATAACTCCGATAAGTCCGCGCCGGATTGTCCGTACTTATCGAACTTGAACTTAGGCCCCAGTAACTTCGAATTGGGGTTAATGAAGGCGGAACGGTAGCCCTTCAATAGATCAGCCGGGGGCAGGGTTCCGCTGAACTTCGCCAGTGCCGGCTTGTAATCGAATAACTCCAGATGACTGGGCGCGCCTGCCATGAACAGGAAGATGACATTCTTCGCTTTGGGTGTGAAGTGCGGCTGCTTTGGAGTCAGCGGATCCGCGGGGGCGGCACTTGCGGGGCCACCCAGCAGAGAACCAAGAGCCGCCGCGCCAAGGCCCACTCCACACTGTTCAAAGAACCAACGGCGGCTGATATCGAGAGGGTGATTCATGGGTTATTCCTTGGTAATCGTTTCATCCAGGTTCAACAGGACGCGCGACACGGTGACCCACGCGGCTAACTGCGCCGGAGGCAAGTCCGTGGTGTTCTCCACAATGAGCGGCATGGGGTCATGCCCGGCGGTATAGTGTCCGGCTTCTTTCGACAGCAGACTGAGCAGAGTATCCCGCTCCCCGGCTTCCGGTCCGCGGGCCAGAACACGCCGGAACATGAAATCGAGACGCTGTGCATCACTCGAACCGCCTTCTTTTACGGTCTTCACGGCCAGCGCCCGGGCGGCATCCAGAAAGACAGGTTCATTCAGAGTAGTAAGTGCCTGCAAGGGGGTGTTTGATCTGGAACGGCGGACACAACTAATATCGCCGTTGGGGGAGTCAAACATTTGGAGCATGGGGTAAGGGGAACTCCGGTAGCGGAACGTATATAGCGCGCGGCGGAATTTCTCATCGCCCTTGGATTCAACCCAGACTTTCGGGGAGTAACTGGTGGGTGGTTCAAACAGGAACTTCGGTGCGGGGGGATTTACGCTTGGTCCGCCAACTTTTTCGTTCAGCAAACCGCTGGCGGAAAGGGCGATGTCCCGCACGATTTCGGCGTCCACACGGAAGCGCGGGCCACGGGCCAGCAGGCGATTGTAGGGGTCCTTGGATAATAACTCCGGCGTGATGTTGGAGGACTGCCGGTATGTCGCAGACATGACAATCATCTTCTGCAGCCGTTTGATACTCCAGTTATGTTCCATGAAATCGACGGCAAGCCAGTCGAGCAGTTCCTGATGGGATGGAGCGGCGGACTGGCGTCCGAAATCTTCGGCCGTTTCCACAATGCCGGTGCCGAAGAAACTGAGCCATAGGCGGTTCACGAGGGCGCGGGCTGTGGTGGGCGAATTCCGGTCCACCAGCCATTTCGCGAAGGTCAGGCGATTGGCTGGCTGGCCCGCCGGCAGGGGATTGAGAAATGCCGGGACGCCGGGGCTCACCAACTTGCCGGGTTGCAGGAAATCACCGCGGTTCAACTGGTGTGTTTCCCGCATGTTCTCCCGCTCCGCCAGAACCAATTGCGGCGTGCCTTCGGGGTGCGCGGCCCAGAGCTTTGCAATTTCCTGGTTCTCGGTTTCCCACTGCGGCTGGATGGTGCGCCAGTAACTAAAGATGGTTTGGACCTGCAGCGGCGAACGCTTTGCCGCTGGAATGGAGAAGATCTCGCGTACGGCTGCGGGAACGGGGTCGGCAACAGCACCCGGGTCATCCGTGGCTGCGATACGGAAGCGCCCCAGATTCATGTTCTGGTTATCGTCACTATTCCAGCCACCGTGCTCCTGACTTAGCTTCACCACAAAGGTAAGTTCCGCTCCCGTGCTGTTGGCAATCGGTTCGGCTAAGTTGAACACAGCCTTGCGCGGCTGGTTCCGGAGCGCAGGGCCGGCATCGGCATTCCAGGCGGTATCTTTGCTGCCGTCAATCGCAAAATCGATGGGGCCGGTGGTGCGTGCGCGGCCCTTCTTATCGTCATAGACGGAATCCAGAGGACTTACGGGCGGGTTGATATCGGCAGAGGCGCGCGCGATCTTCACCTTTCTGCCGTTGTACTCGATTTCTATCTCGCTGAGCGCCCCCAGACCTTTGAGGGACCGGCCCGGACCACCGAGCGGCAGATTTGGATCCGTCAATAACTCCAGACGCACAGCGGCGATGGACTTCAACGTGGTCTTGAAAGTCAACTTAACGGTGTGTTTCGTGGGAGCATAACCCTGCGCGAGCAGCGAGTTATCCGGCTGCAGGAGATACCGTTCGCCGCCGGTGGAGATATCATCCACATCGGGCTTCAGAACTGTCCACTGGGTTAACTCATGCTTTGCGGATTCTTCCCAGCCAGCCATGCGCGCTTCCCAGCCGGGATTGGCATGCTGGAGAGTCGCCTCAATCTCACGGGTACGGCGCAGGATATCGGAGCGCTTCTGCAATTCGGCGGGAGTATAGACGGCTGCATTCGATTCATGCGTGTTATTCAGGAATGCGAACATCCGGTAATACTCTTCGTGAGTAATGGGATCGTACTTATGGGTATGGCACTGGGCGCACTGAATGGTTAGTCCCAGGACGGACTTCCCGATGGCGTCCATCCGGTCATACATCGCTTCCATCCGGAACTGCTCGGGGTCCACGCCGCCTTCTTCGTTGATCATGGAGTTCCGCAGGAAGCCGGTTGCGACGAGATCATCCTGCGTGTGATTCGGCAATAAGTCACCGGCGATCTGCTTGATCACAAACTGGTCATAAGGGAGATCTTTGTTCAGCGCGTTGATGACCCAGTCCCGGTAAAACCATACATAGCGGGCTTTATCCTTTTCATAGCCGTCGGAATCGGCATAACGCGCCGCATCGAGCCACTGTCTTGCGAACCGCTCGCCATAGTGGGGACTTGCGAGGAGACGGTCCACTTGCTTTTCATACGCTTTGGGGGACTTATCCGCGAGAAAGGCGGTCACTTCCGCGGGTGTGGGAGGCAGGCCCGTGAGATCGAGAGATACGCGGCGCAGGAGCGTGGTCCGGTCTGCCTCAGAGGAAGGAGCAAGGCTTTCTTTCTCCAGGCGGGCAAGGATGAAACGGTCGATCTCATTCAGCGGCCACTTTGTATTTCCAGTTACGGGAAGCGGCGCTTTCCGGGGAGGCACAAAGGCCCAGTGGATGGGCTGGGGCGCGGCGGAAGATAGATTCTCCGGCCATTTGGCACCGGCGTCGATCCAGGACTTCACCGCGGCAATTTCGGGGTCTGTCAATTTGCCGCCGAGCGGCATGCGTGCGCCGCTGCCAAGTCCAGCGATTCGCTTATAGAGTTCACTTTCCGCGGCCTTGCCCGGGATGACGGACTTGCTTAATGCCGCGTCATGCAAATCCAAACGCAGACCCGCAGACTGCACCTTGGCACCATGGCAGGGCGAGCAGGATTTCTGGAAGATGGGCTGCACGTCGTGCGCGAAATCCTGCGCCGCCAGTGGCAAAGCTGCGAGCAGCAGTAGAACGGGTTGGATTCGGATAGAGATCACGGCTGATTGCCAGTATTCTATACCCGCGTGGGGCTTGGTTTAGACGGGCTTGGCCGTATCGCGATGGGCAACCTTGACCTGGTACCCGGCGGAGGTCAGGTTCTTGCCGATGGAGTCAGCGATCATGACGGACCGGTGATGGCCACCCGTGCAGCCGAAGCCGATGGTGAGGTAGCTCTTTCCCTCATGGATGTAATGCGGCAGCAAGTACGTCAGCAGTTCCGTGATCCGGGTGATGAACTCCTGCGTTTGGGGGAAGCCGCGGATGTATTTGGCTACGCTTGGGTGCCGGCCGGTGAGCTTTTTGAACTTGGGGATATAGTTCGGGTTGGGCAGGAAGCGGACGTCGAAGATCAGATCGGCGTCCGGCGGGACACCGTGGCGGAAGCCAAAGCTGCTGATGTAAATCAGGATCTTCGAGTCATCAGCTCCAGCGCGGAACTTGTCTTTGATGAAGTCACGAAGGTCATGGACGTTGAACTTGGTGGTGTTGATGGTAAGGTCAGCCAGTTCACGCATTGGTTCAAGCAGGGCGCGCTCCCGGGCGATGGAATCGCGCACGGGGCGGTCGCCGTCGGCCAGGGGATGCGGGCGGCGGGTCTCACTGAAGCGGCGGATGAGGATGTCATCGTCGGCTTCGAGGAAGATCACGCGGGTGTTGACCTCGGCCTGGATGCTGCGGATGACTTCGGGGAGTTTTTTCAAACCCGCGCCTTCGCGCACGTCGACCACGAGCGCGGCCTGCTTGATGGTGCTGGAATCGCGCACCAGTTCCGCGAACGTATACATCAGGTCGAGCGGCAGATTGTCTACGGCGTAGTAACCCAGATCCTCCAGGGAACGCAGTACGGACAATTTGCCGGACCCGGAGAGTCCGGTGATGACAACCAGTTCGGGAGCCCCGGTCCGCGCGGGAACCGGGGCATCCTTGGGGGCTGTTTTTTTAGGTTGCGGGTTGGGAGATTTCGCCAAGCGGGTTCATAACGGCAGCCCCTTTGGACGAAGCCGTTTCCTTGTTTGGGGTGCGGTGACTGTCGCGCCACTTGTTTTTGACGCGGATCGCCTGGGTTTCAAGTCTGGCCACTGCGGCGTGGATGGCGGTGAAGAGTTCCGCATCGGATGCGTCGCCTACCAAATCATGGCCGTGATAGTGGACGTTCACCTCAACGACATTGAGGTGGCGTTCCTGCGTGATCCGTACATGGGCAAGACATTCGCCCTTGCCGGTATCAAGAAGACGTGCAACTTTATCGAACTCGGCTTGCAGCTTGGCAAGCTGCGCGGGGGCGAGATCGACCTGACGGCCTGTGTAGTTGACTCTCATGGGTTTCAGTTCCGGACACGGCGC
This sequence comes from uncultured Acidobacteriia bacterium, assembly GCA_903923395.1. Taxonomy (GTDB): domain Bacteria; phylum Acidobacteriota; class Terriglobia; order Bryobacterales; family Bryobacteraceae; genus BOG-234. Next base: position 22,076 of record CAIXXM010000020.1, read on the forward strand.
TGGTGAGTCGACGGGATTTTCATATCCTCGCGGTACTTTGCCACAGTCCTGCGGGTAACGTCAATGCCCTCGGCCTGCAGTTTCGCGGTGATTTGGTCGTCGGTCAGCGGGCGGCTGGTGTCCTCTTCCTCGATCATTTTTTTGACCTTGCGTTTCAACAGCAGAAGCGGCGTTTCGCCCCCGGAGGGACCTTGCACCGCCTCTGAGAAAAAGTATCGCAGTTCATAAACGCCGTGGGGAGTATCCGCGAATTTATTCGCAACGGCGCGGCTCACGGTGGAGGGATGAACACCAATTTCTTCGGCGACATCCTTGATCATCATGGGCCGCAGGGCATCAATCCCCTGCAACAGGAAGTCATACTGACGCCGTTTGATGGATTCGCAGACTTTCAGAATGGTTTGCTTGCGCTGCTCAATATTCTTCATGAGCAGAATGGCGGAGGAATAGCGCTCGCGCACGTAGTCGCGAACTTCCTTGGCCGAACCGTTGTCACGGTCCAGCATGTGGCGGTACTGCGAATTCAGGCGTAGCTGCGGGAGATCGTCATCGTTCATCTGGATGATGAAGTCGTCTCCGTCGCGGATGTAGTAGACGTCTGGCTCGATGGCGCGGGCGGGCGGGCCGGAGAAGCGCGTTCCGGGCCGGGGATTCAGCCGCTTGATCCGCACCACGGCAAGATCGATGTGATCCTGCGGACGGCCGAGAGCTTTGGCCAGTTCCTTATACTGCCGGGTCTCAAGCAACCGCATGTGGTTCGCCACGATCTGCCAGGCGACACCGCCTCGTCCGTTCACGCTTTCGAGTTGCAGCAGGAGACATTCGCGCAGATCCCGGGCGGCAATTCCGGCGGGGTCCAGGGATTGGACGGCCTTGAGAGCCGTTTCCATTTTGGCCCGGTCATGGAAGCCCATTTCCGCGATTTCATCGAGGGTGGCTACCAGATAGCCGTCGTCATCAATGTTGCCAATGATGGATTCGGCGATATCCCGCAGTTCGTCGTCGAGGAGGCTGACACTCAGCTGGGAGCGGAGGTAGTCGGAAAGGGTTTGCGGGGAGGAAAGAAAAGTTTCAAACGATGGCTTCTCGGCGGATTCCGCGGCGGGAGACTTGAAGCCGGGGTCGAGGTAGTCATCAAAGAAGCTGCCGAAGTCGATTTCGTCGAAAGGGTCAGTGGTGGTGGTTTCCGGCGGGGCGTCGTTGAGCAGTTCGCCGGCGGCGGCTTCGGCGCTCTGGGGGATTTCGACCTCAGAGCGGATGGCTTCCGAATTGGCCGCTTCCATTTCGGCAATCTGGGGGGCGTCACTCTCCAGTTGGATCTGTGCGGCTTCCAACATTTCCCGGTCGGCGGGGTCGGCGTTGCGCTCGGCTTCGAGGAGCGGTTGCAATTCCTCAGGAGAAATCTCTTCCAGCCCGTCCATGGATTCTTCCAGAACAGGGTTGTCGACGAGTTCCTGGGTGATCATCTCTTTCAGCTCAAGACGGTTGAGCTGGAGCACGGTGACCATCTGGACCAAGCCCGGGGTCAGGATTTGCTTCTGAGCGACTTTCAGTTGCAGCCTGGGGGACAGCATACTCACAGGGCCATTATAAGCGGTATTGGGAGTACCATTTCGGAAAAACTGCATTCTGTGATCCGATTTGGAACAGAAATTGCTGAGAGCGGATGGAAATCGGCAGAAGTTCCGTTACAGCTGGAGAAAATTGCGGGCGAGTTCCGCGGCTTGCGCCTGGATGGCGGGTTGGTCGCCGAAGCCCCGCAGTACTTGGATTCCGGGCTCCTGGCGGAACCATGTGAGCTGGCGCTTGGCGTACTGTCTGGTGGCTTGTTTGGTGTAAAAGATGGCGTCTTTGGGGCGCAATTCCAGTTGCACCGATTGCAGCGCCTGCTTGTAGCCGATGGCTTCAAAGGGTTTTGTGGAGGGTGGATAGCCGAGGGCAAGAATCCCTTCGACTTCCGCGATCAAGCCCTGTTCGAACATTTGTTCGACGCGCGCTCCGATTCTGCCGTAAAGCTCTTCGCGGTCGGGAAACAAGCCGATTTTCAGGAAGCGCCAGCCTTCGAGGGCATCGCGGCCTGCGGCGAAAACGTCGGCGGCCGGGCGGCGTGCGGCGAGGCAGATTTCGAGCGCACGCACGACCTTCGGCACATCATTGGCGTGAATGCGGGCGGCGGTCACGCGGTCGAATCTTTGGAGAATCCGGTGCAGGCTGCCTGGCCGGGCAGCCTCCCGGGCCATTAGTTTTGCGCGGAGTGCGTCATCCCGTTGGGGTCCGGGCGCGAGGCCGTCAATGAGCGCGCGCAGGTAGAAACCGGTTCCTCCGGTCACGATGGGGAGTTTGTTCCTGGTGCCGAGATCGCTCAACAGGGCGCGGGCGGCCCGTGAATAGTCTCCGGCGGTGAAGATTTGATCCGGGGTCAAAACATCGAGCAAATGATGCTGGACCCCGGCGCGTTCGGCTTCGGGCACCTTGCCGGTGCCGATATCGAAGTGACGATAAAGTTGCAAAGAATCACAGTTGATGACTTCGCCATCAAACAAGCGGGCGAGATGGAGGCTGAGTGCGCTCTTGCCCGAAGCGGTCGGTCCGACGAGCGCGAAGGCGGGTTTCAGAGCCCTGCTGTCTCCCTGCGGACTCAATGTGGACGGAGTTTCACGCAACTTGTTGTCCCGAATGGCCGTTATACAATGAAGGCGAACCATTGGCCCGGTTTTTCGCTACAGTGGAGAAATCCCCTGGATAGAGATTGGGCAGGGGTCCAGCGGGCAAAGGTCCGCCGGGCAGAGGAAGGAACGCGGCTGAATATGACCGGTTTTGGGCGCAATGCGCTGTTGGCGAGCAGTTTTGCATTTCTTCTTGGTGCGGGCGAGGCTGTCGCCCAGACGCCAGCGCCGCCAAAAGCGGGCGACGTCAGGAGCGAGGCCTACTACAACTTTGCCATGGGCCATATGTACGGCGAACTGGCGAATGCGTACGGCAACCGCGGCGAGTACGTCAACAAGGCCATCGACTTCTACAAAGAGGCCATCAAGCTGGACCCGTCGTCGAGCTACGTCGCCGAGGAACTGAGCGAACTGTACGTCCAGGTCGGACAGTATCAGAAGGCCATATCGGAAGCCGAAGATCTGCTCAAGCAGAACCCCAATAACTTGAATGCGCGCCGCATTCTGGCCCGGATCTACAGCCGCATGATCGGTGGCCAGGGCGATACGCCGGGTGGCCGCGTCAATGTGGAGATGTTGAAGCAGGCGGTAGATCAGTACAAGAAGATCATTGAGGCCGACCCCAAGGATGAGGAGAGCCTCTCCATGCTGGCCCGGCTCTACCGTGCGTCGCAGGAAAAGGATCTGGCGGAACAGACCTACAAGAAGCTGCTGGCGCTGGACCCCTCCAGCGAAGATGCTCTCACCGGTTTGGCTGCGGTTTTCGCGGACCGCGGTGACCTGCCCGGGGCCATCCAGATGTTGAAGAAGGCCGTCGAGAAGGAACCGAATCCGCGTACCCTGGTGACGCTGGCCGAATTCTATGAGCAACTGCGTGATTATTCGCACGCGGCCGATGCCCTGAAGCAGGCCATTCCGATGGCACAGGAGAACGAAGCGCTGTTGAAGGCGCTCGGGCGTGATCTGTTCGAAGCGGGCCGGGCCGATGAGGCGCTGGAAGTTTATACGGAATTGGCGAAGACCAACCCCAAGGAAGTGGAGTATCAGGTACGGCTGACGGAACTCTACACGCGGAAGAAGGAGTTCGCGCAAGCACGGGCTGCGCTGGCCCGCGCGAAGCAGTTGAGCGCTGCGCTGGAAGTTCGTGCGGAAGAAGCAGACATTCTGGATGCGGAAGAGAAGACGCCTGAGGCGATCGCTTTCCTGCAGGGTCTGTTGAGTGAAACCAAGCGCGAAAATTATTCGGATCTGGAGCGGCAGATGCGCCTCGGGCTGCTGGAACGCACCGCCGAGATGCAGCGCAAGGCGAAGCGGACTACGGATGCCGTGGCGACCTTCAAACAGATTTCGGATCTGGATGCAGCGCTGTCATCCCGTGTGGATTTGATGATCGTGGAAACGTACGCACAGGGCCGCGATTATAAGCAGGCCAAGTCGGTGTCCGATGCCGCGATCAAGAAGTTTCCCGCGGACCGCACTCTGCTGTTGCAGCATGCGGATGTACTGTCCGAACTCGGGCAGGTGGATGCGGCGGTGAAGGAGTTGAACGCGCTGCCGAATGCGGCGAAAGACCGTGGCGTGCAGACGGCCATCGCCCAGTTCTATGAACGGGCCAAGCGTTACAACGACGAAAAGCGAATCCTGGACCAACTGGAAAGCCAGACCCAGAACGACGCGGATAAGACCCCGCTCGTTTTCATGCGCGGCGCGATGTATGAGCGGATGAAGAACTTCGATGAGGCCGAGAAGGAGTTCCGCAAGGTCCTGAATGCGGACCCGGAAAGTGCCCAGGCGCTGAACTATCTGGGTTACATGCTGGCTGACCGCGGCGTGCGGCTGGATGAAGCGCAGAAGATGATTTCCAAAGCGGTGGAGATGGATCCCGAGAACGGGGCGTATCTGGACAGCCTCGGGTGGGTGTTCTTCAAGCAGGGCCAACTGGATAAGGCCGTGGAGAATCTTCGCCACGCTCTGGACCGCGCTGGTGACGATCCTGCGATTCATGATCATCTGGGCGATACGTATGCCAAGCAGGGCAAGATGAAGGAAGCGATCGCGCAGTGGGAAGCGGCGGTGGCTGGTTATAAGAATGCGCGTCCGAGTGAGCGGGATCCGGAAGAGGTTTCGAAGGTCACGAAGAAGCTGGAGACGGCGCGGGTGAAGACGGCTGAAAAGGGCCGGTAATTGCGTGAGGCGCGGCCTTGGGGGAAACGAAATGCTGGAGCCATCAGTCCGATGGAGCATCAAGGTCTCGAAAGAAACCGATTTAGCTTTGCGCGCTTTCCTGGGTACCCGTGGTGCCGAAAAGAGCAGGTCCAAATTCATCGAGGACGCTGTCCGGCGACGTGTGTTGCAGTGTACCGTGCAGGACATAAGAGCACGTAATTCCCAAGTCGATCCAGTTGAGATACAGCGCGTTGTAGACGAAGCTGTAAACGCCGTACGCGCTGAACGCCGGCATAGCGAAGCATTGCAGAAGGCCTGATGCGGGTGGTCATCGACACCAACATTCTGGTTTCGGCACTCATTGCAGCAACTGGGCACTCCTGCCTTGATCATTGATGCATGGCTGGACGGAGAATTCACGCTCCTCATCTGTTCCACTCAAATCGAGGAACTCGCGGCTACGTTGAAGAAGCCACGGGTCGCAGCAATGATTAAACCCTACAAGTCCGGTCGCCTTGCCCTCGGCCATCACAAAGGTACCAGAATAGTGTCCGCGAAAGAATTCAGCGGATTGCTTGCATAGAGAGTGCACCATGGGTTTGCTGGAGTTCTTGAAATCCCGTTGGTTCCCGCCTATTCTCGCACTTCTTGTTTCCCTGCTCCACCTGGCTCTCATCTGCTGGGGGTACTGGGCGGCTGTACATGGTGAGAAGCGCTTCGACCTTGCGCACTATATCCGGCAAGACCTGGCCCGCCCACTTTCCGAATCAAACGGTTTCTGCGCAGCTTGGATACAAGTTTCACCAGCGGAGTCGGCTGCCCTTGGACTCGATTTGCCTGCTTACCTCAGCACCTCCCTGGTGCTGTCCCTGGTAACGCGGGGACGCGCATGTTATTCCGACCTGGTGGCACCGCGCGGCCAGATCCTGACGTGGGTTTGGGTTCCATTCTTCTGGTACGGTGTGGGCAGTACTGTTCGCCGATGGGTACGGGGGCTGTGGCAGAATCCCAGCGTTGGAATCCGCAACCGCCTGCTCAATGGACTTGGATTCGTAACCATGCCAGCGGCGATAGTCACGCTTTTGATGGCAATCTTCGGTTTGTTCTTCTCCCCTTCCTCGTCGTTTCGGCTGGCAGGTTTTTCGTTTTGGACTCTTTACATATACGCACTGTTCGCCGAACGCTCCAGGCAATGGCCCTTTCGATCAATCTAAGGTGCCAAGCACCGCTTCACTCCTAAGTATTCGCCGGCAAAACGGACCTCGGGGCGGCGGCGAATGCTTGTTTGTGATGAGGCCGCCCCGGCCTTTGCCGGCTAGCTGGCGTGCCGAATTGAAACAGAATTTCCGCTGGTTCGCGGCACTGATGAAGTGTGTCGCAATATCTCCGGAAACCACAACATCCCAGACTTCCCGAAGAGGCCTATTTCCTGACCTGGCGGCTTGCCGGATCTATGCCTATCTGCCGAATTGCGACAACTCCGGCCGATGTCCGTCCAAAGTTTGCTGCTATGGACCGGCTGCTGGATAGGCTTTCGACTGGTCCACGCTGGCTGGCGGGGGACGGGGTTGCCCAGGCGGTCATCGGGTGCCTCAAGCGGAGTGAACAGGCTGGATTCTGCGAATTGGGCGATTGGGTAATCATGCCGAATCACGTGCATTTGATCGTGCGGCCGCACGTCGAACTGCCGCGATGGGTTTCCGGTTTGAAGCGCGAGAGTGCGGTCGAGGCGAATCGGGTATTGGATCGGATCGGAAGTTTCTGGGCGCACGGTTATCATGACCGGCTGATTCGGGACCGGGATGAGGAATTTCGGATCAGGCGGTATATAGATAACAACCCGGTGAAGGCGGGGTTGTGCAGTGATCCCGCGGATTGGCCCTACGGTTCGGCAAATGTGGTTCATGCGGGCACGCACGTCAGGATGACGTGCGAACGATAGGCGACGGAGCAAGGGTTCATGCAGGGTTTCGGAATATAGGGGCACGCACGTCAGGATGACGTGCGAACGATAGGCGGAGGGGCAAAGGGGCGCATGCAGGGTTTCGGGGATAGAGGGGCGCGCAAGTCAGGATGACGTGTGAACGATAGGCGGAGGGGCAAAGGGGCTCATGCGGCGTTTCGGACGGGCGAACGATAGGCGGAAGAGAAGGAGCCTTGTTCGCCCGCCTTTCAGGCGGGCGTGTCGAAGGGAACTGGGGAGCGGCGGAGCAAGGGTGCATGCGGGATTTCGGGATATAGGGGCAAAGGGATTCAAGAGGGGTTTCGAGGATCCAGGGGCACGCACGTCAGGATGACGTGCGAACGATAGGCGGAGGGGCAAAGGGGCTCATGCAGGGTTTCGGGGATATAGGGGCGCGCACGTCAGGATGACGTGCGAACGATAGGCGAAGGGGCAAAGGGGCTCATGCAGGGTTTCGGGATAGAGGGGCACGCACGTCAGGATGACGTGCGAACGATGGGCGACGGGGCAAGGGGGCTCATGCAGGGTTTCGGGATAGAGGGGCACGATAGGCGACGGAGCAAGGGCTCATGCGGCGTTTCGGGACATAGGGGCGCGCACGTCAGGATGACGTGCGAACGATGGGCGGAGGGGCAAAGGGGCTCATGCAGGGTTTCGGGGATAGAGGGGCAGGCATCGGCGAAGGCACAGGGGGCAAGCGACCGTTTCGGAATATGGACGCACGCACATCAGGATGACGTGCGAACAAAATCTTTTGCTAACCTGAGGTGGAAGGTGCTTGCGCAGGGTGCCTCCAGTCCGCGGAAAGGGCCGCGCCCACCTGCTGTTTTGAGGTCTTACGCCCATTGAAGACACTCTTTCGCCTGTCATGCGGACCAGGCTAACGAAGGAGACTGTCCATTGAATCTCGAACAACAGAAGAAACAGGCGCGTGAGCTCTTGCGCGAACTCAGGGCTGGAAATACTGAAGCCATCGAAAGACTGCGGCGCTATCACCAGCGGTGGCTGCGTGCGGACACCCCCACCATCCGGCAACGGATTGCCCTGCATGATGCGCAGTTCGTCCTGGCACGCGAACAGGGCTTTGCGAGTTGGCCCAAACTCAAGGCCCATGCCGAACCGGCAGCGGAGTCCCGCCACACCAAGATCTTCGTCGCTGATCCCGCCTGGCTCAACGAACGCGCTCTCGGTCTTCTCCGCACGCGCTACTCTGCTGGACCTGCTGCCCTGGAACAGATCCGCGAATGGCATCCTGCGTTCTCTGACCGGAGCGATGCCGAAATCCTGCAAGCTCCGTTCACAGAAGCCGATGCCCGTTTGGTCTACGCCCGGGAACATGGCTTCGAAACCTGGGAAGACCTGACCCTCCGCGCGCAAGCATTGGCCGCCAACCCGGAGCAGGAACCGTTCCTAACCGCGTTTACCGAGCTGCAAAGTGGCGATCTGCCCCAGTTCGAAGCCCGCCTGCAGAGCAACTCCAGCCTGGGACAACAGCGCGGAACCAATGGCAATACGCTGCTCAACCTGGCGGTCAGTCTCGCGAAAGACAACACCGCCGCCGTCGAAATCCTGCTGCCGCTCTCTGATGTAAACGCCGCCAATGACCGGGGATGGACACCACTCCACGCCGCCGCGTATGGCAATAAATCCGAAATCGCCGCACTTCTTCTGGCCAGCGGGGCGGCCCTCGATGCCGAAGCGCACGGTGCCGGCGGCACACCTCTCATCGCCGCGCTCTTCTGGGGACATCGCGAGACGGCGGACCTTCTGGGGCAACACTCGACCTCTCCGCACAATCAACGCGCCGCCGCCGGACTCGGGCTCCCGGACCTTGTGGAAACCTGCCTCCGCAACCCGGACCAGGCTGCTGCAGCGCGCGGCTTCTACCGGCCGCACAGCGGCTTTCCTGATTGGCAACCATCCAATGATCCGCAGGAAATTCTCGACGAAGCCCTCGTGTGGGCCTGCAAATCCAATCGGGTCGCGGTCCTCGATTTGCTTCGCAACGCGGGTGGCAACCTTGCATCCGACCCTTACCGCGGCACGCCGCTCATCTGGGCCGCCGCCTGCAACAGTCTCGAAGCGGCGAATTGGCTGCTGGATCACGGTGCCGATATCGACCAAAAGGCGACGTTCGGAGGGCTGACGCATGGGCAGGGGATCACGGCACTCAATATTGCCGCGCAAAGCGGTCATCTGCCGATGGTGCAACTGCTTGTGGAACGCGGCGCGGACCTTGCCGTCACCGATGATCTCTACAACGCCACGGCGCTGCGGGCGGCACGCCACTTCGGCCAAACCGCCATCGCGGATTACCTCGCTGCGCGCGCGTAGTGCATCGCCTGGATCGCCGCGCCGCGTGAGCCTGCCGTATCTCCATTCGGCATGATCGCAATCGGGATGCCGGCCTGTTCGGCGCGCTGGCCGGGCATCCCCGCGCGGATCTGGCTTACGAACCAATCGCGGAACTCCTGGCCGGTTTCGATGGCACCGCCGCCGACGATGAGCACATCGGGGTCAAAGGTGTTGATCATCTGGTCAAAGAAGAGGCCGAGGGCCTGTGCCTGAACCCGGAAGACTTCGCGGCAAAGATGGTCGCCCGCTTCGGCCATGCCGCGCACTTTTTTCGCGGCCTGGCGGATGTCGCTGATGGCGTTGAGTTCGTGTTCGGGGTGCTTCGAGAGGAAGTACGGCAGGATGGTCTTCGAGATGGCGGTGAGGGAGCAGAGGCTTTCGAGGTCGCCGGTGCGGCCGCAGTTGCAGACGGGGTGGATGCCTTCGATGCCCGGGATGCTCTGGTAGGGGATCAGGACGTGACCGAGTTCGCCGCCGAAGCCGAGGCGACCTTTCACAACGACGTTTTCGACCACAACGCCGCCGCCGAGTCCGGTGCCGATGATGGCGGAGACGGAGGTCTTGTCGGTGGCGTTGCCGAAGAGGACGAAATGGCCCCAGAGGGCACCGGCATTGCCGTCATTGATGTAGGTGACCGGCTTGCCGAGTTTGATTTCGAGGTTGGCCCGGATGTCGAAACCGGCCCAATCGGGATGGACGAAGTTTGTGGAGCCCTTTGCCGAGAGTACACCGCCTGCGCTTGCCGGGCCAGGGGTATCGAGACCGGCGACTATGACGTCATCGAGGGAAATCCCGGCCTTCGCCGCAGCCAGTTCGAGCCCATCGGCAATCTGCTGCAGACAAATATCCGGACCTTCGCGGGAGAGCGCCGGGTGTTCGAAAAGCTCCTCAATCAGGAAGCGGCTTTCCTGATCGAGAAAGGTGTAGTTAATGGCGGTGCCGCCGAGGTCAATGCCGGCAGTCAGACTGTTGGGGTGCACCAGCCCAGCGTATTGGATTCGGCGAGGGATCTCAAGCGGACCAACCTAAGAAAACCCTAAAGAATCGGTGCCTGGCACCGATTCTTTAGGGAATATTGAGGCGGTGGAACTGATAAGATTTTGGGGATGACCAGCGTGCGAGCCCTTTTCGGAATCGTTTACTGTGCCGCCGCACTAGGCGCGCAGACCGTGGATTTCAACCGGCAGGTGCATCCGATTCTTGCCTCGCGGTGTGTGGTTTGCCATTCGACCGAAAAACGGTCGGGCGGGCTGTCGCTCGCAACCCTGCAAGCGACGCTGGACGGCGGGCGCAGCGGCGCTACCGTACGTCCGGGCAAAGGAGCAGAAAGCCTTCTCATTCAGCGCATGACCGGCGAGATGGAACCCCGCATGCCGATGGGTGGCCGTCCAGTGAGCGAAACCGAAATCGCCCTCATCCGCAAATGGATCGACGAAGGCGCACGTGCGACCCCGACCTCCGCGCCAGCCATTCCGAAGTGGGAAGCCCCGCTCAGTTTGACGAAGCCTGCGATTCCGGGAGAGACACGGCAAGGCTGGGATGCCCCGCTGGACCGCTTCACCGCCACCTACCTTGCCAAGCACAAGATCACCCCCGCCGACCCCGTCGCCGACGCTACTTATTACCGCCGCGTCTCGCTCGATATCCAGGGACTGCTGCCGCCCCCGGCCAAACTCCAAGCCTTTCTTGCGGACAAAGACCCGGCGAAGCGGCAGAAACTGGTGGAAGCTCTGCTCGCAGATAATCACGCCTATGCCGAACACTGGATCTCCTTCTGGAATGACCTGCTGCGCAATGACGAAGGCGTGAATTATTACTCAGAAACGGCTTCGCGCAAAAGCATTACCCCGTGGCTGCTCAGCGCCCTCGAAAAGAACATGCCCTACGACGAGATGACGCGGCATCTCCTCAACCCCACAGGCCCCGCCGACCCCGAGGGCTTTCTCATCGGCGTGAACTGGCGAGGCACGGTTTCAGCCAGCCAGACCCCGGCGCTGCAGGCCGCGCAGAACACGGCGCAAATCTTCCTCGGCGTCAACTTGAAGTGCAATTCCTGCCATGACAGCTTCATCAGCAAGTGGAAGCTGAAGGATGCCTATGCGCTGGCGGCTTACTTCTCTGAGCAACCCAAACTGCAGCTCTACCGCTGCGACGTGGCGCAGGAGAAATACACCGAAGCCGCCTTCCTCTTCAAAGAACTGGACCGCGGCCCCGCGCCGGCCGCACTGAAGGACCGCCGCGCCCTCGCCGCCGATATCTTCACGGACCCCCGCAACGGACGTCTCGCCCGCACCCTGGTCAACCGCCTCTGGCAGCGTGTGATGGGCCGCGGGCTGGTGGAAGATCCCGATGAAATGGATGGCGAACCTTGGAGTCCCGAACTGCTCGACTACCTCGCAGCAGATTTCGCCGAACACCACTACGACATACGCCACTTGCTGGCCACGATCCTGACTTCGCGCACGTACCAACTCCCGGCCGTGACTTCGAATCCGAAGGAATATACGTTCCGGGGTCCGGAGGTCCGCCGTCTGACCGCCGAAGAGTTTGCCGATGGCATTGGGGCCATCACGGGCGAATGGCATACACTGCAATCCGGCGCGCGCCCCACGTACACACGGGAGTGGCACACCGCCGCGAGTCCGCTGACGAAAGCCCTGGGCCGGCCGATTCGCGATCAGGTTTACAGCGTGCGGGATAACAATGCCACCACCCTGCAAGCGCTGGAACTGGTGAATGGGGAAGCGCTGACGCACTGGCTCAACCGCGGCGCGAAGAAACTCCTCGGCCAACTGCCGCCGGAGCCCGTCAGCCTGTTCAACGTCACATGGAAAAACAAGCAGCCGGGCAAGTTTGATATCGATATTTCCAAAGCCAAGCGGCTCTATCTCGTGGTGCAGGACCGCGGCTCTTACTCGCCTGAAAAGGTGGAGGCGGCGTGGAACCCCATTGAACTCATCGGCCCGAAGGGAAGTGTGCCGCTCGAATCGTTGAAACCGCTCGCGGATGCAGGTCTACGGCTTCGCGCCACACCCGGTCCGGGAATTGCCGTGAAGACGCCTTCCGTCGTCGCGTATGACATCGCCGGCATGGGCTTCGTCCGGCTCACTGGCAACACAGGCATTGAGAACGCGGAAATCACCTCAGACCTCAATCCGCAACTCCGCTTCTTCATCTTTGATGCCGAGCCCAACCTGGAACGGCTCACGCCCCCGGCGCCCGAAACGCCTCTGCCCGCGCCGCCTGTGATGCGTTCGGCCGGGCAGCTCACGGACTGGATATTCTGGTATGCACTGGGCCGCGCGCCCTCTGCTGCCGAAAAGCAAATCGCAACCCAAACTCTGGGGGCCGCAACGCCCTCCGCCGAAGGTCTTGCCGATCTTCTCTGGGCCGTCACCATGAAGCCCGAATTTCAGTTGATCCATTGAGGGGAAATGCCAATGCACGCTGACGAACTTCGCACGTATTCCCGTATTTCCCGCCGTGGCTTCATGGGTGTCTCCGCTGCCGGAACGCTGGCGGCGCTCCACGGCACGGCGCCATCGCTGCTGCAGGGGGCGACCGCGCCGAAAGCCACCGCGGACAGCGTCATCGTTCTATGGATGGCGGGCGGCATGGCGCAAACCGAAACCTTCGATCCCAAGCGCTACACGCCTTTCGAACCGGGCGTCCGCACCGAAAAAGTGCTGAGCACGTTCCCGCAGATCGATACCGTTGTCGACAACATCAAGCTCTCGAAGGGCCTGGAACGCGTCGCCAAAGTGATGGACCGCGGGGCACTGATCCGCACCTTCCAGGCGGCTGATCTCGGCTTCATTCTGCATTCGCGACACCAGTTCCACTGGCACACAGGGTACATTCCGCCGCAATCGGTGGCCGTGCCGCACCTGGGGTCCATGGTGGCGCGCACGCTGGGCCCACGGAATCCTACCGTGCCGGCCTTTGTTTCCATTGGGCAGGATCTGGAAATCGGTGCCGAAAGCCCGGCGCTGAAGAGCTTCCACACTGCTGGTTTCCTCGGTTCGGAATACGGCCCGTTCTTAATCAAAGACCCGCAGGATGCCGCTGCTGCGGTGCGTCCGCCGGCCGAACTGGGAGACACACGCTTCGCCAGCCGCCGGAAACTCTACGAAAAGCTGCTTTCGACCGAACCGGTGTATCAGGAATCGAGTGATTTCCAGCGCACTTCGCTCATCAAGTCACTGGATGCGGCGGACCGCCTTCTGACCTCGCCTTCCGCCAAGGCGTTCGATCTTTCCCTCGAACCCAAGAAGAGCTTCGATGTCTACAACAACAGCCGCTTCGGGCAGGGCTGTTTGCTGGCCCGCCGTCTGGTGGAGGCTGGTGCGCGCTATGTGGAAGTCACCACGGAATATGTGCCCTTCCGCTACTGGGATTCCCACGAAAACGGCCATGAACGCGCGGAGACGATGAAGCAGACCATCGACGCGCCCATCGCCCAGCTGGTGCTGGATCTGGAAGAACGCGGGCTGCTGAACCGGACGCTCGTCATTCTGGCCAGCGAATTCGGGCGCGATGCCATTACCGAAGGCAAGATCGGTAAAGAGGTCAAGAGCCAGGCCAACACGCCGGATGTGATGAGTCTGCCGAAGCACTACGGCATGCACCGGCACTTCACCGGTGCGGGTTCCGTGCTGCTGTTTGGCGGTGGCATCAAGAAGGGTGTGGTCTACGGCAAGACGGCGGATGAGCGGCCTTGCACCACCCTCGAAAATCCTGTTCCCATGGAAGATCTGCATGCATCGATGTACCATGCGCTTGGAATTCCGCCTGACACAGCGTATATAGTAGAAAAAAGGCCCGTTTACGTCACCAAAGACGGCAAGGGCAAGCCTATACTGGATTTGTTCGCGTGATCGTCACCGCCCCCGTTTGGCAGTCGGTCCTTCCCCTTTGAATTTCCTGGAGATTTTATGGCCTATACATTGAAGGTTAACGGGCAGAGCAAAACGGTCGATGTCCCGGCCGATACCCCTCTGCTGTGGGTGTTGCGTGAGGCGCTTGACCTCCAAGGCACCAAGTTCGGTTGCGGCGCGGCCCAATGCGGCGCCTGCACTGTGCATTTGAATGGTGTCGCGATCCGCTCCTGCGTCACCCCCGTTGTCTCCGCGAACGGTAAAGCGGTTACCACTATTGAAGGGCTTTCCCCGGATGGGACGCACCCCTGCCAGATCGCATGGCAGGACGTGGACGTTCCGCAGTGCGGCTACTGCCAGGCGGGACAGATCATGTCCGCGGCAGCGCTGCTGGCGAAGAAGCCAAAGCCCACGGACAAAGATATTGATGAAGCCCTGAACGGCAATCTCTGCCGTTGTGGCACATATGTTCGAATCCGCGCGGCCGTACACAAGGCTGCGGAACTCGCGGCTGCCGGCAAACCCGCCGGTTCGCCCTCTGGTGCACGTTTGGGAGGCCGGGAATAATGGACCGCAGACTCTTTTTGAAAATCTCCGCGATTGCGGGCGGCGGCGTGGCCCTGGGCTTCGTCACCGAAGAGCAGGCTCTTGCACAGCGCGGCGGCGCAATGGCTCCCCCGCCCGATGTCCACAACTACATCACTGTTGCCGCTGACGGCACAGTGACGATCACCGCGAAGAACCCCGAAGTCGGCCAGGGCGTGCGCAACATGCTGCCCATGATGATTGCCGATGAGCTCGACGTTGATTGGAAGTCGGTCAAGACGGTGCAGGCTGATTACGACGATTCGAAGTTCGTCGGCCAGTCCGCTGGCGGTTCCACCGCGACCCCGAACAACTGGACCCCGATGCGCCAGGTGGGTGCTGCCGGACGTTTGATGTTCGTCACCGCCGCTGCCCAAACCTGGAACGTTCCCGCCGCGGAGCTCTCCACCGGTTCCGGCAAGGTGTACCACAAGGCCTCCGGCAAGAGCATCAGCTACGGCGAACTCGCCCCGGCTGTTGCGAAACTGCCCACGCCGGATCTCGCGCAGGTGAAACTGAAGGACCCGAAGGATTACAAGATCATCGGCGTCACCAAGCCCGGCACGGAAGTTCCCAAGATCGTCACCGGCCAGCCCATCTTCGCCATCGACGTCAAAGTCCCCGGCATGCTCTGCGCTGTGTTTGAAAAGTGCGGCGTATTCGGCGGCAAGGTGGCCAGCGCGAATCTCGACGAAATCAAGAAGCTGCCCGGCGTGAAGCACGCGTTCATCATTGACCGCCCGGACGTCACCGAACCGGTCATCCCCCGCGACCCCGGCCTCGAAAGCGGCGTCGTCATCGTTGCCGATCATTACTACCAGGCAGCGGCCGCGCGCAAGAAACTCAAGGTCACCTGGAATGAAGGTGCGCGCGCCAGCCACAGCTCGGCGAAGTATGCAGCGAAGGCGCAGGAAATGTCGAAGTCGGCACCGCAGCGCACGATCCGCAAGGACGGTGACCCGGAAGGCACGCTGAAGTCGGCCGCGAAGGTGGTGAAGGCGCAGTATTCGTATCCTTTCATCGCACACGCCCCGCTCGAACCCCAGAACTGCACGGCGCACTTCCAAGGCGACAAGATCGAGATCTGGACCAACAGCCAGACTCCTGGCGGCGGACGCCGTATGGTCTCTGACCTCCTCGGCATTCCGGAAAAGAACGTGATCACCCACATGGTCCGCGGCGGCGGTGGTTTCGGCCGGCGTCTCACCAATGACTACATGGTGGAAGCGGCTTACATCTCCAAGCAGGTCAACGCGCCTGTCAAGCTGATCTGGACCCGCGAAGACGACATGCGCCACGATTACTACCGTCCCGGCGGCTGGCAGAATCTGGAAGCCGGTCTGGATGCTTCGGGCAAGCTAGTGGCATGGCAGAACCACTTCATCAGCTACGGCGAAGGCGAAACCTTCGTCGGCTCCGGTGCCATGGGCCCCACGGAATTCCCGCAGCGCTTCGTTCCCAACTACGCGCTGCATGCTTCCGTGCAGCCGCTGGCCATCCGCACCGGCGCACTGCGCGCTCCTTCGAGCAACGCGTTCGCGTTCGTGATCCAGAGCTTCATCGATGAACTGGCGCACGCAGCCGGCAAGGACCCCGTGGCTTTCCGTCTGGAAATTCTGGAATCCGTGCCCGCGGTTGCCGCAGCACCTGCTCCCGGTGCCGGTGGACGCGGCGGCGGGTTCGCGCCTCCGGGCATGAATGCCGACCGTATGAAGGGCGTGGTCAAGCTCGCTGCCGAAAAGTCCGGCTGGGGCAAGACCAAGCTCCCGAAGGGTACCGGCATGGGGATCGGCTTCCACTTCAGCCATCAGGGTTACTTCGCCGAAGTGGCCCAGGTGAGCGTGAGTGCCGATAACAAGATCAAGCTCGAAAAGGTGTGGGTGGCGGCAGACGTCGGCAGCCACATCATCAACCCCGGCGCGGCCGATAACATCTGCCAGGGTGGCATCATTGACGGTATCTCGGAGATGATGGGCCAGGAAATCACCATCGAAAACGGCAAGGTGGTACAGGGCAACTTCGATAAGCACACCATGTTGCGGATCTCAGAAGCCCCGCCGGTGATTGAGGTGCATTACCTGAAGTCCACGTTCAACCCGACCGGTCTGGGCGAACCTGCTCTGCCGCCGATCCTGCCTGCTGTGGCGAACGCGATCTTCGCGGCGTCCGGCAAGCGCCTCCGCGATCTGCCTCTGAAGAACCTCGGTTTCAGCTGGGCATAATGCGGCTGTCTGTCCTTTCCTGCGCGGTGCTAGCCTTTGCGGTCAGCGCCGCCGCGCAGGATGTCCGTTCCGTCTCCTCCCCCGATGGCCAACTGGTGGTCCGCATCTTCACGGCCACGCAGGAAGGCCGGGAACTCTCACGCCTTGCCTACCAGGCCGATTACCAAGGCAAACCAGCCATCACTACTTCCTATCTGGGCCTGAACCTCTGGGAACAGGAACCCATGCTGGGCGAAAACATGGGGCTGGTGGAGACGAAATCCGAACCCGGGCATTTGATTGTGCGGTACATGCAGAACGGGTCGCTGGCGCGGCGTCTGGATGTGGAGATTCGTGTTTTCAATGAGGGTTTTGCGTTCCGGTATACGGTGGGAACGTCCATCGCGGTGCCGGAATTGTTGATTGATGATGAGGGCACGCAGGTGTTCAACGTGATCCCGGTGAGTCTGGGGGAGAAGCCGAAGCCAGGGTTCCCTGTGATTGAATGGGTCCAACACCAACGTTTTTATGCGACCAAACTGCCGAAGCGTTTCGACGGGCATGCGCCGTATACGGGACCGTGGCGGGTGGTAGCGTTGTCAGATGCCGGGCGGGCGCAGATCCTGAAGCAGTTGTAGTGCGGGCTATGCGTGCTGCCATCCATCCCTGGAGCCCTGCTCGGGGATATCGCTCAGATCAATATCCCCGTCGCGGATCGCATCCAGAGCGGCCAGTTGTCTTGCTTGTTCCTCAGTTGGTATCCGCATCCCCCGTGTCGTTTTTGTCATACTTTTCCTTTTTCGCCATCCCCAGCCGAAATCAACTTCCCGAGAATCCACAGCGCCAACGCAACCTCGACACACACCTCAACACCAAACGGCACGCCAATTCCTCCGCAATAGTTCGCCGCCAAGTGGACACAAATCATGAGCAGCAAGTCTCCGCGGGTACGCAGGTAAAGCCCCATCATGATCACACTCAAGGCCACACTGTTGAGCAAAAACAAAGGAATCGATAGTTGGTGCTGTGACAGCGTTCGGATGAAGAATGTCGGCAGATGCCAGGCCCACCAGATGACGCCGAGTTGCAAAGCCACGTACACCGGACGCTGGCGCACAAGCATGCGGGGCAACGCGAAGCCACGCCATCCGAACTCCTCACCCAGCGGTCCTGTATCGGTGATAAGTGTGCATGGCAACAGATAGAGGAGACGGCCCCAGGTTGGGAGGTGGGCACGGAATTCCGGGAAGAAAAGACAAGCGACAAACACGTTTACCAGCGGAAAGCCGAGCAGAGTGGCAGCGTACCAGGGGATTGATGCAGCCCGGGGAACCAGTCGGGCCAATATTTCGAGCAATCCCGCCCAGTCTCCGGTTGCTGCAGCCATCAGCAAGCCTGCCAGGGACGGTCCAAAAGCAGCAACGTAGTGGAGCGGGTGGAGTGGTGCGCCACCTCCCCGGAGTTCACCGGAAAGCAGCGCGATGCCACCCACGCCCCAGGTAATGCCAAAAGCAAGTCCGAAATACGCCCGCAATGGAACGTCGACCGGGCTTCGACCCTGCGCAGACGGTGGCATGGGCTGGTTCACACCCGGTAATCATCCGCCTTCCAGCTCTTCACAGCCGCCTTGATGTCCTTCGGTGCCATGCCCTCTGCCGCAGCTTTTGCCGCGAGGGCCACGAATTCCTCATCCGACGCAAACCGCAGCGCCACGATTTGGGTGGGCGTCAGGCGGCGGTCCAGCAGTTTGCCGGTGATGACGTAATGCCGCAGATTCTCTTCGGCACGGATGGCACGGTCCTGGGCTTTCAGGGCGAAGATGCGCGCCAGGAATGTCGTCACAAGCAGGACCAGCGTCAGGGCCAGAATTAGGGTTGCGTTATAGATGCGCTCATGGTCGCCAATTGACCGCGACACGTTCACAAGCGACCCGATCAGGATCAGTAACAGCACGGGCGCTGCGAAGAAATGAAAGGCGGGGACGAACTTGGCGTGGTTCTTAAAATTTTGTTCAGACATGTCCCCGCATTATAACGGCAATTTCTCCCATTGACGTCCCTGTTGTTTCGAAACCCAGCGGGAGCCGTCTGCCAGGGTGACTTCGGCCTCGCCGCCCGCCCGGTCTGATACGGACACGGCTTCGCCCGCCAGTTCCGCGCGCACCCAGCCGGAAGTCTCCAAATGTTCCAGCACGCCGCCCTCACCCAGACGCCATTTCGAGATTGCGGGCAGCGCGCCATCCACCACAGGCTTCACCACAATACGTTTGGCCACCACAGGAGGCACTTCAACACGGACAATCTTCCGTTTCGGCAGCGGTGCCGAGGCGACTTCCGCAGCCGGGGGAAAGACAAAGGGCTTCGCTGGCGGCGGGGGAAACATGGTCCGCCACAGGGATTTTCGCTGCACGCGGGGAAACTCCCTGGGCACGAGAGTTCCCAGCCACAGAGTCCCTGCCACTACAGCCAACGTGCCGGCCAGATTCCGCACGCGCTTCACAGAACCCTCTGCGCGGTCACGCGGGTGTCATAGCCGCCAAGTGCTTCCAACTGGCGCCGGAAGACCCCGCGGCTCAGCACTTCGAGCACCTTCTGGACGCCTGGCAAGCCGAGGACGGACGTGCGGACGGCGAGGTCATAGCGGGAATCCGCAAGGGGCAGGAATTCCAGTCCGAAGGCGCGTGCGGCGGCCTCGGTTGCGACACAGACATCCGCCGAACCGCTGTGCACGTGCCAGGCGGCCGGCAGATGGCCGCGAACGGCATGGTTGTAGCCCTGGACGAGATCCACGGCGATGCCCGCCAACTCCAATTGCCGGTCCAGCAGACGGCGCGTGCCTGCACCGGGCTCGCGGTTCACCATCCGCACGTCTGGCCGAGCCAGATCGGCGACGCTCCGGATACCCTTGGGATTGCCGGGTGCCATGCAAAGGCCCTCGCGCCAGGTGGCATAGGAAATGACGGCGATGTCGCCTGACGAGGAGCACGCCTTCGCGGCGGAAAGGTTCCCATCCTCCACACCCTCTTCATAACGCCAGTGCATGCCGCCCATATGGACGAGCCCGGCATCGACCAGAGCCAGGGCTTCGGAGCTGTTCCTGTGCACCAGCACGGCATCCGCGGCACCCATATGCTTCGAGAGCACGCCCATGCCGGGATCACAGCCGGCGATCAGCACGCGGTTCTCAAATTCGGCCCGGGCGTCGAAGACTTGCACCTGGTCACTGCCGGAGAGGACGCCATCGCCCGCGGGCAAGTACCAGGAAACCGGCGGAACGGGCACGGCCGAATACTGTCCGTCCAGCCGCGCCAGGTGGACGGGCTGCCCAACGGTGGTTTCAGCGCCCGGCAGCAGGCGCACGGCCTCGGTGCGGACAGGCTCTGCGGCGTCGCTCAATTGGAAGAGCTCATCGACGGAGGTGCGCAAGACCCGCGCCAGTTGGAGTGCGACAGCGGTATTCGGCGCATAGCCGCCGCGCTCCATCGCGTGGATGGCCTGCCTTGTGACGCCAGTCAGTGCGGCCAGGTCTCCGACAGAAACCCCGCGCTGTTGCCGAAACTCCGCTACCCGGCTGATAATCCCCATAAACCTCCACTACTACAAATCTCACTCTACTGACTTCCGCTACAGCCGGATGACAAAACTGCGCGATAATGAATGCAACCGCTCTAAATTCAAATATGAGGTTATCTCTTATGCTCCAACCCAGACGCGCCGCGCATGCGCTGTTGGCGTTGTTCCTTGCGACGGCTTCGGCCTTCGCGCAGGACATCACCGCCAGCCTTGCCGGCACTGTGCTCGATCCTTCGGGCGCAGTCGTAGCAAATGCCAAAGTCACTGCTTACAGTGCTGACCTGAAGGTCGATGTCCGCACCGTTGCCACAGATGCTTCCGGCAATTTCTCTCTCCCCGGCCTGAACATCGGCACGTACCGTCTCACTGTGGATGCCGCTGGCTTCAAGAAAGCCGTCCGCAATGGCATCGTTCTCAATGTCAACGACAAGACCTCGATCACCTTCAACCTCGAAGTCGGCAATACGTCTGAAACCGTGACCGTCGAAGCCTCGGCGCTCGGTGTCCAGCTTGCCAGTTCCGAACAGAGCGATACGGTCAACGGCACGCAGATCCGCGAACTCGCGTTGATTACCCGCAACTACGAGCAGCTCATTGGCCTGCTACCCGGCGTGAATCCGTCGAACACGGACCAGCTCTACGTGGGCAACTCACTGCCCTCCGGCCAGGCCAACGTGATTCCTTTCTCCATCAATGGCACCCGCAACTCTGCCAGTGCTTTCACGGTGGATGGTGCTGACAACGTGGACCGTGGTTCGAACCAGACCGTTCTGAACACGCCCAGCATTGATTCCATCGCCGAATTCAAGGTTTCCCGCAGCACGTACTCAGCTGAACTTGGCCGCGCCGCTGGCGGACAGGTTTCCGTGATCACGAAGTCGGGCACGCCGGATTTCCATGGCAACCTCTATGAATTCGTCCGCAATGACGCGTTCTCCGCGAACAACTTCCTGAACAACGCGACGAAGCTCAACCTCGGACCCGATGGCACCGCCACGGTCCCGCAACTCCGTTACAACGATTTCGGCTGGACCCTGGGCGGCCCGCTCTACATTCCCAAGGTGTACAACACCAAGAAGAACAAGACCTTCTTCTTCTTCTCTGAAGAGTTCCGCCGCTACATCACCTACGCCAGCGCCACCGGCGTGGTGCTGCCCACGGATGCCGAAAAGCAGGGCATCTTCCCCCACCAGGTCTGCACCAGCTACTCCGGCTTCACCACCGGCACCTGCAACAACTTCGTGTCCAGCATCCCGGCGAGTCTCATCGCTCCCACCTCCGCTGCTTACCTGAAGGACGTTTTCAGCAAGATCGCCACACCGCAGAACGGCAACTCGCTTTCCGCGCTCTTCCGCAACGTCTATAACTTCGAGCAGGAACTCTACAAGGTGGATCACCACTTCAGTGACAAGCTGAACGTTTCCGCCCGCTTCCTCCGTGACCAGATCCCCACCACCGAACCGCAGGGTCTCTTCACCGGCGTTCCGGTTCCCGGTTATGCAGTGACCAGCACCAACTCCCCCGGCCACAACTGGACCGTTCGCGGCACTTCCACCTTCTCGCCCACCTGGCTGAATGAAGCTGGTTTCGCGTACTCCTACGGTGCCATCCTCAGCGACCCGACCGGTTTCGCCAACAGCTCCATCTCCACGGACGTGAAGCCCAAGCTGCCGTTCCCTGTGACCCTGAGCCAGATCCCCGGCCTCGCCTTCAACGGCGGCAACAGCCTGGCATCTTACGGCCCCTATCGCGACTACAACAAGAACTACAACTATTACGACAACATGACCAAGATCGTGAACAACCACACGATCAAGTTCGGTGTCACCATCAATGCCTACGAGAAGCATGAAAATGCCGCCTCCGGCAACCAGGGAACCTTCACCTTCACGGGTACGGCTGTTACGGGCGGCGCAACCGCTTTCGAACAGTCCTTCGCGAACTTCCTGGTCGGCAACGTCTCCACGTTCTCCCAGTCCTCGCTCGACGTCCTCGCGGACGTGAAGCAGAAGCAGTGGGAAGGCTATGTACAGGACGATTGGAAGATCCGCAAGAACCTGACTCTGAACCTCGGCGTCCGCTATTCGAAGTACTTCGCGGTGACCGACGTCAATAACCAGCTCACCACCTTTGACCCGAAGCTCTATGACCCCTCGAAGGTCCCGACCTTCACCTCCGGCGGTTTGCTCACCAGCAACGCGCAGCTTTACACCAACGGCATCAGCATTGCCGCGCAGAACTCGCCTTATGGCAATGCCATTGCGGGTTCGGGCAACAAGAACTTCGCGCCCCGCGTTGGCTTCGCCTATGATCCGTTCGGCAAGGGCCGCACGTCGGTCCGCGGCGGCTTCGGTATCTTCTATGATTCCGGCCTCGTCGGCACCTACGAACAGAACGAGTTCGCCAACCCTCCCTACGTCAACGCCGTCAGCATCTCCAACGTGTCCATCGACAACCCCGCGGCCGGCACGGCAGCCATCAGCACCACGCCGAAGGCTCTCCGCGGCGTCGATCCCGGCTTGAAGGTTCCCTACACCGAACAGTGGAATTTCGGCATCCAGCACCAGGTCACCAGCAAGCTGATGCTCGACGTTTCCTACAACGGCACCAAGGGTACGCACCTGCTCGGCATTGTGGATATCAACATGCTCCCCGTGGGCTACGCTTACACGAGCGGCCTGCTTGCTCCCGGCACCGTGTTGACCTCTTCGACGGCGGAAACGGTGCTCAACATCATCCGTCCCTACAAGGGTTACAACGCAATCAACTTGATCGAGTCGCGCTTCAACTCCACTTACAACGCACTGCAGAGCCGCGGCACCTACAAGATCAACGGTGATTCGCAGGTCGGCTTTGCGTACACGTGGGCGAAGAACCTTTCTGACAACGGTTCGGACCGTTCCAACGCTCCGCAGAACACGTATGACATCCCCTCGGAAAAGGGCCGCGCGGCGTATGACCGCCGTCAGGTCTTCAACTTGAACTCAGTCTACGCTCTGCCGTTCTTCAAGAAGCAGAACAACCTGGTCGGCAAGGTGCTGGGCGGCTGGCAGACTTCGGTCATTTTCTATGCGATGACCGGCCTGCCTCTGACGGCGACCACGTCGAACCTCGATCCCGGTGCCCTCGGCCTGCTCGGCTCTTCGGCCGCCGGCGGACGCCCGGACATGATCTGCAACCCCAACCAGGGTGGTGCACAGACCCGCTTCCAGTGGTTCAACACTGCCTGCTTCGCCCCCGTTCCCGCCGGCCAGATCCGTCCGGGCAACGAAGGCCGCTACGTGATCAATGGACCGGGCTTCACGAAGTTCGATCTGTCGCTCTCGAAGAACGTTGTGGTGAAGGAACGGTTCCGCTTCCAGTTGCGTGGTGAAGCGACGAACGCCTTCAATCATTCGAACCCGAACGCCGTGGCCGTGGCGCAAACCACGCCGTCCACCTTCGGCACGGTGACTTCGTACCGCGATCCCCGCATCATCCAGATCGGCGCGAAGTTCTACTACTAATCGAAACAGGAACTGTTCCGATGGTTACCGGGCGGCTCTCCCTTCTTCGGAAGGCGGGCCGCCCGGTTTGTTTTTGGCGCCACAAATTAAAGCACTCCAATAAACAACCCATAAAGAATCGGTGCCAGGCACCGATTCTTTATGGTTCGTTAGTATTCTTCGGGCTGGAACTATGCAGTAGAAGAGGGTTACAGCTTGAGGATGATCAGGGTCATATCATCATGCTGCTTCGCGCCGTTGACAAACTGATCTGCCGCGCGGAAGAGCTCATTGATCATTGCGCCGCTGTCCTGTTTGCGGCATAACTGCGCGGCAGCGAGAAATCTTTCCTCTTCCCACTCTTCATCCTCAGGATTCATCGCCTCACTGATGCCGTCTGTAAAGGCGATGAAGATATCCCCGGGCTCTAACTGCACCTCTGCCTGTTCGAAAGTGGCGAAGGGTAACAAGCCCACCACCGGACCGCCAGCCTCCAGCCGGATCACTTCGCTTTCTCCCCGCAGAATCATCGGTGCGTTATGGCCGCCGTTGGCGTAGCGCAGGATGCGGCTTGCCGGGTCAAACTCCGAGTAAAAGAACGTGGCATAGCGGTTGGACGAAGAAGCGTCATAGACGAGCTTATTGACGTTCTTCATCAGGATCGAAAGGTCATGCTGTCCGGCGATGGTCTGTCCGCGCAGGGAGGCCTGTAAGCTCGCCATCAGCAGTGCGGCGGCAATTCCCTTCCCTGACACGTCACCAATCGCAATGCCGAAACTGCCATTGGGTAACTGGAGAAAATCACAGTAATCCCCGCCAACGCCCAGAGCGGGGCGGCAGTGGCCCGAGTAATCCACACCGGCGACCGGCGGATAAGTCTGTGGAAAGAGCCTCTGCTGCACTTCGCGCGCAATTTCGACCTCGCGGTTCAGACGCTCTCTTTGAGCTGCCTCCGCGGCCAGAGAAGCCGCGAGACGGCTATTCTCAATCGACAACCCCACCTGTGCGGCTACCGTCTGCAACAAACGCAGATCGGTAGGGGTGTAAGGTGCTTCGGAGAGTTTGTGGCCCAGGCTGAGAATACCGGTGATGCCGCGTCTGCCGGGCAGTGCGATCAACACCTCAGAGCGCATGATATCGATGGCCTGCAGTTCCGTCATATCGAGTCCGCGCAACCAGGGCGCAGGAGAGGCAAGAGAAACCTCGAGCGGTTTGGCTTGCGCGTCGAGATGGGGCACGATGCGGTTTTCCGCTTCCAGGGTCAAAGGTTCTCCCTGCCGTGAGGACCAGGCAGTCACAAAGCCAGTTGGCTGCCGCAGGAGCACCGTAATATCGGGCACGTGCAGCGTATCTCCGAGACGCCGCGCCACCGTGTCGAGCAAAGGTTCCACTTCAATAAACTGCCCGGCTTGGAGCGCGAGATCCGCCAGGATATGTTCGGCGTTATAGGCTTCGCGGAAGAACCTTCTGTCAATCCATTCCGAAGCTTTGCGCGTGCCACCGCGGCGCATGGCCAGCAGCACCAGCAGCACGGCAACCAGCCACCACTTGGAAGAGGAATTGCCGGTGAGGCCGTCCCGGCTCAGCAGGATCCCGGCAGTGACCACCAGGCCGAAACGCAGTCCCCATAACCCGGCTTTGAACAAGCCATACTGCAAACTTTGCCGGATGACAAAGCTGAGGTCCATGGCTTTTTCAATGACGATGACGTAGGCGAGAGTGACCGGGAACAGCAGTAAGAGCAGCAGGACTGCGATGGCCACCGGGTCCGGCACGCCTTGAAAGAAATCTGCCCCGCTGACCAGAGCGTAGACTGCCACCAGAAAGATAGGTGTGAGCGCAAGAGAAGAGCCTGCCCACAATATCTTCAAGCGGCGGCGTGCGTCGGGAGTGGCAGCCTGCCCGCTCTTCATGCCGATGCTGACAAAGAACACCGTGATGGCCGCCATGGAGATCAACGTTTGCGCCTTGCTGAACATCAGGAACGCACTGCGCCAGGGCCCGGCCATGTTGATATCGAAGTTCCACAGTGAGAGCACGGCCACCGATGCCACAGGCACCACCACCACGGGAATCAGGATGAGGAACTTGGCCCAGGGCCATTTGCGGTCAATCGGCAGACGGTAGGGAAAGTACACGCCGAAGAGCAGCATGAACGCGGGCCACATACCGGCCAGCAGTTGATTCCACAGCAGAGTCAGAGCGGGTTGCGGTCCGCGCCAGACGTGGGAGCGCGCGATTTCCGCAAAGCTCAGCAAGAGAAAGAAGAGGAGCCAGGCGTTGACATCCTTCGGACGGATTGCCACCGCAAAGGTGCCCAGCAGCAACGCCAGCAGGGGAATCGCGGCATCGAGCGCGATCCAGAGGGCCATTTCCGTAACCGGAACGCCACTGCCGGGTGCCATGGGCCGCAAGACAATTTCGCGCTCCATGGCCAAACCCTGCGGAGAACTGAGCAACACGCGGATACTATCGCCCGGCTTCATGGGCCGGATCTTTTCTTCCAACTCCATGGGCGAATGGAGGGTCTTGCCGCCGAGCGCGAGCAATTGGTAATTGAAGTAGGGACCAGAGCCGATCTCACGGGTAGCCACCTTCAGTTCGAAGGGCTTCGCGGGCATCTGCGGCGCTGAGCGCAGCAGGTGGATGAGATTCGCTGTATTGCCGTTCTGTATCCATACCGCAGGCAACAGAATCAGGAGGAGCAGGACGTGTTGCAGAAGCGGCCGCTTGGTCATATGGCTATCACGGATTATGCCGCATGCCACAATCGAATTGCCAGGAACCTATGTCATTTGCTTCCATACCTGAAGCCATCGAAGAAACCCGCGCCGGAAGGATGCTGGTGGTGGTGGATGACGAAGACCGCGAGAATGAGGGCGATTTAACCCTCGCGGCAGAAAAAGTAACACCCGAAATTATCAACTTCATGGCCACGCACGGGCGTGGTCTGATCTGTCTTACCCTGACCGAACAGCGTTGCGATGAATTGCATCTGCCGCTGATGTCGCCGAGCAACACGTCGAACTTCGGGACGGCATTTACGGAGTCGATTGACGCGAAGGAGGGGGTCACCACCGGCATTTCCGCCCTGGACCGCACGAAGACCATCCTGGCAGCGATTGACCCGAACACCAGGCCGTGGGATCTGGCGCGCCCCGGGCACATGTTTCCGCTGCGGGCCCGCGATGGCGGCGTGCTGGTGCGCGCGGGCCAGACGGAAGCATCGGTGGATCTCGCGAGGCTGGCTGGGCTGCATCCTTCCGGCATCATCTGCGAAATCATGAATGAGGACGGCACCATGTCCCGCGTGCCGCAACTCATCGAGTTCTGCAAGAAGCATGACCTCAAGATGATCTCCGTGGCACAGCTCATCCGTTACCGTTTGAGCAATGAACACTGCGTGCACCGCCGCGGCACGGGAACCGTCCAGACCGAATTCGGCGAGTTTCAGGCTATCCATTACTCGAGCGACCTCAGCCCGGAGCGGCATACCGTGCTGGTCCGGGGCGATGTTTCGAACAAGAGCCGTGTGCTGGTGCGGATGCATTCCCACTGCGCGTACGGCAATCTTTTCGGTTCCACAGCGTGTGATTGCGGACCGCTGGTAAACCAATCGCTGCGGCGTATTGCGCAAGAAGGCGCGGGCGTGCTGGTCTACCTGCACCAGACTGCGGGCGGCCTGCGGATTGAGAATGGCCAGATCATCGCGCACAGCCCGAAGAACCACCGGGCGCCGAATCAGAATGAGGTGGGCATTGGCGCGCAGATCCTGCGGGATCTGGGTCTCACGACGATCCGTTTGCTGACGAATAATCCGAAGAAGATCGGCGCGCTCGAAGGGTTCGGGATACAGATTGTGGAGCAGGTGGCGGTGGGGTGTTCGTGCGCCATTCTGGCGCGCGTTTCCGGGGTACAGAAGCACGTACGTCAGTTAACACATGCGCGAATCCGTCTTTTCTGACCAGGCCGGCTTTTCATTTCTCTGGCCACGTTATACGCTGGCTGCAAATGAATCGCCGCACATTTTTCCAGAGCCTCGCCGGAGTCGCCGCCGGAGCCGCTGCCGTTCCGCTGTTGACGCGGGCCGCAATGCCCAAGATGAAGATCACGCGGGTCCGCATGTATGCGCCGCCCAATCCGAATCCACTGTTCAATCAAAGCGACATGGTGGTTACCGTTGAAACCGACGCCGGAATCACGGGAATTGGCGAAGGCGGGTCGCCGGATACCGTTTCGCAATCGGCCGGGCGGTTGATCGGGCGCGACCCGCAATATATCGAAAAGCTCTGGCAGGACATGCAGCGGGCCTTCTTCTATCCGCCGGGGCGGGAGAAGACGCATGGCATCGGCGCGCTGGATCTGGCACTGTGGGATATCAAAGGCAAGGCGCTGAAGCTGCCGGTGCATCAGATCCTGGGCGGCATGGCGCGCAACCACGTCGAGTGCTACAACACCGCGGGAAGCATTCCCGGTGTGCAGCCTGGCATGAGCATCAAAGAGCGGGCGCAGTTGACCATCGCTGCCGGTTACCGGGCGTTTCGCTTCGGTGCCGCCGATGCTCCCGCCAACGGACTGTTCAATACCCATATACAGCTGAATGTGCTGCGGGACCAGTGCGCGCAGGCACGGGAAGGGGTGGGTCCGAACGGGGATTGGTGCGTGGATTTCCACCAGCGCTTTGATCTCTCCGAAGCCGTGCGGGGCTGCGATCTGATCCGCGAGTTCAACCCCATGTTTGTGGAAGACCCGGTTCGCGAAGAGGCGTTCAAGGAGGATATTCCGATTCTGCGCCGCACCGCGCGTGTGCCGATCGCGGCAGGGGAAGAGTGGGGCAACCGGTGGGATTTCAATAAACTCATCGAAGCGCATGACATCGATTACGTCCGCGCCACGTTGCCGAACACGGGCGGGATTACGGAAATGATGAAGATCGCCGCCATCTGCGAGACGCATTTTGTGGGGATTGTGCCGCACTTTACGGGTCCCATTGCGACGGCGGCACTGGTGAACTCGCTGGGCACGTTTCCAGGGCCGCTGCTCATGGAATATAACTTCCAGGGCAAGACGTTCGCGCACCTGCCGGTTTGCCTGGATTTCAAGGATGGGAAATTGTTTGCAAATGAGCGACCGGGGTTGGGGGTGGAGTTCGATCCCAAGCCGTGCAAGTTGTTGGGGGAAGTGACGCAGCCAGTGACGGCGCGCGCGCAAACGTATTTCCGGCCGGATGGGTCGATTACGAACTGGTAGCGCACAGGCGCAAGGGCCGCGCCCGCAAACTCGATCAGCAACCGCAGCGTTCAGGCGGCCCGCAGTCGTCCGTTTTGCGCGAGTTCCTCGTAAGCGCAAAGGGTGCGGTGCGCGCCATCAGAAGTTGAGAAACAGCGTCGCACCGCACTCCGTTTTGCGCGTAATCCTCAGTAGCGCACGAGCCGCAGTTCGCGTCGTCAATCGGGTCGGATCAAGGAACCCGATGAGCTCAACGCGGACGGCGAGTCCGTTGTGCGGCGGTTCCTCAGAAGCCGCACAGGCGCGAGGGCCGTGCCCGCAACATCGATCAGTAACCACAGCGTTCCGGCGGCCCGAAGGCGTCCGTTGTGCGGCGGTTGCTCAGAAGCCGCACAGGCCACCGTTCGCGGCGTCAATCGAATCAAGGAACCCGATGAGCTCAACGCGGACGGCGAGTCCGTTGTGCGGCGGTTCCTCAGAAGGATCAACCGTCTCACCTCGGTCAAGCAATTCCAGACGGGATCTCAACTCGTCATCAAAAATCGGCCAGGCGCGCACGCCTGGATCAAGCAACTGGTTTTCCAAATGGCCGCATACCCAGCTTGAGTACTGTCTTCGGCAAGGAATCCGTGCCGCAGAGAATGAAAGAACCGAAGTCTTTATACCAGTCACCGGAAGGCGCGACCGGGTTCGTTTCACCTACTCTTGTAGAGACAGCAAGTCGTCGAGCGAAATATCCCGCTCATCCACTCTTTGGAGAAGGTGCTGCCAAACGCTTCTTGGGAGATTAGCAAACTGAATCTTCGGCAATCGCATCTCTCCCGAAGATGGCAGAAATCAGGTCCCTGCCTGCTGCGTTCTTCGCAGCCGGATCACTTTCAGAAAGAAACCGCCCGTGAGCTGACTTCAGTTGCTCTTTTGCTTCGAGCTCGGCCCGAACGCCACGCTCTGCAAAGACCACCAGCGCGCGGCTCATCGTGAGGTGTTGCTCCCTGGCTGCGCGGCGCAATTCTGGCAACAATGCCGCCGGGATTGTCACGCTCTGCCGGAGCGACCCTGCGGATGCCTTCTTGTTCGCCGCCACATTTCGGGTTGCCATATATAGAGAATAACAGCGAAACGGCGCAACTTCCCCCTCCACACCTCACCCCCTCCACCCCTCAAAACGGCGGCCGGTTCCCCTCTCCCGTCACCGTCTCCTCCAGCAGCGGCTCTTCGAAAATCCCGTTCTCCGCCGACCCGAACTGGCACTCATACTCCTGCGCATACTTCTCCGGCGTCTTGTCCTCCCGCTCCTTCGCCAGAAACTCCTCACTCAGCCGCGGACAATCGGACGCCTTCACCTGCTGCTTCTTCCACCGGTTCCCCGCCGAAACGTGCGCTTTGTAATAGAACCCATACCTCGGCCCCGAAGTCGAAAGCAGCCACGTATTCCCGTTCTTCACCACCAGCGCCGGCCGCACAATTTGATACGCCTCGTCATTCTTGAAGTGCGCCGCCTCATCCACAATCAGCAGACTCGCCGTGAAACACCGTATGTTCTTCGGCATCTCCGGCAACCCGATAATCCGCGACCCGTTCGGCAGCACCACCGAACAGCTCCGCCTCGGATCCCTCGGCAGCTTCACCCCATACGCCAGCCGCTCCGCAAATTCGCGCGCGATCGCCACCAAATTCATGCTCTGGCTCTCCGTCGGAGCCAGCACCAGCGCCGTCATCCCCGGCTCCAGCCAGCCCCGCGCCACCGCCATCGCTGCCGTCGCCGTCGATTTCCCCCACTGCCGCGTGCAGTTCAACACCACATCATCCTTCGCCCACCCGAGCAGCTCCCTCTGCGGCTCATCCGGTTCAAACCCCATCCGCGCGATCAACTCCCAGTAATCCTCCGCCGGAGCCTCCGCGCGTGCCACCTCTTCGTTGGCTGGAATGTCCTGGATATGTATCCCACACCGCTTCGCCCACATAACTGGACCCACCCTACAGCCACGGCACCCGGACGTCGCCCGGATACGACTGCAGCAGCGCCCACTGCGCCAGTGCCGCCGCGAACGCAAGATCATCATGTCCGCTGCCTTTGCCGCTGGCTGTCAAATAGCCGTTGGGCGTGCGTATCTCTTCCACGCACCGCAGTTCATGCATCAGTTCTTCAAAGCCCGGCATGTCTTTCCGGATCACGGTGCGCCCCTGTTCCATCCCGGCCCGCAGCATGTAGAACAACTGGCTCTTGGTTGCGGAGTGGTACGAGGCTCCCTTCCGGCCGGGCAGACTCCCGGTGTCCCCGTGTCCGCCGGTGATCATCACGGGCCACACCCGGCCCTTCAGCCCGACGGCGTCCATGATCTCCAGCACGGCTTCGCCAACGCCCGTGGCATCCACGGCGCAGCGCACGCCCCAGCCCCGGCTCTCCGCCACCCGCCACCGCCGCGCGAGATCTTTGGCAATATCGGTGTACCGGGTCCCGAGAGGGTACCGCTCCGCCAGAATAAACTCCATGCGCGGCGCCGTCGGGAACCGGACCTGCACCGGGTCCCAGGCCTTGACCACCGTCCGCCGAAACCCCGCCACCAGCGCCGTATAATCCCGTCGTTTTCCTAAATCCAAACCCAAAAACATCTGAGTCTCCATGGCCATGGCATACCACGGCCCAGAAAGCAATAATGTGGAAGTGCTTGATTCGAAAAGAAAAAAGTGCTGTGATCATTCGCGGCTGTGGGGCAGGTTGCCAACCTGCCGCGGGGTGCCATCCCGCCTGCCAAGTACAGGAGCTTGTTGAAAAATGACCCCGCGAAATTGCGAAAGTAATAAAGAGCACAATTCGACCACGCCCTCGGATTTTCGGCTCAAACCACTATCACAATTCCAAATCTCCGGTGTACCATCACTCCTATATGCGCATCCGGTTAATACTCGCGGGTTTAATCGCATCGGTTACCAGCCTTCCCGCGGAAGATTTTACGCTGACCCAGGGCAATATCGGCCCAATCCATGTCCACACGGAAATGACCTACCAAGGCAAAGGGGAACGCCTGGTTGCCACGGCCACCAACGACTCCGGCGTCGTAATCCCCTATGTCCGCTTTTGTGTTTCCGCTTCCATGAAAGGCTGCTTATTCACCATGTGGACCACAGCAGCCTGGCAGCCGGGAAAACAGCTCAGTTGGGACACCACCAGTAACCGGAAAGTGCCCAACTTATCTCATGAAGTAAGAATCGATTCGCTCAACGCAACTCCTGTTGCTCCCGCTCCAAATACCTCAACAGCGGAAGTTCCACAATCCAATCCCACACCCGATCCCAAGCCTCAGGTGTCGGAACCAACCCGCGCACCTCCTCCCGCGCCCCCGGTGACGCAGGCACCGCCCGGAACTCCAATGCTCCTGGACGGCACACCAGTGCGCGCCCGCCTAACCCGGAACCTGACCTCCGCCGAGGCCAAGGTCGGTGACACCGTAGTTTTTGAGGTCTTGGACGACATTGTCGCCGCAGGCACCGTCATGATCCCCCGGGGAGCTAACGCCATGGGCACGGTCACAGACGCTGCAACCAAGAAAAGCATGGGGCGCGCGGGCCATTTGGATGTGGGTATTGACTACGTGCGCACCGCCACAGGCGATAAGATCCTCCTGCGCGGCGTGCAGAACACCAAAGCGGGCGGACACATCGGTGCAATGACCGGAGCCATCGTCGCCACCAGCATTGTCTTCTTTCCCGCCGCCCCGCTCTTCCTCTTCGTTCACGGCAAGGACGCAGTGATCCCCAAAGGTCATGAAGTAACTGTCTATGTCAACGGCGATTACCCTGTAAGATCCACCGTCTCCGCACCCGCACCGCAGACACAGCCAATTACAGCCGTAACGGGGATCATGGCACCAATACAGCCCGCAACTCCGGCAGGCCAGAAAGCCATGACCAATGCCGACATCCTCGCCTTGCATGCAGCCGCTTTCTCAGATGACTTGATCATCTCGAAAATCCTCACCTCCATACCGGATTTCAAGTTGGAGACCGAAGATCTGGTCAAACTGAAACAAGCCGGGATTTCAGAAGCAGTAATTACCGCGATGTTGAAAGCGCACAGGTGAGCAAGACACCTGATGACTGCCACTGGCGCGCGCCACGGGCCATCGCGAAGCCCAACCCGCACATCATGCATCCCACAATCCGGTAAACTGATGCATAAAATGAAATTTCGAAAAGCCGCCATACGATCCGCCCTGCTCATCGCCCCCGCTCACCACAACCGGCAGCAACCCAATACGAAAACCGCTTCCGCAAGCCGCTAACCCAACATGCCCGCCAACACCACCGAACTGGAAAAGCGCCTCTGGGACTCCGCCAATCAACTCCGGGGCAACTCCGACCTCAAATCCCACGAATACTCTGTCCCCGTCCTCGGACTCATCTTCCTCCGCTTCGCCGACCACAAGTTCTCCCTCGCTGAACAGCAACTCAAGGGCCAGGGCTCAGGCCGCCGCACCATCGGCAAGGCCGATTACCAGGCCCGCGGCGTGCTCTACCTCCCGGAAGCCGCCCGCTTCTCGAACCTGCTCCAGTTGACCGAAGGCGACGACATCGGCAAAGCCATCATCGAAGCGATGAAGGCACTCGAAGCCGATAACGAAGACCTGCGCGGCGTTCTCCCCAAGAACTACACCAAGTTCGACCGCGGCCTGCTCGTCTCCCTGCTGAAGAACTTCGCCGCCATCCCCATGGACATCGAAGGCGACGCCTTCGGCCAGATCTACGAATACTTCCTCGGCAAATTCGCCATGACCGAGGGCCAGAAGGGCGGCGAATTCTTCACGCCCACCAGCATCGTCAAGCTGATCGTGGCCATCATCGAACCCTTCCAGGGACGCATCCTCGATCCCGCCTGTGGCTCCGGCGGCATGTTCGTCCAATCGGCGGCCTTCGTGGAAGCGCACCGCAAGGACACCCACGGGATCTCCATCTACGGCCAGGAGAAGACCGAAGAGACCATCCGGCTCTGCAAGATGAACCTTGCCGTCCATGGACTTTCCGGGGACATCCTGCAAGGCCTCACCTACTACGTGGACCGGCACCAGAGTGTCGAAGGCTTCGACTTCATCATGGCGAATCCACCGTTCAACGTGAAGGAAGTGGACAAGGAGAAGTTGAAGGACGATCCCCGCTATCCATTCGGATTACCCGCTGCCGACAACGCCAACTACCTGTGGATTCAAATCTTCTATTCGAGATTGAATGCCAACGGGCGTGCAGGGTTCGTGATGGCGAACTCAGCCGGGGATGCACGGGGTTCTGAGCTTGAGGTTCGGAAGAAGCTGATCGAAGATCGGGCCGTCGATGTAATGATCTCGGTCGGACCGAACTTCTTTTACAC
>CAIXXM010000021.1 GCA_903923395.1 uncultured Acidobacteriia bacterium
GCGAAAACCCCTGCCTGCAAACACCTCCAAACACGGCACTTGCAAAAAACCAGTTTTTCAATCCAACTCTTCTGCTCTCCCGAGCCGCCAAATCACCCCTTGAATTTACTGGTGAGATCTCCGGGCTAGTGGTCCAGGACACCCTCGGAAACACGACTGGTAGGGTAGGCTGAAAGCGCGCGGTCGATTGGCAACCGGGGTTGTCTTTTCCTCGGCACGCGCGCCAGGATGGCGCACGAACATCCCTCGACACGCGCGCCGGAATGACGCAGGAATATTCCTGAACATGCGCGACAGGATGGCGCAGGAATATTCCTGAACACGCGCGCCAGAATGGCGCACGAACATCCCTCAACACGCGCGCCGGAATGGCGCACGCACATCCCTCAACACGCGCGCCAGATTGGCGCACGAACATCCCTAAACATGCGCGACAGGATGGCGCACGCACATCCCTCGACACGCGCGCCAGAATGGCGCACGCACATCCCCCGGCACGCGCGCCGGAATGGCGCACGAACATCCCCCGGCACGCGCGCCAGATTGGCGCACGCACATCCTTGGCACTCGCGCATTCGAGAGTGTCCACTACCGCGGAAAACTAGAAGCTCACGCGAAGTGAAGCCTGCAACACGCGCGGCGGTTCACCCACACCCGTCGCGCTGGCGCTGCTCGGCAGATACGCCGACGTGCAGCACGTGGACGCGAACGTGCTGGATACCGTGGGAGTAAACACCCCACCGCTCAACGTTGTGCCGGTGAACGCAGTGGCTGATGCAATCCGGAAGTTCGTGTGGTTAAAGACGTTGAAAGCGTCCACGCGGAAATCGAACTTGTAACGCTCCCGCAGCTTGAACTGTTTGATCAACGTCATATCCGTATTGAAGAAACTGGGACCGGTAAAGATATTGCGGCCCTGGTTTCCAAAGGTTCCGGCATCGGCGATGCCAAACGGCGTGGTGCTGCCATTCAACGCGGAGGCCGGCATAACGAACGGTCCCGCAGTGCCCTGATTCAGATAATTCAGGCTGATTTCGGGCAGTGTCCCAACCAGCGTGGCCCGCGAGGAACGCAGATTGTTGCCTGTCAGAATGCCGCTCGAAACGCTGAAGGGTTCGCCGGTCATCCAGGAAACGATGCCAGAAGTCTGCCAGCCGCCCAGAATCGCATTGATGGCGCTGGGCAGATGACCCAGTAACATGCGGCCGCGGCCCACGGGAAGTTCCCAAACGTAATAACCGGTTACGGTATGGGTACGGTCGAAGTCGGCGCGTCCACGGTCCAGAGCGAAGTTATGCAGATCCGAAGGAGCCGTGCTGCTGGCACCGCCGCCTGCGGTCGATCCGACAGGGTCCGCCGAACCATCGTCAATCGCTTTGCCAAAGGAGTAACCGAGGCCGAAATCGAGACCCGCGGCATGACGCCGCAGTTTCGCCTGCAACGCGTTGTAACTGGAGTTACCGTAGGTATCGAAGTAGAGGATGGTACCGAACTGCGGGTTGGGACGGAAGTAACCAGCATTGCCAGTCGCCGCAATCATCTGCGTGAAGTAAGTGGTGTCAATGGTGCTCGCCAGTCCGGCGGCTGAGTTATTCAGCAGCGGCGTGGTGGCAGTGGTGGACGCGAGAGTGGTGGTCCCCAGAATCGTCTGCAGCAAGCCGACAGGGGAACCGCAGCCGGAAGTCCCCAGAACGTTACCGCACTTCACGAGGTTAGTCCGCGCTGTATTGAAACTGGTCAGATACTCCGGGCTCAACTTCAGCTGGTTCAGATCATAGGCACGGGAGAGATGCGAAGCGTGACGCCCCACATAGGCAACTTCCAGCACCACCTGTTTACCGAGATCTCGCTGGATGGAGAGGTTCCACTGGTGTGTGGTTGGAATCTTCAGATTCGGGTCCATTTCGCTGGCCTGAATCGCAACTCCCTTGGAGGCCACGGCGGGCGTGAAAAACGCCGAAGGAGGCAGCGTGGGTTGCGGCAAGCCAACACCGTATCCATTGCTGATCTGTGCGATCGGGTTCGCCCCGGCGCTGCAATTCTGCGTCGGTGTTACCACGGGCTTGCCGGAAACATAAGTGACCTGTTCAGTGCAGGCTGCGCTCGAACCGGGCGTCGCCCCAGTGAACGGCACTAACTGATAGGTATTGAAGGTGTCGTTGTAAATACCGTAGCCTGCGCGAACAACGGTGCGGTCACCCGGCAGAGGATTCCATGCGATGCCAACGCGGGGTCCAAAGACATCCAGATTCTTGCGGTCCCAGAACTGGCTGGCCTGGCTGTAAGTCACGGGCGCGTTCGGTGACCACTGGTCGGGCCGCACGTTCGGCTTGAAGATCAGTCCGTTCGCTTCCGTTCCCGGAGGATTGAATTCCCAGCGCAGACCCAGGCTCACCGTGAGGTTTCTGGCAGCCTTCCACTGGTCCTGAATATAGGAATTGTATTGGTGCATCCGCTCGCCGCGGATGTAAGTGTTGCTCGGGATATAACTGTTCGCACCCGCCGCGAAGAAACCAAGCGACTGCTGGTAGGGCAGGCCCATCCACTCATCCACGGCATTCTTCAAGGTGGCAAGATCGGTGGAGTTCATGGTCGGCAGCGTCATGATCTGGCTGGGATCACGCCCGGAACCGGAGAAGGTCACCACAGGCGCGCCATAGGTCGGGCTGATGGAACTGCGGTGGTCATTCTGACGCTGGAAGCGGAAGTTAAAGCCGGTGCTGATCAAATGCTTGCCATGTTCCCAGGTCAGATCGTCCAGATACTGGAAAGAAGTCAGCCAGCGGGAAACGCCGGACTGGTTCGAGATACCGCCGGCTGTGGGGTTCGAGAACGGATTCGTCACGTTCGCGACGGAGTACGGAGGAATCACCGGAAACAGATCATTGGTGAAGTTATTCGGGAAGGCATATTGGAAGCGGGCCAACCCGGCAGTGAAGCTGTTCACCAGGGTGTTGGAAATGACGCGCCGGTAGTTGGCTGCGAAGTTCTGCGGACGGCGCACGGAAAGCTCGGTCGTCGGGAAGCCGGGGAAGGTCTGGTAGCCGCCGTTGATGGGGTCACCCAGGCGTGTATCATCCTTCGACCACAGGTAGCGGGCGAAGATGCTGTTGGAGGTATTGAACTCATGGTCCACACGGCCCATGATGCGGTTTTGCGGATCCTGTGAGGGCCGGTTCCACGCGAACCCGGCAGTATTCAAACCATCGCCGCTCAAGTAGGTATTCGGAAGAGGTGCCGCGCCGAAGAACTTCGCCATGGCGGGGTCAATCTGGTAGGGTCCGCCGCCCGCTGCGGTCGCGGATGCCCCAATGCTGTTCAGGCTGACGGACGCGACGCAATTCGTAGTGATGGAGCCACCGCAGGCATTCACGCCCGCGGCCAGGGCACCGGTCTTC
This sequence comes from uncultured Acidobacteriia bacterium, assembly GCA_903923395.1. Taxonomy (GTDB): domain Bacteria; phylum Acidobacteriota; class Terriglobia; order Bryobacterales; family Bryobacteraceae; genus BOG-234. The sequence continues at coordinate 3,399 of CAIXXM010000021.1, forward strand.
GAATCCACCAGAGCAGTGCTCGCTTTCGTCTGCCCATTGATAGTGCCGACCACATAGCGGAACGTACCGGCACGCATGGAAGGCGTATAGACGGTTCCAGTGAACGCCTTGCTGACCGTGAAGGCCTGTCCCTGCCAACTGGCAAACCAGAACGTCTTCTTGCCGGGCAGCGGCCCGCCGGCGTCTCCACCGTATTGATTCAGCTTGTAATCCGGCTTGGCCAGGCTCTGCGCATTGCTGAACCATTCATTGGCATTCATGATCGGATTGCGGAAGTATTCGTACACCGAGCCATGAAATTCCTTCGTGCCGGAGCGGCTGGTCAGTGAGATATTCGCTCCGCTGTTCTTGCCCTGCTCGGCGGTGCCGTTCTGGGTCACGATGCGGAATTCCTGCACCGACGAGGTATTCAGGTTGTAGACGTTCTTCTGCGCATTGGGCACGGAGATTTCATTGATGTCGATGCCATCGAGCGTTTCATTCACCGCGTTGCTGCGGGCCCCGTTCACCTGCGTTCCGGTGGTGGAGTTCGCACGCTGCACCACGCCCGGTTCGAGCGCGATCAGGTTTAGCGGGTTCCGTCCATTCAACGGCAGGGTCTGGATGCTGCGCTGCTCAATCACATTGCTGATGGTGGCGTTGGTGGTTTCCACGCGCGAGTAAGCCGCTTCTACTTCCACCGATTCCCCGGTGGTGCCAAGTTGCAGCTTCACGTTCACCACCAGAGGACCGCCCGCGTTCAACGTATTATGGGTGGCCGTGAAGGTTTTGAAACCCGTCTGCGAAACGGAGACGGAGTATTGCCCGGGAATCAGGCCGGAGATCGTGTAGTCTCCCGCTGATGTGGTGAGCACGTTGTACGGAACACCCGTGCCCTCATTCGTTGCCACCACTTTGGCCCCGGCAATTGCCAAGCCTTGCGGATCCGTCACTGCGCCGCTGATGGAAGAAGTGGAAAGCTGTGCCCAGCAGCTAGCTGCCAGGGCAAGGAAAACGACCGTTAAACGCTTCAAAGACAAACTCCAGACGACCTAATTTTGGAAGAGAGGACCGAGCAACCGGCCGTGCGACCGGGGCGCTTCCTGCACCCTTTGGGCTGGAACCGCCATGGAATCCTCATAGAAGGACAGCAGTTCGGTCTCGGCAAACCCGATAGCGCGGGCATACTGTTTCAGATAGTTGGTATTGTAGATGCCGCCGGGGAGACGTTTGAAGTCGCCCGCCTCAATGGCATTCAATTGGCGAAGACTCAGCTTGGTGGCTGCAGCAATGGCTTCAAGCGTGATTCCGCGCTTCACCCGCCATGACCGCACCCCGAGAATTCCCGCATCTGCCATGAGTATTCTGCGTTACAGTATTGCTGCCGAATCGACAGTGTACCATCCCTAGAGACAGGGATACAGCATTTTCACAAGATGTCCCTGCATTATTTTCATGATTTCAAACACACCCAACGCCCTTGAAATCTGTGGGATAACCTTCCGCAACCCTGTTCTGACGGCATCTGGAACCTTTGGATATGGCTTGGAGTTTTCCAAACTGACGGATCTGAATTCCCTGGGTGGCATTGTGGTGAAAGGGTTGTCGAAGGAACCGATCCATGGAAATCCTGCGCCCCGGCTGTGGGAGTCCACCGGCGGCATGATGAATTCCGTCGGTCTGCAGAACATCGGTGCCAGAGCCTTTGTGGTGGAAAAGCTGCCCGGCCTGCGCCAATACCAAGTGCCGGTCATCGCGAACGTCTTCGGGTACGCTCAAGAAGATTATGAAGAAGTGGTTCGCATCCTCAACGATGCAGAGGGTTTAGCCGCTTATGAGCTGAACGTTTCCTGCCCCAATACCAAGCACGGAGGCATCGCCTTCGGCACGGACTGCGCCTCACTCGCCGCGCTTGTTTCCCAGGTAAAGGCCATCGCGAAACGCCCGGTGATCGTGAAGCTCTCCCCCAATGTCGGGGCGATTGAACCCATCGCAAAGACGGCCGAGGAAGCCGGGGCAGATGCCGTATCGCTGGTGAACACCTTCATCGGACTGGCCATCGACATACACACCAGAAAGCCCCGCATCGGAGCCGGTTATGGCGGCTTGTCCGGTGCCGCGATCAAACCCATTGCGCTGCGAATGGTGCATCAGGTTGCCCAGACCGTAAGGATTCCGGTCATCGGACTCGGTGGCATCTCGACCGGAGAAGACGCCGCGGAATTCCTGATTGCCGGTGCTTCGCTGGTGCAAGTCGGCACGGCCACCTTCTGGGACCCCACCGCGCCCAAACGAATTGCGGAGGAACTCACTGCCCTGCTGCCGGAATTGGGTGTTAACCAGTTTGCTAACTTAACCGGTACTCTTCGGAAGTAACGTTACTGCCCTTGGTTGCATGTTTGGCTCAACCAGTGAGACAACTTTAGTTATGCACCTATCAAAAGGCTCATTGCGCGTTGTTGTGCTGCTGGCAGCGCCAATGATGTTATCCGCTACTCTGACTGGTGATCCGAAAAAAGACCCGGAAACGCGCTCCACGCTCCAGTTTATTGCGATTGGCGGCATTGCCTGTATCGCGCTGGACCGGTTGCTCAATCTGCGGAAAAAGCCCTGACTGCTGGTCGAAAAACCGCGCCTAAGGCTGAGCTTCTTTCTTCTCCACGGGCTTTTTCGGCGCCAGTTCCAGCTTCACGGCCACCATATTCATGCGAAGGTCGCGTTCGCAATCGAGGGTGACCTGTTCACCTTCCTCGAAGGCGGAGGGCTTTACGGACTTCCCTTCCCTGATGAACTTCGTCTTGCCCGTGACGTAGGCCTTGATGCTTTCTCCGTCTTCCACGCCGACAATCACGAACTTCTTATCGGCGCTCTTGAAGGTACCCGAGAATGACGCCACTGCATCGGTGTTCACAGCACTGCCCCGCGTTGTTGTAGCCCCGGGATACCTGCGGGCTTGCGGCCCATTCGGCATCATCAGCAGCAACAGCAGGGGCAATATCGTCATCGGCGTCAGTTCTCCTCGTCCTTCTTATCAGACTTCGCACCGGCTGAGTGGGAGAGCTTCATATCCGGAATCCCCATCTTCCCGCTCAGCGCAGCAATCTTGTCCATACTTAAAGACCCCTGGATCAACACCAGCGTTACTTCTTTCGGCTCCGCGGAGAAAATCGCGATCCCGCCCATCTTGCCAGTTCCGGCATGGATGTAGATGGCGGATTCTTCCTTCTTCTCCTTCACGTCGACAATCTTCGACCAGCCGAGGCCATCCAGATACTCGCGGATCGGCTTCAAATCCGCCGCATCATACTGGCCCTCTTTCTCAAAGCCAAAGGTCCGGATCATGACACCCTGCAATCCCGACAGCGCGTCCTTCAACTTCTTCGAATCCCCATCCTTGCCGTCTCCGAGCAAGCCCGCACCCATCCGGATCGTATCCGGGTCGAGCTCCACCTTGGAGGATTCCCTGGCATTCTTCCCGATCCGGTCAAAGATCTTCTGGTCAAGCGCAGTCTGTGCGAATGCCGTCCACGCCAGCAGGACCGCCAATACGGCTGTCTTAATGATCATGATTCTTCTTCTCCAGTCTCTGTCTCGTGTAATCCAACTTGGCCTTGGTAATCCGCAGCGCCAGAATCAATTGATCCCGCGCCCGCTCTGCCCGGCGCACCCGTTCCACATGGATGGCCTGCCCCACGCCCGCCGCCAGGACCAGCGCCGCGGCAACCGCTGCAATCCAGCGGGGAAAAGCCACCACCCGCTGCGCACGTGCGCGCGCCAGTACTTTGGCTGCGAAATCCGGCGGTGCCTCCACCGGACGCAGCGCCCGGCGAAGCTGAACTTCAAAATCGTCCTGCATTTTCACTTCGCCACCTCAACCCGTGCGAATTTCCCCCGCAGTGCGGTCAGCGCACGGTGCAAACTGCTCTTCACCGAACTCACTGGCATCTCCAACACTGCGGCGATTTCCAGCGGATCCAGATCTTCCTGATAACGCATCAATAGCATCATGCGGGCTTTCTCAGGCAAGGCTGCCACCATTCGCCGCAAGCGCCCGTGCAGGAAGACATCACTGTCACCGCTGCGCGCTGCCAACTCCGGCATCGCATCGAGATCCACCTTCGGACGCAGCTTGCGCTTCCGTGCCTCATCAATACAGCGGTGGCAGATGGCGCGCCGCAGCCAGGCCGTCACGTGCGCTTCACTTTCCAACAGGTGCAACTGGCGGTAGCAGCGCAGAAATACATCCTGCGACAACTCTTCAGCCACAGCGCGATCCCGGAGGAACCGTACGGCAAGGCTGTAAACCATAGACTGGTTCTCCACCACGATTCTCTCGAAATCAAACTTCACACAGGCAGTTACGTCTCACCCGTGCCGCAGTTCGCAAGTATTTACAGAGTGGATTTCGTGGGCAGCTTCACGGTCAACTTCGCGGCCTGGTCTTCAATCACAATGTGCCCGTTCTCCAGCCGCACATCATTCACCTTGCGGAAGCCCGCGGGAACCGGCGTGTAGAACATCAGGAACTTCGCCGTGATCTTGCTCCTGGCCGGCAGCCAGCGGTACAGCGGCGCGCCGAACATCTTCCCTTCTTCCACCACCAGACGGCGGGGCAAGTCATAGGGCAGCGTGGAGAACTCCAGTCCACGGGCCAATTTGCCGTTCGGCGGATAGGATTCCCAATTCTGGACCCAGGGATAATCAGACGCCTTGAAGACATACCCAAGCAGAAGATGGCGGCGGAAGTTCAGCATCGTCACAAAAACGGTCTTGCGTGCCGGGTCAAGCAGGCTTGCCGTATGATCCCCGGAATTCGGCTCCGAAGGCGCAGCGCGGAGATTCACCGGCTTGCCATCGAGCCCGGGCGCCAGAGGCCACACGAATTCCCTATCGGACTCCAGGCGGTGCGGTAATCCATTGGTTGCGGGCTTGTAGGGCCGGGTCTTGGAACGAACCGCCGGCATATCAATCACAGTCGAGTTCGGTTCCAGATACGGCGAGCCAATCGTGGCATGTTCTGCCCAGAAGACAGGCCGGTCGAAAGCAAGAAGGCTTTCCACCTCAGTCGCGACTTCAAGGACATTCTCTTCATCACGCAGTTTCATAGTGCGTGTGACGCGTTCCTGCGTGAGAGGCAACTCCCCGCGGAAGATGTGGATGGATTCCCCGCCGCTGTAACTGCCCTCATGCGTGAAGTCAGTTCCATGGGCTTCCCCATGTCCGGGAAGGCCGGCAGCGCGTTCTTCCGCTGAAGGACTGCCGAAGCCGTCAAGACACAGAAAATGCCCGAAGCCCGAACCGCGGTTCGCCTCTCCCTGGGGCGTGCCAAGTTCGCGCGCCATGCGGATCGGATTCCACAAAGGGCTCAACAAACTCACATCATCCCGCTGCACCACGGAGGCGATGGTGGTCCCCTTCGGCAGCACCGTGAATAAGAGCCTGGAGTTGCCGATGACCAGCGCCGGGCGGTTCTCAAACATCTCCGCGCCAAAGGCGAGACAAACCACCACGAACAACAGCAAGAGAATTCTCTTCACGGTTGAAACTCCACAGTCCAGGGATTGAGCGATCCGGCTTTCACATCGAAGGTGCGCTTCTTCGAAAGGCCGTTGTGCTCCACTGACAATACATGTTCGCCGGGGGGCAGCGAAAGGGTGACCGGCGTGGTTTGTTCAATCAGCTTGCCATCCACGCGCAGCGCCGCTCCTTTGGGGTTGCTCATGACCATCACACTGCCGTAGACGGCCTTGAGCGTCATCGGGGGCACGTCCACCGCCGTTGAGCCCACCGTGACTTCACGGGTCTCATTCACAAAACCCGCCAGGGAAACGGAAACGCGGTGACGGCCGGGCGGCGCCTTCAAAGTGCAAGGCGTCTGGCAGGACTGCGAATACCTGTCGTCGACAATGGCCTTCGCGCCAGGCGGATTGCTGGTCACCCAAAGATCCTGCTGCGGACCAGCCACCACCACAGGCTTTTCCACCGCAGGAACCGGCGCCGGTGCCGCTTTGTCTTCCGCGGGCGGAACGGTTTGCGCGGGGGGCAATTCGGAAGGCGTGCCATCGCCGGTGGCCTGGCTGGTCTCAACCTGCGGCAAGGGGCTCGGCTTGGCGATCTCTTCGGCAGGCGGCTTCGGCGGGTCCACCGGCTTCAGGGGTGCCGAGTCTGCATAGGGTTCGACAAGCGACAGAAGATCGGAACGGGACGGGAGACGCCAGCCCAATTGGTACGCCACCGCCGCACCCAGCCCGGCCACGATGAAAAGACTGAGCAAGACCGGGACAAAGACTGACTTCCTTTTCGGATTGACGTAGACCGGAGCCACCTGCACGCGCGGTGCTTCCGGGACGGGTGCCACCGCATCACTGTGACCCGCCGTCGGCAACAGACCCGAGGTATTTGCTGCCACGGTCTTCCACCCCTTCGAAGCCCGGCAGGCCTTCTCCAAAGCGCCGATGAAATCCGCACAGGTGGCATACCGCTGTTCCGGCTTCTTCGCCAGGGCGCGCCGCAGCACGCCATCAATTTCCGGTGTTAACGTGCCATTCAGACGGTGCGCCGGCGCAGGCTCATCCGCCACGATCTTATACACCACCTGGCCGATTGCCTCGCCGACGAAGGGACGCTCGCCGGTCAGCACCTCATACGCAATCACCGCGAGCGAAAACTGGTCCGAGCGGCCATCAATCCCCTGCGCCTGCACCTGCTCCGGGGACATATAATTCGGCGTGCCGAGAATGGTCTGCGTCTCTGTGTGCTTGCCCGGCGTGGTGAACTTCGCGATCCCGAAATCCGTGATCTTCACCGCGCCATCTTCATCGGTCATGATATTGGCGGGCTTCACATCACGGTGCACGATTCCCTTCGAATGCGCGTAATCGAGCGCAACCGCCGTCTGCCGGAGAATCCGCAGCATAACGGAACCACTGAGCGGCCGGCCGGTGCTCAGGATTTTGTCGAGCGTGGGTCCATTGACGAAAGCCATCGCGATATAGGCGAGGCCGTTGTCTTCATCCATGTCGTAGATGGTGACGATGTTGGGATGCGACAGCACGCCAGCCGAACGGGCTTCCCGGAACAAACGCGTCCGCAGTTTGTCGCGCTGCTGGGTGTCATTGATGTCATGGATGCGGATGGTCTTGATGGCCACGGGGCGTCCGATGGAGGGGTCGATGGCGTGATAGACCACGCCCATGGCTCCCCTGCCAAGCTCGCCGATGATCCGGTACCGGCCGATACGCTCCATCATTAGATGTTAGCCCGCCAGAAAGCTGGCGACTACCCCGTCGGCCCAAAAACGCGGCGCAGTGCGGCTCAGAAAGCCGATATGACCGCCATGATCCGTGGCCAGAAGCTGGAGATTCCGGTTGGTCTGGAAGGCCGGATGCCGGAAGATCTCGAAAGGGATGAAGGAATCATCCTTGGCGACCACGACGAGCCCCGGAATCTGAATGTTGTGCAGCACGGTCTTCGAAGACTGCGTTGCGTAGTAATTCTGCGCGGTGCCGAAGCCGAAGGAGGGCGCAGTGATGATGTCATCGATCTCCCAGAGCGTCTTGGGGGCTTCTACTTCTTCCTTCGTATAACGGCCTGTGGAGACCAGGCGGGCGCGCATTCGTTTGAGAAAGCGGTCTTCGTAGAAGCGGTTGTCTTTTTCACCGATGCGCTTCGAGCAGGCACCCAGGTCGATGGGTACGCTCACCGCCGCGACCTTTTGGATGAGGTCGGTCTGCCCGAGTTCCCCCGCCAGTTTCAGCGCCACGTTGCCGCCGAGCGAGTAGCCGGCCAGGTAGATGGGCAAGCGGCTGCCCGCCGCGCGACGCTGTTCGAGGAACGAGCGGAGGTCAGCCGTCAAGCCGCCGTGGTAGAGGGTTTTGCAGAGGTGCGCCGTACCGCCGCAGGTCCGCATATGAAACCGGTGGGTGATGAAGCCGCGGTGCAGAGACTCCCAGGCCATCGAGACAATGTAGCCCGCATCGCCGCCGCCTTCGAGTCCATGCAGGAGGACGACTTCCGCTTTCGGCTGCCCCACCGGCTGCTGCGTTTGGACCAGCACCTGGGTATCGGGATCGGTCTGATAGAGCTTCGACTCCATGGGGTATGGGGTCCAGTCATACTTCCGGGGCCAGAAGTTCCCAAGGATGGTGAGGACGTGGGGGTTCTCGAAGAGAGGTTCAAAGGGCCGGTTCACGCGAAATTTCATTTTCGCAGAGGGGCGGAGATGTGGAGAGGGGGGAGCGCGCGGAACCACACTTTGTCACCGCCCCACGTTCGTGCGTCTCCCAGGAATACAGGGACTGGGCCCGTCCGTTCCCTTCGCCTGCGGCTGAAGGAAACGAACGCCCCCGCCGAATTACTCGATAGCCTCCCGGCAGGTGGAAGCCGCGCGCGGGCTCACATTGGCGCTTGACATAATATCGCCGTTATCAGAAGCAGCCCTGCGGGTCGCACACGCCGCAAGCGGCGCTGCTCGCTCCTGATAACGCGGTATTCATGTCAAACGCCCTCAATGGCCCGCGCCCGGCGGCTTTACTTGGTTACAGACAAGATAAGTCATGCGCGGCCCGCGCATGACTTATCGCTTGATGCCGCGCCACCCTGCCTTCAGCCCGCCCGCAGGGCGGGTTGAAGGGCATGGGCGATTCGCGCGGTAGGGAAATGCAGCTTATAGAAAACACCGCTCTCCAGACGCTGGCTCACTGAGCTGAATGGTCAACCACGGATTCGGCAATAGTTATCGTTGCAATATTTGGAGGTGAAAACCTGAATTGACTAGGGCACGGCGAGTTGCAGAGACCCTCGATCTTAAAGTTATAAACGATCACAGCAGCAAGCAGTGAATTAGCCCTGAATTTCCACTTCTTCGCATTCGCAAGAGATTCCTCAGCAAGGCCTTGTGCACCAGCCACTACCCATCCAGACGAAACAGTTCCATCATCTCTAAGCGCCAGTTTTATGACTACGACCCCCTGTATATGCCGCAGACGGGCTCCAATCGGGTAAGTCATCTCAACGAAGCTTAGGGGATGAATATCTTCATCCCGAATGGTAGGCTCTTGAGCCGCAGGAACTGAGAATAATGGATTAAGAAGAAACGCTATCAGTGCGCTCCTCTTCAAGCCAATCATCGAAGCCCCTTTATCACCCGTGAACAATTCTTGTCCACCAGCGTATCGTTACTTTTGCCTGCCTCCGCGTCTCCAAAGTCCGACTTGAATCCCGCAGCTCCAACTACATGAGCAACTTCATGGATGAGGATAGTCGCTTGAGCCATTAGAGTTCCACCAGTGTACGCTTGAGAACCGACCACAAAACCGGAATTAAAGAAAGCACCGTTTGCGTTTACGGTAATTGCCGCGGTCACGGGGACACCAGCGGAAGAACCGTCCACATTCTTGGATCCTGCAAATGCGGCCACTGTACTCACATTAAAAGTTCCATAACCAAAGGAATTATTGTCTAGAAGAGCAGCGATCAAATCAGTACCGCTAATATCGGTACCGCGTAACCATCCTGAGCAATCCTCGTCCGAAGCAATGGCGGCAGCAAGTTTGCCGAACACTCCCGCGATAGTACTCTGCTTTGAGCCAGTGTTGGAGAAGTTTGATACCCGAATCGGAGTCGCGGTGGTTCCAAAGGTAGCTATCTCACCGCCACCGCCTCCTCCACCTCCCCCGTGGCCGTCACCACCGCCACCACCACGATCATCACCACCGCCACCATTTCTAGTTTCTCCACTCTTTTCAGGAGGGCATGATAGCGTGTTACTGGCCGCATCCCAAGTACACTCATCGTCATCAGCCAGCCCAAGCCTGTCGGTATGATTCGCCGGATCGCTATTCACGTATGTGTATCTGTTCCAACTACCTGGATTACTCGGCCCAATGCTAGCCAAGCTGGGATCCGCGCTCCCAAACCGCCCCATCCCCGGCAAATGCCAGCGATTCACCGCATAATCCAGCCCCGAAAAGCTATCCCGTGTATAGGTCGCAAAGCCCTCCGTATCCACCGGCACGGTACTCCCGCTCTTTGCCTCCGCGTACGGCATATAATTCCGGCTCACCGATCCCAACCGGTCCTTCCGGCTCACCTGCGGACCGCTCCAGCCAACCCCCAGTGCATCCACGAGCACTTTCCCCTGGAACCACACCGTCTCACTCACCGCATCCCACTCCGACACCAGCGTATCCGGGTCCGTA
>CAIXXM010000022.1 GCA_903923395.1 uncultured Acidobacteriia bacterium
ACCGCCAAGCGCGTGACGATCGACAAGGACAACACCACCATCGTCGACGGTGCGGGTGACGCGACTGCCATCACGGGCCGCATCAAGCAGCTGCGTGCGCAGATCGAAGAAACCACGTCCGACTATGACCGTGAAAAGCTGCAGGAACGTCTCGCGAAGCTCGCGGGCGGCGTTGCGGTGATCAAGGTCGGTGCGGCTACCGAAACCGAAATGAAGGAAAAGAAGGCCCGTGTGGAAGATGCTCTCCACGCGACCCGCGCAGCAGTCGAGGAAGGCATTGTTCCCGGCGGCGGTGTGGCTCTTCTCCGTGCGGCCGCTGCTCTGGCCGACCTCAAGGTTTCCGAAGATGAACAGATCGGTGTGAACATCATCAAGCGTGCCTGCGAAGAGCCGGTCCGCCAGATTGTGAACAACGCCGGTGTGGAAGGTGCAGTGATCATCGGCAAGATCCGTGAGAACTCCAACACCAACTTCGGCTACAACGCGCAGACGGAAGTCTTCGAAGATCTGGTTGCCGCCGGTGTCATCGACCCCGCCAAGGTGACCCGCTCGGCCCTGCAGAATGCCGGCTCCATCGCCGGTCTCATGCTGACCACCGAAGCGATGATCTGCGAAATTCCCGAAAAGAAGGCAGCTCCTGCTCCCGGTGGCCACGGCCCCGAAGGCATGGACTACTAAGCTTCGGTCAGTTTCGAACAAAAGAGCCGTCCGGTCCTTCGGGGCCGGACGGTTTTTTGTTTGTCCATAAAGGTATCTTAGGAGTAGATGCCTGCCATTGTTTTGGTTCTCCTCCTGCTCGCGGCAAGTCCACTGCCGGGCGCTCCCCAGAACCAGCCGGACGAGCGGCTTGCGGCGAGTTTTCTGGCCTTTTACAATCTCGATTACGACACTGCCATCGCCGGTTTTGAAGCGGCTGCCGCTGCCGACCCGGGGAGTGCCGAACTCCAGAATCATGTCGCACAGGGGCTGCTCTACCGCGAACTTTACCGGAATGGGTCTCTCGAAACCCAACTGGTCTCAGGCAATAATTCTTTTCTGCGCCGGGCCAAAGTAGAACCGCAGCCGGACGTGGAGAAAAAGTTCTTCACGGCCATCGACCGCTCGCTGGCCATATCCCGCGCGAAGCTGGCCAGGAATTCCAAAGACACGGCTGCGATGCATGCTTCCGGTGTGGCGCACGGCCTGCGCGGGAACTATAACTTCCTCGTCCGCAAAGCCTGGAAAGATGCACTCTCTGATGCCACGGAAGCCCGGAAAATCGATGCCCGCGTGCTGGAACTCGACCCCTCATTCATTGATGCCAAGATGATTCCCGGATTGCATGACTACATCGTTGGAAGCTTGAGTTGGACCTACCGTACACTCGGCTTTCTGGCGGGTTTCCATGGCGACAGGGCGCGCGGCCTGAAGACCATCGAGGAGGTTTACCACTCCGGGCGCACCAACCGTGTGGATGCGCAGATCCTGCTCTGCGTGCTCTACCGCCGGGAAGGCCATCCAAAACTCGCACTGCCGCTGCTGGAGGATCTGATCCGGCTGTACCCGCAGAATTACCTTTTCCGTTTTGAGCAGGCGCAAATGTATTCCTTGCTGGGTGAGCGTACGAAGGCCATCGGGGTGATGGATGAGCTGACGCAACTGAAACAGTCCGGCGTGCCGGGCTTTGATCGGGTTCCGTGGGAAAAAATTTGGTTTCAGAAGGGGAATTTCCTGTTCTGGTTCAATGATCTGGACCGTTCTCTCGAAAACTTGAAGAAGGTGACTGCCACGCCCCGGCAGGTCAAGGAACTCGATCTCAATACCGGTGTTCTGGCCTACATGCGGCAAGGCCAGATTTATGACCTGAAGAATCAGCACGAACTGGCCGTCAAACAGTACGAACTCGCCATCAACTTCGCGCCTGAGGCGGAAGCAGCACGGGAGTCGCGGCACTACATTTCCACCCCCTATGACCGCAACAGCAAGTGGCGTCCGTAGGTGTATGGTTACGATGAAAAGACCACGATGAAAATCTCACTGGGCAGTTGGGCGTTTTCATTCGGGTCTTACGCCCGCAAACCAGTCCCGTTCCAGGACATTGCTGTGCGGCTGGCGAAGGCGGGCTATGACGGCGTCGAGATCTCGGGCTTTGCGCCGCAGGTCACTCTGGAAGCCTATCCCACCGTTGCTTCGCGCAAGGAACTGGTCGATTTCATCTCCAGCCATGGCCTGGGCATTTCGGGCTTTGATCCTGATCTTTCCGCGGTGAATCCCGCCATGGAAGGGAACTCCGGCAAATATCTGGACCTGTTCCGCGAGAACCTGGAACTCGCGGCCGATCTTGGTGCTCCGTCCATCCGGGTGGATAGCGGCGCGGCTCCCGGTTCCATTGAAGAGCCGCTCTGTGAGGCAGCTTTCCACCGGGTCGCTTCGGTGTGGCGCGATTGTGCCGCCGTGGCGGAAGGAGCGGGCGTCCGCATGGTCTGGGAGTTTGAGCCGGGCTTTGTCTTCAACCGTCCGCACGATGTGGTGCGTATGCATCAGGAGGTGCGCCACCCGAACTTTTCGATTCTGTTTGACACGTCGCACGCCTACATGTGCGGCGTGGTGGGCGCGCGGCAACACAGCGGGGCTGATGTGGTGGAGGGCGGCATTACGGGCTTTCTGGATATGCTCCACGGCAGAATCGGAGCCGTCCATGTCATTGACAGCGACGGCACTTTGCACCATGACGAAACCAGCACGCACCGGCCATTCGGTGAAGGCCTGATCGACTTCCCAAAAGTCGCGCCGAAGCTTCTGACTCTGCCGGGCATTGACTGGTGGACCGTGGATCTTTGCTTCTGGCCCAATGCCTGGGAACAGATCGAACCCAGTTTGTCCTACCTGCGCGCACTGCTTCGCGACAGGAAATAGATCATGCGCCGCGCCCGTATGATTGCCATCGTCGGCATGGTTGTCAGCGGACTTCTGGCTGCGTTGAAACTGACCATTGGCTGGATGGCGCATTCGAATGCGCTGCGGGCCGATGGTTTCGAATCTGCCGCGGATGTGCTGGCCAGCGGACTGGTCTATGTCGGGCTGACGCTGGCGGAGATTCCCGCGGATGATGACCATCCCTATGGGCACGGAAGAATCGAAACGCTGACCGGGCTCCTGCTGGGCTTTCTGTTGATGACAGCGGGCGGGCTCATCGCCTGGCATGGCGTGGTTGGCGCGTCTGATGTCCTGACCGCGCCCGAACCCTACGCGGTATGGCCGCTGGTGATTTCCATCCTCGTGAAATTCGCTCTGATGGCCGTGAAGTACCGCCAGGGAAAGAAACTCGGGAGTTCGTCGTTGAAGGCGGATGCGGCCAATGACGGGATCGACATGCTTTCCGGTGCTGTCGCCCTCGTCGCTCTTGGCCTGACCTTGCGGTATCCGGACCGCTTTCTGCGGGCCGATCACTATGGGGCGTTCGCGGTCGGCCTGATCATTATGGTGACTTCGGTTCGTGTGATCCATGAAGCATCTCTGCAATTGATGGACACCATGCCGGATGACGAATCGATGCACAGTATCCGGCGTGTTGCTCTCAGTGTTCCGAATGCAAAAGGTGTCGAAAAGTGCTTCGCACGCAAGACCGGACTCCGGTATCACGTCGATCTGCATCTTGAAGTCGACGGGAACATCACGGTTCACCAGTCGCATGAGATCGCACAGCAAGTCCGCATCAAGATCCAGTCCGAACTGCCCTGGGTGGCCGATGTGCTGGTCCACGTAGAACCTTTCCCCGGCTGAAGGCAGGTGCCCTTAGCGGCTGCGCTGCCCGCGGGCCGTGGCGGGCCGGGCAATTTCACGCGCGGCGATCGCGGCCTGCACCACGGGAACTTCGGTCTCCGGTCCGCTGAATTGGGTGAGCATGTGATTGGGCAGGCCCTCTGCTTCCCGCAGAAACGTGAGTTCCCCGGCTTCGCTGTTGAGTCCGACAGAGATCAAATCGCCGGCGCGAATTTGGCACGAGGCAATCAGGTTCGAAAGCGGATGCATCAGGTTTCGCTCCACGGTGCGGCGCAGATGGCGTGCTCCGTATTTCATATCCGTACCCTCGCTCAGCAGGAATTCCTTCGCCTGCCGGTTGAGCTTGAACACGAAGGGTACGGAGGTCGTCGCGCGCAGGATTCTCTGCTGCACCTGCCGCAGTTCCAAATCGAGAATACGCTGCAATTCTTCGTTGCCCAGCGGGCGGAAGACAATGGTCTTGTCGATCCGGTTGATGAACTCCGGGCTGAACTTGCGCCGCGCGGCTTCCACCGCAGCCCTGGTGATTCTGATCCGCATCTCTTCATCCGAGGCCCGGTCCGCACCACGCGCTTCCAGCGGTTGGGTTGCAAAGCCGAGGTGTGGACGCAGAATTGCGCTGATCTCGCTGGCACCCAGATTACTGGTCATAAAAATCAGCGCGCGGGAGAAATCGACCTTCCGGTTATCTCCCAGCGTCAACACCGCTTTATCCAGAATTCCGAGCAGCAGGTTCCAGAGCGTGTCACTGGCTTTTTCCACCTCATCGAAGAGAACGCAACTGACCTTGACCCGGTCGGTATGGTACTGCCCCAAAGCCTCCTGGCTCAGCAGCGCATGGGTCTCCCGGTGTCCCAGATAGCCGGGCGGTGAACCCACGAGCTTGGCGATTTCATGGCTGTGTTGAAACTCGGCACAGTCGATTTTTACCACCGCCTTGGGGGTGCCAAGCAGAGATTCCGCGAAGGCTTCCACGAGCCGCGTTTTTCCCGTTCCTGTCGGACCCAGGAAGAGAAAGTTTCCAATCGGCCTGCCCGGCGCACTCATCCCGGCCAGATGACTTTGGTAACTGTTTACGATCTGGTGGATCGCATCGTCCTGCCCGACGATCCGCTCTTTCAAATTCTTCCGCAGTCTTACGGCTTCTTGCCCGGGCTTCCCGGGGTCGAGTTGTTGATGCACGCGAACCAAGCTCTTTCTCCTCATCCTTTAGCACCCGCAACCCCTGGCGGGCCTGGCCTTTGGCTTAGCCTTTGCCGGGGGGCATTGACGGTCTCACTTCCACACGGCTGATCAACGTCCGCGCCGGCATTTCCAACATCCACACGGCAGTCGCAGCAATATCGTCTGGCGAGATCTTCCAGCCTTCGTGACCGAACTCTTCGCGGCCGCCGAAGCCGGTATCCACACTGCCGGGCAGAATTGCCGAGACACGCACCCCGTCAGATCTGTGATCGAGCATCATGGCTTCTCCGAAACCTTTTAGCCCGAACTTGGACGCGTTGTAGCCCGCGCCCCCAACGAATGCGTTCTTTCCCGCCAGCGAACCGATGTGGATCACGTCCCCACCGCCCCGCTGTTTGAATATCGGCAGAACGGCGTGCGAGCAATAGTAGGGGGCCGAAAGATTCAACGCGATCATGCGGTCCCAGTCCTCGGGAGGGAGATCCGCCGTCTTGCCGAAGATGCCGAGTCCTGCATTGTTGATGAGAATGTCAATGCCTCCAAAGTGCCCGGCGACCTTCGCAACCAATTGTTCCGCCTCCTCCCGCCGCGAAATATCCGCGGCTGCGCCAAAGACATTGCCGAAAGGCCGGAGCGCCTCCACCGCGGTTGCGACGGATTCCGCTGTCCGGCCATTGATCGCCACGGGGGCTCCCTTCCGCAACAGCGCGCGGGCGATGGAAAATCCTATGCCCCGCGTGGCTCCGGTCACCAGGGCAATCCTGCCCGCGATCTGTTTGTAGGAATCCGTTCCGATTTCAGTCATCTCTTCCTCTTCCTGCCTCGACAGGTTACAGCACGTGGCATACCATGAAAACAGACATGCAGCCCGGCCCCCCGACTCTGTGGCGAGACATCGCCGCCAAACACCACGCTGCGTTTCTCGATGAGATGCAGGGCTTTCTCGATGCAGCCCTCGCTGATGCAGTTGCCACCACCACCGCTGCCATGCGGGCGGAGGCAGATCAAATGCTCGCGGCAGTCCGCGCCGAAGCTGAGGCGGCCCGTCTCGCCTCGGAAAACGCGCTCATCGAACAGCAGGAAACGCAGGAGAGACAGCGCAAAGAACAGGAAATGCAGCGCAAGGACGAGGTCGACCGGCTTCGCGCTGAAGCGCAGGCCTCCCTGGCCGAAGTCCGCACCGCCTTTGATCGCTCCAGGGAAAGTGAGATTGAGAAAACCCGCAAGGCAACCGGACAGTCTCTGGCGGAACAGTGGAATCAAACGCTGCGCCTTCTCCGCCAGTCTCAATCGTCGGAAGCCGCCGTGCAGATTCTGGCGGATGCAGCCGGCCGCCATGCCGATCGAATTGCCGTGCTGGTCTTTGAAGGAACGGAGGCACGCACTGCCGCCTCGCGCAATGTGGAACAGCCCGCCGCCTTCCCGGTGGCCGAAGCTCCCGCCGTTCAGTCCGTCATTGAAACCCGTGACCCTGTGGTGACGCTGGCTTCGGAGACGGAACTCTCCGCTCCCCTGCACAAAATGCTGCAGCCTGTGATTGGGGAACGCGCATATCTGTTTCCCGTGCGGGGACAGCAGGCCGTGGTTGCGGTGCTTGCCGCACAGGGCAAAGTCGCTGCCGCGCCGCTTGAGTTTCTCTGTGAAGCCGCCGGGTTCCAGTTTGATGTTCTTTCCGGTGGCGGCGTAGTGCCCGAACCTGCTCCTGAACCGGAAGAGCCGCCCGTCTCCACCGCCAATCTCATTCAGATCTCGGGCGTTAAGCCCGCACCTCCGGCACCAGCCCCGTCCAGACAATGGAACGAACTTGATCCCGCCGAACGTCAGCTCCATTTGCAGGCGCAACGCTTCTCGCGGGTGCAGGCTGCGCAACTGCGCTTGTACAAGGGCAGCGCGGTGCAGGCCGGTATTTTGAACCGGCGGCTTTATCTGGAATTGAAGAGCGAGATCGATGAGGCACGCAAGCAGTTCCTGCAGCGCTTCCTTTCGGCCTCACCCAACATGGTGGATTATCTGCATCTGGAAATTCTGCGGAGTCTTGCCAATGACGATGACAGCCTTCTGGGGGATGATTATCCGGGTCCGATGGTTTAAGCCAGCATGGTTTAGTCCAGCATGGTTTATTAGTTCGGCATTGTGCTGCCTCCCGCTCCTACACGGCGCGGAGCCGCCGGTGGTGCGCCTTGGCCAGGGCGTCACGGATTACCGCGCCGAAAAATACCCTGCTGCCGTGCAGGACCTGAAGGGTCTGGCGCTGCCTGTCCTGTCCGACTATCTGGCTTACCACCTCGCCGCCGCGCAGGAACAAACGGGGGATTTCGATGGCGCAATCCAAGTCCTCTATGCTTACCGTCAGGCCCCGGTCGCCAGCACTCCTCTGTCTGGCAGAATCTCTCTGCTGACTGCGCGCGTGATGCTCGAAAAGCAGACCGCCGCACTGTCTGCCAAGGCTGTACAGATCCTGGAATCGGATTACAAGACTCTGCCCCAACCCGAAGGCGATGCCCTGCTCGCCTCGGCCTATGCGTTCCAAAAGGAATACCCGCAGGCTGTTCTCGTCTATCGCAGGGTTTACTACGGCTATCCGAATACGAAGCAGGCCGCCGAGGCATGGACGGCACTCGAGCGAATCCGCGTCGAGCAGAAATATGAATTAACCAAGGTTCCGGCCAGGCAACAACTGGAACGTTGTGAGAAGTGGCTCGCGGCCAAAGAGTATGGCAAGGCGCGGGCTGAATATGACGTGCTCAGCAAGTCTCTGCCGGAGCCGGAGCGTGACGAGGCCAAGGTTGGGCTGGGTGCGGCGGACTATCTCTCTGGGAACGTCACCGTTGCTTTGCGGTACTTGAAGGCCCTGCACGTCGCGAAGTCAGACGCCGATGCCCAGCGTCTCTATTACGCCACCGAAGCCGCCCGCAAGACCGGCGATGAGGCGGACATGATGGCCTTCATTAGTCAGTTGGGGCAGAAGTATCCGAAATCACCGTGGCGGCTCAAGGCTCTGATTACGGCCGGCAACCGCTACCTGGTGATCAACGATAAGTCCAAATACACACCGCTCTACCGCACGGCTTCCGAAGCTTTCCCCGGAGACCCGGCCACGGCCTACTGTCATTGGAAAGTGGCCTGGGAAGCTTACCTGGATGGCCACCCGGAAGCCGCTACTCTGCTGCGCAACCACGTGGAGCAATATCCGGCTGACGGCAAAACCTCAACGGCGCTGTACTTCCTGGGCCGGCTTGCGGAATACCGCAAGGCCAGCACGGAAGCCAAGGCTTATTACGACCGCCTCAGTCTCCAGTTTCCCCATTATTTCTACGGCGTGGATGCCCGCGAACGGATTGCCGTGGCCAAGCTGAGCGCCGTGGTGCCGGACCCCGCCGTCAAAGCCTGGCTCGACCAGATCGCATGGCCACCCCACAGGGATCTCTCTGCCACCGAACCAAACCCCGCGACCAAACTTCGCATGGAGCGTACCCGGCTCTTATCCGCCGCCAATCTGCAGGACCTTGCCGAAGCCGAGGTGCGTTTTGGCGTCAAACTCGATTCTGAGCAACCCCAGCTCCTGGCCATGGAACTGGCCCGCACGGCCGATTCTTCCTTCCGCGCGCTCCGCGTCATGAAATCATTCAGCGCGGATTATTTGGCGATTCCCCTCGATAGCGCCCCGAAGAAGTTCTGGCAGATGTTATTCCCGCTGCCGTACAAAGAGGAAGTCTTCCAATACGCGAAGGCGAACGGGCTTGATCCCTACGCCGTTGCGGCGCTGATCCGCCAGGAATCCGAATTCAACCCGCAGGCACTTTCCAGGGCACGCGCCTACGGCCTGATGCAGCTCATCTTCTCCACCGGCAAGTTGATGGGCAAGCGGGAAGGTGTGGCCGTTGCGACTCCCAAGGCCCTCTTCAATGCTTCTCTCAACATCCGGCTCGGCACGAAATATCTCAAAGGCCAATTGGATAACTGGGGCGGCGAGTGGGAAAAGACCCTGGCTGCATATAACGCGGGTCCGGGGCGCGTGAAGGAATGGACTTCATGGGCCACTTACCGGGAGCCTGCTGAGTTTGTCGAGAGCATTCCTTTCACGGAAACACGGGAATACGTGCAGGCGGTTCTCCGCAACGCGGATATGTACCGGCAAATCTATGGCGGGAGCAAGCCGGAACCGCCAACGCCTGCCGCCGCACGGGTCCCGGTTCCCGAATATGGCGCTGTTGCCGCTCCGGTGGGTAAAGCTGCTTCGGCCGCCCCCTCCACAAAAGCCACTGCTGCCCCTTCGAAAAAGAAGAAGACTGTGCCGCATAAGACAGTCCGCAAGAATACTGACTCCTGAGGACCCAGCGCACAACGGCCTGTGCGGATAGACTCCGCAAAAAGAGGCTTTTCATTGGCTGCAATCTGTGCCAATCTGGGGGCGTCCTGCAAATCATTGCTTGAAGACAGTTTGTTCACGGGAGGGAAATGTATGCTGCCGTGTTTTGTGCTGGAGGAAGTAACTCTTCGCGAGCCGGGTGAAAGCGCCGCTCTCGATCTGGGGGGAGCTTTCCCCCAAGACCTCACTCTGACCCTGCGGATCACGCATGCGGTCGAGCGCAGTACGTTGCATTTGGACGTTCTCGGTTCCGAGGATGGTCAGAAATGGCACCGCAAACCGCTGGCTGCTTTCGCGGCAAAGAATTACTGTGGCAGCTATGAAGCCCATTGTTTCGACAACCGCTTCCGTTACTGGAAGGCGGTTTGGCGCGTGACGGGCGGGGCGAAAGACGGAGCCAAGCCACTCTTTGAACTGTCCCTCAGTGTCAGCCGCCCTCAAATGAAGGCGATGGCCGGGGCCGCTTGAATCTGTACAGCGAAGCCATCTGTGCTGAACGGTGTGCGGCAAGTTGCCGCATCCGGGTTGTGCGGTAAACTTTCGCCGATGGTTATCCACTTCATTTCAAAGGCTTTGTCACCTCTGCCGTGATGGGGCGGGAATTGCAATACCAGCACCCAGTGACTTCCCGACGGAACAATTCCGGCTTGGCGCGCGCATTTCTCGCGGGCGGCATCGCCGCATCCTGCGCATTGCTGGGCATCTACGCCGGGTCCCGCCTGCCGGGTTTGAGTCTCAGCCTGCAGGATTCGCTCGCCCGGGCCGCCGGAGCCAACGCCGCCCCTGACGATATCGCCCTGGTCACCATCGATGAGAAAAGCATCGCCGAACTCGGCCGCTTCCCGTGGCCCCGCGGCGTTCTGGCGAAAGTCATCGACGCCGTCGCCCAACTGCAGCCGAAAGTCATCGCCCTCGATGTTCTGATCACAGACCGCAGCAGCCCGGAAGAGGACCGCCTTCTGAGCGAATCCGTCGCCCGCGCTGGCAACGTTGTGGTTTCGGCGGAACTTGTGGAAGACGGTGGCAGGGTCCGGTGGCTGCGCCCTCTGCCTTCGGTCGAACTGGCTGCGGCGGGCGTGGGCCACGTACAAGTGGCCTCCGAATCTGACGGCGCGGCAAGAACGCTGCTCGCCGAAGCATCGGATGACGAAGGGCACGTCCTGCGGGCTTCTGCGGTTGAGGCGATCCGTGTCGCCGGTGGCAGCCGCCCGGATTCGGTCATCTCCGGCGACGGTTTCCTGATGGTGGGGAATCTGCGCATCCCCGTCACCTATCCCGCGCCAACCGCTTCGCTGCGGACGGAGCAGGGAAGTGCCGCCGTCCGCCGCGCCGCTTCGTTGCCGATACATTACCTGGGGCCAGCCGGTGCCTTCGCCGCCCGATCCTTCAGCGCCTCCGATGTTCTGCAGGGCCGTATCCCCGCCGGTGTTCTGCGGGGCGCTTACGTTCTCATCGGTGCCACGGCGGCATCAATGGGCGTGCGGTTCGCAACCCCCTTCGTGCACGCCGCGGATGCCCGTGGGGATCAGCATGGCGGACTGGTTTCCGGCGTGGAAGTGCTGGCCAACGCGCTTGATACCATCCTGCGCGGCCGTTTCTATTCCAGCACCGGAGACGGTCTCAACTTCCTGTTTTGTCTGCTGGCGGCGGTGCTGATGCTGGCCGCGGTGAACCGTTTCGAAGGTCTCTGGCTGGGTGGCGCCGCGCTGGGGGCCGCTGCCGCGTGGGTCCTGGCGGTGTTCGTCGCCTATACGGAATTGCGGCTCAGCCTGCCTCTATTTCCCGTGGCACTTTCGTTCTTTGCTGCCGGTGGCTGCGGGTTGATTTGGCGATCATTCGACGCCAGCGCGGCTCTTGACCAGGGCATTCTTGCTCTCGAAGCCGCACAGGGCCGCCTCATCCCCATGCCCGGAATCGAAGAGTCCCTTCGAACGGTCTGCAGTTTGCCCGGCATCCGCGGCGCGAAGGTGATTCGCGATGGCAAGGTCATCGCCGCCCATGGCTGGACCCCGGCCGCGGAGACTTCCGGCGTGCTGCAACTCCGCCCCGGCGTCTCGCTCTTCCTGACAGACGCGCAGGAGGGCGCGCCGCCGGACGAAGCTCACCGGAAACTCGCCGCCGTGGTCGTCAACGCAGCCCTCGATGGACCCGGAGCTTCCGCGCCCGCCGGGCTTCCCAACGGCCTCGAAGCCAAAGCCCGCGCCATCGAACAGGTACAGCGGAATGTCGCCCGCCAGATGACTTTCCTGACCTCCGCTTTCGGCTCCGTGGAGGACGGCATTCTCACCGCGTCGCCGGAGGGCATTGTCCGCTACGCCAATCCCAAGGCGGCAGCACTTCTCGGTGCCCGCGAACTGACCGGCCGGAATTTGCTCGAACTCTTATTCGGTACCGCTTCTGATGCCCTGCTGATCCGGCTCCTCGTCGGCCGGGAATCCGATGAGCGGCAGATCCATGTCCGGGGCCGCATGCTCACCGTCAGACTCGCTCCCATTGTGGGTGCTGGTGAGCAGGAAACTTTCGGCATTGTGGCCTCTCTGTCTGACGTCACACGCCAGCACGAACTCGCGCAGACCAAGAATGACGTGATGAATCTGGTTTCCCATGAAATGCGAACCCCGCTCACTGCCATACAGGGCATGACCGAACTGCTCTCCCAATATGAGATTGAGCCGGTGCGCCGCAGGGAACTCCATCTTGCAATCCATGACGAAGTGAAACGCGTGGGCCGCATGATCAGCGAGTACCTCGACATCACACGTTTGGAGTCAGGCAAGTCGCCGGTGCGGTTTGAGCCGCTTCGTCTGGAACCCGTCATCGAACGTGCGGTACTGATGTTTGAACCCGTGGCCCTGCAGAAGCGCATCATGCTCCGCAGCCGCAGTGCGAACCTGCCGCCGATCCTGGGTGATGTCGATCTGCTGACACGCGCCCTGCAAAATCTGATTTCGAACGCCATTAAATACAGCGGACCGGAAACCGGCGTGGAGATTGCCGCATTCGCGGAAAACGGCCACGTCTTCCTGACCGTGACCGACGCGGGCCCGGGGATACCGGAAACTGACCGCGAGAAGATCTTCGAAAAGTTCTACCGCGTGCCGCGCTTGGCGGATGCCGATACCCCGGGTACCGGACTGGGTCTGGCACTGGTCCGGGAGATCGCCGGGATTCATGGCGGCTCCATCGCAGTGGAGGCAAATCCAGCGGGAACCGGCTCCCGGTTTGTGCTCCAACTGCCTCTGGAACCGCACGGTCCAGCGGGTGCGCTGTGAGATATTCGAGGAGCGGCTCATGACGGAATCCCCCCACATTTTGATTGCTGATGATGACCGCTCCATCCGCCTGATGCTGGAGACGGGGCTCAGCCTGAATGGCTTCTCGGTCACGTCCACCCGCAGTGGCAATGAAGCGGCGGAACTGCTCCGCCATGGCCGCTTCGACGCCGTGCTGAGCGACGTCTATATGCCGGATGGCGGCGGGCTGGATTTGGTGGAATCCCTGCTGACCATCTCCCCGCAAACTCCCGTCATCCTGATGACCGCTCAGGGCTCCGTCGAAATCGCGGTCGAAGCCGTCAGCCGGGGCGCGGCGGATTTCATCGGCAAGCCCTTCGAT
The DNA here is from genome assembly GCA_903923395.1 of uncultured Acidobacteriia bacterium. GTDB lineage: Bacteria > Acidobacteriota > Terriglobia > Bryobacterales > Bryobacteraceae > BOG-234. Next base: position 12,932 of record CAIXXM010000022.1, read on the forward strand.
GTCGCGACCGTGATCGCCCTGCTGCGCCGTCACATCGCCGCACGCCAGGAAGCAGAGAACCGGACCGAAGAACCGCCTGCGGATGTCTTCTCGAAATCGGGTCTGATTGGCCGCAGCGCCGCCATGATCCAGGTCTATAAACTGATCGCACAGGCTGCCAAGAGTGACGCCACGGTGCTGATCACCGGAGAATCCGGCACCGGCAAGGAACTCGTGGCCCGCGCGGTGCGTGATTTCAGCCCCAGAGCGAAGCGCCCGTTCCTTTCGGTGAATTGCTCCGGCCTGACGGACACGCTTCTCGAATCTGAGCTTTTTGGCTATGTACGCGGTGCCTTTACCGGAGCCGCGGGGGACCGCGCCGGGCTGTTTGAAGCGGCCGAGGGCGGCACTTTGTTTCTGGATGAACTGGCCTCCACCAGCCCGCAATTCCAGGCCAGCCTGCTGCGCGTATTGCAGAGCGGGGAAGTGCGCCGCGTGGGTGCCACACAGACCCGCCGTGTGAACGTGCGCGTGCTCGGTGCCAGCAATGCCTCTCTGCGGCAAATGGTGCAGGATAACCAATTCCGCGCTGACCTCTACTACCGCCTCAGCGTCTTCGCGGTGGATCTTCCTCCTCTGCGCCACCGCACCGGCGACGTGGAACTGCTGACCAGGCACTTTCTGCAAAAGTTTGCCGATCCAGGCAATCCGCCACACCTCACCCTCGCCGCGGCCAAGGCGCTGCAGGGCTACTCTTTTCCCGGCAATGTCAGGGAACTGGAAAACGCCGTCCGCCGCGCGGTCGCCCTGGCTCCGCATGGCGTCATCACACCCGATTGTCTTCCCGCGGAGATTGCGAGCCTTGCCAGGGAAGACGCGGTTGAATCCTCCCCGGCTCAGCAGGATCTCATCGCGGACCGCCCCACCATGGAAGAGCTCGAACGCCGCTACCTCCAGTTGGTGCTGGCGGAATCGGGCTGGAACCGGCGCCGCGCCGCAGCCGTCCTTCAACTTGACCGCCGCACCATCCAGCGACTCATTGCCCGTTACAAACTGCAGGGCATTCCGGAAGGGGATTTCGGGGAGAATGGAGCGGACTCCGATGCCTTCGGAGAGGAAACAGTCGGAGTGTTGTGACGCAGGGGATCATTACATCATTTCGGACTGTGGGCTGCCTCGCAATCGCTTTGGCCTTTCCGTGGATCGCAGCAGCGCAGACACCAAGCCTCGAAGCCCGCGTCGCCAGCGTGTCCGGCAAGGCAGCATTTGTCCCCGCCGCAGGTGAACCCGTGCGCTCTCTCTCCCGGGGGGATCTGCTCCAACTCGGTGACCGTGTGGACACCACAGCCGGCGGCACCGCCATTATCGCGATGACGGATGGCAGCATGGTCACCATACAGTCCGGCTCCATCATCGTTTTTCAGGACTATAAAAGCGCCTCCAGCCTGCGGGAACTGTTCACCATCATCCTCGGGCGTGTGCGGGTCAAAATCAACCACTTCGAGGGGAAACCGAACCCCTACCGGATGAACAGCCCCACGGCCTCCATTGCCGTCCGCGGCACGGAGTTTCTCATTACCGTGAAGCACCGCGGAGATACGCAAGTGGTCGTTTATGAGGGGCTTGTTGAAGTCAGCTTCCTGGAGAATCCAGCCAAGCGCACCCTCCTGCCGGGGGGCAGCGGACTTTGGCTGATTCCGGGCTTCGACTTCCAGTTCTTCACTCCCTCCGGCCGGGATATCGACGACAAACCGCAGGCGCAGAACAACGCCGGGCAGCAGAATAACCGCTCGGGCGGCAATAATTCCCAGGCTCAGGCCCAGGCCGCGCCCCAGACAGGGCCGCAGACAGGGCCGCAATCTGGCGGCAACTACCAGAACGCGCCACAGGTCCAACCCATGCGCCAGGGTGCCTTCGCGGATCATGATGAGGCTTCTCCCCGCTCCGGTGCCGGCAATTACAACCGTTATCTCGCCAGTCTGGCGGGTCTGGGGCAGATCCCGCTGCTGCTGCGGTTCAACGCTTTTCCTGAAGCTTATCTTGACAGTTTGGAGAACCCCGCCTACGCGACGAACTTTCACTCGCCCGAAGGCCGCGTGTATCTGCTGCCCTCCTTGAGCGGTGTGCCTGAATCGGCGGAGAACTCCTCCAGCTTCGCAGGTTCCGGCGGTGCGCCTGCCGACTTCGCTGGTTCCGCGCAATTGGCCTATTTCCGCCCCGTCAAAGAATGGACCTTCGGCGGCAGTGCTTCTTTTCTCTACATTGACAACGCGACAGGCGTGGATAGTGACGGTGTCACCTCACCCAATGCAACGAATTCCACCAGCCGCTATGGCACCGGCAATCTCGTCGCCGCGCGGCGTTTCGGCAACGTGAGCGTGGGCTTCGAAGCCGAGTCTCTGCGCGGCACCAGTTCGCTGTTCAGTTCCACGCAGCTTCCTTCAGATCACAACCAGGCTCCGGTCACTCTGACCAGCACACTCAATTCCACCACCCGGCAGGACCGCTTTACCGCAGGCGTGAAGTATCTGGCAGGCCGCAGTGAGGAAGGCGTCTTCGTCCGCTATGCCCTCATTGACGTTGGCAATATTACTCTCGCGCCCTCTTATAACGGAAGTCCAACGGCCTTTAATTCGACGAACACTTCCGGCCATTCCCTCGAACTCGGTTCCCGCTGGCGGACTTACCTCACTCCCAAGCTCTACTTCGGTCTCGAAGCGGCCTGGATTGGTCTGTCTCTGCGCGATACAGCAGCCGCCCGGCAGGCTTACATCAATCAGGTGGACCGCGCTTCACGGGAGTCCTTCGGTCTTGGCCTCGGGTATATCTTCCGCAAGACGAGTTCCCTGACGGCGGATTTCGCCTCTGGTCGCTCCAGCATCAGCGCGCTGAATGTCCTGCCCGACCGGTACAGTATCAACACAGCCACCGGCAATGCCTCCGGAAATTTCGCGTCTCTCCACTTCGCCATCCAGCGGGAATTCACCCGCAGGCTCTATGGCGTCGCTTCGTACGTCAATGTTTGGCAGAGCCAGAAGCTCGCTTACAACTGGACAGGTCAGGAACGCTTCACCCCCCTTTCAGATGGCTTTTTCTCAACCAGCACGTCGTCCTATCTCAATGCCAGCCACTACTCCGATATCGGCCTCGGCTGGCGCTTCAGCCCCAGGACGTATCTGCAATACGTCTTTTCCACGGATTACGGCTTCAGTTCCAACAGTCACACCCTGCTGTTGCGGTACACATTTGGGGGACGCACGGACTAAACCTGTCAAAACGGGTGGCAAATTGCCGCTGGCAAGTTCCCGTCGTGCGACTCCACACGAAAGAAATCAAAGACTTAACCCGGCTTAATATTTGGCCTGTGAGATGCATCCCGAAAGGCAGACATGAGCACGATGACCGCAACGGCGCAGGATCTTCCTGCCGTCACACAGGAAACCTATCTGGAGCATGTGAATCCACAGTGGGCCCGGCTGTTGAACCTGCTGCAGATGAACAAGGAGTACACCCGGTGCCAGGGCACGGAGCTGTTTACCTCCGAAGGCGATGTGAAGCTGGATTTCCTCTCCGGCTACTGCGTTCACAATGCCGGCCACAATCACCCCGGAATTATTCGCGCCTTGCAGGACGAGTTGACCCGGCTCGGTCCGGCCATGCTGCAGAGCAACGTGCCGGATTATGCGGGCGATCTTGCGAAGCGTTTGTGTGTTCTCGCCGGCGGCAAAGTCCGGAAGGTCTTCTTCGCCTGCTCCGGCAGCGAAGGCGTGGAATCTGCCATCAAGTTTTCCCGCGCGAAGACCGGACGTGACGGCATCCTCTACTGTAATGGTGCTTTCCACGGGTTGACATGCGGCGCACTTTCCCTCATGGACAGTTCTTTCTGGCGCGCCAAGTTTGGCACAATGCTGGCCGATACCAAAGGCCTGCCGTTTGGTGACATCCCAGCCCTGGAAAACGCGCTGGCCACGAAAAAATATGCCGCTTTTGTGGTGGAACCGCTGCAATCCGAGGCCGGCATCCGCACGGCGGGCCGCGATTATCTGCTCCGCGCGCAGGAGTTTTGCCGCAAGACAGGCACCTTGCTGGTGGCCGATGAAGTGCAAACCGGCATGTTCCGCACCGGCAAATTCCTCGCCTCCCATCACTTCGACCTGGAACCGGATATGGTGATTCTCGCCAAAGCTCTATCAGGCGGCCTGATCCCCTGCAGCGCGTTGCTGATGTCCGATGCCATCTATGAAGCCGTCTTCGATTCCTTGAAGCGCTCGATCGTTCACACGTCGACATTCAGCGAAAACGCCATGTCCATGCGCGCCGGTCTGGCCACTTTGGATGTGCTCGAAGGCGAACAACTCGGTGCGCGGGCGCTCGAAGCAGGCGACCGCTTCCGCCATGATCTCCGCAATGCTCTTGGTGCCTATGAGATGGTGGCGGATGTCCGCGGGCTGGGCCTGTTGACCGGAATCGAATTCCGCTCGCCCTCCACGCTCAAATTGAAGATCCCCTTTGAGACCTTCAAGGCGATTCACCCGGCGATGTTCGGACAGATCATCGTCATGCGGATGTTCCGCGATCATCATATTCTCGGCCAGATCTGCGGCAATAACTTCATGGTTCTCAAAGCCGCGCCCCCCTTGAATGCCACGGATGCCCAACTCGATCACTATGTCTCTTCCCTGCGCGATGTGGTCGATCTCATGCACACCTCGCCATCCTTCTGGTCAGAAGCTCTCAGTCTGGCCCGCCGCGCCGCGAATCTTTAAGGACCCAATTCCCCCGACCGAACAATGCATATTTTGAGCGCGCAAAGCGCATTCCCGGAGAACTATTACACGCAGCAGGTTCTCCTCGGTGCCCTGAAGGCCTACTGGTCAGGGTCCCTCGATCATCCTGAGATTCTGGACCGCCTGCATGTGCGCGCCTGCGTGGATGGCCGTTATCTGGCTTATCCCGTGGAACAGTACTTCGACCTCGAAACCTTCGGTGACTTCAACCGCGCCTGGTTCGCCGCAGCAGAACAACTGGCGGAGACTGCACTGCACGGGGCGTTGGCCCGCGCCGGTCTCACCGTGTCTGACCTCGGGGCGATCTTCTTCGTCACCGTTACGGGCGTGGCGAGCCCCACCATCGATGCCCGCCTGGTCAACCGCATGGGCCTGCCCAACTCGATCCGGCGCACTCCTATCTTTGGCCTGGGGTGCGTGGCCGGTGCAGCCGGCATCTCCCGTGCCGCGGATTATGTGAAGGCTTATCCAAATCAAGTGGCCGCCCTGGTTTCCGTGGAACTTTGCTCCCTGACCCTGCAGAAGACAGATCTTTCCGTTGCCAACCTGATCTCCTCCGGCCTGTTTGGCGACGGTGCCGCCGCGGTTCTCATCGGCGGTTCGGCGGTGGCCCGCACCGGCCCCAGGGTAGTGGCAACGCAGTCTTCGTTCTACCCCGGCACCGAAAATGTGATGGGTTGGGATATTACCGAGAAAGGCTTCCGCATTGTCCTCTCCCCCGAAGTCCCGTCCGTCATCCGCCAGCATCTTGCCAGCGATGCTGATCGTTTTCTGGCGGAGAACGGACTCACCCGCGCTGACATCAGCTCCTGGATTCTTCACACCGGCGGCCCCAAAGTCCTCGAAGCAACGCAGGATGCTCTGGGGATTACCGCCGAAGCGCTGCAAGCCTCCTGGGATTGTCTGCGCACCGTCGGCAACCTGTCCTCTGCGTCCGTTCTCTGTGTTCTGGAACACTTCATGGAAAAGAAACGCCCCGAACCGGGCACCTGGAGCATCCTAGCTGCCATGGGTCCCGGCTTCTGCTCTGAACTCGTTCTGCTTCAATGGTGATTGCGATGACCGGTCGAAATTACGATACCGATGTTTTTGTCATTGGCGGCGGCCCTGCCGGTTTGGCAGCGGCCATGGCCGCCCGTCAGCGTGGACTCCGCGTCATAGTGGCCGATGGCGGCAAGCCCCCGGCCGACAAAGCCTGTGGTGAAGGTCTCATGCCGGATTCGCTTGAAGCGGCGCACTCGCTCGGCATCTCCCTCACGCAACTGCCCGCCATGCCGTTCCGCGGCATCCGCTTCCACGGCGAGCAAAGCCGTGTCGAAAGTCTCTTCCCCTCCGGTCACGGGCTCGGTATCCGCCGCACCGTACTGCATACCGCTCTCACCTCGCAGGCGGAGTCGGCCGGCATCGAGCTTCTTTGGTCCACGCCCGTGACTGGCATTGAAGACGGTACCGTCCACTTCGGCGGCCAGTCGATCCGCTCCCGGTGGATCCTCGGCGCGGATGGCGCCAATTCCCTCGTCCGCAAATGGATCGGCTGCAACGCCCCCATCCGCAACACGCGCCGCTATGCCTACCGGCGCCACTACGGTGTCGCCCCCTGGACCGATCACATGGAAATCTACTGGGGCCGCGGTTGTCAAATCTACATCACGCCCGTCAACCCCGCAGAGGTTTGCGTGGCCCTGATCTCGCGAACCCCCAATCTGCGTCTCGATGAAGCCCTGGAGCGCTTCCCGGTTCTGCAAACCCGCCTGCGTGGCGCGCAGCCCACCTCAACGGAACGCGGCGCGGTAACTTCCACAATGCAGTTGCGCCGGATCACGCGCGGCAACACGGCGCTCATCGGTGATGCTTCCGGCTCCGTCGATGCTGTTACCGGCGAGGGCATCTGTCTGGCCTTCCAGCAAGCCCGCGCCCTCGGTGCCTCGCTTGCGCAGGAAAGTCTGCAGCCTTACGTCCGAGCCCACCGGAAGCTCGCCATCCGCCCCTCTTTCATGGCGGATTTCATGCTCCTCATGGACCGTTCGAACTGGATTCGCGACCGTGCCCTGCATGCGATGTCAACGCATCCCGAAATCTTCGGGAATCTTTTGGCGATGCACGTGGGTCCCATGCACATTGGCCGCTTCGCAGGGACCGCAGGGTCTCTGGTTTGGAACATGCTGGCCGTCTGAGCTTATCCTGAAATATTCCACTATGAAAACGTTTCGTACTACTATTGCCTGCTTCACCTTGTTCGCTGCCCTCGCATCCGCGGCAGAGATCAACGTGCAGGTCAGCCCTGTCAACGCCAAAATTGAATGGATTCTGGGGGGCGCGGTTCATACTTCCCATGGAACGTTCCGCTTGAAGAAGGGGGACGTCTGGTTTGACCCGGAATCCGGCAAAGCGCGCGGAGAACTGATTGTGGATGCCACCAGCGGCGAAAGCGGCAACAGCGTGCGCGACGGCAGAATGCGCAACGGCATTCTCGAAGTGAAACAGTACCCGGATATCGTCTTCCGGCCGGATTCCATCATCGGCAAGGTCAATCTCACCGGCGATTCCTCCTTCTCCATGCATGGCAAATTCAGAATCCACGGCGAAGAACACGAGATCACCATCCCGGCCACGACTTCCATCAAGGGCGATCTGGCCGAGACCCGTCTCGAATTCGACATCCCCTACGTCAAATGGGGCATGAAAGACCCCAGCGCTCTGATGCTCAAGGTCGACAAATCCGTGAAGATCAAGATCGTGGCGGAAGGTCACATCGGCCGCGGTCTTTAAGTCTCTTTACGAATTACCTATGCCCAGTTGTGGCATCGCGTACTCATTCGCTGTAACCTGTTGAATTGGAACTGCGCCTAAACCACTTGAAGCGTACTGGCAACGGACCCCTCGCGGGTTCGAAATACTCCATGCGCGGACATTTTGGGGAAGAGTTGCGCGGCTGATGCTCGTCGAATTTGAGCTCATCCAGAGAGCGCAGCAGGGCGATGCCGGGGCTTTCAATCAGGTCGTGACGGCCTACCGGCGCCGGATTCTCGGGACTATATCCCGCCTCATCGGCCGCCCTGAAGACGTGGAAGACGTCGCCCAAGAGGTTTTTATGCGGCTGTTCTTTTCTTTGGAACAGTTGCGGACTGCTGAGGTTTTCGAACCCTGGCTGTACCGGTTGACGGTCAACGCATCCTATGACTATCTGCGGAAAAGCAGACGGCGAATGGAATCGCGAATGGCCGATCTTTCCGAGCAGCAGGTGATGATCGCCGACGCAGTCGCCGGTACGCGGGCTCAAAGCGATGAGGGCGAGCGCCGCCGGGTTACAGATACGGTAAACGGGCTTCTCTCCTCGGTCTCCGAGGAAGACAGGCTCCTGTTAACGTTGAAAGAGGTCGAGGGTCTTTCTTTGAAGGAACTCGAAAAGGTCTACAACGTCAACGAGAATGCGCTCAAGGTGCGGCTGTTTCGTGCCAGACAGCGGGTTCTGAAAAAGTTTGGACAGCAGGAGGAGGAAGCGGCCTCGCGCAAGACGCGTCCCGCCGGTTCCGGTGGTGCCTCCGGAGGAGAATGAATGATCGGGAATAGAAATTTCAAAGCAGGGAACGAAGCACTCGAAGGCCGGTTTGACGCCCTCATGGCTTCGTACCGCGATGCGCTGCCGGACCGCGATGCCTCACCGGATTTCATGCCGGAGATGTGGGCCCGCATCGATGCCCGCCGCAACCAGACCACATTCTTCACCCGTATGTCCCGCGCACTGGTCACCTTTGCGCTCGCTGCTTCCGTACTTTGCGGCATCCTTGTTGCTTCTTCGAATCACCAGGCCGCGTCCTACTTCAACGGCACTTATATTGAAGTGCTGAAGATGGAGCACAACCTCGATTTGGACCCCATGCACCCCGACCGCATCGCGGAACTGGAGCAAGACTAACTCAGATGTCCCGGACCCGGTTGTCCGCAGCGATTTACCTCGTTCTGGTATTCGCCAGCGGTATTCTCGTAGGTGCAGCGGCGAACCGCCTTTACACCACAACCTCAGCCAGTGCCAACACTGCGCCCCGCACGCCGGACGAGTGGAAAAAGCGCTACCTGGAGCAGATGAAGAAGCGCCTCGGTGCTTCCGATGACCAGGTATCGAAGACTTCAGAGATCCTGGACAACACGCGCAAGCGCTTCGATGACGTGCACGCCCAGGAAAAGAAGCTGCATGATTCCATGTACGCCGAACAGGTCGACAAGATCAAATCCATTCTAACCCCCGCGCAGCAAACGGCCTTCGATGCCTGGCGTGCCGAACGCCAGAGAGAACGCGAAAAAGCCCAGAAGGCAAAGAAGTAAAAGCCGCTCACCGGAAATGAAAAAGGCCACCCTCGCGGGTGGCCTTTTTCGTATTGTGCTTGTCTGCGGAGTTATGACTTCGCAGCGATCTTTTCGAGCTTGGCGGCACGGTGGGCGGCGAAGCGCTTCTCAAAGCGGTCCACGCGTCCGGCGGTGTCAATGAGTTTCTGTTTGCCGGTGAAGAACGGATGGCAATTGGAGCAAATTTCTACGCGGATGTCGCCCTTGTGGGTGGAGCGCGTTGAAAACACGTTCGTACACGCACAAATGACTTTCACTTCGTTGTAGGCAGGGTGGATTCCGGGTTTCATTACAAGGCCTTTCAGGAACTTCGATCTTACCACATTCATTACGGATTCAAAAATGCAAAGCCCCCCTGAAGCCGCGCGCGACGGCTTGCAGGAGGGCTTGCCTTTTACTACTTACTATTGCTTCGCCTTTAACATCTCTGAGGCGTTGCTCTCGTCTCAACGAGGCAGCCGGTCCACAGGAACGCGACCCCGCCACTGATAGCGGGCATCTTCAGCTTTTACAGCAGTCGACTCAACAGTCGGCCACCTCGTTGGATTTACTGCCAGGATTCATCTTCTGGACCACCTCCTTCTTCAGTGATACCTAGAAGGTACGCCCGATTCACGCGGTTGTCAAATCCCTATTTCTTGCCCTCAAACAACGCCGCTACTTCCTGCCTTGCAGGAGCCTGTGGAGCCTGTTTCACCCCAGCCTCATACTCCGTTCTGGCCCGGGCCGCACTGCCTGTTTTCAGGAACGCCGCCGCCAGATGGTAATGCGCCGTGGGGCGGTCCATCAGTCGCAAAGACGTTTCCAGGTGGGGCAGGGCAGCCTCATACTTGCCTGCGCGGAAGTAAGTCCACCCCAGGGTATCCGCTGCCGCCGGATTGTTTGGTGCAGCCGCCATGGCCTTCTGCGCCCAGAACAGAGCATCGTCATACTTCTTCTGCTTCGAGGCCAGCAGTTCCGCCAGATTATTCATCGCGTTCACGTTCTCCGGCTCCATCTGCATCACCCGCAGATATTGCTTGATCGCAGCTTCCGCGTCACCCTTCCGGATCGCAATATCAGCCAGCAGCATTCTCGCCCGGCCGTTATCACGCGTCTTGATCAGCTCACTCAACCGCTGCTCCGCTTTGGGTGCCGCATTCTCCGCCAGATCCATTTGCGCCAGATCCAACTCGGCAGTGACCAAATCGCCCGCCTTCTTCGCCGCTTCCAGTTCGGAACGCGCCCCAGCCTTATCCCCTGTCGCCACCAACTGCCCGGCCAGAGTAATATGCAACTGCACGGACTGCGGATTCTTCCCCACCGCTTCCCGCAACATCGCGATGAACTTCGGCGTATCTTTCTGCTCCCGCATCACCTCGCCCAGCAAACCCAGCACCCCGGGCTCCGAAGGCGAAATCGCGAACGCCATTTCGAGTGACTTCCGCGCCCCGGCAATATCCTTCGCTCTACCCTTCAAAATTGCGTCCTGATAGAGGAAACCCGGCGACTTGAGGATCGCCAAACAAGCATCCACATCTTTCCTGGCCTGTTCGGTATCGCCCTTCGCCAGCAGCGCCGCATTGTGGTAGTAGCGGTATTCCAGAGAAACCTTCTCGTTCGGTGTCGCCTGCTCCAGCGTTTCCAGTGCCGCTTCCGGCTTGCCCGCAGCCACCAGCAACTGCGCCAGTTCCAACCGCGCGATGAAGAAGCGCGGATTGTACTTCAGCGCTTCGGCCAGCAAATCACCCTGCCGGACCGTCTCCCGGCGTGCCGCAAAGATCCGCGACTGCTGGTAACTCAGCGGCGCAGAGAATGCCTTCATGTCCAGCAACTGCTTCACATCCTTGCTGGCCGCATCCAGTTTGCCCGCATCGATTTCCAGAGACACGCGCATCAGCAGCGCCCGCGGGTCCTTCTTGTTCTTATCGAGCGTGCCCTCAAGCACCGCTTCAGCCTCCTTCTTCTTGCCGGAGGTAATCAGCGTCTCGGCATACTCATTCCGGACGTCGGCATCATCTTTGTGCTCCTGCAGCACGCGTTCATATTCCTTGATGCCGGGTTCAATCTTCTTTTCCGCGAACAACATGCGCGCGTAGGCGGTCCAAAGCTGCTTGCCGGGGAGTTTCGAAAGTCCCTTGGTGGTCTCTTCCGCACCGGCCGTGTTGCCGGTCATCAACTGCCGCCGCAACTGCAACTGCATCGCCGGCAGGAAATCCTTCTTCAGAGACAGCGCCCGCTGGATTTCCGCATCAGCCCCCGCCGGATCTTTCGTTGCCAGTTCCACTTGCGCCAGCAAAACCGCCGCTTCAGGGGATTTCGGCAGCAGCTCGGTCATCCGTTTCGATACTTTCCTGGCGTCGTCCACATTGCCCCTGGAGGCGTAGTACTGCACGATCGCTGTCGCCGCCCGGTTCGCGCTGTCCGGCGCTTTTCCAGAGGCCGTCTCCAGCAGTTTGACTGCCTCATCCGGCTTGCCCTGTTCCGCTGCCGCAACTGCAAGCGCTGCTGTCGCTTCTCCATCGCCGGGGTGGCTCGCCAGATAATCCTCAATCGCTTTCTTGGCGTCCTCCACCTGCAACACGTCATTGCTGAACACCCGCAGCAGCGCGATCTGATACCGCGTACCCAGGTGGTTCGGCACAATCTTCAGCGTCGCCTGAAAGGTCTGGAATGCATCCGGTACCGCGCCAGCCTTCAGGTAGGTCATCCCCAGTTGATAGCGGGGCTCCGGGTCCTTCGGCATATTCTGACTGGCAATCTTGTACTCAATGACGGCTTTCTTGTATTCCTTCTTGTCCACATAGGCTTTCGCCTTGTTCATGTGGTCCGCCTCGGCCTCCTGCGGTGTCTTTGAGCAGCCGGTGAGCACCAGTGACAGCCCTGCGAGTACACTTATTGCCGTTGTTCCTGCCAGTGGCAGTTTGAATTTGTTCATTGCTGAATTGGTTTGCCGCAAGCGAGTCACCTTGGATTCCTTAACGTGTTGTATAGCTGGCATCGATCATCGCCAGGATCACTGACGGATCCAGGCCTTCCTTGCGCAGTTCAATGACTGAGGCTGCACTGACATCAAAGTCCGCATTCGACGTGCGGATCATCTGGAGAATAATGTTCACCGGCACCTGTGCCCGCCACAACTGGATCACCGCCTTGTTGTCCAGCGAGGAGCGCGGCCGCCGCGTCATCATCTTTTCGAACGCAGACAACTGGCCGCCGCTCATGGCAGACCGTGCGCGCGCCAGGGATTCCGCATCATCCCCGCCGCCACCTGCCGAATCACCGCTGCGGAAGGGAAACGGATGCGATTGCAGGTAATACCCGCCGCCGGCAATGATCAGCAGCAGCAGGATCTGCACCACATTGATGAAGCCAAACCGGATGGAACTCTGGCGGTTCGAGCACTTCTTGCAACGGTAGCGCTGGCGGGCGAACAACAAATCGGGCAGCAGCCGCTCAAGCGTACGCAGGTCAGTGGAACCGCACTTCCGGCACGCTCTCTTGTCCAATTTCGGATCTGCTTCCAACTCGCCCGTCGCTTGCATGAAAATCCTCTCCAGGGGCGTCAGAGTTCTCTGGTGCGAACTCCAACAATGCACTAGTACCCCCCGACAGATAGTGGCACAGTACCAACACTGCGGGCAATGGCTATTTCGTCGCTCCGGTTCTGGAACCGCACCAGAAAATTCCCTGATAGAAAATCCCTAAATTTGGGTTCTCTGCGACTCCTTAACCCAAACTCACGAAATTGTAACGGGCACCCTCAACCGGCCGTGCGACATATTGGAAGAATGACCCACGCCGGAAGCCAGCCGCTCATTTCCGCCCAGGCGATCGAAAAATTCTACGACACGCCAGACGGCGGACGTATCCAGGTCATCGCCCCCCTCGACCTCACCGTCCAGGAAGGCGAAATCGTTGCTCTGCTCGGCCCCTCCGGCTCCGGCAAATCCACCCTGCTGCGCATGCTCTCCGGCCTCTCCAAACCCTCCGCCGGCAAAGTTTATTGGAGCGGCAACCCGGAAAACCCCGGCAACCTCGCTATCGTCTTCCAGAGCTTCGCCCTCTTCCCCTGGCTCACCGTACAGGAAAATGTGGAAGCCCCCCTCGAAGCCCGCGCCATCCCGCCCTCTGACCGCGAAGAGCGCAGCCTCGCCGCCCTGGAAACCGTCGGCCTCGCAGGCTACGAAGGGGCCTACCCCAAAGAACTCTCCGGAGGTATGAAGCAGCGCGTCGGTTTCGCCCGCGCCCTCGTCGTCGAACCAGAAGTCCTCTTCATGGACGAACCCTTCAGTGCCCTCGACGTCCTGACCGCCGAAAACCTCCGCACCCAGGTCATCGAACTCTGGGGCGACAAGAAGCTCCCCACCAGAGCCATCTTCATCGTCACCCACAACATTGAGGAAGCCGTCCTCCTTGCCGACCGCATCATTGTCCTCGGCAAAAACCCCGGCCGCATCCGCACCGATTTCCACGTCACTCTCCCCCAGCCCCGCGACCGCAAAGAGCCCGCCTTCGAACGCTACGTCGACTACATCTACAAGGTGCTCACCCAGCCCGCCCTCGACCCCGCCCAGTTCGAACCCTCCGCCGACGGCAAACCCGCCCGCCGCAAACAGCAGATGCTGCCCCACGCGCTCCCCGGCGGCATCGCCGGCCTGCTCGAAATCCTCTTTGACGACGAAGCCCAAACCGTCGATATCTACCGCCTCGCAGACGACCTCGCCCTCGAACTCGACGACATCCTGCCCACCCTCGAAGCTGCCCAACTCCTCGGCTTCGTCCTCGTCTCCGAAGGCGACGTCACCATCACCGAACTCGGCAAGCAATTCGCCGACGGCGGCATCACCGAAAAGCAGGAAATCTTCGGCCTCGCCGCCGTCGATCACGTCAACCTGCTCAACCAGATCACCCGCGCCCTCAACGCCAAGAAGAATCACTCCGTCCGCGAAGAATTCTTCCGCGACATGCTCGACGAATACTTCAGCAGTGAGGAAATCGACCGCCAGATGGACACTGCCATCAACTGGGGCCGCTACGCAGGACTCTTCGAATACGACGCCGACGAGCGGAAGTTCTACCTTCCCGAGCCCGACGAACCCGAAGCCGAACCAGCAGCCAAGGCGGAGGCAGAATGATCCGCCTCAACATGCTCGCCCGCTCCTTCTCCGGCAAACGCACCTGGCCCCTCGGCGTCGATGCCGCCATCTTCGGCGTCGTCTTCGCCATCCTCTGGGGCATCACCGGACTCGCCAAATACTGGTGGGGCGCCGCCACCCCCGAAGTCCAAATCTCCCGCTCCCCCTGGGCGTTGCCGGGCTATGCCTTCTACTCCGTCATCCGCCTCTTCGGGGCTTACTTCCTGAGCCTGGTCTTCGCCATTGGCTACGGCTACCTCGCCGCCCACCGCCCGCGCCTCGAACGCATCCTTATCGCTCTGCTCGATATCCTGCAGTCCATCCCCGTGCTGAGCTTTCTGCCCGGCGTGATGCTGGCGATGATCTCTCTGGTCCCCGGCCACCAGTTGGGGGTCGAACTCGGCTCCATCCTGCTCATATTTACCGGGCAGGTCTGGAACATGGCCTTCAGTTTCTATTCGTCTCTGAAATCCATCCCCAAGGAATTGAAGGAGGCGTCCAAGGTCTACGGCTTCAGCCCCTGGCAGCGCTTCATTCAGCTCGAACTCCCTTATGGAGTGATCGGCCTGCTCTGGAACTCGATGGTCTCCGTCGCCGGCGGCTGGTTCTTCCTCATGGCCTGCGAAATGTTCGTCCTCGGCAAGCGCGATTTCCGCCTTCCCGGACTCGGCTCATACCTCCAAGTCGCCGCCGGCAATGGCGACATCCCCGCCATGTGTTGGGGCATCGCCACCATGGTCCTCGTCATCGTCCTCATCGACCAGCTCCTCTGGCGGCCGCTCATCGACTGGTCCAATCGCTTCAAATTCGAACAGGTCGAATCCGCCGATGCCAACAGCTCTTTCCTGCTCCCTCTGTTGCGCAAAAGCAAGTTGATGACTTATCCCGACAAGCTCACCACCTTCGCCGGAGAGCGCCTCACCCGCCACTTTGCGCGCCAGCACTGGGCACCCCGCGCCGAAGTCCCTGTTACCCGCTGGACCGGACTCCTCCTCACCATTGCCGCCCTCTGTGCTGCCGCCTGGGGTGTCGTCGCCGGCGTCCATTTGCTCTCCGGCGTTTCCGGCAAGGATTGGCTCACCACCATTACCTCCGCCGGCGCCACCTTCCTCCGCGTCAACATCTCTCTCCTCATCGCCACGCTTTGGACTGTCCCGGCGGGCGTCGCCATCGGATTCAACCCCCGCCTGGCCCGCATCGCGCAGCCCATGGCGCAGATCGCCGCTTCCGTCCCCGCCACGGCACTGTTCCCGATCATTCTCGTCGTCCTGATCCAAGCGGGCGGAGGCTTGAACGTGGCGTCGATCCTGCTCATGCTTCTCGGCACGCAGTGGTACATCCTGTTCAACGTGATTGCAGGAGCCATCGCAATCCCCTCGGAACTCCGCGAAGTGGCGAAGGTCTACCAGTTCAACCGGACGCTGCGCTGGAAAGTGGTCATCCTCCCCGGGATTTTCCCGTATCTGGTTACCGGACTCATCACCGCCTCTGGAGGCGCCTGGAACGCCAGCATCGTGGCCGAATACTTCCACCTGAAAGGCAAAGTCTTCACGGCCTTTGGGTTGGGAGCCCAAATCAGCGCGGCCAGCGACGCCGGACGTTTCGACTTACTCCTGCTCTCCACCGTCATCATGGCCGCGATGGTGGTTTGCATCAACCGCTTCGTCTGGCGGCCGATGTACCGTTTGGCCGGCACGAAGTACCGGCTGGATGCTTAGGTGCGTTTGACTACTCCGTCCATCGGTTCGGTTGGCGCAACATCGCTACAAATTCTGCAAGAGACGGTGAAACTCGCGATTTGGCCTCTGATCTCCCGTTCCTGGCGTTTCAGCGTTCGACCTTGGGGCCCGCTTGCAAACCTCATCATCAACCGCGACTGTAATGTTCCGCCTGCCTTCACGGCATCAGCGCTTCCGCATGAGGTTCGGTGAATGCAAGAAGACGGTGGCATTCTCGTGCGGACTGTTAACCACGCCATCGCAACCAGAGTTACACTGCATACGTAGACCAGCTATCCGGCAATGGCAGTGCGAAACTTACTTCCCTTCATCCTGATAATCACCGCCGGAACCTCCGCCGCGCAGGACTGGCGTAAGTGGCTGGAGGAAGATGTCACCTACATCATCACCGACCAAGAGCACCACGTTTATGAGTTGCTGTCCACCGCGGAAGACCGGGATCAATTCATCGAACAGTTCTGGCTCCTGCGTGATCCCACACCCGAAACCCCTGAGAACGAATACAAACAAGAGCATTACCGCCGCATAGATTACGCCAACCAGCACTTCGCCTCGAAAATCGCAGGTTGGAAGACTGACCGCGGAAGAATTTACATCATGTACGGGTCGCCCGATGAGATTGAAGCCCCTCCGGGATACTCATACCCCGTTGAGCACTGGCATTACCGATACATCGCGGGCGTCGGCAGGGATGTTCAACTTGCGTTTGTTGATCCTGCGGCTACCGGCGACTTCACGCTTTCTATCGACGCAGGCCCTCTCCCCTCACGGGCTACCGCTTTGCAGTTCGGACAAAAAGTCAACCCGGGTGATGGCGTTTACCTGGACAGTACTGTGCCCTTAAGTCCGGCAGGCATGGCGGAACTCGGACAATTGGAGTCGTACGCGAAATCTCGCCCGTCCGACGCCAACAGTTTTCCAGATCTTGAGAGAACCGTTGCATCCCGGTTTGTCGCGAACGGTATGCCCATGCACTTAGTTGTCCACTATTTGCGGTTGACCGGCAACATGTCCCAGGTGAACATATCGCTGGCGTTCGGCATGAAATCAGTATCAGTCTCTACGCTCTGGTAAGTACGCTTCAGGATCAACCCGTCACTTCCTTCCGCCGAATTTTCGAGGCATCTGGCTTTCAGGAATCGATAGCCCTGCGCCCCGGACAATACCGGCTGAACATCGGGGCCAGGAACATTGAATTAGAGACGATGAACAGCACCGAAGTCTTTCTTGATGTCCCTGTGTTCGACGGGAAACATCTAAGTGCAGGCAGCCTGGTTCTTGCAGAAAGCATTCGGTTCCGGCCAGGCACCACAGATGTCCAACCACGCGTCGACTTGCGGTTCAAACAGTCCGAACAGCTGGGAGTATTTCTCCCGCTTTATAACTTCGCAGGTGACGAGTCGGGGGGGATGCCGGCCGGCACTGTTGAATACGAATTTGCAACCGGCTCGCGCTGTCCGAGGATCTTGCCACCTTTGCCCCCCGGTTTCCCCGCCAAATCAAAATCGCCAAGTATCTCGCGCTGAAGCAATTCGCCCCGGGCAATTACACCCTAACGATCCGCGCGTCCGACGCAATCCGCAAGCAATCAATCGAGCAGTACGCCGACGTCATCATTACCGGGAACTAAGTCGCCGTCTCTTGAAGGGTTTCATGAACCGTAAGACCACAGTCTCTCTTCTCATTTTGTGTCATCGCGGGCCGATTCAATCAACTGCTTCACCAAGGCCATTACTTCGGCAACATTCTGGGCATCACGCGTATAGGTCGCTTCGACCATAATCGCTTTACCTTTGACCTGGAACATACAAGCTCGGTCACCCCTCTCCTTCGCTCGTGTTGGCGAGGTGAAGCAGCGGGCCTCGATCTTCCCAAAAACCGGGTTGGCAAAGGTCTCCTTCGTCTCCACGTGCTTCATGCCTTCCGGCACATCAATGATTGACCCGTGTTCAGTGGCTTCAATCCATTGGCTCAATGTCTGGTATTGGCGGGGACGGGGCAGGATTTCGATTGTACTTTTTCCTGCCGGAATAGAGACCCATTGCGCCGGGTCCGGGTTGCGCGGAAAGTTTCCTACTGTGATCGCCTGCGGCGGATGACCTTCATCCACAATCTGCCAACCTGCTGGGCATGCAAACTTGATTCCACTGACCACCGGCTGGCATGGGGGCCCGTCTCCGGCGATCGTGGAGGGAGTGACAGTGAGCAGCGCCAAAGCGGCGATTATTCCTGGCGTTGGGTTTGACATGCCTGTATCAATATAGCCAAAAGCTAGATAATTGTGACCCCGGCCACGCGGGTGCGATGGGCTCAGGCTGATCAGCAATCCGGCAACTCCCTTTCCCGGGTCGATAAGTATTGGCGGGTATACACTGTATATACAGGATGCGCTTCGAGTGGGGCGAAAAGAAGAACCGAACTGCGCTGTAGCACGATTGGCGCGGCGTTGGCCGGGTTCGTACTTGTGGCGCATACAGTAACGGAGTGGATCAATGAAGACGAGATCGTCAGAATCATCTCTGCCCGATACGCAACCGCGAGAGAAAGGAAAGCTTATGAAGAAGACAATGACCGAATCTGAATCCCTAAATTACAGGACCACAATGCCAATCGCCACCAACCCTCCTGACGATCAGATCGATACCAGCGACATTCCCGAGATTACGGACTTCACCGGTGCCGTTCGGGGTGTATTTGCGCGCCCCGAGACCCGCCAGATCAGCATCCGGCTCAGCACCGCTGACCTGACAACCGCAAACAAACTGGCGTCCATGAAGGGCCTTCCTTATCAGACTTACATCAAATCGCTGCTGCATGAGGCCTTGCGTGAAGAAGCATCGCGGCTGTTGGCATAGTTCCCCTCCCGCTCATTTCACAGCCTCAAAATAGTAATTCTGCCCGGCATCCTCATACTCACCCACAACCCTCACCCCCGCCTCTGCAAGCAGCCGGCGATACTCCACGGCCCCCAGCGAACGCGACGGCATCCCCGTCATCATGTCGTCCCACACCCCCGCCCTCGCCGGAGCGGTAAAAAGCAACCGGCCGCCCGGTTCCAGGATCGCGGCCATCTTTCGTATCAACCGTTCCTGCTCCTCCCCGTCCAGCAGGAATAGTAACCCCCAAGCCAGAACCCCCGCAAAACTCCGCCCGAAGAACATCGAATCCTGCACCGCCTCGCAGGCCACCGGAATCCCCGGAAAATTGCGACGGAACGCCGCAACCATCGACGGCGCGGCATCCACGCCGAAAACCTCCAGACCCCCGGCCACCAGCACTTCCGTCAGGGGAAACCCCGCTCCGCAGCCCAGATCAATCACCGCTGCTCCCTGCGGCAGCCTGCGCGCCCACTCCCGCACCTCCGCAGCGCCGATTCCCGCCGAACGACCGCTCCCCCGGCAGGCCAGAAACTCCTCTGCAACCTTTTCGTACCCGTTCGACCTGTCCACCATACGGTTCACCTACCAGTCACGAACCTCGTCCCCCGCCTATCTCCAACAATCCAAAACAGTTCCCCCGCAAAAATCACAATACCCCGCCGTCCCTCGTGCTACAGTGCCACCGGCATGACAGACAGTGTCCCGCCCACGCTCTTTCACATCTGAATATCTCCTTCCATCCCGCCAGATCACCTTCGGCGGATGGCAAAATCGTCGGAACGAAACCACTTGATGAATTCTTTATCCGCCCTCAATCCTCCACGCCACCCCGCTCCACTGAAACCCAATCCCAACTTCCCGCGTCTGCGGTAAACTGAAAGAGCTATTTCCACGCCGAGGACACACTGCCGTATGAAATCTCAGGGTCTTTGGGTCTCGTCCATTGGCTTGA
>CAIXXM010000023.1 GCA_903923395.1 uncultured Acidobacteriia bacterium
GTGGGTGAGCCCGGCTATCTCGATGCCGTCCTGCGCGACGGGGCCGAGGCCATTCTGCCTGCGGCCGAAGCTACCGTGCGGCTGGTGAAAGACCGCATGGGCATTTACAACGCCTAAGTCCGCCGGGCCCGCGGGAGTTACTCAATCAACTTGGCCTGGCGAAGATAGGCCGGGATGTCCAGATCATCTTCGTAAGTTTCCGGTTCGGGCGCTGGAGCCGGTGCGGGTTCAGGCTCAGCGGCGACAACCGGCGGTGGAGCGGGTTCTTCCGTCCGTTCCGTGAAGAACGCTGCCGGGGCAGACGGAAGCACAGGGACGTCTTCGGGTTTCGCAAAACCGGTGGCGATGACCGTAACCTTCACGCTGTCGCCCATCGAATCATCGGTGATCACGCCGAAATTCAGCTGCAAGTCGTCAGAATCGGCAGCTTCCCGGATGATCGAACAAGCTTCATTGACTTCATGCAGGCCGATGTCATTCGAGCCGGTGATGTTAATCAGGACGCGCTTGGCGCCGCGGATCTTGGTATCTTCCAGCAACGGAGAGTTAATCGCCAGACGGGCGGCTTCGACGGCGGCTTCCTTGCCCTTGCACGTCGCGGTGCCGATCAACGCATGACCCATGCCGGTAATTGCGGCTTTGATGTCAGAGAAGTCGAGATTGATCAAGCCTGGGGTGAGAATGATGTCGCTGATGCCCTGTACGGCCTGGCGCAACACGTCATCAGCCGTTTTGAAGGCCTGTTGCATGCTGGTGCCGCGCGGGGAGATGAACAGCAGACGGTCATTGGGAATGGTGATCAAAATATCGACGGAAGCCGCGAGATCATCCACGCTGCGGTCGGCGAGTTTTGCGCGCTTCTGCCCTTCGAAAGAGAAGGGCTTGGTGACCACTGCGATAGTCAGAGCACCAAGTTGTTTCGCGAGCGAGGCCACTACGGGAGAGGCACCGGCACCCGTACCGCCGCCGAGGCCGGCAGTGACGAAAACGAGGTCTGAACCTTCGAGGATGCCGATGATGCGGTCCGTATCCTCCATGGCGGATTCCTTGCCGACGGCCGGATTCGAACCAGCGCCAAGACCATTGGTGATCTTCTGGCCGATCTGCAGCTTGTTCGGTACTTTTGAAGCCGCCAGTGCCTGTGCGTCGGTGTTGATGATGTGGAACTCCACGCCGCCCAAGCCCTGTTCGACCATGCGGGCCACGGCGTTGGAGCCGCCGCCGCCGACGCCGATCACCTTGATCCGTGCGCCTTGTGTGTGTTCTTCCTGCAGTTCGTATTTAAAGTCCATTGGGTGATCAGCCTGTTTCGTGTTTTGTTAGGGGCGCGTGAGCATGCCGACCCAGCCCGCGTTGGCGCGCTCTTCGGCGGCACGCTGCTGCAGTCGCGCGGAGTACATGGAGAGCCCGGCGGCAACTGCCCAGGCGGGGTCATTGAGGTCATTGGGCCATTGCAGGAAGTCCTTGGGGATACCCACACGCGCCCGGCATTTGAGAATGCGCTCGGCACAGCCCCACATGCCGTCGAGACGCGCGCCGCCGCCGGTCAGCACAATGCCGTTGCCGAGGCTGTTGGCCATGCCGATGCGGTCCAGTTCATCGCTGACCTGCACAAAGAGGTCCGCCGCGCGGGCTTCGAGCGCATAGTTGAGGCGGTAGCGTTCAATCTCGATGCTGCGCACTTCCTGGGAGCCGGAGACCGGCATTTCGATGAAGCTGTTGCGGGGAGTGCTCTTCCAGTCGACGCAACCGAATTGCGTTCTCACAAGCTCAGCGTCCGCCGGAGTGATGGTGAACTGCTTGACCAGATCCGACGTGAAGCGGGCACCATAGACCCGGATGGGGGCAGCGAGCAGCAGTGTATCGCCATCGTAGACCACCATTTCCGTGCTGTCCTCGCCGATATCGATCAGTGCGATGCCACCACGGCGCTCTTCCGGAAAGACGGTCGAGTAGCAGGCCGCAAAGCCCTCATAAACGGTATCTTCCACGGCAAGATGTGCGTTATTGATGGCTCCGACCAGCGCTTGGTGATCCGGTTCCGAGGTGGTGATCAGGTGGAGGTTGGCTTCAATCTGCGATCCCATGAGACCGCGGGGCGAACGAAAACCGGGGTGGCCATCGACAATAAAGTCCTGCGGCAGAGCCTGCAGCAGCAAACGCCCCTCGGCAAGAGTAATGGTCTTCGCGCGTTCCACAGCCCGCCGCACGTCGGTCTGGCTTAGTTCTCTGAGATCGCCCGATTCCGCGGCGCCTCTGGTATTGGTACCGCGTGTCTCCAGTCCACCAACACCGGCGGTGACGCTGCCAATCTCCACACCGGCCATTTCCTCGGCCTGCTTCACTGCGGCGAGGATGGAACTGGACGCTGCGGGCTGGTCGGAAATACGGCCCTTGACCCAACCCTGGGAGGGCGCTTCGCCATAGCCGAGAAGCCGCAGACGGCCATTCTCAACCAGGGAAATAATGCACCGGGTGGACTTGCTTCCCGCGTCCAAACCGGCGGCGAGGATGGGTTTCATTTGCTTCATCGGACCAGAATCCTGTCTTCCGTGCGGAGGTCGAAAATGGTGGCTTTGGGGGAATCCTGGCGGATACGCTGGTAATGCTTCAAAAAGTTCTGGAGCCGCGCGCGGTAGTGCTGGTCGCCAATAACCAGTTCCACGGCGGTGCCGTCCACGTCCGCAATCAAGCGGATATCCTGCATGCTGGTGGTGTTGATTTCGGAGATGTACCGCGAGTCTTCCCCGAGATCTTCCATCAGATGCTGCATCACGTCCACACGCACTTTCCGGTCCGCTTCCTTCTGTTCCTCGGTGACACCCGCGAGGATGGGGAGCGGGAAATGCACCCGCATAGGGATGGAAAGCAGGACGCCATCCGCATCAATCAAAGACATGCGGAAGCCTTTATCCGTAGGTAGCTTCGCAAAGGCCACGGGCTTGCGTTCGGTGACTTTGATGGAGAGATGATTCGGCCAAATGCGGGAAACAGAAGCCGAGCTCACCCAGTCAATCGCAAGCAGGTGCGCGCGCCGGTCCCGCAGAGGGATCTGGAAAAGACTCTTGCCGAAATCAGCCGCGAAAACACTCTGCAAACGCACGGGGTTGGTGTACACGGCACCTTTGACCTCAATGGCCGGACAGGGCTTTGTCGCTTGGGCGGTGCACTCCAGCGTGAAGCGGGGGTCCGTGGAAAGATAGCCCTGCGCGAGGAGAGTTCCGTAGAAGACCATTGCCGCACCCGTGAGCCACATTGAGAGACGGAGCAGTGTCTTCCAGCTGAATGTTTCTTTGGGCGGGGGGACCGGTTTAGGCACGCCGCAGTTCCTCCAGAATTTTCTCGCTCAGCGCGGAAACGGAACCGGCACCGAGAGTCAAAATCAGGTCGCCGGGCTGTGCATCACGGATCACCGCGGCGATCCCCTCTGCATTCGAGGGCGCATAGCTTACGTTGCGGTGGCCAAACTGGCGCATGCGATCAACGAGTGCTTCGGCGGAGACTCCGGGAATGGGCTTCTCAGACGCGGCATAGATATCGAGAACAGCCACCTGCGCGGCGTCGTGGAAAGAGCGCGCGAAGTCATCCATCAGGTGCATGGTCCGCGTGTAGCGGTGGGGTTGGAACAAGACGCGGACGTTCTTATCCGTGTAGGACTTGGCAGCGGCCAGAGTGGCGCGGATTTCTGTGGGATGGTGACCGTAGTCATCCACAACGGTGACGCCGTTGACTTCGCCGCGAATTTCAAACCGGCGACCGACGCCAGTGAACTGCTTCAACCCCTCGCGCGCGGCATCGGGGCTGACACCCAGTTCGAGGGCGACAGCGATGGCAGCCGTGGCGTTCAGAATATTGTGGCGCCCGGGAATCCGCAGCGAGAATTCGCCGAGGTCATCATTGCCGTGGCGCAGGCGGAAAGTATTCCACTCCGTCCCTGTGGCCAGAGGTTCCGGCCGGTAGGCGGCTTGCGCGGAAAGCCCGTAGGTGATGGTGCGCCGCCGGATGCCGGGCAGGATGCTCTGGATATTCTCATCATCCAGGCAGACAATCGCGGCCCCGTAGAACGGCACTTTGTTCACGAATTCGAGGAAGGCGGCACGGATGGCGTCGAGATCGTGATAGTGATCCAGGTGCTCGCGGTCAATGTTCGTCACCACTGCGAAGATGGGCGAAAGCTTCAGGAAAGAGCCGTCGCTCTCATCTGATTCCACCACCAGAAACTCACTGTGACCGACGCGCGCATTCGAACCGCCCATGGCGGCGACACGTCCGCCGACGACGACTGTGGGGTCCAGGCCGGCGTGCGCCAGAATGGTGGCCTCCATGGAAGTTGTGGTGGTCTTGCCGTGGCTGCCGGCGATGGCGATGCCGTACTTCAAGCGCATCAATTCGGCCAGCAGTTCACCGCGCGGAATGACCGGGATGCCGAGGCGGCGCGCTTCCATCACCTCGGGATTCGTTTCATCGACCGCGGAAGTCACCACCAGGGCCTTGGCACCCTTCACGTTGGCGGCGTCGTGTCCTTCATAGACGGTCGCGCCCAACCGGACCAGACGCTCCGTGATGGGAGTCAGCTTCAGGTCAGAGCCGGAAATCGTATAGCCGAGGTTCAGCAACACCTCGGCAATGCCGCTCATGCCGATTCCACCGATTCCCGCGAAGTGCAGATGCTGCTTAGAGAAGAACATTATTCCTCTCTATTGTTTCGGGTTGGCGAAGCGCTGTCAAACACAAAGAACCCATAAAGAATCGGTGCCTGGCTCCGATTCTTTGTGGTTTGTTTAGCATTGGGCGGACTCCAGCAGAATTTGGGCAGCGCGCCGAGCCGCGCCGGGCTTGGCAAGGCTGCGGGCTGCCGCGCCCATGGCCGTGAGCCGGTCCCGGTGGTCGCAAAATTCCTGCAGGGTTTGAAAGAACTGCCGGCCCGTCCACTGCGCATCACGGAACAGCAGCGCAGCGCCCGCCTTTTCGAAGGCTTCCGCATTCTTCTGCTGGTGGTCATCGGCTGCAAACGGAAATGGGACCAGCACGGAGGGTTTCCCCGCCGCTGCGAGTTCAGAAACAGCACCGGCACCCGACCGGCAGATGATGAGATCGGCTTGCCCGAAAGCTCCGGGCATATCATTCAGAAAGGCGCTGATGGAGCCATCGAGTCCGCTGTTGGCAAAGGCGCGGGTCAGTTCCTCCACCATAGGCGTACCGGTTTGATGAACCAAGCGCACCGGAAGACCGGCCTCGCGAATCAGCGGCCAGGCCTGTCGCGCGGCCAGATTCAGCGTCCGGGAACCCTGGCTTCCACCCGTGATCAGAACGTTGAGCACGCCTTCCGGCTTGCGTGGTGCCAATTGAAAGAAGGCATCGCGGACCGGCAAGCCCGTCACTTCCGCATGCCCTGCCGGGAAAAACGCCTTGGTGGATTCAAAACTGACCAGAGCTCGCTTCACCCATTTGGCCGCCTTCCGGTTGGTGAAGCCCGGCACCGCATTCGGTTCCATCGCCACGATCGGAACACCGCGCGCGATCGCCGCAATGACCGGCGGACCAGCAACATACCCGCCCATACTGAACACCGCGGCGGGCTTCCACTTTCCAAATTGCGCAATCTGCCCGAGTGTTTCCACCCCAAGACGCCAGAGACTGCTGAGTTTCGTCACCAGCCCCAAACCTTTGATGCCCCCGACGCGAATCTTCTCCAGCCGGAAGCCTGCCTGGGGAACGAGTTTCGACTCCACGCCACGGTCCGTACCGACAAACAAAACCTCATGTCCCATCGAGACAACTTCGCGAGCCACGGCAAGCGCGGGGATCACATGCCCGCCCGTGCCTCCGCCGGCCATCACGAAGAGAAGAGGTTTCGCCATATCAGCTGGCATGCTCCGAAACGTTCATGAGAATGCCGAGCGAGATCAGCGTAGCCAGCAGCGAACTCCCGCCGTAACTGATCATGGGCAGAGGTATCCCCTTGGTTGGAATCATGTCCAGCACCACGGTCATGTTGAAGAAGGCCTGCACCACCAGCAATGTGGTGAGAGAGAGCGCAAGATATTTGCCGAATTCATCCTGTGCGCGCATAGTGGCCCGAATGCCGCGCCAGCCAATCACCAGGAAACCAACGAGTAATCCGACGGTGCCGAACAGGCCGAGTTCCTCCCCCACAACGGCGTAGATTTCATCTGTGTGCGCTTCGGGAAGATACATCAATTTCTGGCGGCCCTGCATGAGGCCGAGGCCGGCCGGACCGCCGGAACCAAGGGCAATGCGGGCTTGCAACGGCTGATAACTGGGGTCCCGCGTGGTGATGCTCTTGGCCATCTGGCCGCGCACCCATCCCCATTTGTCGACCTTGTCAATGAGCTTGAACTCCGGGTCAAACTTAACAACCACGCGGCAGAGGCGGTACGGACGAACAACCACGGAGACGCAGATGCCCAGAAAAACGACGCCCGTCAACGCCACGAACTGCTTCCAGCCAAGGCCCGCGACGAAGTAAACCACGCCTGCCATGACCACCAGAACGATTGCGGTGCCAAGGTCAGCCATGACCACGGCAAAAGTGACGAGTCCGACTACGAGTGAAGCCGGCAGCAGCGTGTACAGGCTATTGATCGCACGGCCGCGGATCGACATGAAGTAAGCAAGAAACAAGGCCAGAGCGGGCTTCGCAAACTCCGATGGCTGCAATCCGCCTCCGGGAAAACGGAGCCAGCGGTGCTGCTTGGCATCGAGAAAATAGACGGCGATGAGCAGCACAACCACGATGCCGGCGGGAATAAAGCTCACCGCTGTGTTCTGCAGCTTCCGGTATGGCAGGTGTTTCAGCCAGACCATGGTAGGCACGGCAAGAGCAATCCAAATCGCCTGGTGAAGCGCAAAATAGAAGGCAGAATTATTGCGGGAGGCCGCCATCATGCTGGAGGCCGAATAGATCATCACCCCGCCGAACAGGACCATCACCAGGACGGTTCCGAATAGTGTCCAGTCTGTCTTAAGCCGCTGCGCCATGTTCAATTCCCCTTACCAATTGCTTAAATACTTCGCCACGGTGTTCGTAGCTTTGAAACTGATCAAAACTGGCACAAGCGGGTGCCAGTAGAACGGTATCCCCTGCCCCGGCCCGCGACCGCGCTTCCTCAACGGCAGCAGCCAGCGTGCCTGCCTGGATCAAGGGCACCGCGCCTTCCAGATGAGCCGCGATTTTCTCAGCCGCTGACCCGATCAACAACGCGGCATGCGCTTTCTGCTGGAGCCGTTCGCGGAGCAAGGTATAGTCCGAGCCCTTGTCCTTGCCGCCGAGGATAATCCACAAACCGCCAGCGAAGGAATCCACGGCTTTCATGGTGGCGTCCACGCTGGTCGCCTTGGAATCATTGAAGTAACGGACGCCTGCGATTTCAGCCACGAATTCGAGCCTGTGTTCCACCGCGCGGAAGGTTTTCACGGCGCTCCGGATCTGCGGCAAAGAGATGCCCGCGAGATGACAGGCAGCGGCGGCGGCCATGACGTTTTCCGCATTATGCAGACCAGGCACCGGGACTTCCTGCAGCGGCATCAGGAGTTCCTGTCCGCAATAGATCGCCCCGCCGGCAATGTGCCAGAGCGCTTCGGAGGAAGAACTGGAAAACCAGGCGGTTGCCGCGGGTCCAAAAGTGGCGAAACTGCGGCAAACAGGGTCATCCGCATTCAGCACCGCATGGGCACCCACTGCTTGCGTGCGGAAGAGATTGCCCTTCGCGGCGGAGTAATTTTCGAAGGTGTGATGGCGGTCGAGATGATTCTGCGTCACGTTCAGGCAGACGCCAATATCCACGCGAAAGGTCTTCGCCATTTCGAGTTGAAAACTGGAAAGTTCGAGGATGTTCCACTGATCTGGTCGCGAGGTGCCGCACATCGCCACAACCGGAGTTCCAATGTTGCCGCCAACCTGCGCTGGCACGCCGGCGCTTGTAAAGACGTGACCAGACAGAGAAGTCGTGGTGGTCTTGCCGTTCGAGCCGGTAATGCCGATGGTCTTGCCGGAAAGATGTCCCGCGGCCAGTTCGAGTTCTCCGGTAACAGTCACGCCGCGGGCGGCAGCGGCCACGATTTCGGGCTGGTCTGGCGCAACTCCCGGTGAGAGAACAATACAATCCCAGGGCTCGGAAAAGAGCTCACCGGTCTGCGGACGGAAGTCCGGATCATCCTGCGGCTTGCTGTCAGTCACCGACACACGTGCCCCTTCGCGGCGGAGAAACGCAGCCGCTGCACGGCCGGTCTTCCCCATCCCGACAACGAGGACGGCTTGGTTCTTGTATGTCATCGAAGTTTCAGTGTGGTCAGTGCGAACAGCGCGAGTACCAGGCCGATAATCCAGAAGCGGGCAATGATCTTCGATTCCTGCCAGCCCAATGCTTCAAAGTGATGATGGATGGGAGCCATTTTGAAGATACGTTTCTTCCGCAACTTGTAACTGCCCACCTGCAGGATCACGCTCATCATCTCCACCACGAACATACCGCCGATAAAGATCAACAGGATCTCCTGCTTGATCAAGACGGCGACCACGCCCATGGCGCCACCCAGCGACAAAGAGCCGACGTCGCCCATGAAGATCTGCGCCGGATGCGAATTCCACCAGAGGAAGCCGAGACTTGCGCCCACCATGGAGCCGCAGAAGATAGTTAGTTCCGCGGTTCTGGGATTGCGGGCCAGACCGAGGTAATTCGCGAAATCGCGGTGGCCGCTGGTATACGCAAGCACAGTCAGCGCGCCCGCCGAAATCACCATCAGCCCGATCGCAAGACCATCGAGACCATCGGTGATATTCACTGCATTCGAGGAACCAACCACCACAAATACGAAAAAGAGGAAGAACGGCAGAAAGGCGAGTGGATAAGTCCACGGGTTTTCGAGAGCCGCGTGAATCAACAAATCCGGCTGTAAGTTCTTGAAGAAAGGAACATTCAGTTTGGTGGAATAAGCGCTGTAGGTTTGCATCAAGCCCAGTGCCACCGTGATGACTAATGCCACGCCCATCTGCATGGCAAACTTCTGGCGCGCCGTGAGACCGAGATTCCGCTTCTTCGTGACCTTCGCATAATCGTCGATGAAGCCAATCACTCCGAAACTCAACAGGGCGAAGAGACAGATCCAGACATAGGGCTGCCGGAGATCCGCCCAAAGCAGCGTGGGCAAAACGATGCTGATGATAATCAGCACGCCGCCCATCGTGGGGGTGCCCGCCTTCTTCTGATGGCTCTTCGGGCCGTCTTCGCGGATGTGCTGGCCGATCTGAAACTCCCGCAGTTTGTTGATCAGCCAGGGTCCCAGCACAATGCAGAGAAACAGCGACGTGAGACTCGCGAACATCGCGCGGGAAGTCACATAGCGGAATACGCGGAAAGGGCTGACCGCGGGATAGAGCTGTTCGTAGAGAAGCCAGTAAAGCATTTATTTCCGTGCCGTTTCCGGTTCCGGTGCGACCGGAGTTTTCATTCGTTCGAGTGCGCGTTCCACGCCAACACCCCGGGAGCCCTTAAAAAGCACGGCATCGCCCGGACGGACCATTGTGCGGAGAAAATCACCTGCTTCTTCGACGGTGTCGAAAAAGTACGCGGCGCTGCCCGACAGCGTTTTTCTGGCTTCATCCACCAGGAAACGCGCAGCGCCGCGTATGCCCACAAGGGCGTCAATACCCTGCACAGCGGCGAAATGTCCGATGCCCCGGTGCAGGGACTCGGCCTCACGGCCAAGCTCCAGCATCTCCCCCAGCACGGCGATCCGCCGCTGCGCGGGAGTGTCCCGAAGAAGTTCCAGCATACTGCGCATGGCTTCGGGATTTGCATTGTAACTGTCGTTGATCAAGGTCACGCCATGCCACTGCTCGCGCTCACCACGCATCTTGCCGGGCGCAAGCTGACGTACAGCTTCCGGTAACTGATTGGGCGCAATGCCCATGGCATAAGCCGCCGCAATACCGGCGAGCACATTACTCACTCCATGGCGGCCGGCGAGAGGCGACTCAAACTCCACGCCGAGACAGCGGAAGTGCGCACCCTCCGGCAGCAGGCGGACGTTTTCCGCCCGAACATCGGCATCGTCTGCGAATCCGAACAGCAGCGTCTTGCGGCCTTCCCCAAAGGTGCGGACCCGGGAATCATCCGCGTTCAGGATCGCGATGCCCTCCGGCGGCAACTCATCGATCAATTCCTTCTTCGCGCGCGAGATGCCTTCGATGCCGTCCTCGAAATTCTCCACGTGAGCGAAGCCAACGTTGGTCACAACCCCGATGTTGGGCCTCGCAATCCGGGCCAGATCGCGGATCTCACCGGCATGGTTCATGCCCATTTCGAGCACGGCGGCCTGGCAATCCGACGCGATGCGAAGCAGGCTCACCGGCAAACCCACGTGGTTATTGAGATTGCCCACGGTCCGCCCGGTGCGGAAGCCGCAGGCCAGCATGGCGGCGATGGTGTCTTTCGTGGTCGTCTTGCCGGCACTTCCCGTCACCCCGATGACCATCTTGCCCCAGCGCTGCCGGGCCTTTGCGGCCAGGGTTTGCAGGGCGGCAAGGGAATCCGGCACCAGAAGCTTGGGGCCGTTGGCCGGAACATCCTCTTCCACCACCGCCACCGACGCACCGCGCGCAAACGCTGCCGCCACATGTTCGTGGCCGTCGTTCTTCGGTCCCCGCAGGGCGATGAAACAGTCCCCCGGGTTGAGGGTGCGGCTGTCTACACTCCACCCTCCGGCTGTGGCGTCAGACACAACGGGAGCCGCGCCGATCATTTCGGCAATGGCTGTCAGCGAGAATCTCATTCGGCTTTCCTCCTGTAGCCGAAGCTGCGCAGGACGTCGCGCGCGGTCTCGCGGTCATCGAAGTGGATCGTGCGGTCTTTGAAAATCTGGTACGTCTCGTGGCCCTTGCCGGCAATCAGCACAAGGTCTCCAGACCCGGCCTGCTGGATGGCTTTGCGGATTGCATCTGCCCTGTCCGGAATCACCGTGCTGGGGGTATCAAACCGCCGCACGCCCACCATGGCGTCATTGATGATCTGCAGCGGATCTTCCGAACGCGGATTATCGCTGGTCACGATGACAACATCGCTGAGTTCCGCAGCGGCGGCACCCATGAGCGGACGTTTGGTGCGGTCGCGGTCACCGCCGCAGCCGAACACGGTAATGATTTTGCGGGGCTGCAGATTGCGCGCCGCCTGGATGGCATTGCGCAGTGCATCGTCGGTATGGGAGTAATCCACCACGACCGCGAACGCCTGCCCTTCGTCCACACGTTCGAAACGGCCCGGCACACCGGAACAGGCTTCAATGCCGGCAGCGATCGTTTCCGGCGGCAGTTGATAAGTCATGGCCGCCGAGCAGGCCGCCAGAATGTTCGACACGTTGATCCTGCCAATCAGAGGCGACCGCACCGGGAATTTGACCTTGTCGAAGACCACCTCAAACTTGAGCCCCGTGAAACCGCCATGGATCTGGCGGGCCCGAACCATTGCATCCGGTCCCAAGCCATACGTCAGCGTCTGGACTCCCGGGGCCTTCAATTGCCGGCCATATTCGTCATCCCTGTTGATGACTGCGAATTGGGGTGGCGGTCCGCCGGAACCGGTAAAGAGCAGTTGCTTCGCTGCGAAGTACTTCTCCATGGTCCCGTGGTAATCCAGGTGGTCGCGGGTGAGGTTCGTGAACACGGCGGTGTGAACATGCATGCCATAGAAACGTCCCAGATCGAGCCCGTGCGACGAAGCCTCCATGGTGAGGTGAGTGCCGCCGAGGGCATCCAGCCGGGCCAGCAGTTTGTGCAGTTCCAGCGATTCCGGTGTGGTATTCGGCGCGGCCAGGACCTCCTGCCCAAGCCGGTACTCAATCGTGCCGACGAGAGACGTTGTGTAGCCCGCGGTGCGCAGGATGGAATCGATCAGCGTCGCGGTCGTTGTCTTTCCGTTTGTTCCCGTGATGGCGGTGATGTTGATCTTGCTGTCGAGATTGCCGTAAAAGTACTGCGCCGCCAGAGCCAGGGTGTGGCGCCCGTGCCCGACCTGGAACCAGTGCCCGGTGAAACCCTCCGGTGCGGGCGATTCGCTGATCACCGCAAGGGCTCCGCGTTCCAGCGCCTGTTGGGCATAACTGCGGCCGTCTGTCTTCGCGCCGGGAAAGGCGAAGAACAGGTAGCCCGGCTTCACATCCCGCGAATCAAAGGCCAGTCCGGTAACAGTTGCGGACGCAAGGGTGCCCGGCAGTTCAGCGAAGAACCGCGCCGCCCTGAGAAGGCTTCCGACCGTTAGCTCATTTGCCGAAGACAACCCGGATCCGTTCCCCCGATTTTCTTGGAGCGCCCGGCCCCGGAATCTGCGCGCGTGCGACGCCGCTGCCCTGCACCTGCAGTTCGAGTCCATTCGCCGTGGCCTCCGCCACCGCACGGCGCAATGACATGCCACGGAAATCAGGAATCACCGGCTGGGCAGGCGCGGCAGGAGTTGCGGGCAGCGGTTCAGCGGGCGTGAGACCAGCCAGCAGGACCGGTGGTTTGCGCCCGGCTTCGCCCGACGGCGGCACGTAATCGGGATCGATCTTCACCGGTTCCTCGGCGAGAAGTTTTTCAAGCGTACCGGCTTCCTCCATCACGCTGGACTTGCTGAGCGGCATCGCGAGGTCGGCCAGAATCTGGCCCTTCGGCTGGGGCTTGGCGCGGTAATCCTCTGGAATGTCCTTCGGCACGTCATACATACGAAGGGCTTCCAGGGCAATGTTCTGGAAGACCGGCGCGGCCGCGGCCGCACCCATGCCGCCATCCCCGTGTGTGCCATTCAGCGTGACGACGATCACCAGCCGCGGATTGGTGACGGGAGTAAAGCCCATGAAACTGGCGTTGTAGGCATGCGTGTAGGCTTTCTTCTTCGGGTCATAGATCACGGCGGTACCGGTCTTGCCCGCGGCAGTATAACCAGGCAGCTTCACGTGATTGTGCGCCGTGCCCCGCAGCACCACGCCTTCCATCATCATGCGCATGGTCATGGCGGTCTCCGGCCGGATCACCCGTTGCGGGGGTTCCACCGGTTCAGTGACGGAGCCGCGCTTCAACACGAGGCGCGGTTTCACCAGCGACCCTCCGTTGGCGATCACGGCACAGGCCCGGGCCAGTTGTGCGGAAGTCACGGCAACCTCATGGCCCATCGAAATGGACTCGAGTGTCGTGCTTCCCCATTGCTCCACGGGACGCAGAAGTCCGCGGTTTTCCGCCAGAGGCAAACCAGTGCGCGCACCCATTCCAAAGCGGCGGACGTAGTCATAAAGGTTCTTGCGACCCACCTGCTGGCCGATCAAAATGGCCCCGATATTTGACGATTTCTCCAGCACTTGCTGCATGGTGATGGTGCCGTAGCCATGGTGGCTTTCATGCACCACGCGGCCCGGCAGTTTCAAAGAGCCCCCTCCCGTGGCCACAGGGGTTTCCGGGCGGAATTTAGTAGTCTCCAGCGCCGCCGTCAGAGTGATGACTTTGAAGACGGAGCCCGGCTCAAACGGCGCCATCGCTCCAAGGTTGATGCGGCTGTGATCTTTCGGATCTGTTGCCGGCAGGTTCGGGTCATACGTGGGATAGTTCGCCATCGCATAGATATCCCCGGTGTAAGGGTCCATCACGACCACCGAACCCCGTTCGGCGTTCTTGGCGATCACACCCGCCTTCAATTCCCGTTCCGCCACGAACTGCAGGCGCTCATCGATGGTGAGGGTCACCGGCGTTCCGGGACGTGCGGCGGTCCGAAGTTCGGAATCAATGTCATGATGACCAACGTCCGCGAGCACGGACTCCTCGCCATCTTGCCCCTGCAACACGACTTCCAGCCTTCTCTCCACGCCTGCTGCTCCCACTTCCGGGCCCTTCAGCCGGAACACCGAACCGAGCACATGGGCTGCAATTTCGCCATTGGGGTAGACACGCTTCGTATCCGGCCGGATTGCCACGTAGGCGAGGTGGCTGTCGACCAGGTTCTTCGTCTCCTGGGTTGTAGCGCGGCGCTTTACCACCAGTTCCCGGCGGCCCAACCGCTTGGCGCGGATGATCTTCTCGAGCAGCACATTGCGATCCAGATTGAGCAGAGAAGCAAGCAAGCCGGAAGCCAGGTCCGGATTCACAATGTGTTTGGGGTCCACGACGACAGAGGATACGGACTCAGTCACAGCCAGGGGATTGCCGAAGCGGTCAAAAATCGTGCCGCGCGGCGCTGGAACCGGGTTCTTGTGCTCCTGCTGCAGACGCGCTTTGGCCGCCAGTTCCTTGTGCTGCAGAACCTGAAGCTGCACCAGCCGCCCGGTAATGGCAACCGCCCATAAAACAAGAACGGAGCACAGGGCGGCAATCCGCTGCTCTGTGCTCCATTTTTCGGATGACTTCACTGCCTTACTCCTTGTCAGCCTTACGAAAACATTGGGA